>NZ_JARZZP010000001.1:1115-60392 GCF_029948085.1 Streptococcus taonis | reverse complement strand
AATTTGTCACCAAAGATCTAGGACTTTATGCGATTGTCTATAAAGAACAAAATCAAGAACCAGTAGAATCAGCTCATGGACCGGCAGTTAATGGAGAGGTTCTTGAAAATGCTTCAGGTCAAGCAAGTGTAGCAAGACTTCCAGAAACAGGTGAAAGTCGATCTGATACAGCTGTCTTCCTAGCAAGTCTCAGTCTTGTTTTATCAGTGGCTCTACTAACTGTTAAACGTAAAGAAAAGTAAGGTTGATAACTCATAGCTCTGAAAAAGCTAATCATTATAAAAGAAGGAGAAGATAGCATAGTCTTCTCCTTTATTAATTGGGTAGTGAGGTGTATAATGAAAGTAAGAGAATGTGAGGAGAAGGACCATGATTGTAAAAGTTTGTAATGCAGATTTTAGTCTCCGGTGGGATGGGATGTATCAATTTGCTCTTGAAAACTATCCTCAGATTCAAGGATGGGAATTGGAGAAACTAGCAAAGTTTATTGCTTATGAACAGGACCATCATCGTCAGACCATTGTGGAATGTGAGAATCATGAATTAAATATACGAATTCATGATTACTTGCAAGAGCATAGCTATTTTCCTCCCTACAGACCAAGTCATCGGCTTGTAGCTTCTACCTATGATATCCAGAGGAAGTTGGTTACTTCAAATTATTGTAGTCATACTTGTACAGTTGAGGTGGCTCAGGCTATTTTTCAGATTGGAAAACTCATGTCGGCGGTAAAAGTATTTGGTAAAAGTGGGGCTGATCTAGTTACAGATAGTCGTAATGCAGCTTCTGATCCAGCAGACTATTTTGACTATATCATGTTCGGATGGTCTAATACGACTTCGGGTTACCGACTCGCTATGGAGCGTTTGTTAGGACGGGCACCGTCTGAGGAGGAATTACAAGAAAAGTTCATTCCTGGCGTTAGTTTTCATTTTCTGTATGAAGAATTAATTCAAGCACCAGGTTATATGTTTGATGGCTATCATGTTGCGAAGGTAAGAGATAGTTTAGATTTAGATACCTTTCTTCATTTGTGTGTTATTCCTTCAAAAGATAGGTCTTGTTTTGAAGATTTGATTCCTTGTCAATTACAAGATAGAGTGACTTACCTAGACTATGAAGGAGAAGGGTTACAGGCTTGGAATACTAAG
Organism: Streptococcus taonis; assembly: GCF_029948085.1. Lineage (GTDB taxonomy): Bacteria > Bacillota > Bacilli > Lactobacillales > Streptococcaceae > Streptococcus > Streptococcus taonis. The sequence goes on along the minus strand of NZ_JARZZP010000001.1, from coordinate 59,240 downwards.
GTTAATCAAGTACTACATGGTAAGGATAAGTTGAAGGAGTAGTGTATGAAAAAGATTGATCAAGCTCTACTGAAAAAAGTTATCATTGAGCGTCCTCGTTCTAGTCATAAGGGAGACTACGGGCGTCTTCTCTTGATTGGAGGGACTTATCCCTATGGGGGAGCCATTATTATGGCTGCCTTAGGGGCTGTTAGAAGTGGCACAGGCTTGGTGACCGTAGCTACGGATAAAGAGAATATTCCAGCGCTACATAGCCATTTGCCTGAGGCTATGGCTTTTGCTCTTGATGATAAGCAATTGCTTGAACAACAGTTGCAGAAGGCTGGTATTGTCTTGGTTGGGCCTGGACTAGTGGATGATGAGCGTGAAGAACAGCTTCTCCAAACAGTCTTTCATCATTTAAATCAAGACCAGACTCTCATACTGGATGGTGGTGCCTTATCCATTTTAGCTAAGACGGGAATGAAATTTCCTAAAGCTCAGCTTGTTTTAACGCCTCACCAAAGGGAATGGCAAGTCTTGTCAGGCTTAGATTTGGATTCCCATGGAACCGAGGAAACAAGAGAGGCTTTGCTGAGATTTCCTTCAGGAACGATTTTGGTTCAAAAAGGTCTAGCTACTCGAATCTGGCAAGCTGGACAAGTTGATTGTTATCAGCTGAGTGTCGGTGGCCCCTATCAGGCAACTGGAGGAATGGGTGATACTCTGGCGGGGATGATCGCTGGTTTTGCAGGCCAATTTCCCCAAGCAAGTCTCTATGAAAGAGTGACAGTAGCGACTTATTTACATTCAGCAATTGCCCAAGAACTGGCTGAGGACAATTTTGTAGTTCTGCCAACCACGATCAGTCAACATATCCCAGCCTTTATGAAGAAAATACAAAAAGGCACCTGAAAACCTCAGGTGCCTTTTGACTATTAGAAGAGGCCTTTGACCTTATTTACAAGACCGTTAAGTCCTTCTGAGCTTGAAACCAAAGCTTGTGCTTGGTTAAGATACTCACCGAGTTGGTCCTTATTTTCTTCGACAAAGGTTTTTGCGGCAGCCAAATCTTTTTTCTCGATTAGCTCTTTTACTTGATTAAACAAATCTAATGGGTTCATGATGTCACTCCTTTTCTACACTTCTATTCAATCATGTTTGTTCAAAACTTGCAAGAAACTTGACTCTTCAAATCAAGTTCAGGGGTGTCAAATGGTGCAAATTTTGATATAATTTTTAATGATGAATTTTAGAAATGATCGGTACGTTGTCGTGGATTTAGAGGCGACCAGTACCGGAAGCAAGGCAAAAATTATCCAAGTAGGAATCGTGGTCATTGAAAATGGCGAGATTGTTGACCAATATGCTACGGATGTCAATCCCCACGAACCCTTGGATTCTCATATCAAAGAATTAACGGGCTTGACCGATCAGCGACTAGCAGAGGCACCGGAATTTTCTCAGGTGGCTGGAAAAATTTTTGACTTGGTCAAGGACGGTGTTTTTGTTGCGCACAATGTTCAGTTCGATGCCAATTTGTTGGCAGAATTTCTCTTTTTTGAGGGCTATGAATTGCGCACTCCCCGTATCGATACAGTCGAGTTGGCTCAGGTTTTTTATCCTCAGCTTGAAAAGTATAACCTGGGGATTCTCTGTCAAGAGTTGGGTATTTCACTAGAAAAAGCCCATATGGCCCTATCAGATGCTCAAGCAACAGCAGAACTATTTCTCTGTATGCGACAAAAAATGTTTCAATTGCCAAAAGGCTTGTTGGAACGCTTGTTAAGTTTGTCAGATGGTCTATTATATGAGTCTTATTTGGTTATTGAGGAAGTTTATCAGAAGCAGTCTATCCTAGTTGAACATGACTTGGTAGAGGTGCAAGGTTTATTTTTAAGAAAAGAAAAGCCAGCCCTTTCTCCACGAAAACTATCAAAAGATTTCCAAACCAATATTGCCTTGTTGGATTTGGAAGATAGAGTCTCGCAAGCTAGCTTTGCTCAAAAGGTTCAAGGTTTTCTACAAAATGAGCAAATTGCTTTTGTGCAAGCTCAGACTGGGATTGGAAAAACCTATGGCTATCTCCTGCCAGCCTTATCACTAGAAAACGAAAAAGGAATCCTACTTAGTGTTCCTACTAAAGTTTTACAAAATCAAGTGATGCAAGAAGAGGCTCGTAGATTGGAAGAGGTCTTTCACCTTTCGATTCATAATCTTAAAGGACCCCAGAATTACTTAAAACTAGATGCCTTTCATCATGCACTAGAGGAAGAAGAGTCCAATCGCTTGTACACACGTTTCAAGATGCAACTTCTAGTTTGGTTGACCGAAACAGAAACTGGAGATTTAGATGAGATTGGCCAGCTTTACCGTTACCAGCAATTTTTGCCAAACTTGGTGCATGATGGTAATCTTCCCAAAGCTTCTCTCTTTTGGTTGGAGGATTTTTGGAGACGGGGGCAGAAAAAAGCTCGCTCTTGCCAGCTCCTTGTGACCAATCATGCTTATCTCGTTACCCGACTTGAGGACGATCCCAGTCTACTAGAGGGCCGTCTCTTGATCTTAGATGAAGCCCAGAAGATCTTATTAACTTTGGAAAATCTTTCGCAGAAGAGTTTCGTTTTAAACGACATAGTAGACCAGCTAGATCAAGCCTTAGTTCGAGAAAAAGGGACGCTTCAGAGACGCTTGATGGAGAGTATTCGCTTTGAGCTTTGTCACTTGATGGACCAGTTCCTATCTGGCAAACGAAGAATATGCCCTGCGACAACCATGGCACAGCTCCAACAGGATTTCTCAGAGTTAGAAGTTCAAAGTTTCCAAGATTATCAGCGATTTTTCTGCATTGATGGAGAATTTTGGCTATCAGCCTCAGACTTGTCTAGCAAGAAGATTGTCATTTCTTCCAGTCGCAATCAACGTCTGCTCTTTTCACAGATTTTTCCTGAGACTTGTCAGCTATTAGCTGTCTCTGCGACCTTGGAAATTAGTAGCAGAGTATCTCTACCAGAACTAATGGGATTTCCTCATGCAGCTTTTGACAAATTGGATGAGAATTTTCAAGAAAATCAAGAAATTTTGCTCGTCAAGGATTTTCCATTGGTGACAGAAACCTCTCAAGAAGACTATGCTCAAGCTCTCGTAGAAGTGCTGGAAGATTTGTCCTATCTTGAGGAACCCATGCTCGTTTTATTTACTTCAAAAGACCTTTTGTTGCAGGTATCAGACTCTCTATCTCTTTCTCATCTAGCCCAATATAAAAACGGAGATTCGGCTCAACTCAAGAAACGATTTGAAAGAGGAGACTCTCAACTCTTACTAGGGACAGGAAGTTTTTGGGAGGGAGTTGATTTTGCGACTCAACCTCGAGTGATTGAAGTGGTGACACGTTTGCCCTTCCAAAATCCAGAAGATCCCTTTACGAAAAAAATGAATCAGGAACTGCGCCTTGAAGGGAAAAATCCTTTCTACGACTATCAACTGCCAATGGCTATTATTCGCCTCAAACAAGCGATTGGTAGAACCATGCGTCGTCTTGGACAGCGATCATCTGTCCTTATCTTGGATAGCCGAATGACAAGCAAGCGATATGGAAAGCAGATTAGCAAGGCCTTGTCGCAGACTAGTCGAGTGAGAGAAGTTGGCAAAGAGCAAGTATTCTCAAAAGTTCAAGAATTTTTACACAAACAATAAAATAAACATCTGAAAGAATGAAGGAGACCTTTATGAAACGTTCTCTCGACTCTCGAGTCGATTATAGTTTGATTTTACCAGTATTTTGTTTGCTGGTGATTGGAGTTGTGGCTATTTACATAGCTGTCAGTCATGACTATCCACATAATATTTGGCCAATTCTCGGTCAGCAACTAGCATGGATCGTCTTGGGAATTATCATCAGCTTTGTAGTCATGTTCTTTAATACAAAATTTTTATGGCAGGCGACTCCCTATCTTTATGCCCTAGGTCTAGCCCTTATGGTTTTACCCTTGATTTTTTACAATCCTAATTTAGTGGCAGCAACAGGGGCTAAAAACTGGGTGTCAATTGGAGGAGTGACACTTTTCCAACCTTCCGAATTCATGAAAATTTCCTATATTTTGATCTTGGCTCGGGTTGTTGTTCAATTCACACAGAAACACAAGGAAAGTGAACGAACGATTCCTTTAGATTTCCTCTTGATATTGTGGATGATTATCTTCACGCTGCCAGTCTTAGGTTTACTGGCCCTGCAGAGTGACTTAGGAACGGCCTTGGTCTTTGTCGCAATCTTTGCGGGACTGGTCTTGCTTTCTGGAGTATCATGGAAAATCATCATTCCAATTTTTGTAACAGCTGTATCGGGAATTGCAGGATTTTTGGCAATTTTCATCACAAAAGATGGGCGTGCTTTCATACATCAAATCGGGATGCCAACCTATCAGATTAACCGTATCCTTGCTTGGCTCAATCCATTTGATTATGCACAAACGACCACCTATCAACAGGCTCAAGGGCAAATCGCCATTGGAAGTGGAGGCTTGTTTGGTCAAGGATTTAATGTATCCAATCTCCTCATTCCCGTTCGTGAGAGTGATATGATTTTTACAGTCATTGCAGAAGATTTTGGTTTTATCGGCTCTGTCCTCGTAATTACACTTTATCTTCTACTTATCTATCGAATGCTAAAAATCACTCTCAAGTCCAATAATCAATTTTATACCTACATTTCAACTGGATTTATTATGATGCTTTTGTTCCATATCTTTGAAAATATCGGTGCAGTGACAGGCCTCCTTCCTCTGACAGGGATTCCTCTCCCATTCATTTCCCAAGGGGGATCGGCCATTATCAGTAATCTGATTGGTGTTGGATTGCTTCTATCGATGAGTTATCAAACGCATCTAGCCGAAGAAAAGAGCGGTAAGACAAGATTTAAACGGAAGAAAGTTGTTTTGAAAAAAGTTAAATAAGGAGTAAATCATGGCTAAAGTTGCAGTTATCTTAGCAGATGGCTTTGAAGAAATCGAAGCCCTAACAGTTGTGGATGTATTACGTCGTGCCAATATTGCTTGTCATATGGTTGGTTTTGAAGCCCAAGTGACAGGATCACATGCCATCCAAGTACAAGCAGATCGTGTGTTTGATGGTGAATTATCTGAGTACGACATGATTGTCTTACCAGGAGGTATGCCAGGATCAGCAAATTTACGCGATCATGAACTTTTGATTGCTGAACTTCAAAAATGTGAACAAGTCGGTAAAAAAATAGCTGCCATCTGTGCAGCACCAATTGTTCTGAATCGCGCTGGTCTCCTCAAGGATAAAGAGTTCACCTGCTACGATGGTGTTCAAGAGCAAATTACTGATGGTCACTATCGCAAGGAAACAGTAGTTATTGACGGTCAGTTAACAACTAGTCGCGGTCCAGCTACTGCACTTGCCTTTGCTTATAACCTAGTGGAACAACTTGGTGGCGATGCAAATGGTTTGAGAGAAGCTATGCTTTATCGTGATGTATTTGGTTTAGATTAAGTGAAACGAGAAGAATCTATCAATTAGGGGATTCTTCTCGTTTTTTACTGTTAAAATAGAAGGAAATCGTCGCTTTTTTGATAAAAAAATGCTATAATGAAGGGTATGAAATATCACGATTACATCTGGGATTTAGGTGGAACTTTGCTTGATAATTATGAGACTTCGACCGCTGCTTTTGTGGAAACATTAGCTCAATTTGGAATCGAAGAAGAACATGATAAAGTTTACAATGCCTTGAAAGTGTCAACTGCTTTTGCGATTGACCGTTTTGCCCCAACAATAGAGAATTTTTTAGAAAAATACAAGGAAAACGAAGCGCGAGAGCTTGAACATCCAGCCTTGTTTGAGGGAGTACCTGCTTTATTGGAGGAAATCTCAGACCAGGGAGGACGGAATTTTTTAGTTTCGCATCGCAATGACCAAGTTTTGGAAATCCTTGAAAAGACTGGAATTGCTGCCTATTTTACAGAAGTAGTAACAGCTAGTTCTGGCTTCAAGAGAAAACCCAATCCAGAGTCAATGATTTATTTGCGAGATAAGTACAAGATAAGCTCTGGCATCGTTATTGGTGATCGACCTATAGACATTGAAGCTGGACAAGCAGCTGGCTTAGCGACGCATCTCTTTGAAAATATCGTGACATTGAGACAAGTATTAGACATGTAAGAAAAAGGAAAAAAATGACAGAAGAAATCAAAAACCAACAGGCACAGGATTATGATGCCAGTCAGATTCAAGTTTTGGAAGGTCTGGAAGCCGTTCGTATGCGTCCAGGTATGTATATCGGATCAACTTCAAAAGAAGGCCTTCACCATCTTGTCTGGGAAATTGTAGATAACTCTATCGATGAGGCCTTAGCAGGATTTGCTAGCCACATCCAAGTCTATATTGAACCAGATAATTCGATTACGGTTGTCGATGATGGACGTGGAATTCCAGTTGATATCCAAGAAAAAACTGGTCGACCTGCTGTTGAGACAGTCTTTACAGTTCTTCATGCCGGGGGTAAATTCGGCGGTGGTGGCTACAAGGTTTCAGGTGGACTCCACGGTGTAGGTTCATCCGTTGTAAATGCCCTCTCAACTCAATTAGATGTTCATGTTCATAAAAATGGAAAAATCCATTACCAAGAATACCGTCGTGGACATGTCGTTGCTGACCTTGAGGTGATTGGAGATACAGATAAAACAGGTACAACCGTACACTTCACGCCAGATCCAGAAATTTTTACAGAAACAACAACTTTTGATTTTGATAAATTAAACAAGCGGATCCAGGAGCTAGCCTTTTTGAACCGTGGTCTTCAAATCTCCATCACTGACAAGCGTGAGGGGCTTGAACAAACAAAAAACTACCACTATGAAGGTGGGATTGCGAGTTACGTTGAGTATATCAATGAAAACAAGGATGTCATCTTTGATACGCCAATCTACACAGATGGAGAAATGGATGACATCACAGTTGAAGTAGCCATGCAGTACACAACTGGTTACCATGAAAATGTCATGAGTTTCGCCAATAACATTCATACACATGAGGGTGGAACACATGAACAAGGTTTCCGTACAGCCCTAACCCGTGTCATCAATGACTACGCTCGTAAAAACAAATTGCTGAAAGATAACGAAGATAATCTGACAGGTGAGGATGTCCGTGAAGGATTGACTGCTGTTATCTCTGTTAAACACCCAAATCCTCAGTTTGAAGGACAAACGAAAACTAAACTTGGAAATAGTGAAGTTGTCAAGATTACTAACCGCCTCTTTAGTGAAGCATTTTCAGACTTCCTAATGGAAAATCCACAGATTGCTAAGCGGATTGTTGAAAAAGGGATTTTGGCAGCTAAGGCGCGTGTAGCAGCCAAGCGTGCGCGTGAGGTTACTCGGAAGAAATCTGGTTTAGAGATTTCAAACCTTCCAGGGAAATTAGCAGATTGTTCCTCAAATAATCCAGCTGAAACTGAACTGTTCATCGTCGAAGGAGATTCAGCGGGAGGTTCTGCAAAGTCTGGTCGTGACCGTGAATTCCAAGCGATTTTACCGATTCGCGGTAAAATCCTCAACGTTGAAAAGGCCAGCATGGATAAAATCCTTGCCAATGAAGAAATCCGTAGCCTTTTCACAGCTATGGGAACAGGCTTTGGTGCTGAATTTGATGTTAGCAAGGCCCGTTACCAAAAACTCGTTATCATGACGGATGCCGATGTCGATGGAGCTCACATCCGTACCCTCTTGTTAACCTTGATTTATCGTTATATGAAACCCGTTTTAGAAGCAGGTTATGTTTATATCGCTCAACCACCAATTTACGGTGTTAAGGTCGGCAGTGAAATTAAAGAATACATCCAACCTGGAGCAGATCAAGAAATCCGTCTCCAGGAAGCCTTGGCTCGCTATAGTGAAGGACGTTCAAAACCAACTATTCAGCGTTATAAAGGTCTTGGAGAAATGGATGACCATCAACTTTGGGAAACAACTATGAACCCAGAACATCGTCTCATGGCGCGCGTATCAGTTGATGATGCTGCAGAAGCAGATAAAATCTTTGATATGCTCATGGGTGACCGCGTAGAACCACGTCGAGAATTTATCGAAGAAAATGCTGTTTACAGTACGCTTGACGTTTAAAAAAATTTGGAAATAGTTCCCATGGTTTGAAAAATATGATATAATCATTACAATTGTTTCAAGTATAAAAAGGAGTTTGATATGTCTGATAATCTGTTGATTATTATTATGATTGTAATCGCGACTCTTCTGATCATTGCTTATGTTGTAGCGATTTTGTTACGCAAACGAAATGAAAAGAGGATCGCAGTACTAGAAGGAAGAAAGGAAGAGTTGTATAACCTTCCAGTTAACGATGAAGTTGAAGCTGTTAAGAATATGCATCTGATTGGTCAAAGTCAGATTGCATTTAGAGAGTGGAACCAAAAATGGGTAGACCTATCCCTCAACTCATTTGCAGATATTGAGAATAATCTGTTTGAAGCAGAAGGGTACAATAATTCATTTCGCTTCTTGAAAGCTCAACACAAAATTGATCAAATTGAAAGCCAGATTACCCTTATCGAAGAAGATATTGCCTCCATTCGAAATGCTTTGGCAGATCTAGAAAAACAAGAATCAAAAAATAGTGGTCGTGTCTTGCATGCTTTAGATTTATTTGAAAGCTTACAGAAGGCGGTCGCAGAAGATTCTGAGAAATATGGTCAAGCACTTCCTGAAATTGAAAAACAATTGGAGAACATCCAATCAGAATTTTCTCAATTTGTGACGCTAAACTCTTCAGGAGATCCAGTTGAAGCAGCAGGAATTTTGGATAATGCTGAAAACCATATCCTCGCTTTGACACATATCGTAGAGAGAATTCCAGCAATTGTTACTAAACTAACGACAGAACTCCCTGATCAACTTGAAGATCTGGAGGCTGGCTATCGTAAGTTGCTTGATGCTAACTATCACTTTGTAGAAACTGATATTGAATCGCGTTTGCAGTTGTTGTATGAAGCATTGAAAAATAACCAAGAAAATATTAAAAAATTGGAATTGGATAATGCTGAATATGAAAACACTCAGATTCAAGAAGAAATCAATGCTCTCTATAATATTTTCACACGAGAGATTGCTTCTCAAAAGGTTGTTGAAAACTTGTTGTCAACACTTCCAACCTATCTTGACCACTTAAAAGACAACAATCAGGTCTTGGTAAAAGATATTGAACGCTTGAGCAAAACTTACTTGATGTCTGAGAGTGATGTCAATCACGTCCGTCGTCTTCAAGTGGATTTGGATTCCTTAGAAGTTACAGTTAGTGATTTGACTTCAGAACAAGAGGAATATTCAGAAGCTTACTCTGTATTGGAAGAACGTTTAGAAAATGTTCAAGCTACATTAAAAGAAATTGAAGATGATCAAGTTTCAGTGAGCGAACGTTTAGTACAGATTGAAAAAGATGATGTTAATGCTCGTCAAAAGGCAAATGTTTACGTCAATCGTCTCCACACAATCAAGCGCTACATGGAAAAGAGAAATCTTCCAGGAATCCCACAGAACTTCTTGAAATTATTCTTTGCTGCTAGCCATAGTACTGAGGATTTGATGGCAGAGTTGGAACAGTCACAAGTCAACATTGAGTCTGTTAATCGTATCCTAGAAATTGCAACTCACGATATGGAAGTTTTGGAAACAGAAACTTACAGTATTGTGCAATATGCAACCTTGACAGAGCAATTGCTTCAATATTCTAACCGCTACAGATCATTTGATGAAGGGATTCAACAAGCCTTCCATGAATCTTTAGAAATCTTTGAAAATGCCTTTGATTATCAAGCATCTTTCGAAAAGATTTCCCAAGCTTTGGAAGTTGCTGAACCAGGGGTAACAAATCGCTTTGTTTCCTCATATGAAAAAACAAGAGAAATCATTCGATTTTAATTAAGAAAAGGCGGTGGGACAGAAATCGATAGACAAAGTCTCGATTTCGTAGTCCCAGCCCCGCGAAGATGATTAGGAGTTTTTGGAGTCTAAAAGACGAACAAAAAGTCCAATCAGCTACCGCGTCAAAGTTTGATTGCTAATAAAAAGTGAGGTCGGGATCTTTTGTCCCAACCTCTTTCTTTTACCTTTCTTTTCTTTAAAAATGGACATTTTCCTATTTATCATTGAAATTATAGGCCTGATTTGATATGATAAGACTATGACTAAAAAAAGAACAAATTGTAAAACAAATGACAAGAAGAAAAGAAATTTATGGATTATTGTGGGGCTTCTATTCTTCACAATCCTAACATTAGGTGCAGGTATTGCTTATAAAGTCTTGACCAAGCAAGCTTTTGAGCAAAAAATTGAAGCACTGAAAAAAGAAAAAGATGATTCCTATTCACAAGGAAGTCAGAAAGAGAATTTTCGTAAGGGGCAGGCAGAAATCATCACCTACTATCCTATGACGGGGGACAAGGTCATTACCTCTGTTCAGGATATCATTGTAAAAGATATTACGGATAAAGTAGAAGATAAAGAACATTTGATTTTTTACTATTCTGAAAAAGATTCATCCTCTATCAAAGGTGTGGAGAGCCATCTTGTAAAAAAACAGGCCTATGACCTGAGTGATTCTACTGTTGTGGAATTAGAAAATACGTCGTTAGATCAGCTTTATCTTAAGGAAGATGGGACTCTGTTTACATTAGATCAGCTCTTTACAGATGCTAGCAAAGCTAAAGAGAAGTTTCTTGAGGATATCAAGTCAACGCTCCAAGATAAAAAGATTGAACAAACACTTGTTGATCAAGTAACAGCCGATTTTTCAGCTAGCGATTTATCATCTTGGAAGTTTGCATACAAAGATAGTCAATTGGTTCTTTATCCAATCAAAGCAACCAATAATGTAGAAGAAATAGCTTTGCCTATTTCAGACTTCTTTGATGTTATCCAATCGTCCTATCTAACTGAAAAGGATGCAGAACTTTATAAGAAGGCTCAGGCTGAGAAAAATAAAAAAGTAGTAGCTCTTACCTTTGATGATGGACCAGATGGAAATACAACTCCACAAGCTTTAGATATTCTAGCCAAGTATAAGATTAAAGCAACCTTCTTTGTTCAAGGAAAAAATATTTCAGGTAATGAGTCGATCCTTAAACGTATGCAATCTGAAGGTCATGAAGTTGGAAACCATAGCTGGAATCATCCAATTTTAACAAAATTGTCATTGGAAGACGCTAAGAAACAGCTTACAGATACAGAAGATGCTATTACAAAAGTTCTTGGTAAAAGCTCTAAATTGATGCGTCCACCATACGGAGCAATCTCAGATGATATTCGCAATAGCTTTGATTTAAGCTTTATCATGTGGGATGTGGATAGTTTCGATTGGAAGAGTAAAAATGAAGCAGCGATTTTGACAGAAATTCAGCGTCAGGCAAGCAATGGATCTATCATTTTAATGCATGATATCCATCAAACATCTGTTAATTCATTACCAAAAGTAATTGAGTATCTACAGGAACAAGGATATAGTTTTGTGACTGTATCAGATCTACTCAACACTCGTTTGAAGCCACATGAGATTTACTATTCTCGTAACCAGTAAGTTCACAGTAGGCAAATATTTAAAAAAATTAAAAAAAGATAGTTTTAATCTTGACAAGTAGGGGAAAACTTGATATCATATAAAAGTTGAGAAAAGCAGAAGTGAGAACTTCTCGCCTTGCGACTAACGTTGTCTGGCCCCTACGGATCAAATTTCAGAAATGAAATACAATCATGTAGTGCGGGTTTGCGTTAGCAAGTCCGCTCTTGTTTTTCTCTAAATTAAAAAAAGAGGTGAAAACCATAGCAAAGCAAGACTTATTCATCAATGATGAAATTCGTGTACGCGAAGTTCGCTTAATCGGTCTTGAAGGTGAGCAATTGGGTATCAAACCACTAAGCGAAGCGCAAGCACTTGCGGACGAAGCTAATGTGGACTTGGTTCTCATTCAACCTCAAGCTAAACCTCCTGTTGCGAAAATTATGGACTACGGTAAGTTCAAATTTGAGTACCAGAAGAAACAAAAAGAGCAACGCAAAAAACAAAGCGTTGTGACCGTGAAAGAAGTTCGTTTGAGCCCAGTTATCGACAAGGGTGATTTCGAAACTAAACTTCGCAATGCTCGCAAGTTCCTTGAAAAAGGAAACAAAGTGAAGGTATCTATTCGCTTTAAGGGGCGTATGATCACCCATAAAGAGATTGGTGCAAAAGTTTTAGCCGAGTTCGCTGAAGCAACTCAAGATATTGCTATCATTGAACAACGTGCTAAAATGGATGGACGCCAAATGTTCATGCAATTGGCGCCAGCAACTGACAAAAAATAATTGTCAGAAAGTTAAATAAAGGAGAAAAAATCATGCCAAAACAAAAAACACACCGCGCATCAGCTAAACGTTTCAAACGTACAGGTTCTGGTGGACTTAAACGTTTCCGTGCTTACACATCTCACCGTTTCCACGGAAAAACTAAAAAACAACGTCGTCATCTTCGTAAAGCATCTATGGTGCATTCAGGAGATTTCAAACGTATCAAGGCAATGCTTACTCGCTTGAAATAATCGCGTATTTGTAAGTAAACAATTCTAGGAAATATTTGGAGGAAATAAAACATGGCACGTGTTAAAGGTGGCGTTGTATCACGCAAACGTCGTAAACGTATTCTTAAATTAGCAAAAGGTTACTATGGAGCTAAACACATCTTGTTCCGTACTGCAAAAGAACAAGTAATGAACTCTTACTACTATGCATACCGTGACCGTCGTCAAAAGAAACGTGACTTCCGTAAATTGTGGATCACACGTATCAATGCGGCAGCTCGTTTGAACGGACTTTCATACTCACAATTGATGCATGGTTTGAAATTGGCTGAGATCGAAGTTAACCGTAAAATGCTTGCTGACTTGGCTGTTAACGATGCAGCAGCTTTCACAGCTCTTGCAGATGCAGCTAAAGCAAAACTTGGTAAATAATTATTCATAAGACTGGTGCAAGTTTGTCCCAGTCTTTTTTAACAAAGGAGAAAAAAATGGCTTCTAAAATGCTACACACTTGCTTGCGAGTTGAAAATCTTGAAAAATCAATCGCTTTTTATCAAGATGCTTTTGGTTTTAAGGAATTACGTCGTAGAGACTTTCCAGACTATGCGTTCACTATTGTTTATCTTGGACTTGAAGGTGATGATTATGAGTTGGAGTTGACTTATAACTATGATCACGGACCATATGTTGTCGGTGACGGTTTTGCTCACATCGCCTTAAGCACACCTGATCTTGAGGCTCTTCATAAAGAACATAGCGACAAAGGCTATGAAGTGACAGCACCTAATGGACTTCCAGGGACTCAACCAAACTATTACTTTATCAAAGATCCAGATGGATACAAGGTAGAAGTGATTCGTGAAAATTCATTATAGTTCCTATCGAGTAGCTTGTATGCTACTCGTTTTTTTAATTTGTAGTAGAATGAAAGAAAAAGAATGGCGTCAAGGTCATGAAAGTTCATGTAAAAGATGATTTTTGGCAACTATTTCCAGATGCTCAAATCTCTGTATTGGTGGTAAAAGGTCTCAACAATACTATTGATGAGAATGAGGATCCATATTTTAAAGCTTTACTAGATGAAGGGATCAAAAAAGCTCGGATTTTTATACCAGATGAAAATTTCACTCAGAATGAAGTGATTCAAGAATGGCGCCAGGCATTCACTAAATTCAAAACCAAAAAAGGTGCTCGTTCTTCTATTGAAGCTTTATTAAAGCGTGTAAGTCAAGGAAGAGAATTTAATCCAATAAATCCTTTGGTAGATATTTATAATAGTGTTTCACTTTCTTACGCTGTTCCTTGTGGGGGAGAGGATTTAGCTAAGATTGTTGGTGACTTATGTCTCGGAAGAGCTCAAGGGAATGAATCCTTCTTTCCACTAGGGGCCGAAAGTGATGCTTCTGCATTAGCCGATGAAATTATTTATTTTGATGAACAAGGTGCGGTTTGTCGGTGTTTAAACTGGCGTGAAGCCCAAAGAACCATGTTAACAGAAGAAACCAAAGATGCTGTTTTAGTCATTGAAGCTATCAATGAAGAACAGGCATCAAGAGCTCGGGAAGCAATGCTAGAATTACATACTAAAATTGAGGAATATTTCGGTGTTAGTGGCAAGATCAGTCACTTGACAGCTACAAATCCTATCTTGGAAATAGAATGATAAGTGAGAATCACAGTTAATTCAGCTGTGGTTCTTTTTCTACAAGGGAAGAAAGAAATTGTTTTTCTATTTTCTAAAATGGTATAATATAAGAAGAAAAAGGGAGGTGATAGCGAGTGATTGCACAACTTGATACAAAAACGGTTTATAGTTTCATGGAGAGTATGATTTCCATTCAGAAGTATGTTGACCAAGGGAAAGCATACGGCTACTCAGCACTTGGAATCATGGATATTGACAATCTCTATGGGGCTTATTATTTTATCAAAGAGTGCCAAAAACAGGGGATTCAGCCCTTATTAGGTCTTGAGGTGACTGTTCATCATAAGGAGGAACTCGTCAACCTTCGATTTTTAGCCTTGTCAAATCATGGCTATCGAAATCTCATGAAGATTTCGACTCTAAAAATGACAGGTAAAAAGGAATGGACTGATTTTTCTCCCTATCTAGAAGATATTTGTGTTATTGTTCCCTATTATTCTGCAATTGATTCCTTGGACTTAGGGCATGACTATTATATCGGAGTGTATCCAGATACACCTCAGTCGAATTTTTCTCACTCCATTCTCCCACTTTATCGTGTTAATTCCTTCGAATCTGAGGATTTAGAAACGCTTCAAATGCTCAAGGCGATTAAGGAAAATGTGACCTTGCGAGAGGTAGATGTTCAATCGCAACAAGGCTTGTTTTTACCTGCTGACCGTCTTGAACAATTTTTTGTAGAAAAGTTTCCAAAAGCTTTAGACAATCTATCTGAACTGATTGGAGCAACTACTTATGAGATTGATAGTAGTCTCAAGCTTCCACGCTTCAATCCAGAGCGTCCTGCTGTTGAAGAGTTGCGCGAAAGAGCTATTAAGGGCTTGGAACAGAAAGGCTTACTAGATTCAGTTTATCAGGCTCGTTTGGAAGAAGAACTATCTGTGATTCATGACATGGGATTCGATGACTACTTCTTAGTTGTCTGGGATCTCTTACGTTTTGGTCGTTCTCAAGGATATTATATGGGTATGGGACGTGGATCTGCAGTTGGAAGTCTAGTGGCCTATGCTCTAGATATCACTGGTATTGACCCTGTGGCTAAGAATCTCATCTTTGAGCGCTTTTTAAATCGTGAACGCTATACCATGCCTGATATCGATATTGATATTCCTGATATCTATCGTCCTGAATTTATCCGTTATGTTCGTGACCGTTATGGTAGTATTCACGCTGCTCAAATAGTCACCTACTCGACTTTTGGTGCCAAACAGGCTATCCGAGATGTTTTTAAACGGTATGGTGTTCCCGAGTACGAGTTGACATCCATAACCAAGAAAATTGGTTTCAAAGATACCTTGACAACCGCCTATGAAGGCAATCTAGGATTTAGACAACTGATTCAAAGCAGGATTGAGTACCAAAAGGCTTTTGAAATTGCCAAAAAGATAGAAGGCTATCCTCGACAGACTTCTATCCATGCTGCTGGTGTCGTGATTAGTGATAAAAATCTAACGGACTATATTCCTCTTAAGTATGGTGAGGATATGCTCATTACCCAGTATGATGCTCATGGAGTTGAAGGAAACGGCTTGCTCAAGATGGACTTCTTGGGTCTTCGAAACCTAACCTTCGCTCAAAAAATGCAGGAGCTCTTATATGAAACTCAAGGAATTCAGCTAAGGATTGAGGATATAGACCTTGAGGATAAAGAAACTTTAGCCCTCTTTGCAGCTGGGAAGACCAAGGGAATCTTTCAATTTGAACAACCTGGTGCTATTCGCTTATTAAAGCGCGTGAAACCAGAAAGATTTGAAGAAGTAGTGGCAACGACTTCCCTCAACAGACCTGGAGCGAGTGACTATATCGACAACTTTGTGGCTCGAAAACATGGTAAAGAAAAGGTAACAGTTCTGGACCCAGTTTTGGAAGATATTCTGGCTCCAACTTATGGCATTATGCTTTACCAAGAACAGGTGATGCAAGTGGCACAGCGTTACGCTGGTTTCAGCCTTGGGAAGGCCGACATTTTACGTCGTGCCATGGGGAAAAAGAACGCAGCTGAGATGCACCGAATGGAGGAAAGTTTCATCCAAGGAGCACTCGAAAAAGGGCATAGTAAAGAACAGGCTCAGCAGGTTTTTGCTGTCATGGAAAAATTTGCTGGTTATGGTTTCAACCGATCGCATGCTTATGCTTATGCGGCTTTAGCCTTCCAGCTTGCTTACTTTAAAACACATTACCCAGAAATCTTTTATCAAGTCATGCTCAACTATGCCAGTGGAGATTATATTCTCGATGCGCTTGAAATGGGCTTTGAACTGACACCACTCTCTATCAATACAATTCCGTATCTGGATAAATTGACAGACAAGACTATTTACTTGGGGCTTAAGAGTATCAAGGGGATGCCTCGAGATTTTGCCTATTGGATTTTAGAGAATCGTCCTTTTAGCAGTGTCGAAGATTTTGTCACTCGCTTGCCTAAAAATTATCAGAAGTTGAGTCTTTTAACTCCCCTAGTCGAGATTGGTTTATTTGATAGTTTTGAAAAAAATCGCCAAAAAATCTTATCCAATTTACCTACTTTGTTTATTTTTGTGGAAGAATTGGGTAGTTTATTTGCAGATAATAGCTACAATTGGCTTGAGAGTGAGGATTTTACGCAAGTCGAAAAGTTTCGTAAGGAACAGGAGTGGCTTGGAGTCGGTATCAGTCCGCATCCCTTACTGATTTTAGCAAAGAATCCCCTCTATCCAATTGTGAGTTTGTCTGAACTATCTGAAGGACAGACAGCTACAGTACTCGTTGAGATAGAATCCATTCGTGTCATTCGTACTAAAAAAGGTGAAAACATGGCTTTTCTGAAAGTTAGTGATAGTAAAACGAAGCTTGAAGTCACAGTTTTTTCTGATCAGTATCGCCAATTTAACAATCTCTTACATGAAGGAAGATTTTACTACCTAAATGGAAAAGTGCAGGCAAGAGACGGTCGCCTTCAGTTAGTGTTAAATAATCTAAAAGAAGCAGTGAGTGAACGATTTTGGATTCAGGCTGCTGATCATGAACATGATTCTGAAATTTATCATATTTTAGAACAATACAAGGGACAAATTCCAGTCATTATACGCTACGAAAATGAACAAAAAAATGTTCTGTTGCCGGGTTATTTTGTTGCAAAAGATGTTAGTTTGCAGGAATCTTTGAGTCAAATAACTATGAAAACGATTTATCGTTAAAAATCAATGAAAATAAAAGAATTTTAACTTTAATTATGGTATAATCAGTTAGAATGTTAAAAGAAAAAGGAGCAAAACCAAATGAAACGTATTGCTGTTTTGACTAGTGGTGGAGACGCCCCTGGTATGAATGCTGCCATCCGTGCAGTAGTTCGTCAAGCAATCTCAGAAGGAATGGAAGTTTTTGGTATCTATGATGGATACGCAGGTATGGTTGCCGGCGAAATTTATCCACTTGATGCTGCTTCAGTGGGAGACATCATTTCACGTGGTGGTACTTTCCTTCACTCTGCTCGTTATCCTGAGTTTGCAAAACTCGAAGGTCAACTTAAAGGGATTGAGCAGTTGAAAAAACACGGTATCGAAGGTGTCGTGGTTATCGGTGGTGACGGTTCTTATCACGGAGCTATGCGCTTGACTGAGCATGGATTCCCTGCTATCGGACTTCCAGGAACAATCGATAACGATATCGTAGGTACTGATTTCACAATCGGATTTGATACTGCAGTTACAACTGCAATGGATGCGATCGATAAGATTCGTGATACCTCATCAAGTCACCGTCGTACTTTCGTAGTTGAAGTTATGGGACGTAATGCTGGAGATATCGCTCTTTGGGCTGGTATTGCCACTGGTGCTGATGAAATTATCATCCCTGAAGAAGGCTTCAAGATGGAAGACATCGTAGCAAGTATCAAAGCTGGATATGAACACGGTAAGAAACACAACATTATCGTTTTGGCAGAAGGTGTTATGTCAGCGGCTGAATTTGGTCAAAAGCTAAAAGAAGCTGGAGATACAAGCGACCTTCGTGTAACTGAACTTGGTCATATCCAACGTGGTGGATCTCCAACTGCTCGTGACCGTGTATTGGCGTCACGCATGGGTGCACACGCTGTTAAACTTCTTAAACAAGGAATCGGTGGTGTCGCTGTTGGTATCCGCAATGAGAAAATGGTTGAAAATCCAATTCTTGGAACTGCAGAAGAAGGAGCTTTGTTTAGCCTAACAGCTGATGGTAAGATCGTTGTTAACAACCCTCACAAAGCTGACCTTGAACTTTCTGCTTTGAACAAGAGCTTGTCATAATCAACTTTAACTAAACTGGTAAAATGACCATAAAAGGTCAAATTATATAAAGGAGTCACAAAAATCATGAACAAACGTGTAAAAATCGTTGCAACTTTGGGTCCTGCGGTAGAAATCCGTGGTGGTAAAAAATTCGGTGAAGACGGATACTGGGGTGAAAAACTTGACGTTGAAGCTTCAGCTAAAAACATTGCTCAATTGATTGAAGCAGGAGCTAACACTTTCCGTTTCAACTTCTCACACGGTGACCACCAAGAACAAGGTGACCGTATGGCAACTGTTAAACTTGCAGAAAAACTTGCAGGTAAAAAAGTTGGTTTCCTTCTTGATACTAAAGGACCAGAAATCCGTACTGAATTGTTCGAAGGTGAAGCTAAAGAGTACTCATACAAAACTGGTGAAAAAATCCGTGTTGCAACTAAACAAGGTATCAAATCAACTCGTGAAGTGATTGCTTTGAACGTTGCTGGAGCTCTTGACATCTATGATGACGTTGAAGTTGGTCGCCAAGTATTGGTTGACGATGGTAAACTTGGTCTTCGTGTTGTAGAAAAAGACGATGCAACTCGTGAATTTGTCGTTGAAGTTGAAAACGACGGTGTTATCGCTAAACAAAAAGGTGTAAACATCCCTAACACTAAAATTCCTTTCCCAGCTCTTGCTGAACGTGATAACGCTGATATCCGCTTCGGTCTTGAACAAGGTATCAACTTCATCGCGATCTCATTCGTACGTACTGCAAAAGACGTTAACGAAGTTCGTGCAATCTGTGAAGAAACTGGTAACGGTCACGTTCAATTGTTCGCTAAAATCGAAAACCAACAAGGTATCGATAACTTGGACGAAATCATTGAAGCTGCTGACGGTATCATGATCGCTCGTGGTGACATGGGTATCGAAGTACCATTTGAAATGGTTCCAGTTTACCAAAAAATGATCATCACTAAAGTGAACGCTGCTGGTAAAGTTGTTATCACTGCAACAAACATGCTTGAAACAATGACTGAAAAACCACGTGCAACTCGTTCAGAAGTATCAGACGTATTCAACGCTGTTATCGACGGAACTGATGCTACAATGCTTTCAGGTGAGTCAGCAAATGGTAAATACCCACTTGAGTCTGTTCGTACAATGGCAACTATCGATAAGAACGCTCAAACTCTTCTTAACGAATACGGACGTTTGAACTCAGATTCATTTGAACGTAACTCTAAGACAGAAGTTATGGCTTCAGCAGTTAAAGACGCTACAAACTCAATGGACATCAAATTGGTTGTAACTCTTACTAAGACTGGTCACACAGCACGTTTGATCTCTAAATATCGTCCAAATGCTGATATCTTGGCATTGACATTTGACGAATTGACAGAACGTGGATTGATGTTGAACTGGGGTGTTATCCCAATGTTGACAGAAGCTCCATCATCAACTGATGACATGTTTGAAATTGCAGAACGTAAAGCAGTTGAAGCAGGTCTTGTACAATCTGGTGACGATATCGTTATCGTTGCAGGTGTGCCACTTGGTGAAGCAGTTCGTACTAACACAATGCGTATCCGCACTGTACGTTAATCTAATATTAAAAAGCCTATCATATCAAGCTTTCTAGCTTGTGTGATAGGTCTTTTTTTGTGACGAGGGGCAAAATATATCATTTTCCTTTCAATGCTAAGGTATAAACTACAGTTTGCCCTGTAACTTTTGCTGTAATTAGAGATTTCATTGGTCATCTTAGTATCTTTTTGTCTAAATCTAGCTAGGATTTTTTGGATAATAAGTCTATCAGTGTTTGATTGTTGCTTGAGCTTATTGCTATTTGAACAGAAAGAATTGCTAAAAGATAGTATTTAATAGTGTTTAGGAAAATAAAAAAAAGCTCTCTGGAAAAACCAGAAAGCTTGAGAGGCATCTCCATGTGAGAAATTGGTTCACACAATTTCTCAAGGTCCGCTCCTGCGTTATGACCTCCTTTGCTCAATAGTAGCTCTCGCTACATATCGACTCATCGCAAGTTTTATTTTACTATAAGGTCAATAAAATGTCAATAAAAAAAGTTCCTATACCAAGGAACTGATCAACAATGCTAATTGCCGGGATCGAACCGGCGACCTCATCCTTACCATGGATGCGCTCTGCCTACTGAGCTAAATCAGCTTACTTAAAAAGTATACTATAGTTTCAAATCTTTGTCAATACGTTATTTTCTTTAAAAAATAATCGGATTTCCGCTCAAAAAAAGGCTTAAGGAGATAGCTCCTAAGCCACTGTTTCCTTTAGCCTAATTTTTCTTTTATTTTGTCTGGATTCCAGATAAAGCTTGCGATAAAGCTAAAAATGATGGTGATAACAGCTACGATAATAGCTAGAATAAGGGCAGGGATACGGATAAACCACCAAAGTGGATTTGGTTTCTTATCATTGTGCCATTGTTTCGTTTCCTCATCTAAACGTTGGAATTCAGATTGGATGCGGTCTGCAACCATCTCAATACCTTCATCATTCATTTTTTTGATGTCAGAAATATCAATAGGATTTCCAAAGTTCATGTCGACACGTTCACGACTAATGAGCCCTTTTAAGGTCATTGGACCAGTGTAGGTAACTGGCATGATACGTACTTTTGCCATTTTAGCGATGAGAGCAACACCACCTTTAACATCGTTGGAATGACGACTGCCACTTGGGAACATGATGAGAGATCGGTCGCTCTTTTTAAGAACATTGATAGGGTATTTGATAGCCGAAGCGCTAGGATTCTCCCGATCAATAGGAAAGGCACCACACATACGAATCCACCAACCAAAGATTCGATTAGAGAACAGTTCCTTTTTAGCCATAAAAACAAACTGTTTCGGTTTGGTCGCAAATGCCATGTAGACAGGATCCCACCAAGTACGATGGGGCGCAACTAGAATATAGTTTTCATCTTGACTCGGAATTTTATCCGTATTATGATAATGAGCATTACCGTTGATAGACCAGAGAATCAACATAACCAGCCCACGAAGATAAGTATAAAACATGGTATCTCCTTCAATTTTCTTTCTTTTATTATACCTTATCATACTAGGACAAGCAAATGTTTTTTTGTTTAGGTGGAATTGCTCTTCATATGAAATTAGAATTATTCAAAAAAAAATGATATGATAGAACTTATGGATAAAAATAAAATTATAGGCTTAAGCCAATCAGAAGTTAAAGAACGTCAGAAACAGGGACAGGTCAATGATTTCAAAGCATCAGCTAGTACCAGTACTTGGCAGATTGTAAAACGAAATGTCTTTACTCTCTTCAATGCTTTAAACTTTGCTATTGCATTAGCGCTCGCTTTTGTTCAAGCCTGGAGCAACCTGGTTTTCTTTGCGGTTATCTGTTTTAATGCTTTTTCAGGAATTGTAACCGAGCTACGTGCCAAGCATATGGTTGATAAACTCAATCTCCTGAATAAAGAAAAGATTACCACTATCCGTGATGGACAAGAAATTGCTTTAGACCCTGAAGAGCTTGTTTTGGATGATGTGATTCGCTTGTCTGCAGGGGATCAAATTCCAAGTGATGCGATTGTATTAGAAGGCTTTGCAGAAGTCAATGAAGCCATGTTAACGGGCGAGAGCGACTTGGTGCAAAAAGAAGTAGAAGACTTAATGCTATCCGGTAGTTTTCTTGCCAGTGGTTCTGTCTTTGCTCGAGTTCATCATGTAGGAGCAGATAACTATGCAGCCAAACTCATGCTTGAAGCTAAGACAGTTAAACCGATCAACTCACGTATCATGAAATCACTTGATCAACTTGCAGGCTTTACTGGGAAAATCATCATTCCATTTGGAATTGCCCTCTTGCTTGAAGCTTTGGTCTTGAAAGGTTTACCACTGAAGTCTTCTGTAGTGAATTCCTCTACAGCTCTTTTGGGAATGTTGCCTAAGGGGATTGCCCTCTTGACCATTACCTCTCTTTTAACCGCTGTTATCAAGCTTGGTTTGAAAAAGGTCTTGGTGCAGGAGATGTACTCTGTTGAAACCCTAGCGCGCGTGGATATGCTCTGCTTGGATAAGACAGGTACCATCACCCAAGGGAAGATGCAGGTTGAGACTGTTCTTCCTCTGACCCAGGCTTATGACAAGGATGCTATTGCCAAAATATTAACTAGCTATATGGCAAACAGTGAAGATAAGAACCCAACAGCACAAGCTATTCGTCAACGTTTTCAAGGTCAAGTAACTTATCCGATGATTTCTAATCTTCCATTTTCAAGCGATCGTAAATGGGGAGCAATGGAGTTGGAAGGTCTTGGAACTGTTTTTCTAGGCGCACCAGAGATGTTGTTGGATGCTGAAGTTCCTGAGGCTAGAGAAGCTCTCGAACGAGGATCTCGTGTCTTAGTTCTGGCCCTCAGTCAAGAAAAACTTGATCACCACAAGCCACAAAAGCCATCTGATATTCAAGCCTTGGCTTTGCTTGAAATTCTAGATCCAATCCGAGAAGGGGCAGCTGAAACTCTAGACTATCTTCGTTCTCAGGAAGTGGGCCTGAAAATTATCTCTGGTGATAATCCAGTTACGGTTTCAAGTATTGCTCAAAAAGCTGGTTTTGCAGATTACCACAGCTATGTAGATTGTTCGAAAATCACGGACGAGGAATTGATTGCTATGGCTGAGGAGACAGCGATTTTCGGACGTGTCTCTCCTCATCAAAAGAAACTGATCATCCAAACGTTGAAAAAAGCAGGTCATACGACTGCAATGACAGGAGATGGTGTCAATGATATCCTTGCTCTCCGCGAGGCAGACTGTTCCATCGTGATGGCTGAAGGAGATCCAGCGACTCGTCAGATTGCAAATCTGGTCCTCTTGAACTCAGACTTTAATGATGTTCCTGAGATTCTCTTTGAAGGTCGTCGTGTGGTCAATAACATTGCCCACATTGCTCCAATTTTCTTGATTAAGACCATCTATTCCTTCTTATTGGCAATCATCTGTATTGCAAGTGCATTGTTGGGTCGTACTGAATGGATTTTGATTTTCCCATTCATTCCGATTCAGATTACCATGATTGACCAGTTTGTGGAAGGATTCCCACCGTTCGTATTGACCTTTGAACGAAATATCAAACCAGTCGAACAAAACTTTCTCAGAAAATCCATGCTCCGTGCACTACCAAGTGCCTTGATGGTAGTCTTTAGCGTTCTATTTATTAAAATTTTTGGAACCAGTCAAGGTTGGTCAGCCATTGAAATTTCGACACTTTTGTATTATCTACTGGCATCGATTGGTTTCATGTCTGTAGTTAGAGCTTGCTTGCCATTTAGTCTGTGGCGTATTCTCTTGATTATTTGGTCGGTTGGTGGCTTCCTTGGAACGGCTCTATTCCCAAGAATCCAAAAACTACTTGAAATTTCAACACTGACAGGACAAACATTACCTGTCTATGGCATCATGATGCTGATCTTTACTGTGATTTTCATCCTGACAAGTCGTTATCAAGCTAGAAGATAAAGAAAGGCCGCAATCTATGATTGCGGTCTTTTTGGGTGCAGGATTGCTAGACAAAATATGGTATAATAAAGGGAAATAGAGTTTTGGAAAGTGAGAGAAAATGATTTCGAAGAGATTAGAAATTGTAGCTTCTTTTGTACCTCAAGGAGCTGTTTTATTGGACGTCGGAAGCGACCATGCTTATTTACCGATTGAGCTAGTTGAAAAGGGTCACATTGAGCGTGCCATTGCAGGAGAGGTAGTAGAAGGTCCCTATCAATCTGCAGTCAAAAATGTTGAAAGTCATGGTTTGACTGAGAAAATTCAGGTTCGCCTAGCAAATGGTTTGGCTGCTTTTGAAGAGGCTGACCAGGTCTCTGTTATCACTATTGCTGGAATGGGTGGCCGTTTGATTGCTACGATTTTGGAAGACGGATTAGACAAACTTGCAACTGTTGAGCGATTGATTCTTCAACCGAATAACCGAGAAGATGAGTTGCGTTCTTGGTTACAAGAGCACGGTTTTCAAATTATAGCAGAAAGTATTCTAGAAGAAGCTGGAAAATTCTACGAGATTATAGTTGCAGAAGCTGGCGAAATGAATCTATCAGCCACTGATGTTCGCTTTGGTCCATTCTTGTCCAAAGAAGTCAGTCCAGTCTTCATCCAAAAATGGCAAAAAGAAGCTGCTAAGCTTGAGTTTGCCCTTAGTCAAATTCCAGAAAAAAATCAAGAAGAACGTCAGGTTCTAGCAGATAAAATTCAAGCCATCAAGGAGGTGCTCCATGAAAGCAAGTGAAGTGATTAAGCGTTATGAAGCCTATTGTCCACAAGAATTTTCTATGGAAGGTGATAGTCGTGGCCTGCAAATTGGCACCCTAGACAAGGAAATTAAAAAAGTCATGGTTGCCCTTGATATTCGTGAAGAAACGGTTGCAGAAGCCATTGAAAAGGGAGTAGATTTGATTATCGTTAAGCACGCCCCTATCTTTCGTCCAATCAAGGACTTGGTAGCTAGTCGTCCTCAAAATCAGATTTACATCAATCTCATCAAGCACGATATTGCCGTCTACGTTAGTCATACTAATATTGATATCGTTGAAAATGGTCTTAATGATTGGTTCTGCCAACTGTTAGATATTAAGGATACAACTTATCTAAAGGAAACAGGTCCTGAACGTGGGATTGGCCGTATTGGAACTATTAGACCTCAAACCTTTAAGGAATTTGCTGACCATGTTAAGGAAGTCTTTGGTCTAGATAGCCTTCGTATGGTGTATTATCAAGAGACTGATTTGCAAAAGACCATTTCAAGAGTGGCCATTTGTGGCGGCAGTGGGCAGTCTTTCTACTCTGATGCTTTAGCAAAAGGAGCAGATCTTTACATTACTGGTGACATCTATTACCACACTGCCCAAGATATGTTGTCAGACGGCTTGTTGGCTCTGGACCCAGGCCACTATATTGAGGTTCTCTTTGTTGAAAGAATTGCAACGTTTCTGAATGAATGGAAGGAAGAGAATGCTTGGTCGCTAGAAGTTGTCGCAAGTCAGGCTTCTACCAATCCATTCCATCATATCTAGTTAGAAGGTAAAGACAATGAAAAAAGTTGCCATTGTAGGAGCAGGAATTGTAGGGGCAACAGCTGCCTACTATCTCTCTAAAGAAGCAGATATCGAAGTAACTGTCTTTGATCATGGATACGGACAAGCGACCAAGGCAGCTGCAGGAATCATCAGTCCTTGGTTCTCTAAACGACGTAACAAAGCTTGGTACAAGATGGCTCGCCTAGGAGCAGACTTTTATGTAGATTTATTAGCTGATTTAGAAAAAACTGGTCAAAAGGTTGATTTCTACCAGCGCTCAGGAGTCTTCCTTCTCAAAAAAGATGATTCCAAGCTCGAGGAACTTTATGATTTAGCCTTGCAACGTAGAGATGAATCTCCCTTAATTGGCGAATTAGCCATTTTGGACCAAGCTGCTGCAAGCAGCCTATTCCCTGGTCTAAAGGGATTTGAGAGATTGCTCTATGCTTCTGGAGGAGCTCGAGTAGATGGGCAACTCCTAGTGGGTCGTTTACTGGAGGCCAGTCAGGTTAAGGTCGTAAAGAAAGAGGTTAGTCTAACTCCTTTATTATCAGGCTATCAGATAGACAATCAAATGTTTGATCAAGTAATTTTATCTACGGGAGCTTGGCTTGGACACATTTTGGAGCCTTTAGGCTATGAGGTGGATGTTCGTCCTCAAAAAGGTCAACTTAGAGATTATCAGGTTGATTTAGACATGGCAAGCTATTCTGTTGTCATGCCGGAAGGTGAGTGGGATTTGATACCATTTCCTGGAGGTAAGTTATCTCTAGGAGCTACCCATGAGAATGACATGGGATTTGACTTGACAGTGGATGAAACCTTGCTCGATCAAATGGTTGTGGCGGCGAGTCCATTTTATCCAGCCCTGGCTGAGGCAATTTCATCTGGTGAACGTGTGGGGATTCGTGCTTATACAAGTGATTTCTCTCCATTTTTCGGACAGGTTCCAAACTTATCAGGAGTCTATACAGCAAGTGGTCTAGGATCTTCAGGGTTAACGACTGGTCCTATTATCGGTTATCACCTAGCTCAAATGCTTCAAGGAAGAAGTGGAGTATTGGATCCAGCAGATTATCCAACTGAAAGATACATTAAAAAGAAACAATAGTAAATCTTTTACTTAGATTTTACGATAGTGTTAGGAAAGTAAATGACTTTCCCTATCAAAAATGGTAAAATGAAAAAAATAATCCAAGAATTGAGGAAATAAAATGCAAGAAAAAATTCTGGTAACGGGTGGAGCTGGTTTTATCGGAACTCACACCGTCATCGAACTGGTCCAAGCAGGACACCAAGTTGTTGTTGTCGATAATTTGGTAAACAGTAGTCGTAAAAGTCTTGAAGTAGTCGAAAGAATCACTGGGGTAGAAATTCCTTTCTACGAAGCAGATATTCGTGACACAGATACACTTCGTGATATTTTCAAACATGAAGAACCAACAGGTGTGATTCATTTTGCTGGTTTGAAAGCTGTAGGGGAATCTACACGTATCCCACTTGCCTACTATGATAACAATATTGCTGGAACTGTCAGTCTCTTGAAAGTTATGGAAGAGACAAACTGTAAGAATATCATCTTCAGCTCTTCAGCAACAGTTTATGGAGATCCGCATACTGTTCCAATCCTCGAAGATTTCCCTCTTTCTGCTACTAACCCTTATGGTCGTACTAAGTTGATGCTTGAAGAAATCTTGACGGATATCTATAAAGCCGATTCAGAATGGAACGTTGTTTTACTTCGCTACTTCAACCCAATCGGAGCGCATAAGAGCGGTGATTTGGGTGAAAATCCAAACGGTATTCCAAATAACCTTCTTCCATATGTTACACAAGTCGCAGTTGGTAAGTTGGAACAAGTTCAGGTCTTTGGAGATGACTACGATACAGAAGATGGAACAGGTGTTCGTGACTATATCCACGTCGTTGACTTAGCAAAAGGGCACGTTGCGGCCCTTAAGAAGCTTCAAAAAGGTTCAGGACTAAACATTTACAACCTTGGTACAGGGAAAGGCTATTCTGTCCTTGAAATTATCCAAAATATGGAAAAAGCAGTCGGACGCCCGATTCCTTATCGTATTGTGGAGCGCCGTCCTGGTGATATTGCAGAATGTTACTCAGACCCAGCCAAAGCTAAGGAAGAACTTGGATGGGAAGCAGGACTTGGTATTACAGAAATGTGTGAAGATGCATGGCGTTGGCAAAGTAAGCATCCAAATGGATTTGAAGACTAAAATGATGATTTCAATCATAGTCCCATGTTTAAACGAAGAGGAAGTACTTCCTCTTTTTTATCAAACTCTTGAAGTACTGATCCCAGATTTGGGAACAGAAATCGAATATATTTTTGTAGATGATGGGTCGACTGATAGGACTTTGGACGTTCTAAAGATTTATCGAGAGAAAAATCCTGCAGTACATTATATCTCTTTCTCGCGAAATTTTGGGAAGGAAGCGGCCATATATGCAGGTTTACAACAAGCAAGTGGAGATTTGGTGGTAGTTATGGATGCAGACCTTCAGGATCCACCAAGCCTCTTGCTTGAGATGAAGGAACTACTAGATCAGAATCCAGACTTGGACTGCGTTGGAACACGCAGAACCAGTCGAGAAGGAGAACCTTTTTTACGTAGTTTCTGCGCAGATTTTTTTTATCGTTTTATGCAAAAAATTAGCCCAGTAGCCCTTCCATCGGGTGTCCGTGATTTTCGGATGATGAGAAGATCAGTTGTGGATGCAGTGTTAGAATTGACAGAATACAATCGCTTTTCCAAAGGACTCTTTGCCTGGGTTGGTTTCCGTACTCACTATTTAGAATACCCTAATGTTGAAAGGCAGGCAGGTAAGACAAGTTGGAGTTTTAGACAACTCTTTTTCTACTCTATTGAAGGGATTGTGAATTTTTCAGATTTCCCTTTAATATTAGCCTTTGTTGCTGGCCTTTCGTCGTGTTTTCTGGCTTTAGTGATGACATTGTTTGTAGTTGTCCGTACTCTCGTACTGGGCAATCCAACTTCTGGTTGGACCTCTCTGATGGCTGTCATTCTATTTCTTGGTGGTGTCCAATTATTGACGATTGGGATTCTCGGAAAATATATCAGTAAAATTTATATGGAAACGAAAAAAAGACCCCTCTATCTGATAAAAGAACAGAGTGAGTCATGATAAGATTTACTAAAAATAAGTCCTTCAAAAGACTATAATTTTCTGGAAAAATATGCTAAACTAGAGGAAGTGGGATTTGGAAATCGAATCACCGCTGATGACAAATTAATCTTTGATGAGCGCGCGAGTGGGACACTGTTTCACAGCTTCCAGTAGCTCTTCACTAGCTGGGACGTCTCTCTCTAGTAGATTAGGATCATCATAGAAACGCACAATACCATTATCATGGTAATCAAATAAATCAGAATAGGTTTGGCATAGCCCACAGGCAATGCATCGTTCAGGTATAAGTGTGATTTTCATATTTATATTGTAATAAGAAATTAGAAAAAAAACAAGGAGTAAGGTATGGAAAAGGAACCATGGCAAGAAGATATTTACGACATCGAGGAAAGTCGTTCGGAACGAAGAAGTAGAGGAAATAAGGGAACAGGAGTGGTAGCCAACCGTATTCTAACCATTTTGGCTTGTATTTTCTTTGTTATCGTTGTCGGTATGATTGCTGTTTTAATCTACCTGTCATCTGGTGGAAGTGATCGTACAGCAGCCTTGAAAGATTTTCATGATTCTTCTGCGCCTAAGGTAGAGGAAGTTTCTTCAACATCATCAAGTAGTTCAGTTGAAGTATCAAGTTCTGAAGCAGGATCAACTTCTTCAAGTAGTTCAGAGGAACATACAAATGCTGAGGGAACCATTACTGTCCTTGCAGGTGAAGGTGAAGCAGCTATTGCAGCTAGAGCAGGCATTTCTATTGCCCAGCTTGAAGCCTTGAACCCTGGTCATATGTCTTCAGGAACTTGGTTTGCAAATCCTGGTGATGTCCTTAAGACAAGATAGGAGTTAGAATGAAAACAATTCAGATCGCTATTGATGGACCAGCATCCAGTGGTAAAAGTACAGTAGCTAAGATTATCGCTAAGGACTTTGGCTATACTTATCTGGATACAGGTGCCATGTATCGTGCGGCAACTTATATTGCCTTACAGCATCAAATCAATCCAGAAGAATCCTCTCAGCTCCTTGATTTATTGGATCAATATCCGATTAGTTTTGGGCGTTCTGAGGATGGAGAACAGCTTGTCTATGTCGGTGATGTAGATGTTAGCCATCCAATCAGAGAAAATACTGTGACTAATGCAGTATCAGCTTTTGCAGCTATTCCAGCTATTCGTGAAAAATTGGTAGCTCTCCAGCAAGAAATTGCCCAACAAGGCGGAATCGTCATGGATGGTCGAGATATTGGTACAGTGGTCTTGCCTAAGGCTGAATTGAAGATTTTTCTTGTTGCTTCAGTAGATGAACGTGCAGAACGACGTTATAAGGAAAATCTTTCAAAGGGGATCGAAACAGATTTGGAAACTTTGAAAGAAGAGATTGCTGCGCGTGATTATAAAGATAGTCATCGTGAAACTTCTCCTCTTAAGCAGGCAGATGATGCAATCTATCTGGACACGACAGGACTAAGTATTTTAGAAGTTGTCGAAAAAATTAAATCAGAAGCAGTCAAACATTTTTAATTTGAAATTTTAACCGATTGACCATGATAGTGGTGAGTCGGTTTTTTAGCAATTTGTCAAATTATTAATTTTAAGGTATAATAGTCATTGTTAACGAAAATTTGACAATCAAACAATCATGCAACTATAAGGAGATAAAATGAACAATCTACCAAATTGCCCAAAATGTAATTCAGAATACGTCTATGAAGACGGAGCATTGCTAGTCTGTCCAGAGTGTGCCTATGAATGGAATCCAGCAGAACAAACAGAAGCTGAAGATGGTGTTGTTGCTATTGATGCTAATGGAAATAAATTGGCTGATGGAGACACAGTAACCTTGATCAAAGATTTGAAAGTGAAAGGTGCGCCGAAAGATCTTAAGCAAGGAACACGTGTTAAAAATATCCGTATCGTCGAGGGTGACCACAACATCGACTGTAAGATTGATGGCTTTGGTGCTATGAAACTAAAATCAGAATTTGTTAAAAAGATTTAATCATGACTACTTGGAATAAATTTATTTTTTTCAGTCGGACTTTCTTGTTTTTCGCAGCATTTACAGGGGTTTATCTGGAAATTACCAAACGTGGTGGTTTAGGGATGTTGCTTTACTATACAGTCCTTTCCAATCTTTTGGTTGTCATCTTTACAGCTTATCTTTTGTTAAAGATGCGTAGTGGCGGTGATAGTTGGCAGAGTGCTGGGATTCTACGTCTCAAAGGTGGTGTCACTATGAGTATTATGATTACTTGTGTCATCTATCATTTCATGCTAGCTCCTTTGACGACAGATTTTTACCGTTTGGAAAATTTCCTTTGCCATTATATTGTCCCTCTCTGGTTTTTAGCAGATACAATTATTTTTGATAAGAGTCGTCAATATAAGTTAGTTGATCCCATGCTTTGGACTAGCTTTCCTTTGCTTTATATGATTTTTGCCCTCTTAAACGGTTTTGTTCTAAAGATGGATGTCCCTAATGCTAAGGATAGTCCCTTCCCTTATTTCTTTTTGAATGCTACCAAACATGGTTGGGGCTTTGTCTTTAAATGGGCGGCAACTATCTTTGTTGCCTACATGGTTTCAGGATATCTCTTTTATCTTGTGAAAAGTATTAAAAAATCTAAGAAATAAAAGTACCCAATGTGGGTGCTTTTTTTGTGATAGAGATAATTGTACCCGGACAAATCGATTTATTTTATCTTGTTATGCAGTCTTTTATACCTTACAATAAAACTGTAGCTACCAATACAACTATTGAGGATGAAAAAAATGACTGAAAATCGTTATGAATTAAATAAGAATTTAGCACAGATGCTTAAAGGTGGTGTCATCATGGATGTCCAAAACCCTGAACAAGCAAGAATTGCTGAGGCTGCAGGTGCGGCAGCAGTTATGGCTTTAGAACGAATCCCAGCTGATATTCGTGCAGCGGGTGGTGTCTCTCGCATGAGTGATCCAAAGATGATTAAGGAAATCCAAGAAGCAGTCAGCATTCCAGTTATGGCTAAGGTTCGAATTGGGCATTTTGTTGAAGCTCAGATTTTAGAAGCTATCGAGATTGACTATATCGATGAGAGCGAAGTTCTATCTCCAGCTGACGATCGTTTCCATGTGGACAAGAAAGAATTTCAAGTTCCTTTTGTCTGTGGTGCTAAAGACTTAGGTGAAGCCTTACGTCGTATCGCTGAAGGAGCTTCTATGATTCGTACAAAAGGGGAACCTGGAACAGGAGACATCGTTCAGGCAGTTCGTCATATGCGTATGATGAATCAAGAAATCCGCCGCATTCAAAACCTCCGTGAGGACGAGTTATATGTTGCTGCAAAAGAACTCCAAGTACCTGTAGAATTAGTTCAATACGTTCACGAACATGGAAAACTACCAGTTGTTAACTTTGCGGCTGGAGGGGTTGCAACACCTGCAGATGCTGCTCTTATGATGCAGCTAGGTGCAGAAGGTGTCTTTGTTGGCTCAGGAATTTTCAAGTCAGGTGATCCTGTTAAACGTGCGGCAGCAATTGTCAAGGCTGTTACCAATTATCAGAATCCTCAAATTTTAGCTCAAATCTCTGAAGACTTGGGAGAAGCTATGGTTGGTATCAATGAGAATGAAATCCAAATTCTCATGGCGGAGCGAGGAAAATAGATGAAAATTGGAATATCGGCCTTGCAAGGCGCCTTTGTAGAGCATGAGAAAGTCCTTGCAAAACTAGGAGTTGAAAGTGTTGAACTGCGAAATCTAGAAGACTTTCAGCAACATCGAAGTGAGCTATCAGGTTTGATTTTGCCAGGAGGTGAGTCTACAACTATGGGAAAACTATTGCGAGATCAGCAAATGTTGATTCCTATAAGAGAGGCTATTCTCAATGGTTTACCAGTCTTTGGAACTTGTGCAGGCTTGATTTTGCTAGCGAGACAAATCACTTCTCAAGAGGAAAGCCATCTAGCGACTATGGACATAGTAGTGGAGCGTAATGCCTATGGACGTCAGCTAGGAAGCTTTTATACAGAAGCAGACTGCAAGGGTGTTGGCAAGATTCCCATGACCTTTATCCGTGGACCTATTATTAGTGAAGTTGGTAAGGGTGTCGATGTTCTGTCAGTAGTGAACAATCAAATCGTTGCCGCTCAAGAAAAGAATATGCTAGTGACCTCCTTTCATCCGGAATTGACAAATGATCTTCGCTTGCATCAATACTTTATCAATATGTGCAAATAAAAATAGGTCGGGATTTTCCCGGCCTATTTTTACATGTAATAAACAATGGCAATGTATTGGAGAGCGGAAGCTGCCAGAATGAAGAGGTGCCAGATCATGTGGAAGTATGGTTTCTTCTTAGCATAAAAACCAGCACCAACTGTATAGCAAAGCCCACCTGATACCATAAGAGTCCAAAAGATTGGATTTGTTTGACTGATGATTGCTGGTAGGATAGTCACAACTAGCCAACCCATGATGAGGTAGAGTATCAGACTAAATTTTTCATTGACTTTTTTGGCAAATATTTTATAAAGAATACCAAAAATAGTTGTTCCCCACTGAATGGCGATAATCAGATAACCAAACCAGTTATTCATCAAGGTCAAAACGACAGGAGTATAAGAGCCAGCAATGGCAACATAAATCATGGAATGGTCGATAATGCGCAAGACATACTTATGAGTGGAACCATAAGCCATAGAATGATAAATAGTCGATGAAAGGAACATAAGAAAGAGGCTGATGACGAAGATGGACACACCGACAGACGATAAAAATCCATGAGCTTCATAACTATAAGTCGATGAGATAGGGAGCAAAATCAGCATGATAAGTGCCCCTACAGCATGGGTGACACTGTTTGCTATTTCTTCTCCAAAACTAAGTCGTTTACTAAGTTTGAAACTAGTATTCATTTGTTTCCTCCTCTTCATTTTCTGTATAGACTAGTGCTAGTGTTTGATGATAGAGTTTGACCGTTTGGCAACTTGCTTGGATAATAGGATTGGCTGGGTCTAGGTCCTCATTCATATAGTCTACAAAAGCATTGTAAAGTTCTTCTGAGTTAGTCTCTGTGTGTAGGGTATTAAGGGTTTGAGCAATTTCCTGGATTGAAAAAACAGACTTGAGCGTTGTGATAGCAATCAATCGGGCGATTTGTTTGCGTTTGTATTTTTTCTTTTCAGGTTTGCTGATATAGCCGTGTTTGACATAGTTGTTCACCATTGATGCAGTTAAACCTTTCTCTTTAGCAAGAGAAATAGGGGAACAAACTTTATTTACATAAAGTAGGACCTGATCCAAATAGAGATCAATGTTTGGAATTTCGTCCCATTCTGGGTAGGAAAAAGTAGATTTCATTTCCAACTCCTGTTTATCTAGTTTTGACAACTAGATTATAAAATAATAGAAATAAAAAGTCAAGTTTTAACTGCTTGTAGAAAGCCTTAAATTATGCTATGATGAGAGAAACTAGTCAGAAAAGAGGAGATAAGATGGAAATTCGTTTAGCCTTTCCAAACGAAGTAGATGCAATTATGCAGGTGATCGAGGAAGCTAAAAAAAGCTTGGCGGAAGCTGGTAGTACCCAATGGCAAAATGGTTACCCAAATGCCGACACGATTATTGAAGATATCATCTCTGGTCAGGCTTATGTAGCCTTGGACGAAGGAGAACTTTTAGCCTATGCAGCAGTGACTAAAAGTCCAGAAAAAGCATATGAAGCCATTTATGATGGAAGTTGGGAAGGAAGAGAACCAGAATATCTTGTATTTCACCGGATTGCGGTTTCTAGAGATGTCCAAGGCCAAGGCGTTGCTCAGACCTTCTTAGAAGGCTTGATTGAAGGCTTTGATTACCTGGATTTTCGTTCAGATACACATGCTAAAAATAAGGCCATGCAACATATCTTTGAAAAGCTTGGTTTTAAACAGGTCGGTAAAGTTCCAGTAGATGGGGAACGTTTGGCCTATCAAAAATTAAAATCAAATGCCTAAGCAGTATGCAAAGATGCTGTACAAGTCTCCGATTGGAATCTTATCTTTGGTAGCAGATGATCACTATCTGTTTGGGATATGGGTTGAAGCACAGAGTTATTTCGAGAGAGGCTTGTCGCTATGTAATCTAGTTGAGGTGAAAAGTCATCCCATTTTAAATCAAATTATTAGCAATTTGGATGCCTATTTTAAAGGACAAAACCAAGATTTGTCTCAGTTACCTTTGGCTCCTGTTGGTAGTTATTTCGAAAAAAGAGTCTGGAACTACTTGCGAGGAATTCCTTTTGGTCAGACAGTTACTTATGGACAAATAGCTAAGGATTTGCAGATAGCTTCGGCTCAGGCAATCGGAGGAGCAGTAGGACGTAATCCTTGGTCAATCCTAGTACCTTGTCACCGCGTACTAGGTGCTGGTAATCGTCTAACAGGCTTTGCTTCAGGAATTGACAAGAAGGCTTGGCTCTTAAAGCATGAAGGTGCAGCATTTCAAGAGAATAAAGAACAGAAAGAAAAGAAAATGTTAGAATTTATCGAATATCCAAAATGTACAACTTGTAAGAAAGCAAAAAAGGAGTTAGATCAACTTGGACTAGAATATAAAGATGTTCATATCGTTGAAGAGACTCCGAGTGAAAATATCATTTTAAACTGGCTTGAAACTTCAGGATTTGAGTTGAAGCAATTTTTCAATACCAGTGGAATTAAATACCGTGAACTGGGCTTAAAAGATAAGGTTGGGACTTTATCCAATAAAGAAGCAGCCAAACTCTTGGCCAGTGATGGTATGTTATTAAAACGTCCAATATTAGTGGAGAATGGTGTTGTTAAACAAATTGGCTATCGTAAAGCCTACGACAACTTGGATTTGAAATAGTTTTTTTCTATCTCCTTGATAGGTAAAATATATAACCTCACACTTTTAAAGTATGATAAACTAATAGGTAGACAAAGACTCTTCTGCACGTAGCAAATATTTTAAATCTAGGCAGAAGTATGATAGAATGATTCATTATCAGGAGAGGATGTTTCTATGAATGTTACAACACTTTTAGCATCAGATTGGTACCAAAACTTGATGCAGTATATTCCAGACGGTAAACTGTTTAGTTTTCGTTCTGTCTTTGATGGGATTCCAAGAATTGTACAACAATTGCCAACAACATTGATGTTGACAGTATTTGGTGCTTTTTTTGGTATCATCTTGGCCTTGGTTTTTGCTATTGTAAAAATTAATCGAGTTAGAATTCTTTATCCATTACAAGCATTCTTTGTTAGTTTCTTAAAAGGGACACCAATCCTAGTGCAGCTGATGTTGACTTACTATGGAATTCCTCTGGCATTAAAAGCGTTGAATCAACAATGGGGAACTGCTTTTAATATTAATGCGATTCCGGCTGCAGCTTTTGCCATTGTAGCTTTTGCTTTTAACGAAGCAGCTTACGCTAGTGAAACTATCCGTGCTGCTATTCTTTCTGTCAATCCTGGAGAGATTGAAGCTGCTCGTAGTCTTGGGATGACACGTGCTCAAGTCTATCGTCGTGTGATTATTCCAAATGCAGCGGTAGTAGCGACTCCAACCTTGATTAACTCCCTAATCGGTTTAACTAAGGGAACTTCCCTAGCCTTTAGTGCGGGTGTTGTAGAAGTCTTTGCCCAAGCTCAGATTTTGGGTGGTGCAGACTACCGTTACTTCGAACGTTTCATCTCAGTTGCTCTTGTATACTGGGTGGTAAATATCGCTATTGAAAATCTTGGTCGCTTTATTGAGAGAAAAATGGCCATCGAAGCACCAGATAATGTAAAAACAGATGTGAAAGGAGACCTTCGCTAATGATTAAGATTTCAAATTTAAGCAAATCCTTTTCAGGTCAAACCGTCTTGGATCATCTGAATTTAGATATTCAAAAAGGGGAAGTAGTTGCTTTGATTGGTTCATCTGGAGCAGGAAAATCTACCTTTCTTCGTAGCCTAAATTACCTGGAAACACCTGATAGCGGAAGTATTCAGATTGATGATTTCAAAGTGGATTTTTCTCAAATTACTCAAGATGAAATCTTGACTCTTCGTCGCAAGTTGTCCATGGTGTTCCAACAGTTCAACTTATTTGAACGTAGAACAGCCCTAGACAATGTCAAGGAAGGTTTGGTAGTTGTTAAAAAACTTTCCGACGAAGAAGCAACGAAGATTGCCAAAGAAGAGCTGGCTAAGGTTGGTCTTTCTGATCGCCAACAGCACTATCCTCGCCACTTATCAGGTGGACAAAAACAACGGGTAGCTTTGGCGCGTGCTTTGGCCATGAAGCCAGCAATCTTGCTCTTGGATGAGCCTACTTCAGCCCTTGACCCAGAGTTGGTCGGTGAAGTGGAGAAATCTATCGCAGATGCTGCAAAATCAGGTCAAACCATGGTTTTGGTTAGTCACGATATGTCATTTGTTGCTCAAGTAGCTGATAAGGTTTTATTCTTGGATAAAGGAAAAATTATCGAGACTGGAACTCCTGATGAGATTATCAACCACCCAAAAGAAGAACGAACAAAAGAGTTCTTTGCTAGTTACAAACGGACCTATATTTGATATAATAGGAGATAAGAAAGACTCAGTTGGCTAGGCTAACTGGGTTTGCTCTTTAAAATTAATAGAAATGAGAGAGAGCATGCTAGTTCAGCTATTTGCTTTGTATTTAGAGAGTTTAGTGTTGACAATTCTACTGGTCTTGATTATTTTGGGACTCTGGATTGGACTTAGAGCTCTGTCGGGGGTTGACAAAACTGCTAAAGCACGTCAAGCCCATCTCTACGATATGATTATGATTGGAGTTTTAACAATTCCAGTATTGTCATTTGCAACCATGAGCATCTTGTTGGTTCTCAAGGCTTAATAGTTGTAAAATGGGATTTAATTCGTTAGAATAAAAATGGTTACAACAAGAAAGAAGGAAATAGAATGTACGATACGATTATTATCGGTGCAGGTCCTGCTGGGATGACTGCAGCCTTGTATGCAGCACGCAGTAATTTGAAAGTGGCTTTGATTGAAGGGGGCCTTCCAGGAGGTCAGATGAATAATACTTCTGACATTGAAAACTATCCAGGTTATGCTAATATCAGTGGTCCTGAATTAGCTGAAAAAATGTTTGAACCTCTTGAAAATCTGGGTGTTGAGCATCTCTATGGCTTCGTTGAAAATGTTGAGGATCATGGGGAATTCAAAAAAGTCGTAATAGACGACCAAGTTTATGAAACTCGTACAGTTATAGTAGCGACTGGTTCCAAACACCGTCTCTTGGGAGTTCCAGGTGAAGAAGAACTCAATAGCCGTGGTGTTTCTTACTGTGCGGTTTGTGATGGAGCCTTTTTCCGCGACCAAGATTTGTTGGTCGTAGGTGGAGGTGACTCAGCAGTTGAAGAAGCAATCTTCTTAACACGATTTGCTAAGTCTGTAACTATCATTCACCGTCGTGATGAACTTCGTGCTCAAAAAGTCTTGCAAGATAGAGCTTTTGCCAATGAAAAAATCAACTTCATTTGGGATTCGGTTGTCAAAGAAATCAAGGGTGAGAACCGTGTTGAGTCGGTTGCCATTGAAAATGTTAAAACTGGACAAGTGACAGAACAAGCCTTTGGTGGTGTCTTCATCTATGTTGGATTGGACCCTGTTAGTGACTTCGTACAAGAGTTGCAGATTCGAGACCAAGCGGGTTGGATTGTGACAGATGATCACATGAAGACAAGTGTTGCAGGTATTTTTGCTGTTGGTGATGTTCGTCAAAAAGACCTTCGACAAGTTACAACAGCTGTTGGAGATGGTGCTATTGCAGGTCAAGAGGCCTATAAATATATTACTGAACATAGTTAAAAAGGCGGTGGGATAGAAATCGATAGACAAAGTCTCGATTTCGTAGTCCCAGCCCCGCGAGGATGATTAGGAGCTTTTTGGAGTCTAAAAGACGAACAAAAAGTTCAATCAGCTACCGCGTCAAAGTTTGATTGCTAATAAAAAGTGAGGTCGGGATCTTTTGTCCCAACCTCACTTTTTATTAGAGTCGATTGCGGAATACTTCGTACATGAGAATGGCTGCAGCGACGCTGGCATTGAGGCTCTGTACGTGCCCATTCATTGGAATAGTTATCATCTCGTCCACTTGTTTTTTGATGTTGCTAGAGATACCTTTGCCTTCATTTCCGATGATGAGAGCAATCTTTCCTTTGGTATTCCATTTGTGGCAAGGAGTTCCGTTCATATCAGTACCAAATGTCCAGAAATCTTCATCCTTAAGTTTGTCCAAGGTTTGGCTGAGATTGGTCACGCGAGCGATAGGAACGTGTTCAATCGCACCTGTTGCTGTTTTTGCTACGACAGGAGTAACACCGACAGCTCGATGTTTGGGAATGATGACACCTGAAACATTGGTTGCATCTGCTGTTCTCAAGATAGAACCAAGATTATGTGGGTCCGTCAAACCATCAAGGATTAGTAGTAGTGGGTTTTCTTCCTGGCGTGTCTTAGCAAGAATCTGCTCAAGTTCAGTGTAGGCAAATTCAGAAACGCGCAAGACAAAACCTTGATGAACAGCTCCTTCAGTCATCTCAGAAAGTGATTTTTTGGAAGTCCAAGAAATGGATACTTTCTTTTCAGTAGCCAATTCCTTAACTTTTTCCACATTCTTTCCTCGTAAATCTTCCTGAAGGTAGAGTTTGTTTCCAGTATTTGCTAAAAGAGCTTCTGTGACGGCATGAATGCCATAGACAATATCGTTTGTTTTCATATCTTCATTATAACACAAAATCCCGTCTTGCAACGGGATTTTCTTTATTCAAGAATGAGCAGGCCATCTTTAACTTCAAATGGGTCTTTTTCATTGATACGATCATAGAACATAATGCCATTTAAGTGGTCAATTTCGTGTTGAACTACGATTGAGTTATAGCCCTTAAGTTTGATGCGGTGCTTTTCTCCATCCTTATCAAAATAGTCGACAGTTACTCGAGCGTGGCGGATAACATAACCTGGAACAGCACGGTCAACAGACAAGCAACCTTCTCCTTCGCCTAAGGCAGCATCTTGGACTGAATGTGAGATGATTTTAGGATTGTACATAACAGCTTGTAAGTCATAGGCTTCTTGAGGAGTTTCACCTTCCTCAGTGATATTTGGTACCAGTACGGCGATGATGCGTTTTGAGATGTCGAGCTGCGGTGCAGCAAGTCCAACTCCTCCACGTAGACCTAATTTTTCAGCCATAACAGGATCTTGCGAGTGTTTCAAAAATTGCATCATTTTTT
Organism: Streptococcus taonis; assembly: GCF_029948085.1. Classification (GTDB taxonomy): domain Bacteria; phylum Bacillota; class Bacilli; order Lactobacillales; family Streptococcaceae; genus Streptococcus; species Streptococcus taonis. Next base: position 19,230 of record NZ_JARZZP010000001.1, on the reverse strand, counting down.
CTCCAAGAATGATATCTTGATCACTCAAGGGGAAGCTGACTTCCTCGGCAACGGCACGAAGAGTAGGGTTCCCTTCGCGGATAATATCTTTCATATCAATTAAATGAGCAGCTTTGGTAATTCGTTCTATAGCAGACATATTCTTTCCTTTCCTTCTATTACAATTACATGATAACACAAAACAGATGAGAAAGAAAGTCACAGAAGTTGCTAAAAAATAATATAATAAAAGGAAATACTAATTTGTCTGTGGTATAATAAGGTAAGGAGACTTGCATCAAAAAGCAAGGAGAAAAAATATGGAACAACGTAATAGTAGAAGAAAAAATGGTCCTGTTTTACATGCTATTAGACATTCTGTTCGATTTTTCAGGAATTATAAGCAGTGGGATAATCGTACTTTTATTGTGGTCTTGTTAGCTTCGGTAGCTGTCTCGATGATTTTTACTTTATTAGCGGAAGGAGCTCGAGGGATTTCTTTAAGCAGTAGTTATCCAAGTGCTGTGCAGAAAAAGTTAAATTCTCAGGAAAAGAATGCAGATACGGAGCAAGAAACAAGTGCGCGTATAATGGCAAATGGGGATTTGCTCTATCATATTCCGATTTATAGAACTGCTCTAAAAGAAGATGGGACTTATGATTTCCATGAAAATTTTGAGTATGTAAAATCATGGCTCAAGCAAGCTGACTTAGTCATCGGTGATTTTGAAGGAACTGTAAATAAAGACCATTATCTCGCAGGTTACCCCTTGTTTAATGCACCTGGTGAAGTCATGGATGCTATAAAGGATGCTGGTTATCAGGTCTTAGACTTGGCTCACAATCATATTTTGGATTCTCAGATTGAGGGAGTTTTTTCAACTGCAGATGCTATCGAAAAAGCTGGAATGACACCAATTGGTGTTTATACCCATGAACCACGAGAGAAAGCACCGATAGTCATCAAGGAAGTTAACGGGATTAAAGTTGCCCTTTTAGCCTATTCTTATGGATTTAACGGCATTGAAGAATACATTTCTAAAGAAGACTATGATAATCATCTTTCTGACTTAAATGAAGACAAGATGAAGGCTGAAATTGAACGAGCAGAGAGGGAAGCGGATATTACAATTATCATGCCTCAGATGGGAATTGAGTACCAATTGGAACCAACTGAAGAACAAAAGATTCTCTATCACAAGATGATTGATTGGGGAGCTGATATTATCTTTGGTGGTCATCCTCACGTAGTTGAGCCTGCTGAAACGGTTGAGAAAGATGGGGACAAGAAACTCATTATCTATTCTATGGGGAATTTCATCTCAAATCAGCGAATTGAAACTATGCAAGATGAGGAAAATGCAAAATGGACAGAACGTGGTGTTCTCATGGATGTGACTATTAAGAAAAAAGCAGGTAAGACTACGATTGAGACAGCTCAAGCTCATCCTAGCTGGGTTAATAGAACACCAAAAGGAACTTATTCTCCTGAAGGCTATCCGCTCTATCTGTACCAGACCTACATTTTAGAAGATTTTATAGAGGGTGGGAAATATCGTAGTCAATTAGATGAAGATACCAAGGAACGGATTGATACAGCCTATAAAGAAATGAATGAACATGTAGGTTTGAAGTGGTAGTGACTTGGACCACAAGGAGACACAATGGATATTAAGATAATAGCGACGGATATGGACGGTACTTTGTTAGATCCTAAAGGACAATTGGATCTAACACGCCTCGAAAAAATCTTGGACCGACTCGATCAACGTGGCGTTCGTTTTGTCATTGCAACGGGAAATGAAGTTCATCGAATGCGACAATTACTGGGACATCTAGCAGAAAGAGTAGTTCTTGTGGTTGCTAATGGTGCTCGTATATTCGAAAATGATCAATTGATTCAAGCTCAGACTTGGGCTGATACTATGGTTGATAGGGCTTTGGGCCATTTTAAAGGCAGAGAGTGCCAGGATCAGTTTGTCGTAACTGCTATGAATGGCGGTTTTGTCAAGGAAGGAACTGTCTTTACAGAACTTGATAAATTTATGACTCCGGAGATGATAGAGAAATTCTATCAACGAATGCACTTTGTTGATGAATTTGACTCCAGTCTCTTTGGAGGTGTCCTCAAGATGAGTATGGTTGTTGGAGAAGAACGATCAGATGTGGTTGTACAGGAAATCAATGACTTGTTTGATGGTCATGTTCGAGCTGTTTCGAGTGGCTACGGCTGTATTGATATCTTACAGGATGGCATTCATAAGGCATGGGGCTTAGAGGAGTTGCTCAAACGTTGGGACTTGAAACCTGAACAAATTATGGCCTTTGGTGATAGTGAAAATGATATCGAAATGTTAGAGTTAGCAGGTGTTTCTTATGCGATGGAAAATGCTGAGGAGACTGTCAAAGAAGTAGCCACCCAAATAGCACCAGCTAACAGTCAGGCAGGGGTTTACCAAGTTTTAGAAAACTGGCTAGAAGAAGGAGAATAACTTGGCAGTACAGCTTTTAGAAAATTGGCTCTTAAAAGAGCAAGAGAAAATTCAAACCAAGTATCGTGAACTTAATCAAATCTCGGTAATTGAACCAGATATCATTTTTATTGGGGATTCTATTATTGAGTATTATCCCTTGCAAGAATTATTGGGAACGTCAAAAAACATTGTGAACCGAGGGATTCGAGGCTACCAGACGGGACTTTTACGAGAAAATCTTGATGCTCATCTCTATGGCGATGCAGTGGACCAAATTGTACTATTGATTGGGACAAATGACATTGGAAAAGATGTTCCAATGAATGAAGCGCTAAACAATCTTGAAAGCGTGATTCAAAGTATTTCTCGCGACTATCCACTGTCACAGATAAAGCTAGTTTCTATTCTGCCAGCTCATCAAGGGGAAGAATACAAACAGACAGTTTATATTCGTACCAATGAGAAGATCATGGCCTGGAACCAAGCCTATCAAGACCTTGCCTCTGCCTATATGCAGGTTGAATTTGTGCCTGTTTTTGAGAACTTACTCGATCAGGAAGGGCAACTCAAGGCAGACTATACAACGGATGGTCTTCACCTCAGTGTCGCTGGTTATCAAGCTTTATCAAATACTTTAAAAAAATATATTTTCTAGGTTTAGTATAGATGAACAAGATTTTTTATGATTAATATTTTTGGTAAAATAAATATGTTGCTAATATTATTAAAAAAATTCTCTCAATACTAGCGATCTCATGTTAGTTGATGATACCATTCACCTGTCGGAGGATATACTAAATAATAGATCTTGAAAGTATTAAAATCTGGATAAATTGATTAAGGAAGTCAAATCAATTTCTAGCAATGTTTTAGAAGTCACAGTGGACTATTCTGTATGCAATCTACTATCTGCTCTTCATTTGACAATTCGATACAATAAAAAGCTCCATAATATCTATAGGAATTTGCCTATTACAAATATTATCGAGCTTTTTTTGGCTCTTTCCTACTATTTGTCAAGTCTATCAAGGTTTTAAGAATCAAATGAGACAAGACAGTAGCTATTTTGAGGCTACTGTCATATTTTCAACAAAAATAAATCGTTTTCACTTGACAAAAATTGGTCTATACCATATAATAAAATAAAGAATATGGAGGACAAAATTATGAAAGTTATTCAAGTGGAAAATCCAATTGAAGGTGGAAAAGTTGCTTTTGATATCTTAAAAGAAAAATTGGAAAACGGTGCACAAACATTGGGACTTGCAACAGGAAGCAGTCCTTTGGAGTTTTATCAACGAATCGTTGAGAGCGATCTTGATTTTTCAAATCTTACAAGTGTAAACTTGGATGAGTACGTAGGTCTTGATGGGGACAATCCTCAATCATACCGTTACTTTATGCAAGAAAATCTTTTCAACAAGAAACCATTTAAAGAAAGTTTCTTGCCACGTGGTGTCAAGGATAATGCAGAAGCAGAAGTAGAACGCTACAACCAAATTCTTGCTGACCATCCAGTTGACCTACAAATCTTAGGAATTGGTCGCAATGGTCATATTGGCTTTAATGAACCAGGCACACCATTTGATAGCCAAACTCACCTTGTAGAGCTAGATCAGTCTACAATCGAAGCTAACGCGCGCTTCTTTGAGAAGATTGAAGATGTTCCAACCCAAGCTATTTCAATGGGGATTAAGAACATTTTGGATGCTAAGTCTATCCTTCTATTTGCTTATGGTGAATCAAAAGCAGAAGCTATCGCTGGAACTGTTGAAGGGCCAGTGACAGAAAGTCTACCGGCAAGTAGCCTGCAAAACCATCCAGATGTGACCATTATCGCAGATGCAGCAGCACTCAGCTTGTTAAAAAAATAAGATTTTAATCATTAAAAACCATTCGATCCTGTGGATTGGGTGGTTTTTTGGTCTGGATATTTTTCAAATATGATGAGGGATGAAAATCAAAATTTTTTGTATTTTTTACATGAAGAAGACAAATTTGACTGTTCATCACTTTCTGCTTTATGTCAGTATTTAGCAAAGTTAGAAACTATTAGTTTAGGTCAAGTAAAGGATTTATATTTTATTCGAGAGCAAATACTGAAACATTTTGTTGATCACGTTGACAGCAAGGACTTATATATCATTTTTGATCTACCGTCAGTTTATTGGGAGTACCTAGACCACATGGGGTTAGAAATTAAAAAATTAAGTGTTCGTTTAGAACAAACCTTAGAAGTGGAGAACTAGGCTAGATATAATGGTAAAATCTTGTAAATTTTAAATGGAATGATTTGGGAGAATTTCATTTTTTTCTTGACAATTTTCTTCATTCCGTGTAAAATAGAATAGATCTTGAACTTGAAGGGAGTGAAAAAAATGTCTAAAACAGTAGTACGTAAGAATGAATCTCTTGACGATGCTCTTCGTCGTTTCAAACGTGCAGTTACTAAAGCTGGTACTCTTCAAGAAACACGCAAACGTGAATTCTATGAAAAACCTTCTGTAAAACGTAAACGTAAGTCAGAAGCAGCTCGTAAACGTAAAAAATTCTAATTAATAAGAAAGGCTAGAGTAATCTAGTCTTTTTTGCTTTAAATAAATCCTATAAATCCTGCAAAATTCTGAAACTTCCTCCTACAATTTGATATAATAGAGGGAAGAACTTGATTGAAGGAGAAAATTATGTCGGTTTTAGTCAAAGAAGTGATTGATAAGCTCAGACTAGACATTGTCTATGGTGAGCCAGAATTACTTGAAAAGAAAATCAATACTGCGGATATTACGCGACCAGGGCTTGAAATGACGGGGTATTTTGACTACTATACTCCAGAGCGGATTCAGTTACTGGGAATGAAAGAGTGGTCTTATCTGATTAGTATGTCTTCTCATAACCGCTACCAGGTTTTGAAAAAGATGTTTCAACCAGAAACACCTGCAGTTATTGTTGCGCGTGGTTTAGTAGTTCCAGAGGAAATGCTAAAGGCCGCTAGAGAATGTAAAATCGCTATTTTAACGAGTCGTACAGCAACAAGTCGTCTGTCTGGAGAATTGTCAAGTTACCTAGATTCTCGTTTGGCTGAGCGTGAAAGTGTACATGGTGTCTTGATGGATATCTATGGTATGGGTGTGTTAATCCAAGGCGACAGTGGTATTGGTAAGAGTGAGACAGGTCTAGAACTCGTGAAACGAGGACACCGTTTGGTAGCTGATGACCGTGTAGATATCTTTGCTAAGGATGAAATGACTCTCTGGGGTGAACCAGCTGAAATCTTGAAGCATTTACTTGAGATTCGTGGTGTTGGTATTATAGATGTGATGAGTCTTTATGGTGCCAGTGCAGTTAAGGATTCTTCACAAGTTCAGTTGGCTGTCTATCTAGAAAATTATGACACGCAAAAGACTTTTGATCGTCTAGGCAATAATGCTGAGGAATTGGAGATTTCTGGAGTAGCTATTCCACGTATCCGCATTCCTGTAAAAACAGGACGTAATATTTCTGTCGTTATCGAAGCAGCAGCGATGAATTATCGTGCTAAGGAAATGGGCTTTGATGCTACTCGACTATTTGAAGAAAGATTGACAAATCTGATTGCAAAGAACGAGGTGAAAAATGATTGATCCAATCGCTTTTCAAATTGGTCCTTTAGCTGTTAGATGGTATGCACTCTGCATCGTTTCAGGTCTTGTTTTAGCGGTATACCTTGCCAGTAAAGAAGCGCCTAAAAAGAAGATTTTATCTGATGATATTTTGGACTTCATCTTAATTGCCTTTCCTTTGTCAATCATTGGAGCTAGACTCTACTATGTTATTTTTAGATTTGATTATTATAGCCAACATCTGGGAGAGATTTTTGCTATTTGGAATGGTGGTCTTGCCATATACGGTGGTTTAATTACTGGCGCGATTGTACTCTATATCTTTGCTGATCGCAAATTAATCAATACTTGGGATTTCTTAGATATTGCAGCTCCTAGCGTCATGATTGCTCAGAGTCTAGGGCGTTGGGGAAACTTCTTTAACCAAGAAGCTTATGGAGCAGTCGTTGAAAATCTAGACTATTTACCTGGTTTTATTAAGAATCAGATGTATATTGATGGCTCATACCGCCAACCAACCTTCTTATACGAGTCTATCTGGAATCTGATCGGTTTTGCCTTGATTGTCATTTTTAGACGCCGATTAAAGAGTATCCGTCGTGGTCATATCACTGCCTTTTATCTAATTTGGTACGGATTTGGACGTATGATTATTGAGGGCATGCGTACGGATAGTCTCATGTTCTTTGGACTCCGAGTATCTCAGTGGTTGTCTGCCCTATTGATTGGCCTTGGTATTTATATCATCTTTTATCAATATCGGAAAAAAGCACCATTTTATAATGTAAAAAAGGAGAATTAAAATGTTAGAAGTGGCTTATATTATTGTGGCAATTGCCTTGGTTGTATTTTTAGTTTATCTGACTATTACCCTTCAAAAAGTTGGTCGTGTAATTGATGAAACTGAAAAAACTGTTAAAACTTTAACATCAGATGTAGATGTAACTCTTCATCAAACAAATGAATTGCTTACAAAAGTCAACGTTCTTGTTGATGATATCAATGTCAAAGTTGCTACAATTGATCCCCTCTTTACAGCAGTTGCAGACCTTTCTGTTTCTGTTTCTGACCTAAATGATCAAGCGCGTGTTTTGAGTAAAAAGGCATCATCTGCTGGTTCAAAAACACTCAAGACTGGTGCAAGTCTGTCAGCTCTTCGTCTTGCAAGTAAATTTTTCAAAAAATAAAAAAGGAGTAAGCTAATGGGTAAACTATCATCTATCTTTCTAGGAACTGTTTCAGGTGTTGCTGCAGCCTTGTTTCTAACAAGTGACAAAGGAAAACAAGTTAGAAGCCAAGCACAAGAATTTTTAGAAGATCTAAAAGAAGATCCTGAGTATGCTAAAGAGCAGGTTTGTGAAAAATTAACGGATGTCAAAGAACAAACCAAAGAATTTGTTCTTAAAACAAAAGAGCAGATTGAATCTGGGGAAATTACTCTGGACACTGTTCTTGATAAAGCAAAATATCATGCTCAACAAGCGACTGAAGTTTCAAAAGAAACCTTGAATCATTTCAAATCACAACTGGAAGAAAAAGTAGTTGTGGAAGAAAATGGAAATGGTCAAGAAATTGTCATTGAGCTTCAAGAAAATTAACATAGAATCACCATTTTTTGGTTTTCTAGAAAATCAAGAATGGTGATTTTTTTCTTTTAAGGAATTCTTTGTGATATAATGGCAGTATAGAAAGTTCAGTATTTAGATTTCTTTCTTAATTTAGTGAAATTTTAACAGCAGGTTATTGATCTTTATACGGATGGGAAAATGGAACTAGATGATAAAATAGAAAAAGATAACCTTGTACTTTTTACAGAGTTGTTTGGAAGTCTAAAATTAGCGGTTCTGTCCGTAACCTAAATAACATGCCTGATGAACTGGGTGACTGGGTTTAGCTATTATAACAAATAGTTATTTAAAAATTGAAAGGATTTAAAATGTGATGTATTAAAGTAGAGTAAACTTCCTAAATTTTAGGAAAAGAAAAAATTGTGATTTTGTTAACAGAAAATGTTAATGTTTTCTATGTTTTATATGAAAAATTGTTAAAAAGGATTGGATAACATGAAAGATATCTTTAATAAACGCCAGCGTTTTTCGATTCGAAAGTTTTCTTTTGGAGTGGCGTCGGTACTAATAGGGGTTTCCTTATTTGCTCCAACTCAAGGAGTTTTGGCTTCTACGGAAAATAATAAAACAGGGATAGAAGTTAATTCTGAAACTGATAATTCACTGCCGACTGTGGAGATTAAAGAAGAAGTTCAAAATATTTCAGAACATCGAAACAATGCTTCTTCTGAGATAGATTCTAAAGAGCTCTCAACAGTAGCTACGAGTACGACAATTCTGGATACTTCTGGTGATAAGGAAACTGTCAATTCGACGGCAACTACTTTGGTGGCAGGTGAAGACAGATCAAGCGCTCCAGAGGTTAGAGCAGCATCAAATCCTTCTGAGCTTAAAAAGTATGAATTAACTGATGAGTATGCGAATCAAATAAAAGCAGGAATAATCGGTTCAGAAGGTGATCAACTTGATAGTTTGTTAGTTAATGGTCCCAAGTTAAATCCAGAAGGTTATACAGATGATGATTACTTGAAGGATAAAGAAGAAGTTTATATATATGAAAAAAATGGGAAAAAGTATGTAGGCTATAACAGTCATCCACTTTTAGAAGATACTGATGGTGATGGTATTATTGACAGTAAAGAAAAGCCAGATGAAAAATTAAAATGGAATGTCAGTGAGCGCGATATGATTATGTTCATGGAATTGTCCTACCGTGATGATAATTATATTGATAGAGTGCTGAATCATAAGAAACCCTTAACAGAGTCAGAGTTATATAAAAAGAATGGTGACAGTAGACCACGTTATGAGTATATGATGATGAATAAGGAATTGGGCCCTTATTGGGAAAGGAAGAAAAGTTATCATACCTCCAGTGGACTAGATGCTGTCTTGTATGAAACAAAGAGTGATTTCTCATATTTACCAAATGGAACTGCACAAGTATTAGCCTTTCGTGGAACAAGTGATGCCAAAGATATAGGAGCTGATATAACACTTGGAATAGGAAGCAATCCTCAACAAGGGATCGATGCAGAAAATATCATGCGTGAACTGGCTAAAGATAAGAGTATTACCAATCTATATTTGACAGGACACTCTTTAGGAGGATATTTAGTACAACGGGCAATGGTTGAAGCCTATCAGTTGGCATATTCTGACAGCAGAGTCATGTCTACTAAAGAACAGCTGGCTTATAGAAACTTTTATAATAATGTATTAAAAAAAGGAACAACATTTAATGCCCCAAAAGTTGTGACAAGTTTGGTTTCTGGTCGTGAATTTTGGCAGAAAGGTTTAGATAGCAAAAAAATAGCTAAGTTAGGGAAATTGACTCATTATATTGTTGATAATGATTCGACGATAAGAAAAGGTGTCAGCAATGATAGTGATGTTATTATAAATGTTGGGGATACAAAAGGAGGGCATAGTTCCCGTTCTTATTTTGAAGCCGATATGATTAATAGACGACCAGAGTTTATTTCTGGGAAACGAATTTCCTTAGATGGGATAGGTTTTCAAAATCCTAAGATTACTACAGCCAAGTCTCTAGAAAAAGTTGGAGAAACTACTGTATATAGTAAACGCGGAGATGACATCATTAAGTCAACAACTGTTAGTATTAAGGATCCTGATACAGGAAATATTACTAAGAATACAACTGATGAAATCTTCAAGAAAGATGGTGCCAAGGACAAAGTAGAAACAATAGAAATCCCATCATCTAAGAAATACGTAAAAGATGATACACGCGAAAAAGGACAAGCTAATGTTGAAGTACCTGGAAAAATCGGGAAACAGACGGTAACAACAACTTATAGTGTAAATCCTAAAACTGGAGTTCTTATTGAACATGTAGGACAACCAGTAGTTAAGCAACCGGCAACAGAAACAGTTGTCAAAGTCGCAGCCAAGGATGAAGTAGAATACATTAAAAAAGGAGACGACGTTGTTAAGAAGACAACAAGCTACACAGTAGACCCCAAAATTGGCAGTCTTACTTCGGCTGAGAAGGAAGAAGTAGTCAATAGAGGTGGCGCGAGGGATATAGTTGAGTATAATTCAGTTGAACCCAAACCAGTTTATTTAAAAGATGAGAACAGTCCAAAAGGTACTGTTACCGTTCAATTTCCAGGGAAAGCAGGACAAACTAAAGTCACCACAACATATAGCGTAAACCCAGTAAATGGAACCCTAACTCCATCAAAAGGCAAACCAGAAGTCGTAACTATACCAATAGCTAGAGTTGTAAAAGTGGGAGCTAAGGACAAAGTAGTAGAAACACCGATTGAACCTGAAGTAGAATACGTTAAAGATGTTGAAAAAGACTTCGGTACAACATCTCAGCGTACTGAGGGTAAAAAAGGTAAAACAGTTGTTACAACCACTTATGATGTAGATTCAAAGGACGGTCATATCACAGAACACGTTGGTACCCCAGTCGTCACCCCAGCAGGTAAGACAATCGTTAAAGTTGGTGCGAAAACTAAGGTTGAACAATCTAAAGATTCTGAAGGTCGCGATGTGATTGATACCACTACCTATGAAGTTGATCCAAAAACAGGTAAGGTAACTCCAACAACCGTTCGAACTTATGGGAAAACGAAAGAACCAACAGTCGAGAAGAAAGTAGTACCATCCCCAGTAGTTTATGAAAAAGATGGTACGAAAGAAAAAGGCACAGCCCCAACTACTGTTAAAGGTGAAGGTGGTGAAGACACTATCACAACAACTTACACTGTGGACACTAATACTGGAAAGATTATAGTAAGTGAAGGAAAACCAGTTCGTACGAAAGAACCAACGAATACTATTGTCAAAGTCGCAGCCAAGGACAAAGTAGTAGAAACCCCAATTGAACCTGAAGTTGAATATGTTAGAGATGGTGAACGAGAAGTTGACACACCTAATGAACGTATTGAAGGAGCTAAAGGTAAAACAGTTACTACAACCACTTACGATGTAGATTCAAACGATGGTCATATCACAGAACACGTTGGCAACCCAGTCGTCACCCCAGCAGGTAAGACAGTCATTAAAGTTGGTGCGAAAACTAAGGTTGAACGTAATAAGGATAACCAAGGTCGCGATGTGATTGATACCACTACCTATGAAGTTGATTCAAAAACAGGTAAGGTAACTCCAACAACCGTTCGAACTTATGGGAAAACGAAAGCACCAACGGTTGAGAAGAGAGTAGTACCATCACCTGTTGTCTATGAAAAAGATGATACGAAAGAAAAAGGTACAGCCCCAACTACTGTTAAAGGTGAAGATGGTGAAGACACTATCACAACCATTTACACTGTGGATCCTAATACTGGAAAGATTACAGCAAATGAAGGTCAACCAGTTCGTACGAAAGCACCAACTAATACTATTGTTAAAGTTGCAGCGAAGGATAAAGTAGAAACAACCGAAATCCCATCACCTAAGAAATATGTGAAAGATGATACACGCGATAAAGGCCAAGACAATGTAGAAGAAGCAGGCCAAGCAGGTTCAAGCACTATCACAACAACATATAGTGTTGATCCTACTACAGGTGCTATTACAGAAACAGTAGGAAAACCAGTAGTAGTAAATCCAACAGAAACTATTGTCAAGGTTCCAGCGAAGGATAAAGTAGAAACAACCGAAATCCCATCACCTAAGAAATACGTAAAAGATGATACGCGCGATAAAGGCCAAGACAATGTAGAAGAAGCAGGACAAGCAGGTTCAAGCACAGTAACAACTACTTACGAAGTAAATCCATCAGATGGAACAATTACAGAAAGAGTAGGAGAACCAGTAGTAGTAAATCCAACAGTAACAATTGTCAAAGTCGCAGCCAAGGACAAAGTAGTAGAAACCCCGATTGAACCAGAAGTTGAGTATGTTAGAGATGGTGAACGAGAAGTTGACACACCTAATGAACGCGTTGAAGGAGCTAAAGGTAAAACAGTTACTACAACCACTTACGATGTAGATTCAAAGGACGGTCATATCACAGAACACGTTGGTAACCTAGTCGTCACCCCAGCAGGTAAGACAATTGTTAAAGTTGGTGCAAAAACTAAGGTTGAACAATCTAAAGATTCTGAAGGTCATGATGTGATTGATACCACTACCTATGAAGTTGATTCAAAAACAGGTAAGGTAACTCCAACAACCGTTCGAACTTATGGGAAAACGAAAGCACCAACAGTTGAGAAGAGAGTAGTACCATCACCTGTTGTCTATGAAAAAGATGATACGAAAGAAAAAGGTACAGCCCCAACTACTGTTAAAGGTGAAGATGGTGAAGACACTATCACAACCATTTACACTGTGGATCCTAATACTGGAAAGATTACAGCAAATGAAGGTCAACCAGTTCGTACGAAAGAACCAACTAATACTATTGTTAAAGTTGCAGCGAAGGATAAAGTAGAAACAACAGCAATCCCATCACCTAAGAAATATGTAAAAGATGATACGCGCGAAAAAGGCCAAGACAATGTAGAAGAAGCAGGCCAAGCAGGTTCAAGCACTACCACAACAACATATAGTGTTGATCCTACTACAGGCGTTATTACAGAAAGAGTAGGGAAACCAGTAGTAGTAAATCCAACAGAAACTATTGTCAAGGTTCCAGCGAAGGATAAAGTAGAAACAACAGCAATCCCATCACCTAAGAAATATGTAAAAGATGATACGCGCGAAAAAGGCCAAGACAATGTAGAAGAAGCAGGCCAAGCAGGTTCAAGAACAGTAACAACTACTTACGAAGTAAATCCATCAGATGGAACAATTACAGAAAGAGTAGGAGAACCAGTAGTAGTAAATCCAACAGAAACTATTGTCAAGGTTTCAGCGAAGGACAAAGTAGTAGAAACACCGATTGAACCTGAAGTTGAGTATGTTAGAGATGGTGAAAAAGACTTCGGTACACCAGCTCAGCGTACTGAGGGTAAAAAAGGTAAAACAGTTACTACAACCACTTACGATGTAGATTCAAATGACGGTCATATCACAGAACACGTTGGCACCCCAGTAGTCAGCCCAGCAGGTAAGACAATCGTTAAAGTTGGTGCGAAAACTAAGGTTGAACAATCTAAAGATTCTGAAGGTCGCGATGTGATTGATATCACTACCTATGAAGTTGATCCAAAAACAGGTAAGGTAACTCCAACAACCGTTCGAACTTATGGGAAAACGAAAGAACCAAAAGTAGAGTTAGAACAGGATCCTAAGACAGGTGATGTTACAGTGACACCGAAGAAGCCAGATGGGTCAACATATCCACCAGGAACTAAGGTAGAAATCTCAGGTAAAGATGGTAATCCAATCGTCGTTACAATCGATGAAGATGGTAAAGGTAAAGTACCAAACAGTGATCTACCAAACGTAGAAAAAACAGGTACAGGTAAGATTACTGAACCAGGTAAATCATCTGTGGAAGTTCCTAAGGTAACAACTTTTGAAAACGATGTATTAGGGGGTTCAATTGCATTACCAGAGCTAATGATTGAGGTTCGATGGATTGATGAAGAAGGAAATGTATTGAAACCATCTGTTAAGACAGGTAATGAAAAGGATACTGAACATGGATCAATTCCAGGATATGAATTTGTACGAACTGTGATTGATGAAAATGAACCAGTAATTACTCACATTTTCAGAAAAGCAAGTGGAAATCCAAATACAATTCCAGCAACTCCAGTCACACCAGATACTAATGGAAATTCTGGTCATGATACACCTGCGCCAACAACTCCAAATCCAAATGCAGTTACTCCGAATGCAAATCACAGATCTACTACAGCTACTATTGATAAGGAATCTAAGTCAAATGATTCTCAAAATGTATTGCCAATACTTGGAACAGAATCTGATATGATTCTTGCATCTTTAGGACTCCTTGGTATGCTAAGTAGCCTTGGACTTGCGTTTGGAAAGAAAAAAGAAGACTAAAATAAGCATTTCGTTAAAGTTTGAACTACTCACTGTTAAGTGAACGATGAAATAAAAGATTAAGAAACGACCTTGTTCCTCATTTGAAGAAGTACAAGGTCGTTGTTTTATTTCTGAAAAAGGGAGACATCAGTATTGGTACCAAACCCCTCTCAAAATATTGTATGACTTCAATCCTAGTGCTCAGTTTTGAAATGTTCCCAAAAGTTCTCAATCGGTGAGCGATTAGTACACTTTCTAATCTAATATATAGAGAATGTCATCAGAAAGGAGAATCTTTCTGTTTTATTTAAACAAACTGTATATTAATGTGTTATAAATATTCGCATATGTTTGCGCTTTATTCGAGAGGTTGAATGGCTTTATGATTGCTTAAATGAATTGAAAATGATATAATCGAGCTGTAATAGCTGTAATGTGTAAAAATTGCTCAAAAGAGTGATTTTTATTGTATTATTCCCCAGAGGGAATACTGCTTCTCAATTTGATTTTGTCTTTAATATAAGGAGGAACGATGGAAAAAAAATCAAATTCACTAAGTAGAGTAAAGCGTCGACAACAGGAAAAAGTCTTACGCTTCTCTATTCGTAAGTATAGCTTCGGTGCGGCTTCAGTTGCTGTTGCAGCACTGATGTTTTTGGGTGCGCGTGTCGTTAGTGCAGATAGCGTGACACCTGTTGATCAACCTCAGGTAGAGGCTTCAACTCAAGAAACGAGTTCGCTAGCATCGCAGGATAAGGAAGAGCCTGCTAGTTCTGTAAAAGTGGATACAGCTACTGCAAGTCAGCTTGTGGCACAGATCAAAGACCAGCTTCACGTCAAGGAAACTGCGAATACAGATCTTTTAGTCCGCGCCAAGGAAGAACTTGTCAAGGCTGAACAGACTCTTGCTAATTCAAAAGTGAGTCAGGAAGAAGTGGACGCTTTGGTAGCTCGCTTGACCAATGTTTTGGACCAGCTACGAGCAGTTGAAACTCCTCAAGTTAAAGAAGCTAAAAATGAAGAAAGCACACAGGAAGTAACTTCGGAAATCAAGCCAGAAGTAGCGAAGCCAACTTCAGAAATTTCAGCTAAGTCTGAGGAAACTTCAGAAAATACTAATGCTGAGCAACTGGAAAAAGCTAAAGCTAGTCTCAAAGTATCTATTGATCGTTTGGAGCAGGCTATCGCCCAAACACCTGAGAATGACTTGACACGTGAAATCTTGGAAAAAGCTAATGCCCAAGTTGCTGTAGCCAAGTCTGCATTTGGTGGTGTAGAAGTTAGCCTTCGTGATGTTGAGGATATGAATCGTGTCATCAAACGTAACGAAAGCTCTGTTATGATTGCACGTAATCGTTTGACTTCTGGGCATAATGACGTCCGTAATGGCGCAGCTATCCCAGTTGGAACAACGCTTCGCGCTGATGCGGGGGCAACCTATGACAAGGCTGTTGGGCTCTACTTCACAAAGGAAGGAGATGGCTCAGGTTATCCAGCTGGTACCATGCTCTTTAGAGACCGTAACCAAAATACTGCGGATAACCAAAAAGTTAGTGATGTCAAGAATGTCGTTAAGGTTGATGTCACTAAAAACGGAGATACCTACGATTGGGTCATTGAGTTTGACCGTGATCCTGAAAACCACAAAAATGCTCATGCTTGGTTTACCATTCCAACTGGTCATACCTTGGTAAACGACGGTTCGGCATCATTTGCTAGTTACTGGGGTGGTGATAGTAGCAAAGTACGTATTGATACTCAAGGAAGAAAAAAAATATCACGAACCTTACAACAAATCTTTGAACAGCAGGTTGCCGCTACGACTAAGGTTACTAACTATGGTACCCCTGGTGGACATATCGAGTGGGCTTTGGGCAAATCCCCTACCGATGCTTTCTGGAAAGGTGCTGATGGAGAGGTTAAAACATTTGAAGAAATCATTTCAAAACCTGATTCACTGTACTGGACTCGTACTGGGGGTGCGCGTACGTCAACAGAGAAGGATGTTCTGTTATCAGATTATTTGAAGGATTGGTTGATCCAGCATACGCAAAGAGTCTACCATTTTGAAATCGATTATCGTGGTAAAACTAAGGATAGTAACTCAAACTATATCTTTCGTTTCAAAACCAAAGCTGCTGAGGGGACTCCACTCATGTATGCAGCAGGGATGCGCTCCTTTGAGTTCAACACCCACCGAAATGATATGCAATGGTATGGTTTGCCATCTCCTAAGGTGACGGGGGCTGATCAAACCATCGAAAAAGGCAAGGAGATCACTCTCGAATTCACAACTAAAGATGATTTAGCAGGATTTTCACTTGGTGATCCAAAACTAGGTTATAATACAGCTGATTCTATCAAGTTAGTGGATAGTAAGCTGGAACTTAAAGATCAAAAAGTTGAAGTTCATAAAGTGAGTGATTATGAGCACAAGCTCATTATTACAGGTCGTGTTGCTTCTGAACCTAGCGATACAGGTTATCAGGTCAAGGTCAAGTCTGTCAATAACGTCGGACAAAGTGCGGAGTTTACATCAACTGTCAAGGTTACACAATCTATTACACCAACATTAGAGTTGAATCAAGATCCTAAGACAGGTGACGTTACAGTAACACCGAAGAAACCAGATGGCTCAACATACCCACCAGAAACTAAGGTAGAAATCCCAGGTAAAGGTGACAAGCCAATCCCAGTCACAATCGGTAAAGACGGTAAAGGTAAAGTACCTAATAGTGATTTACCTGAAGGTAATGTCCCAGGTACAGGTAAGATTACAGAACCAGGTCAACCAACTGTTGAAGTTCCTGATGTAACAACACCAGCTAAGATAACACCAGCTGACCAGGTAGCACCAACAATTACTAAATTAACTGATAATCGTAATGCAGAAATTGATAGTAAAAACCCACGTAAGATTATCGTTTATCGTGAAGAAGAGTTTAGCGTTGATGTGAACTTAACTGATAACAGTGGTCGCTTGGATAAGATTAAGGTTCACGACAATGCTCAAGCAGTAGCACCATCAGGTAATTTCGAAGTTACAAATGGTGGTCGTCTTGAACTTCCTGCTAATGGTACAAGTATTAACTTCACGGATAAGACAAGTAATTTAGGTCAAGCTGGCAATGCGACAGATACTAACCCATATAAAGTTAATATTTCAGGTCATGTTGGTAAAAATCAGGAAGTCAAAGCTGATGCTAGCAAAAATATCTGGAATCGTTATATTAGTGGATATGACCAAGGAGGTCTGACAAATAACAACACAAACAATAACACTGCTAATAACGCCAATATTCAGATTGAGTTCCGTAAGCAAGCTGATAAATATACACCAACAGCAGTAACAGGCTCTAAAATCGATGTAGCGACAGATGGTACAATCAGTGGTTATGACTCACCAGAGACTTATATTGCCAACAAGTCTGACTTGCCAACTGAAGGTACAACGCCAGGTGCAAGAACGACTTATACATGGAAAGATGGAGAAACTCCAACTGTTAACAATGGTCAAGTCACACGTACAGCGGTAGTTACTTATCCAGATGGTTCAACAGATGAAGTACCTGTAACCTTCACAGTTCGTGACACAGTAGCGCCAACAATTACTAGCTTAACTCCTATTAAGAATGCGGAAATTGATAGTACTAACCCACATAAGATTATCGTTTATCGTGAAGAAGAGTTTAGCGTTGATGTGAACTTAACTGATAACAGTGGTCGCTTGGATAAGATTAAGGTTCACGACAATGCTCAAGCAGTAGCACCATCAGGTAATTTCGAAGTTACAAATGGTGGTCGTCTTGAACTTCCTGCTAATGGTACAAGTATTAACTTCACGGATAAGACAAGTAATTTAGGTCAAGCTGGCAATGCGACAGATACTAACCCATATAAAGTTAATATTTCAGGTCATGTTGGTAAAGATCAGGTTATCAATACTCCAGCTAGTCGAAATATCTGGAATCGTTATATTAGTGGATATGACCAAGAAGGTCTGACAAATAACAACACAAACAATAACACTGCTAATAACGCCAATATTCAGATTGAGTTCCGTAAGCAAGCTGAG
>NZ_JARZZP010000001.1:0-1016 GCF_029948085.1 Streptococcus taonis | reverse complement strand
GGTCTGACAAATAACAACACAAACAATAACACTGCTAATAACGCCAATATTCAGATTGAGTTCCGTAAGCAAGCTGAGAAATATACACCAACAGCTACAAATCCTACAGTGAATCTGACTTCAAATGGAACTGTTCCAGATTTGGGATCACCAGAGACTTATATTGCCAACAAGTCTGACTTGCCGGCTACAGGAACAACACCAGGTACAACAACGACATATGCATGGAAAGCTGGAGAAACTCCAACTGTTAACAATGGTCAAGTCACACGTACAGTAGTAGTTACTTATCCAGATGGCTCAACAGATGAAGTTCCAGTAACTGTTAGGGTTGTAGATCCACGTACAGATGCAGAGAAGAACAATCCAACACCTAAAGACCAAACTGTTAATGTAGGTGAAACACCAGATCCTAAGAAATCAATTGGTAATGTAGGCGATCTTCCAAAAGGAACTACAGTTGAATACAAGACTCCAGTAGACACTACAACACCAGGCGATAAGAAAACAACAGCAGTTGTCACTTACCCAGATGGCTCTAAGGATGAAGTTCCAGTAACTGTTAAGGTAGTAGATCCACGTACAGATGCGGATAAGAACACACCAACAGTAGAGTTGGAACAAGATCCTAAGACAGGTGACGTTACAGTAACACCGAAGAAACCAGATGGCTCAACATACAAACCAGGAACTAAGGTAGAAATCCCAGGTAAAGATGGTAAGCCAATCCCAGTCACAATCGGTGAAGACGGTAAAGGTAAAGTACCAAACAGTGAATTACCAGACGATAAAGTTCCAGGTACAGGTAAGATTACAGAACCAGGTCAACCAGCTGTAGAAGTTCCAGTAACAACACCAGCTAAGGTAACACCAGAAACACCAGCTCAAAAGACACCAACACTAGATGTTGAACAAGATCCTAAGACAGGTGACATTACAGTAACACCGAAGAAACCGGATGGCTCAACATACAAACCAGGAACTAAGGTAGAAATCCCAGGTAAAGATGGTAAGCC
>NZ_JARZZP010000019.1 GCF_029948085.1 Streptococcus taonis | reverse complement strand
ACATCAGCATCTGAATCAGCAAGCACAAGCGCATCAACATCAGCATCTGAGTCAGCATCAACAAGTGCAAGCACATCAGCATCTGAATCAGCATCAACAAGTGCAAGCACATCAGCATCTGAATCAGCAAGCACAAGCGCATCAACATCAGCATCTGAGTCAGCGTCAACAAGTGCTCACATCAGCTCTGATCAGCAAGCACAAGGCATCACATCAGCATCTGAGTCAGCGTCAACAAGTGCATCAACCTCAGCATCTGAATCAGCATCAACAAGTGCATCTACATCAGCGTCTGAATCAGCATCAACAAGTGCATCGACATCAGCGTCTGAATCAGCATCAACAAGTGCATCGACATCAGCGTCTGAATCAGCATCAACAAGTGCATCGACATCAGCATCTGAATCAGCGTCAACAAGTGCATCGACATCAGCATCTGAGTCAGCGTCAACAAGTGCAAGCACATCAGCATCTGAGTCAGCGTCAACAAGTGCATCGACATCAGCATCTGAATCAGCATCAACAAGTGCGTCAACATCAGCCTCTGAGTCAGCAAGCACAAGCGCATCAACATCAGCATCTGAGTCAGCATCAACAAGTGCATCGACATCAGCATCTGAGTCAGCAAGCACAAGCGCGTCAACATCAGCATCTGAGTCAGCAAGCACAAGCGCGTCCATGATTCATTCGACTTCAACTAGTCAATCTGCTCAAACTAATACAACTAAGACTCGTAAGCAACTTCCAAATACTGGAACAACGGCTTCAGCTACAAATGCTCTCCTTGGAGTTGTAGCAGGTCTAACAGGATTAGGTTTAGTAGCTAAACGTCGTAAACGTGATGATGAAGAATAAATCTTCTAACGATTCTATTAGTTGATTAATTCGATCAAAAAACCTGAAAGATATAACTTTCAGGTTTTTTAGTTTTAAAATAGGCTCTTGCCAGTTTGTCAAGCGACGTCTAGCGCCCAAGAGCCCTACGACTTTACAAGACACCTCTACTTTAACATAAAGAAAAAGTAGTGAGTACTCTCTCCCGTCGGAGATTTTCTCACTACTAATCTTAGTATGTTTGTTAACTGTAGTGGGTTGAATAAAAAGCTAACATCTGGAGAGGACAATCGTTGTCCTCTCCATTTTTATATTCAGAGCGATGAAAATTCGTTTCTTAAAGTTGTCAAAGTTTCTAAAACCAAAGGCATTTCGTTTGATAAGTTTGATGAGATTATTGGTCGCTTCCAATTTTGCGTTGGAATAGGGTAATTGAAGGGCGTTGACTATTTTCTCTTTGTCCTTGAGAAATGTCTTAAAGACAGTCTGAAAGACAGTCTGAAAAATAGGATGATCCTGCTTTAGATTGTCCTCAATAAGTCCGAAAAAATTGTCTGGTTCCTTATTCTGAAAGTGAAAAAGTAAGAGCTGATAGACATTGTAGTGGTGTTTCAAGTCTTCTGAATAGCTCAAAAGCTTGTCTAGAATCTTGATGTTTGGGTCTTTAATATCAAGGAGTTTTGTGATAAAATGTAATTGTTCCATATGGATCTTTCTAATGAGTTGTTTTGTTGCTTTTCATTATAGATCTTATGGGACTTTTTTTCTACACAAAAATAGGCTCCATAAGATCCATAGGGGATTTACCCACTACAGAAATTATAGAGCCACTAATTGAACTTTTGTCTATTCGTAAAGCAATTGAAATTCAATATTCTTTGCCAGAGTTAGAAAAAATAAGGTTCTTAGGGTTATCTCACTTTATGAAAGTGCATAAAAATGGTATAATATATAGTAGAGTTTTTCATTTTAAAATCTTTGTATTGTTTAGAACATTTATTGCTTTTTATGATATAAGAAAAATCTCAGGAGAATTAGATTATTAAATATTAGTTGAAATAAAACCATAGAAATAATGATTTTGGTTTAAAGATGATATAAAGTGATAATCGAGATATAAAGGATTTATGATAGAAATCTGTTTCAATTACTTAGAGATTATCGTCATAAGGAAGTTCTATAACTACTTCTTTAAGTTGATATGTGTTGTTTCCACGATATGAAAAACGATGGCAGTTAGTTTCAGTTTATATTGCGGTTGAAAATTAAATGTATGTAATAACTATCTATGTATAAAGTAACTTCTATAATATCCAATATAAATTGGGTGGCAGAAGTTGTCTTTTTCATTGTCTTTATCATAAAAAAAGTATGAGAGATATGAAAAAAAAATTAGGAGTGGGATTGTATGGGAAAGGAATTAATTAGTGTCATTGTTCCAGTTTATAATGCTGAAAAATACTTACAGAAATGTTTAGATAGTATTTTGGAACAAACATATCAAAATTTGGAAATTATCATTATAAATGATGGTTCTACAGATAACTCGGGACAAATCTGTCAGGAATATGAAAAACAGGATGATCGTATCATCTATATAGAAAAAGAAAACAGTGGTGTATCTGATACGCGAAATGCTGGTCTGGATCGAATGACAGGAACGTATGTTACCTTTGTTGATTCCGATGATTGGGTAGAACCAAACTATATTAAGTTTTTATATGAGAAAGTGATAGAATATCAAGCAGATATTGTAGTTGGAAATTATACTAGTTTTAATGAGTCTAATTCAGTTTTTTATTTCCACATCTCTACTGACTATTATGAAAAAGTATATGATAATAAGTCTATAATACCTTGTTTATACGACTCTAAAGAATTGTTAAAGTCTGCTTTGATTGTACCCTGGGGGAAAATTTATAAAAAAGAAATAATAGCGAATTTGCGTTTTCCAATTAATAGAATTGGAGAAGATGCATTATTTAATTTGAAGGCCTTATTAGATTCTGAAAAAGTTGTTTATGTTAATAAATCAGCCTATATATAGAGTGCGTGAGGGAAGTTTGTCCAATACTTGGACAGATGAATGGATTAGAGATGCCATTTATATAATTGAAGAGAGATTATCTTTATTGGCAACGTTAGGATATCCACTTTCGGAGCATAGGCGAGCATACAAAATGAGTTTGGATTATATCAGTTCTGAAGCTTACAATAGAGGTTTAGCTAATTCTCACGAATTAAACTACATAAAAGAGAAAAAGATGTTATTGGATAGACTTCTTCCTCAGAGTAAAGAAGACAAAAAAGCCGTCGTACTGGCAGCTGATTTTTCGAATCTCGATCAGGTTGTGACAACCATAAAATCTATTTGCTACCATAATCGTTCAGTTCGTTTTTATATTATCAATAGGGATTTTCCAAAAGAGTGGTTCATACAATTGAATGGTCGATTAAGGGACTTTGATTCGGAAATTATCAATTGTCGAGTAACATCTGATCAAATATCACGTTTTAAAACAGATATTAGTTATGTAGCCTCTCTGCTCTATTGTATATCTGATTTTGTAGAAGAAGATAAGGCACTTTATTTGGATTATGATGTACTTGTTACGAAAAATCTAGATGACTTATTTGAAATAGATCTACAAGATTATCCATTAGCTGCGGTGCGTGATTATGGCAGAAAAGTGTACTATGATCAAGAAATATTTAATGTAGGTGTATTACTAATCAACAATCTTGTTTGGAAACAAGAAAGTATGACTCAACGATTAATGGATTTAACTGATAAACTGCATGACAAGGCGGATCAGGTGGACCAACTTGTTTTGAATAAACTTTTTGAAAATAAGTGGCTAGAGTTGGATTTTGATAATCATTATATTGTGAGTCATAAGCAATTTACAGATTATAAACTACCAAAATCTCAAGACTATCCAGGTATTATTCATTATCCTTCGAATAGAAAACCGTGGGATAATTTGGGTATTCAAGCTTATCGCAATGTTTGGTGGTATTATCATAATCTTGAATGGACAGAATTGGGTCAAAACTACCATTTACATACGCTTAAAAAGACTCATATCTATCCTCAAAAACTACCTGTTACTTGTTTAATTTATACTTTTTCGGATCGTATTGAGCAATTAGAGTCCTCTAGTTCAAGCTTTACCGGAGATTCAATTTATAATTGTAGCTAGCGTCAAAGTTAGTGATCAATTGACTAAGAGGATAGTTGATCCCAACGTGACTATTTTGTCTGAATTTAATGATTTATCAGAGCTTGAGCAAGAATTGATTGAGATAAGTCAAGTTCTTTTAGATATTAATCATGGTGAAAAAAATGAAGAAATAATGGAGCAGTTTGCAAAATTAGGGAAGCCTATTCTTGCCTTTGAAAATACAAAATATTCTGAAGTTGGACAGATAATCTATAAAGTAGAACAAGTTCAAGAAATGATTAATAAAATAAGAGAAGTGGAAGATAAACATGGATTTTAAAGATTCTGTAAAGTTATTAGGAGATTTTCATCATATAGAGATTTCTCCTACTAGTAGCATTGAACTAGGAACAGATGTTACATTTCGCTCATTTGTAAGTCTAGAAGTGTCTAACAATGCTAAGCTGACACTAGGAAATAGAGTTTTCTTTAACGATCATTGTACGATTCGTTGTGGCAAAGAGATTGAAATTGGTAAGGATACTATGTTTGGTGATGGTGTGAGAATTTTTGATCGCAACCATAAATACTCTAATTACCATATTGAAAAAGTTCAGTTTAAAGCTGATAAGATAACTATAGG
Source organism: Streptococcus taonis (assembly GCF_029948085.1). GTDB lineage: Bacteria > Bacillota > Bacilli > Lactobacillales > Streptococcaceae > Streptococcus > Streptococcus taonis. The sequence goes on along the minus strand of NZ_JARZZP010000019.1, from coordinate 20,679 downwards.
GAAAAATTGTTGGATTGGAACTAACGTTGTTATTTTAAAAGGTGTTACCATTGGAGATAATGTTATCATTGGGGCAAATGCTTTAATTTATAAAGATATCCCAGCTAATTCTGTTGTTACTGCTCAAGAGGATTTAAAAATCACTCCTAGACAACAGCATCAGTTTCACGCCTTTACTTTAACAGCATCAGATACTTTAGAACATTTAGACTATCTTGTACAAGAACTTCCTGAAGTTGCATTTCATATAGCTGCTAAAACAAATGTCTCAGACTATCTAGAAAGCTTTAATCATTACGAGAACGTAACTATTTATACTAATGTGCATCATGATGATATTCTCGAAGATTTATTAAATAGAGCAGATATTTACTTAGATATCAATCATTGGGGAGAGGTTGATAATATTGTAGGTCGTGCTTTAGAGATAGGAAAACCGGTATTTTCTTTTGAAACAGTTGTCCATAGAAGAGATAAAAACGTTCGAGTTTTTAGTTTAGAGGATAAAGAGAGTATGATTAATAGCATTCGTCATCAACTAGCGAATGATGAAAGTGGAGATTAGATAATGGGGCTTGATATTTTGGAAGAAAGAAGGGCAGTTGTTCTTGCGGGAGATAAGAATTACCTTATCCCGATACTTACAACAATAAAATCTATTCTATATTACAATCAAAATGTTAAAATTTATATTCTCCATCAAAATATTCCTAGTGACTGGTTCAATGATCTCAAGGTACAAGTGGAGAAATTGGGAAGTGTTGTAGAAGACATTCGTATAGATGAAGAGATTGATTCTGAGTGGAAAACCCAGGAACATATTTCAGCGATTACGTATGCTCGCTATTTCATTCCACATTATATTGAAGAGGAGAGAGTACTCTATCTGGATAGTGATTTGATTATTAATGGTAGTCTTGATTTACTCTTTGATATTGATTTGGGTGATAAGTATCTTGCTGCTGTTCGAGATGTAGATGGTGTTGGCTTCAATGCAGGAATGTTATTAATTGATAATTCTAAATGGAAACAATATGATATTACTACGAAATTAATAAATAAAACAATTGATTACGTATCTTCACCTGATTTTGCAGCCAATGATAGATTTAATGGTGATCAGACTATATTAAATTTGATGTTTGAAAATCATTGGCTAGAGTTAGATAAGCATTTTAATCTTCAAGTTGGTCATGATGTCATTGCTTTTTATAGCCACTGGGATTCACACTTTGAGTTGGATAAAGAACCTTTGATCATCCATTATACGACCTATCGAAAACCATGGTCTACTCTGATGGGCTATCGTTATCGAGACTTATGGTGGGCATTTCGGGATGTTAGTTATGAACAGATTGCTGACCATTATGTAGGGCGTTTTACCATCAAGAGAGTTTATGACCTTCATAATGTCAATCTATTTACATTCACAGATTCGCAGGATTTTCTGTATATTGATGAACTAGCCCAAGCTCTTCCTGATGTTGGATTCCATATTGGTGCCTATACAGATATGGGTCCAATTCTAATGGCTTTGGACAAATATCCAAATGTTTACTTGTATCCCAGCATGGTTGGGGCAGTGATTGATGAAATGATTGAGAAGTCAGACGCCTATCTGGATATTCATAAGGGAAGTTCGATGGACTTTATCGTCAATCGCTATACCAGTGCAGGTAGACCAGTATTGACTTTTGATGTGACCAACAAAAATCAATTGGAACAAATAGTTGTTTCCTCTCAGTCACCACAGCCAATGATAGAAGCAATTAAAGGGTTAAAGAAAGATAAAATGGACATGAAGGCAATTGTACTCGGAGCCAACTACCAATATGCAGATAAGGTATTAACGACAATCAAATCCATCTGCTGTCATAATCGAGGGCTACGTTTTTATTTGATTAACAGCGATTTTCCGACAGAATGGTTTTTCAATCTCAATCGTAAATTAAAGAAGTTAGACTGTGAAATCGTTAATGCCCGTGTCAATAGCTTCCATATCAGCCAATATAAGACTAACATTCACTATGCAACATTTTTACGTTACTTTATTTCTGATTTTGTTGAGGAAGATAAGGTCTTATATCTGGACTGTGATTTGGTTGTCACAAGAGACTTAAGTCCCCTATTTGATGTCGAACTGGGAGAGTATCCATTGGCAGCAGTCAAGGATCTGGGGGCTCAAGTATATTTTAATGAGCATGGATTCAACGCAGGTGTCTTGCTCATTAATAATCGCCTTTGGAAGCAAGAAGAAGTTCGCAAGCAGTTGATTGAAATGACTAATGAGTTGCATGATAAGGTTGCTCAAGATGATCAAAGTATCTTGAATCTCTTATTTAAAGATCGTTGGTTGGCTTTGGACTTTAAATATAACTGTATTACCTTGCACACACATTTCTCAGATTATCGACCAGAACCTGGGACTTATCCACCGATTATTCATTATTTGACAGAGAGAAAACCATGGGGACTGTATGAACGCTCCATCTATCGAGATGTTTGGTGGTATTATAATGCCCAAGATTGGTCTGATATGAGTCAGGTAACGCCTTGTCTGACAAAAGATCAGGTGAGTCAATACACAGGGGTTCAACATTCAGCCCTAGTCTATACCTTCTCAAGTGACTTGAGAAATATGGGCTACTTGATTGAACATCTACCAGATGTCAAGTTTTATGTGGCGGCTCCCGTTATGGTGGCGGATAGTATTACAGCTCTACTAGCCTACCCAAATGTCTCTGTCTTGTCAGATATTGCTGGGCAACCAGCTTTGATTGATAGCTTGGTTGAAGGCTGTGACTTTTTACTGGACATCAATGCTGAATCCGAAGTTGATGGGATCATTGGGCGTTTCCGACAAGCTGGAAAACCAGTATTTGCTTTTGAAAGTGTAGCCCATGGTGAACAAGGTCAGTTTCTTTATGACCAAGCACATCCTGAGGAGATGGTTCTAGCTATTGAAAACTATTGCCAAAATGGAGAGTTGCCTGTAAAAAAGCTGCAAGCCTACCCAAAGGTACTAGATATCCAGCAGAGTCTTGATTATATACTAGAACACCATTCTTCCGTTATTCGTTATGGAGATGGAGAAATGGATATTATGATGGGACATGGGATTCCTTATCAAGACTACGATGAGACATTGGCAGAACAGCTTAGAAGTATGATCCAACTAGAAAGCTCTCCAGAATTACTGGTCTGTCTCTCAGATGTTTTTGAAGGCTTGGAACGCTATAATCCTGAAGCTGTTAACTTTTGGCAAAAGCATTTAGAGCATTATAAAGAAGCCTATCATAGATTTTGTACAGCAAGTTTCTATGGTTCTACTTTTATATCTCGTCCTTATATGGATCTCAAAGATAAGTCTGCTTCGGTAGCCCACTTTGAAAAATTAAAGAAACTTTGGGATAAACGAGATATCTTGATCGTCGAAGGTGAAAACTCACGTTCAGGAGTTGGCAACGATCTTTTTGACAATGCTCAGTCAGTTGAGCGGATCATCTGCCCTTCTAGAAATGCCTACAGTAAAGTTGAGGCTATTCAAGAAGCGATTGAAAAGCATGCGGCTGGTAAATTAGTATTCTTGATGCTTGGACCTACAGCCAAGGTTTTAGCGTATCACTTAAGCAAAAAAGGCATACAAGCGATTGATTTAGGTCATATTGATTCCGAATATGAGTGGTTTAAGATGGGAGCAGCTTCAAAAGTGAAATTCTCACACAAGCATACCGCAGAGCATAATTTTGATCAAGAAATTCAGCTAGTTGCCGATGCGGCTTATGATGCATCTATCATCGTGAAGCTATAGTCAAGGAGTAGTGAATGAATAAAAAAGTATTTGTGTTAGCAGGAGATTACGGTTATATTCGTCAAATCGAAACTACCTTAAAATCTATTTGCTATCACAATAGTGATGTCAAGATTTATATTTTTAATCAGGATATTCCCCAAGAGTGGTTTGTCTCCGTCAGGGAAAAAATGGCATACCGAAATAGTGAGATAGTTGATATCAAGCTGTTTGGAGGTGATATGCGAAATTGGAGTCTACCACCTGTTGGACAGCACATAAACTTTATGACCTTTGCTCGTTATTTTATACCGAGTTTTGTGTCAGAAGATATTGTTTTATATTTAGATTGTGACTTAGTAGTTACACGTGATTTGACAGATCTATTTTCTATTGATTTAACCAATAAACCTCTAGCTGCTGCAAAAATCATATATGGTTTAGAAGACAGATTTAATGCAGGAGTGTTACTGATCAATAATGCGTATTGGAAGGATAAGGGAATCCAGCAGGAACTCATTAACATTACTGAAAGAGAACATGAACACTTACTTGAAGCTGATCAAACAGTTCTCAATCTAGTGATGGGAGAAAATTATGTATTATTAGATGATACCTATAATTTTCAGATTGGATATGATCAGTTGGCTGATAGTCGGGGGCAATATTTTATTTTTGAATTGCCTTTGACTCCATTACCAGCGATTGTTCATTATTTGTCTGCCGATAAACCTTGGAATACTTATTCGGTAGGTCGCCTACGTGAAGTTTGGTGGAAATATAATCAACTAGAGTGGTCTCAAATAAATAGTCAAGAAGAACTTGTCGTGAAAAAAGCTAAATATCAAGCATTGATCATTACAGGCAGTCAGCAATTAGAACAAATTGATTATCTGATTAAACATTTACCTGAGTATGATATTCATATTTTAACTTTTACGGATATGGGAGAAATTCTCAGAAGTCTAGCCAGTTATGAGAACATTAAGTTGCATCCAACTGTTATGAGGTGGATGTGCAGGAAAATGATTGAAGAATGTGATGTTTATCTGGATATCAATCATGAGTTTAAATTTCCTGATGTTTTAGAATGGGTGCAAGAAGCTAAGAAAACAATTTTAGCGTTTGATAATGTGGCCAATCCTTATCATGTAGATCAAGTATTTCCTCAGGATAATCCTCAGGCTATGGTCGATTTTTTGAAGGAACTTTAAGTCTGTGAGTGGTTTGTTTTAAAAAATACTAAATTAGAGATTCAAAATGAAAATTAATATTACAAATATTTACGGTATGTCTGGTCAGAGTACAGCCTTGATCGCCCAGAATGAAACCGTTAAAATTGCAAAAAAGTTAGACTTTCACGAGCTTAGCTTTTACTTTTACAATATCTATAGTGATAGTCAAGGCGAGTTGAATAGCCGTTTAGATGGCGTTTTAGCTAAGCTGGGTTATGGGGATATCGTTGTTTATCAATCTCCTACATGGAATGGTAGGGAGTATGACCAGGCCTTTATCAGGAAATGTAAGATTTTAAACACGAAAATCATTACCTTTATCCATGACGTACCACCTCTCATGTTTCCATCAAATTATTATTTGATGCCTGAGTACATTGAGATGTACAACCAATCGGATCTAGTAATTGTTCCATCAGAAAAAATGAAGGAACGTCTGATTCAGGAAGGATTAACGGTTCAAAAAATTATGATTCAAGGTATGTGGGATCATGTTCATGAATATCCTTTGAGACAACCAGTTTTTCAGAAAAAACTATCTTTTGCAGGTAGTGTGGAGCGCTTTGAACACATATCCAACTGGACTCATACAACACCTCTCGATATTTTTTCCGAGTCTAATCAGGAAAATCATAATCCAAGTGTTTCTTTTAAAGGCTGGAAAACAGATCCAGAGTTGCTTTTTGCTTTGTCAGAGGGTGGTTTTGGCTTAGTATGGGGAACAAGTGAAAATCCAGTGGATGAAGCAGACTACTATCGCTTGAATATCTCTCATAAAGTTAGCACCTATCTTGCTGCTGGAATTCCAGTAGTAGTGCCATCCTATCTCTCAAATGCCAGTTTCATAAAGGAAAAAGGCTTAGGTTATGTAGTAGATAGTTTGGAAGAAGCCAGTCGTCTTGTAGAAGAAACTACAGCAGAAACTTATCAACAGATGGTTGAAAATGTATACAAAGTTAGTTATGCCTTGAAACAAGGCTACTTTACAAAAAAATTATTGATTGATGCAGTGATGCAGGTTTTGGATATCTAGAACATGATAGTTATGGATCGCCCTCATCCATTAGGATGAGGGAATGCCATTATTGGCAAAGGATTAATTTATAGATTCAGCTATGTTTATCAAAATATCCCATCAATCGAATAAGTAGGAGAAAAAATTGAAGATAAAATTGACATCAGTTGTCGTGAAACGGGTCCTGTGGACGATTTCTTTCTTGTTCATTTATGTTCTAGGAAGTAGATTGACCCTTCCCTTTGTAAACGTTAATGACACGAGTTTTTTGGGTGGAACTGCTGCTTTCTTAGCATTTTCTACTGCTATGACAGGTGGCAACCTTCGGAGTCTTTCCTTATTTTCAGTTGGACTATCTCCATGGATGTCGGCGATGATTTTATGGCAGATGTTTAGTATGTCTAAGAAACTAGGTTTTCAAAATTTACCAATTGAAATTCAAGATCGTGGGAAAATGATTCTAACGTTTGTTATTGCTTTAATCCAAGCATTAGCTATTACTCTTAATCTCCCTATTCAGTCAGGGGTTAATTATGGACTGGTATTGACAATGAATGTTCTACTCTTGATCGCGGGTACCTTTTTCTTGGTTTGGTTATCGGATCTGAATTCTTTGTTTGGGATAGGGGGTTCTATAGTTATCTTAATGTCCAGCATGGTTATTAGTATGCCACAAAACATCCTAAATAGTATAAAAGAATTACAGGTTAGTCCTGTATTGATTATGGCTCTTCTAATACTTTCCATCGTATTTTTAGCAATTGTAGTCAGAGTTCAGCGAGCACGTTATAGAATTCCTGTTAATAAGATTATGATTCATAATCGTTTTAAGCGTTATTCTTATTTGGATATTTTGCTAAACCCAGCTGGAGGAATGCCTTTTATGTATGCCATGTCCTTGGTATCCATCCCACAATATAGCTTGTTGCTTCTTCAGATGGTTTTACCGAAAGAATCGTGGATTGGAGAGTGGATTAGCCGCTTTGCAATTGGTCAGCCAATTTGGATCTTCACTTATATTGTTGTTTTATTTATATTGGGACTTGCTTTCTCTTTTGTTAATATGAATGGAGAAGAAATCGCTGAGAAGATGAAAAAATCTGGAGAGTATATCTATAATATATATCCAGGAGAAGAAACAAGTCGTTATATCAATTGGCTGATCTTACGTTTTGCAGTAATTGGTTCGACCTATACTGTTCTTATGGCAGGATTACCAATGTTGATTGTATTATATGATCCACGCTATATGCAACTAAGTATGCTTCCAGGTTTATTTTTGATTTTTAATGGAATGGTGTTTAATATCAAGGAAGAAATTGACGCCTTGACCTTAAATGAGAATTATAGACCACTCTTAGAAATTGATTCATAATTGTGAGGAGAATATATGTATTATTTCATTCCTTTTTTGGAGCGTAACAATCCATCTTGGCAAGCTAGTATTGTGCCTTGGTATAGAACTCCTTATCGCTTAGAATTTGATGATATCTTACACCAAATTCGTATCTTTAAACGCCAAGAATTAGAATCTAAGATGCTATGGTTGACTTATCATCCTCATCTACGCTATTTGTTACACAGACAAGATTTATTGGAGTCTGATGTTTTCTCCGTTTTTGATGCTATTCAAAATATTGAAGCTGAGGAGATGCATCCTTTACAATTAAAGGATTTAGCATGGGATGAAGATTGTGATTTTATCTATACTCCTTTTGTAGTTGTAGTTAAGCAACAAGGAGAACTCTATGCTGAAATTGAATATGGTTCAGAAGGCTTTATCAGCTACATCACGTATTTTAAGGATGACCAAGTTGATTTTATTTGCTATTTTGATGATCGAGGCTTTTTATCTAGTCTTGTAGAGTTTAAGGATCAGAAGCCAGCTACTCGCTATTATTACAATGCAAAAGGCCAGTGGCAACTTAGGGAAAATTTGCAGGGCGAAAAGCCAATTGTAAAGATCAATCCAGCAGTAAGTTATCGTTTTGGAAAATTAGTTTATGACAGTATAGATGAGGTTATCTGGGAATTCTTAGCAACATTTTTAAATCAAGACTATGAGGTTGGAGATTCATTTGTTTTGGCAGCTAATACCAAGTTTCAAGATCAATTGCTAGAAAGGTTGCCAGAAGAAGCTCCAAAAATTATAAGTTTCTTTATTGAAAGAAATCAAGCAGATGATTTACAAGCTCATCGTCAGCTAGTAGAACAGTCTAGATTGTTGATTAGTGATCGGAAAGATTTTCTTGAGCGATTACAAGAGGCTTATCCCCAATTTGCTTCTAAAATGCACCATTTACCATCTTTTGATACGCGCTTGAAGTTAGGTCTTAGTCAACGGTTAAAGGAATCAAAAATTTATGTCCAATTAGATATATAGGTGCAACAAGATCCAGAAGTCTTGTATGAAGTTTTGCATTTTGTTTCGGAAAATCCCTTGACTGAGGTTGTTTTTTCAGTATTTAATGCAGAAGGTTATCAAATAGAAGCTTTGCAGAAGCAACTTGATTCGCTGATTATGGAACGTCTTAACCCAAGGGAGCTGTTAAAGGATACTGTGGTATCTGATGCGGAAAATACATTAGAGGAAAATACCAGAGATGATTATCGCTTTAAGATTATCAATCTAAATGATGAGATGGGCTTAATTCGGGAGTTAGAATATACTCGTTTAATTGTTGATTTGAATCCAGTCGCTAATATTTACACACAGATTGCAGGGATTAGTGCAGGAATTCCTCAAATCAACTTACAAGAGTCAGAATATGTGACTCACTTACAAAATGGTTATATTCTATCAGATTTATCAGAGTTTAGTAAGGCAGGACACTACTTTTTAGATACCCTGAAACATTGGAATCAAGCCTTAATTTACTCAATTGATAAGATTCGACAAAATACAGGTGATCAATTTGTAGATAAGTGGGAAAAATGGTTAGAGGAGGCAAAAAGTGAGCAATAAATTACAGATTTTGCAGATAGGTAGCAGAAACTGGAGCCATGACTATGAGCTTCCTGAAAATATGGAGTGGCACTTCTTTTGGCCGAGATCAATGACTGCCATAAAGAAGGTCATGAAAATGGAAGGCTTAAGAACTTTTTCAGCTGTTTTGGTTGAAAATCCTGAGCACTTATCGGATTTGATTCCGTTGATGAGAAAGATTACTCCTTATACGATTTTCTACCCTGATACAGCTGAGCCTCAATCAAAAGATCTTCAAGACTTCTTGAAAAAAACTTGTGCTCAAGCAACAGATTTTTCAAACCCAGTAGAACTTTTGAGACTCCTATCTAAAGCCCTGTTTAGAGGGCAGTATGGGGATAAGTTAGTTCCAATTGATATGATTGTCAATCCTGCTTTTAAGGGAAAGGTTCGATATAACGGTTATGAAAATCTAGAACTCCTAGGAAAGTATGGTCAAGACTTTCGCCCTTTAATTAGTTGGAAGTATAATATCCGAGCTAGCGAATTTAACCCAGTTGAACTCTGGCTCGAATATGAGAAAGATTGGACTTGTGATATTCGCCTGATCGTTCGAAATATTCAAGATGGATCTACTGCTAATTTTGTCAAAGAGCGAGTTTTCACTGTTGAAGATATGCAGTCTGCCTTGGTACTGGATGATGATTTTTCTTCATTTATCAGTGTTTCTTTAGAAGCTAGAGGAGCAGGACATCTGAAAATAGGAGCCCTTCACCAGCGTTTAACGCGCTACCAGTTTGGTAAATATGTTCTTGGTGGAGGTATCATCCATAATGACAAGCGTGAGGAGATCAATTACTTTTTCTATCCAGGAGACTTTAAGCCTCCTTTGAATATCTACTTTTCTGGTTATCGACGAGCAGAAGGATTTGAGGGGTTTGGAATGATGAGATCCTTTGGAGCACCTTTCCTTCTCTTTCAAGATCCTCGAATCGATGGAGGGGCTTTCTATCTGGGTGATGACTGTCTTGAAAATGGTGTTCGAAATGTCATTCAAGAACATTTGGATTTGTTAGGATTCTCAAATAAGGAACTAATCCTTTCGGGCATGTCTATGGGGACCTATGGTGCTATGTATTACAGCTCTTTCTTTGAACCTAAAGCTGTGATTGTTTCAAAACCCTTGACCAATCTGGGCTTGATAGCAGAGAGAGGCCGACTTGAGGCACCTGGGATTTTCCCAACTGCTTTTGATATCTTACGTCATCATTCTAAGGGAGAGGCTAGCTTAGATGCTATGAGAGCCTTAGATGACCGTTTTTGGACTCCTTTTAAAGAAGCAGATTTTAGTCAAACAATCTTTGGGCTCTCTTATATGAAAGAGGAAGACTACGATCCGCATGCCTATGATGATTTAGTAGCAGCCCTTTATCATACGGGGGCTCGTATTATGGTCAAGGGGACCTCAGGCCGCCACAATGACGATAGTACTACTAGTGCTGCTTGGTTCAAGAATTTTTATAAGATGATTTTAGAGCAGGATTTTGGGAGAAAGTTTTAATGATGATCAAACGGAATAAAGAAATATATTGGGGAGAATTTAAGGGAGCTAGTTTAGGTGATACGAGGCAAAATACATTTTTGTTTGGTTCTATTGTCCTCTATTATTCAAGAGACCATGTTTATCTGGAAAATGATATGGTGAATTCTGGTACTATGATTCATGAGTGGACCTCAAGTTTTAACTTTCAAGGAAATCGCTTAACCCCAACCTTACCTCTTTTAAAAAGGGGATATCGTTACCGTTTGTCTAGTCGTATGACTGTGCAACCTCAAAATGGTTTATACTTTAGGCTCATCTTTATGGATCGTTATGATAAGCAGGTTGGTCAAGTGATTGAAAAAGACTTGGATTTCACCTTTACCTATCCAGAAGAAGCCTATCATTACAGAGTACAGCTGTTGAGTGCAGGATTTCAAGCAGTTGACTTTCATTCATTTTCAATAGAAGAGGACGATTCTGAGCAAGATGTGGAACAAGAATAGACAATTGAGCAAGGTGAAAAAAATCTTGCATCAAATCAATCTAAAAAAAGAAGAGATGGCCTCGCTAACAGATGATGAATTAGCAGGTAAAACTCAAGAATTTAAAGATAGAATTGCTGCTGGAGAAAGCTTAGACGATCTTTTAGTGGAAGCATTTGCAGTTGTACGTGAAGCCGATAAGCGGATCCTAGGAATGTTTCCCTATGATGTACAGGTCATGGGTGGGATTGTCATCCACCAAGGGAATGTTGCGGAGATGAATACAGGTGAAGGTAAAACATTGACCGCTACGATGCCAGTTTATCTCAATGCCTTATCGGGAAAAGGTGTTATGCTGGTGACGACTAACGACTATCTTGCTAAGCGTGATGCAGAGGAGATGGGACAAGTCTATGAGTTCTTAGGTTTGACCATTCGCATTCCCTTTTCTGAAGACGATGATGAAGAGTTAACGCCTGAAGATAAGCGGGAAATTTATAACTCAGATATCATCTATACTACTCATAGCGGGCTTGGTTTTGATTATTTGATTGATAATCTAGCATCCAGTGAAGATAAAAAGTACATGCCGGAATTTAACTTTGTTATCATAGATGAGGTAGATTCAGTCTTGCTGGATAGTGCTCAAACTCCCTTGGTCATTTCAGGTTCACCTAGGGTACAGTCCAATTTTTATGGAATTATTGACACCTTGATGACAACTCTAGTTGAGGGTCAGGACTATATCTTTAAAGAAGAAAAAAAAGAAGTCTGGCTTACTACTAAGGGCGCTCAAACTGCGGAGAGTTTTTTAGGTATTGATAACCTCTATTCCGAAGAACATGGCGTACTAGCAAGACACCTGACCTTTGCTTTACGAGCTCATACCTTATTTAAAAGGGATAAAGACTATATCATCCGTAAGGGTGAGAAAGAGGAAGAACTCGTATTGGTAGATCAAAGTACAGGTCGTTTATTAGAAATGACCAAATTACAGGGTGGTTTACACCAAGCCATTGAGGCAAAAGAGCATGTTCCCTTGTCTGAAGAAACACGGGCGATGGCTTCCATTACCTACCAAAGCTTATTTAAGAAGTTTAAAAAAATCTCTGGAATGACTGGGACAGGAAAGGTTGCAGAGAAAGAGTTTTTAGAAACTTATGGCATGTCAGTCATTCGAATCCCTACAAATCGTCCGAATCAGCGAATTGATTATCCAGACAATCTCTATGTTACCCTACCTGAGAAAGTGTATGCATCGCTTGCTGAGATTAAATATTATCATGAAAAGGGTAATCCTTTATTGATTTTTGTTGGATCGGTAGAAATGTCGGAACTCTACTCCTCTCTATTATTACGTGAAGGAATTGCTCATAACGTTTTAAATGCCCATAATGCAGCGCGTGAAGCTCAGATGATTGCAGAGTCAGGTCGTATGGGAGCCGTGACAGTTGCGACTTCTATGGCTGGCCGTGGGACTGATATTAAGCTTGGTCCAGGAGTTGCTGAACTGGGTGGTCTAGTTGTCATTGGTACAGAACGGATGGATAGTAAACGTATTGACTTACAGATTAGAGGACGTTCTGGTCGACAGGGAGATCCTGGCTTGTCGAAATTTTTTGTCTCACTGGAAGATGATGTGATCAAGAAGTATGGACCTTCTTGGGTCCATAAGATGTATAAGGACTATACAGTAAATAAACAGATAAGCCCAGAACTTTTAGAAGGAAGACGCTATCGGAAATTAGTAGAAAAAGCGCAGAAGGCAAGCGATAGCGCTGCTAGATCATCAAGAAGGCAAACCTTAGAGTATGCTGAGAGTATGAATATCCAAAGAGAGATGGTCTATAGTCAAAGAAATCGTTTGATTGATGGTACCGAGGATCTAGATGGTTTTGTTGTGGATGTACTAGATGAATTCATAAAAAAAAGCTTGTCAGAAGAAGCATTTGAAAGTAGAGAGGAACTCTATCATTTTATCGTTAAAAATATCAGTTTTCTTTATCATGCAGTTCCTCGCGAGTTGGATATGACAGATAAGGAAGCCATTAGACGAGTTTTAGAGACAACCATCCAAAAAAGTCTACAAGAGAAACGAACGATTCTGGAAACTCATGACTTCTTTTCAGATTTTCAGCGTTTAGCCTTGTTAAAGGCCATAGATGATAACTGGGTAGAACAGGTGGACTCCCTTCAACAATTGAGTCTAGCGATTGGTGGGCAATCAGCTGCTCAAAAGAATCCTATTGTCGAGTATTACCAAGAAGCCTATCATGGATTTGAAGAGATGAAAAGGCAGGTCAAGAAGGATATGGTTCGAAATCTTCTATTGAGTCGAGTAGACATTTCACCTGATGGGGAAATTATGGCTTATTTTCCATAAAAAGGGGACAATATGACAATTTACAATATAAATTTAGGAATCGGCTGGGCCAGCAGTGGTGTTGAATATGCCCAAGCTTACCGTGCAGGTATTTTTCGCAGCCTAAATCTGCCGTCAAAGTTTATCTTTACAGACATGATTTTGGGTGATAATATCCAGCACTTAACCGCAAATATCGGTTTTGATGATGATCAGGTCATCTGGCTTTACACTCACTTCACAGACATCAAGATTGCACCGACCAGTGTGACGGTAGATGATGTTTTGGCTTACTTTGAAGGTGTAGAAAGCCGTCGTGAACGAAATGGGAAAATTGAACGAATCTTCTTCTCAGATGAGGACAAGTTTATCACTTGTTATTTGGTAGATGAGGAAAAAGATTTTGTCCAACATGTGGAGTATGTGTATGCTGGTAAGTTAATCCGCAAGGATTACTTCTCTTACACACGCTACTGCACAGAGTATTTTGCTCCTAAAGATAATGTAGCGACACTCTACCAAAGAACCTTCTACAATGAAGATGGGACTCCAGCTTATGAGATGTTCATGAATCAAGGGACCGAGGAAGTCTACCGTTTCAAGGATCGAATCTTATACGGGAAACCCGCCTTGCTCCGTTATTTCATGCAGACACTTGGGTTAAGTAAATCAGATCTAGTAATTTTAGATCGTGAGACAGGGATTGGTCAGGTTGTTTTTGAGGAAGCGCAAGCGGCGCATCTAGCGGTAGTTGTTCATGCGGAGCATTACAGTGAAAATGCGACCAATGATGATTATATCCTTTGGAACAACTATTATGACTACCAGTTTACCAATGCAGATAAGGTAGATCTCTTTATCGTTTCAACGGATCGTCAAAAGGAAGTTTTAGAGCAACAGTTTGCTCACTATACCACACATGCTCCTAAGATTGTGACCATTCCAGTTGGAAGTGTTGACCAATTAACAAAACCACAAAAGAGTCGTAAACCATTTTCTCTTATTACAGCTTCGCGTCTAGCCAAGGAAAAACACATTGATTGGCTTGTCAAGGCTGTGATTGAGGCTCATAGGGAATTGCCAGAATTAACCTTTGATATCTACGGTAGTGGTGGTGAAGAAGGACGTTTTCATGAGATTATCGCTGCAGGTCAGGCAGAAGAGTATATTAAACTCAAGGGCCATGCAGAACTTTCCCAAATCTATTCACAGTATGAAGTTTATCTAACTGCTTCTACCAGTGAAGGATTTGGTTTGACTCTCATGGAAGCAATTGGTTCAGGCTTGCCATTGATTGGTTTTGATGTTCCTTATGGAAATCAAACCTTCATCGAAGATGGTGAAAATGGTTACTTGATTCCAAGTTCATCTGACCATGTCGAAGATGAAATCAAGAAAGCTTATGCAGAAAAAATCTGCCAACTGTATTTGGAAAATCGTTTGGATAGTATGAGAGAAAAATCCTACCAGATAGCCGAGAAGTTCTTGACTCAAGAGATTTTGAACAAATGGGAAAATACAATCAAGGAGGTAGTGGATGATTCAGTTATTTGATGTATATAATCAAGAAAGCCAAGATTTGCACTATAGTCTGACTGAAGCAGGACTGTCTGATTTGGCTGTGGTTATTGAACCCGATGGATTTTTGCCAGATGGAGTTGTCTCACCTTTCACCTATTATTTGGGTTATGATAGCGGTAAACCCTTGTATTTTAACCAAGTTCCTGTACCAGACTTTTGGGAGATTGCTGGGAATAATCAATTTGGAACCATCAATGACCTTAATCAAGAACGAGCAGTGATTCATTTTGCAGCTGGTTTACAGGCTCGTTTGGTGAAAAAAGTCGAATGGAAAACACCAGCAGGTCGCATCTTCCAAGTAGATCACTACAATCGTTTTGGAGCTTGCTTTGCTAAGACGACCTTTGATGCTTCTGGCCAAGCTATTATGACTTCTTATCGGAACGTAGATCAAAAAGAAGTTATTTTGGAAAACCATGTCACAGGTGATATTCTGTTAACCTTGGAAGGGCAAGGCTTGCGCCATTTTTCTGGTCGAGTGGCCTTTATCATAGACTTCTTACAAGGTTTGAAAGTGAATCTAGACCACCTTCTCTTTAATACCCTATCTACATCGTTTTTGACTTCCTTCCATTTCCCAGACAAATCAGGTCAGGATATTCTAGTTTGGCAAGAACCACTACATGATGATATACCAGGAAATATGCAATTGATTTTGGAGAATGACCAACTTCGTGCTAAGACCATTATCATTCCAGATTATGCGACTTATGAACGCGCTCTGCAATTGACGGATGCAAAATTCCATCATAAGTTTAGTCACTTAGGCTATCATTATCACTTTAAGCGTGATAATTTTGTTCGACCTGATGCCCTAATAGTGACCAATTCGGATCAACTAGAGCAAGTTGAAAAATTGGTGGAGAGTTTACCAAGGGTCACTTTCCGAATCGCGGCAGTGACAGAGATGTCATCCAAGTTGCTGGATATGCTCCGCTATCCCAATGTCGTACTCTATCAAAATGCTAGTCCTCAAAAGATTCAGGACCTTTATCAGTTATCAGATATCTACTTGGATATCAACTATGGTAATGAATTGCTCCAGGCTGTTCGACAGGCCTTTGAACACAACCAACTGGTCCTAGCTTTTGAAGAAACTGCCCATAACCGTCGCTATACAGCTCCAAGTCATATTTTCGCTAAGGAAGCAGTGGACGGCATGATTCAAACTATTGAATTAGCTCTTTCTAACGTTAAGGAGATGGGACGAGCTCTTGGAGAACAGGGTTACCATGCCAATTATGTGGATCCAATCATGTATCAGGAGCGGATGGAAACCATTTTAGGAGAAAGCCATGACTAAAAAAGATCTATTTTATCAGGATGTTGAAGGTCGTATGGAAGAGATGAAACAAGAACCCATCAAAAAAGAAAAATCTACACGTGGTGAAAAAATCAGTAAAACATTCTCTTTCTTGTTGGGATTGATTATTTTGATAGGTTTGCTGTTTACTTTAATAGGGCTTTTGAGGTAGTTAAATGACTGAATTATTGATAATTTTAACCATTATTTTAGCTATTTCCTTAATCCTCCTTGTGACTATTCAACCAAGGCAAACTCAAATCTTTTCTACTGATGCAACCAGCAATATCGGAAAGCCAAGTTATTGGCAAAGTAATACGCTTGTTAAAGTCTTAACCTTGCTTGTTAGCTTAGCCTTGTTTGTGATGCTTATCCTCTTTATGGCCTTAACTTTTGCGTAAGCTTTGATTTCTGGCGAGAATGATTGACTTTAAAAGTGATTATTTAAAGAAATTTAACTTTTAGGAGAATATTTTAAGAAAACTTTTAGGAATCTAGCTTATACTATAAGCATAAGTTAAGAAGACCTTAACTTTAACTCCTAAAAATTTTTCATAATAATCTCCCTATAAAATAAAGTCGCCCAATCAGGCGGCTTATTTTTGTACTAATACTCAATGAAAATCAAAGAGCAAACTAGGAAGCTAGCCGCAGGCTGTACTTGAGTACGGCAAGGGGACGATGACGTGGTTTGAATTTGATTTTCGAAGAGTATAAGATTAATATTTTTCATGGTATAATATCTTTATGAGATTAGATAAATTTTTAGTTGCCTGCGCTGTCGGGAGTCGGACTGAGGTTAAAAACTTTCTAAAGGCAGGGCGCGTGACGGTCAATGGTAAAAAGGAAAAATCTGCCAAGCTACAAATCAATGAAGAGACAGACGAGATTTGTTTTGACGGGCAAAAGCTAGAGTACGAGGAGTTTGTCTACTACATGATGAACAAACCTCAGGGCGTTATCTCAGCGACTGAGGATCCAAAACACAAGACAGTGTTGGATTTGTTGGATGACTATGCACGTGCCAAGGAAGTTTTCCCAGTAGGGCGCTTGGATATTGATACGCATGGACTCTTGCTCTTGACCAATGATGGCAAGCTGGCTCATGCTCTACTTTCACCAAAACGTCATGTGGATAAGACTTATCTGGCGCAGGTCAAGGGAATAATGACAGATGCAGACATAGAGGCCTTTGCGCAAGGTATTCCCCTCAAGGACTTTACCTGTCAGCCTGCCAAGCTGGAGCTTGTGTCTATTGATACGGAAAAGGAAGAAAGCCTGGTTCGAGTGACCATTGCTGAAGGGAAATTCCACCAGGTTAAACGCATGGTTGCCTACTGTGGCAAGGAAGTGTTGGACTTGCAGCGTCTGACCATGGGACCTTTGACCTTGGATGAGGATTTGAAACGTGGGGAATGGCGTCGCTTAAGCAAGGAAGAACTAGAAGGCTTGCTTGAGAGTGTTCAATAAACTGGATAATCGGAAAAGGTAGGAAAAATATCCTTGCCTTTTTCGATTTTTGGTTGCTTCCTTTGTGAAAAGCGTTATAATAGACTGTAGAATAAAAAGGAGGATTTTATGAACGCGATTCAAGAATCATTTACAGATAAATTATTTGCCAACTATGAAGCAAATGTTAAATACCAAGCGATCGAAAATGCTGCTAGCCACAATGGAATCTTTGCAGCCCTTGAGCGTCGTCAAAGCCATGTAGACAACACACCTGTTTTCTCACTTGATTTGACAAAGGACAAGGTCACTAACCAGAAGGCTTCTGGTCGTTGCTGGATGTTTGCGGCCCTCAATACTTTCCGCCACAAACTCATCTCTCAATACAAACTCGAAAACTTTGAATTGTCACAAGCCCACACCTTCTTCTGGGACAAGTATGAAAAATCTAACTGGTTCTTGGAGCAAGTCATTGCGACTGCTGACCAAGAATTGACGAGCCGTAAGGTTAGCTTCCTACTCCAAACTCCTCAACAAGATGGTGGTCAGTGGGATATGGTAGTTTCTCTCTTTGAGAAATACGGTGTCGTACCTAAGTCTGTTTATCCTGAGTCAGTTTCATCTAGCAATAGTCGTGAGCTCAATGCCATTCTTAACAAATTGCTCCGTCAAGATGCTCAAATCTTGCGTAACCTCTTGGCTTCTGGCGCTGACCAAGCGACTGTTCAAGCTAAGAAAGAAGACCTCTTGCAAGAAATCTTTAATTTCCTTGCCATGTCATTAGGGCTTCCACCACGTCAATTTGACTTTGCTTATCGTGACAAGGATAACAATTACCAAAGTGAAAAAGGTATCACTCCACAAGAGTTTTACAAGAAATATGTAGATCTTCCACTTGAAGACTATGTTTCTGTGATCAATGCTCCAACTGCTGATAAACCATATGGTAAATCTTACACAGTTGAGATGTTGGGCAATGTCGTTGGTAGCCGTGCAGTTCGCTACATTAACGTACCGATGGAACGCTTGAAAGAATTGGCGATTGCTCAAATGCAAACAGGAGAAACTGTTTGGTTTGGTTCAGATGTCGGTCAGCTCAGCAACCGTAAAGCAGGGATTCTTGCGACAGATGTTTATGACTTTGAATCAAGCATGGATATCCAACTCACTCAAGACAAGGCAGGACGTTTGGACTACAGCGAAAGCTTGATGACCCACGCTATGGTCTTGACAGGTGTTGATTTGGACGAAAACGGTAAATCAGTCAAGTGGAAAGTTGAAAACTCATGGGGAGATAAAGTAGGTACAGATGGTTACTTTGTTGCCTCAGATGCTTGGATGGACGAATACACTTACCAAATCGTTGTACGTAAAGAATTGCTGACAGCAGAAGAACAAGCTGCCTATGAAGCAGAACCAATCGTCCTTGCACCATGGGATCCAATGGGTGCCTTGGCTGAATAAATGAGATATAAAAAGAACGGTTCTATAATTTTTAGGGTTGATGGAAATTTTCCACCAACCCTATTTTAGTGTATACAAAAAGGCCAACATCCATTATATTAAAAGCGCTGAAACCTAAAACAAAAGGATGATGACCATATGAACAATATACTAGAAGCTACACTACAAATCAAAGATAAAAACATTATTTGGGATAATAAAGTTCAAGAGAAGATATTTAAAAAGAGAAAATCTTTATTTTATGCAGCTACTTATACGCATAAACCAGAATTTTGTACCGTTTGTGGGTGTGTTAGCCGAAATAATAATATCGTTAAAAACGGCACGAAAACATCTCGTATCACTCTCTGTTCTGTTTCAGGCCTAGTGGCCTACTTAAATCTACGCAAGCAGAGATTTCTCTGTAGAGAATGCGGCTCTTCATTTACCGCAGACACTAGTCGAATCGTAGAAAAACACTGTCATATCTCTAAACGCTTAAAAAACGAAATTAAATCAAAAATAAGTGAAACAGTATCTGAAACCTATATCGCAAAAGAAACAAATGTTTCAGTTCATACGGTAAGACGTATCATAGATGATACAACACGTTTACTAAAGATTAAACCATTACACGATTTACCTGAGCATTTGTGTTTTGATGAATTTAAATCCGTCAAATCTTCCGATAGCAATATGAGCTTCATTATTTGTGATAGCACTACACACAAGTTGGTCGATGTTGTACGAGATAGAAAATCTTACAGTTTGAAACAATATTTTTATCGTTTTGAGCCTGAGACTAGATTAAAGGTGAAAACTATCTCCATCGATATGTACTTGCCATACATTCAATTAATAAAAGAAATGTTTCCTAACGCAAAAATTATCATTGATCCTTTTCACATTGTACAAGCCTTAAATAGAGAATTAAATCGAACTCGGGTACGTGTCATGAATAAGCATCGATATAAAGACTCTAAATTATATCGAAAGTTAAAACATTATTGGAAGTTAATTTTAAAGAACTCTAATGAACTTCAGAACTATAAATATAATCGTTATAAGCTTTTTGAAAGCTTCATAACAAGTAAAGGAATCGTAGATTATATCTTAGAAAAAAATCCATCTCTTAAAAATGATTATGAGGTTGTACATTCACTTCGTGAATGTATACAGGATAGAGATTATATAGAATTCAAGGAAACGATTGAAGCAGCTACGCAATTAGACCTATCTCCTGGTTTAAAAAGAGTATTAAAGACTCTTATGACTTACTTGCCATATATTCAAAATACTTGTGAGTATCCAACTAGAACAAATGGCCCTATTGAAGGAATAAACAATAAAATAAAAGTGCTTAAAAGAAATGCCTACGGCTTTAGAAACTATTACCATTTTAGAAATAGGATTATTTTAATAACAAAAATGTTTGGCCCAAAACAAAAAGGAATTAAGCAACAATTAGTTGCTTCAGATTGAAGACAAAGTCCTTGGAAGTCAAGTTTCTAAGGGCTTTTCTTTGTGTAAAGTCGTATAATAGAGGTAAG
>NZ_JARZZP010000018.1 GCF_029948085.1 Streptococcus taonis | reverse complement strand
ATGGGACTTTTTTTCTACAACAAAATAGGCTCCATAATTCCTATGGTGGTTTTACCCACTACAGAAATTATAGAGCCAAGAAAGAGAGCAGTGGCTCTCTTTTCTAATGAAAACAAATTAGTATACATGTAAAAATTTTATATAAGGGAAACTTTTGATATTCTGGTTCGATTTTTGCTTATTTTTGACGAAAGTTTACCTTATTTTGATGAAATTGATTAAAATTAGTTGAAATTTTATTTTTTGAAAACTTATGAAAACGTTGATTTTAAAGCACTTTGAAATTAGATGAAATAAGTGGTGCCCCAACCAGGTCTTAAGAAAGCTCGTAAAGCATCACAATTTAGTAAACGTTAATTCGAAAGAATTACTATACTTACAAAGAGCACCTTTCGAGGTGTTCTTTTTTAAATTTTCTTACTAAATTGGTGCAATTGACACAGTTGTTGCGACTTTAGTCGCTTACAAATGTGGTTGTAATCTGACGAGGTCAGTTGCCTCAAAACGTTAATCAATACGATACTATTGATGTTTACGGATCTTTAAGGATTTTCTCTTGGATGTCTTTTTGGGGGAGGACTTGACTATGTATGAGAAAGATATTATGATAGTCAGGACAGTACTTTATTAAGGCAGTGACTGATGGTCTAAGTAACCAAATAGTTCGGATTCCGCTTATGACGGAGCCGAAGTTAGGGAACTACCAGTCATGAAATATTGCAAGAATGTGATTTCTACTCAACAATTAGCTTTGCTTAGGTAGAAGAGTAAACCTGTATCATCTTCACAAGTTAAGATATCTCATCTCTGGATAAAGTAAATTATTTCCAGAAGACCTATAGTAATGATTTTAGTGTATAGGTGTCGCAAAATATTCTGATATTGCTGGTTACGAGATAAGGATTGTGGATGATTTAGCTCAGGCAAAAATTAAAGATGTATCAGTTTTGCCGAGTATATTAATAGAGGTGTTACTGTTTTAATTCAAAACACAGAAGCTTTTCCAGTGTTGACAGTTGCAGAAGTTCATAGAAATCACTGGCATGTAACCGATAATACCGGTAATCCATTGCATGAGAAACTACTGGGTGAGCAGTTATTACGTAATAAACTAACAAAGGAAGGAATTTCTACTGTAAGACCTAGAGGGGGTACGAATAATGGAAAATAAAACGATATACACTCTTCCAATGTTTTCTTCACTTCTGTCTGAGTTACCTCAAATAACTTTTTCAGGTACAACTATTTGTATCAATTTAAAGGGATACGATTGTGATGATATCTATGCAGAAGTTGAATTGATCTTTCAAGAAGTCCACTATTTTTCAAAGACGAACGCATTATTTTCGGCAAACACAATTGAAGCTTATGATAAAGTTTTAGAAATATTTAATTCTTCAATTATACTACAGTTAATGGAAGCCAACAGAAATCTTTTTGAAGAAATGAACAAGCACCAAGAATTAAAGCATTATTCTTTACATCTTGATGGGTATGATGGATATAATATAGTTTGCAAGTCCATAGAAATCAAAGAGTTATAAGATTTTAAGGCAATAAACAATTAGCAAATTAGAATTATCAGATAAAGAACACTTGAAGAAATTGATTCAAGTGTTTTTACTGTTCAATAGGCACAAAGTCTCCCAATAATCATTCAAATAATGCGAGGCTTATCTTTATATCAGGCTCTGTGACATGCCAGATCAAGGATGGACAAACTCTCGTATCCAGTCACGATAGCCTCTAAAGCACAAGTGCAGACAAGTGCAGACAAGTGCAGACAAGTTATGTCAGCTAGTTGCCTATAAGGGTGAAGTGGCTGACGATACTGGACTTGACTGTTGACTTGTAAGATATTATGATAGTTAGGGAGCTACTTTCTTAACGGAGGAAAGTTTTTTAGTATGGATTGCTATAAAGAATTAGATACAGTATTATCTCAACCTTACTTAGGTGATACTTTTTATGATGCAGATGTTGAATATGTCATGGATGTTTTGCTTCCTTCTTTAGAACAAGGAGAGTGGTGCACTCTTGGTGCTTGTCTTGAAGAAAAGAGTAGCTTGTATAAGTACAAATTGGCTTATTGTATAGAAGGGTATGATACTTCAAATGCTTTTAATATTCTGATGAACTTAATACTGTGTCATGATAAAAATATACTGGAAGAAGTACTTCAATCTTTTACTTCATTTGACTCTTTTAAATATAAGGAACAGCTAATCACATTTCCACAAGTAATAAGTATTTTGAAGGATTTGTCTTCCTGTAAGGAGAATCCAACAATAGGTAGATTAAGTACTAGTATTTGCGATACATTTGGACTACAATAGTTTAGTTCTAAGTAAAGTGGTAGCTTTAGGCTCGAATAAACAATCCTATAGTAGACGAACGAATGCAGAATTCATGGAATACTTGAAGAAAAACTATCCAGATTCTTATAATTTTATTCGAAGTTTAGAAGAGGGGAAAAATGATTTGCAAGATTACACAAATGTTCCATAGAGAGGTGGTTTATGAGTAGAATTTTTAAGTATGTTAGTCTAATTGGAATATTATTGCTTGGTTTGTTATTCTTTTTAATGTATTCTAGACGAAAATATCAAAATATTTTTGAAGAAATTTATCATGACGAGTACCATCATACTGTAGGGTCCTGGTTATCTCCAACAGCTTCGACTTTAGAGTCTTTACCCGATATGGAAAAAAACGTACAAGAGGCTTACTATACGGAGTAACCGGGGAAAACTACAAGAAAAATAGCTTACCTAAAAATATTCATAGTATTAATTACGTATTCGAATATCCTGATAATGAGTTGGGAAATGGGAATGTTTTAATTGTCATAAATGTTGATTTGCCTAACTCAGATATTTTGAAGGTTGAATACATGTACCAACATCAATCAAATCAACTAATTCAGAAAATAAGGATATTTTCAGATGATTATAAGCAAGAGTATCCAGTCGAACAATACATCACTCAAAACAAACTAGATGTAAAAGTATACACTGAAATTGCAAATGATATTTTGAAAAATAAACTTATTTCAGATTGGCGTTCCGTCTATCCTAGTCAATTTTCAGCTGAAAATTGGGGTAATGTAAAGATGATTAGGGAAAACGCAATAGATTAACGAAAAATCCCACTTCATGCTCTATGATGTCATTCTAGAACGCTGGTTTAAAAATGGTAGTCAAGCTTACTCAGTTGATAATCTTGGGGATGTAGAGATTGTGCTACTCAGTTTTATTGCTAACAAAAGCAGTCCAAATGCCCATATTCCATGGGATAAGTATGAATGGATATTATTAAAAAGAAATATGAATATTGAACAAAAACAAAAAGAATTAGACTTGACATATTATTGGGATGCAACTATTTACAATTTTTATGTGTCCTATTTTGGAGATGAAACTGTTATTGAGTATGAGGATGATCAAGAAAAATATTGGCGCGTAACCTTCCTTTTATGTGGTAAAGTAGAGTATACAACAGATGCCTTATGGGAGAATTGGCGTGATTATGATGTGAAAAGTTTGAAAAAGACACAACTCGGTTATTCCGCACAAAATTTCACGTTGACTCCGCATGCTAAAGATAAAAATTTTGTAGAGTGCAGAATTGATCTAGGTATTATGGATATAACAATTATTTGTCGTGATATTCAGATAGAACATCTCGAGTTAAAGGATGCTCAGTTCTTTTGGCAGGATAATGAAACAGTAGAATGAGTAAAGTGTAACTAAACTGTTATAATAATGGATCTAAGAACAAGAAAAAAACGTGTAATTTATCTCTAAGTATTAAGTTTTTATAAGTCATTATAAAGTTAACTAAAACAATGTCTGCTATGAGAGACGAGCAAGATTATTAGGGACGGAATCATTTTCTAGAAATAATTTACCAGGTAGAATGCTGTTACCTAAAAAGAAATGAGGTTTTTTCTAAATGAAAGAAATATATGGATATGAAGTATATTCTTGAGTGTTTTAGAGAGGGTAATATGGCAATTCCCTTTGAGATAGAAATATTAGACAGTGCTGAAGGATTACTAAGTATAGAGTCTAGTGAATGGGAAGAGCTTGTTTGGGAATTTCGAAGCGAATTTTTACTTAAGAACAAAGGTGAAGTTAGAACTGGAATAGGAAAAATCTGGAATGAAAATTCGGCCTATTTTCGTAAATCTATTGACCCTATAATAAAAGAATACCTACAGAGAAAATTTTTTCCACAGACATGCATAGATTCGATTTTATTTGATGTAAGCACTCTTAGAAACTATAAATTACTGCAAAATGATTTTGGGATAGAGTCTGCCTTTCATGATGATTTGCTTTTGATTTATGAGGGAGGCTACATTCCAGTTGGTTACCAAGGCAATTGTCCAGAGGGGCACTTTAAGGTAATGAAAATTGTTTAGCCCAACATGAATAGGTTCCATTGAACTTATAAATTATTTTACACTTAATACAGAGGAGCACTCAGATCTTGTTTCTATATGAAATTGTTCTGCAAACTGACATAGTCACTTGTCTCAAAAGGTCAATCAATACGACTGCACCAATCTTTCGAAATGCTTCATGGTTCACACCATGAGGTGTTTTTTAATGAATTTTAGAAAAGCCCATACAAGTTTACTTGAAAGAATGCTATAATAGCTTAGAATAAGAGATTTTCTGTTGAAATAAATTGATGGGGGATTACGATGTCACTTGCCTTAAAGGTTGGCTTAATCTATTAGACAATTGGATTTTGAATTCCTTTTTTAACAGTCTTTATCCGTTTTGAACATTCAAATTGGGGTAGTCGTCACCCAACCCTTATGACTGAATTGTATCAGGGGAGATTTTCAGTATATTATTTAAAGAATTGTCTACTCGAACTACAGAGTATTTGTATAGAGTTTAGCAAATTATCGTCTTATGACAATGTTTGTGGCTTTGAATCTGTAAGTTCTGTGGAAAAAGTGTTGAGATTTCTACTTTGTAGGTCTCCTTGTTTGCTTCATTATGAGAGGAAGATTGATTTTAAGTGACTATTGAAGTTTGAGAATTCGGATACTTTGGCAATTAAGAATATCTATGGTGCTTTTAAAGTGACAAAAATTTTAAGACTTATAAGAATTTTTGACGATAGGATTCAGATCAAACTGAAATCAATCAGAACACCAAAGGTCAAAGACTAGAGTACGACTTTGATAGGGCAAAAAACTGCTGCATATCCATGGTAGCGATGGTATAATCGGCATGATAGTTGTTACTGTAATAAGCGAAGGAAGTAGACATGAGAGAATTTGAAATAAGGGAAAAACAAGATAAGATAAATCAGACGGACTATTGGGATGGTCGGATTCTAGATTTACAAATATTATATTTTGGTGATGAAGTTCATCTATATATAGAAAGTTATTATGAGAATAAAATAGATTTAGAGGAATGTTGGAAAGTCAGTTTCCTTGCTTGTGCAGCACTGAATTATGAGACGGATGCACAAAATCGCAAAAAATTTAAAGTAAAAGATTTTACACAAAATCACTTGTATACCTGTCAAGAGATATCTCTTGAATATTACGATGACAGTTTTTTTCAAACTAGGATAGTTTTAGAAGGATTAGTCAAGTTCAATATTATTTTTAGGGATGTTACTGTTGAAAGAATCAAACGATTAGAACGTGATTTTTTCTGGAGGAATAAGTCATAAATGTATTCAATTAATAGTGAGGTTGAAAGTAACACCAAAAAGATAAGGAATTCCTCCTGCTGGCACTTGTGGTGAATGAATACAATGGAGAGGTCAATTTAGTAGTAATGGAACGAGATGAAGATATGTCATATGAGTTTTTTAAGAAATGATTATCCTATGGGGAAGAGTTTGTTCTATATTATCAAGATAGAAAGTTTTATATCAGTCAAAGGAAAGACTTAGGGGAGTTATATTTTACGGTTTCTGAGGAAAACTATCACATTTTTTATAGCCCAAAGGAACTTTTATCAGCACCATTAATCGATGGTGAGACCTTATTAGAAAGATGGAATGATCTTGCAGTTTATTAAGTCTATCCCAAAAGTTGATCATCTTATTCAAGTTATTACACAAAATCAGCAGAGGTGGGAAATGAGAGTAGTTTTATTGCCAATTTATTATAAAAATGATAATAAAATAGAAACGTGTCAGATTTTTATTAGAGATAGCGAAGAATTATGCATTCTTGATGTTGATAGAGATTCGGGTTTTAAACGCTATGAAGCTGACTCTTTCTTTGAGGCGCTTATGAACTATCGTCTAGATTTGGAGAAAGAAGGCGGGATTCTACAATGTAATGGAGCTGACAGGTGTGTATTTCCCTCTCCGATGCAGATGAATTTTGGAGGAGAAAAAGCCTATTTCTTAGAAATGGGAAAACAAGCCAGTTTAGACAATGTTTATGAGATTTTTGACCAAGATAAACCAAACTTAAACTGTGTCAGTGTCGCAGAACAGAAACAATTTTATGATGACTGGTTTACTAGTTTAGTCGGTGGGAGCCATTAAACCTGCAGTTTAAAAGTAGCTATCGGAATAAGTCTTAGTAAACTGTGTTTTGGACTGTGTGACAGATGAAAGAATTGTAGATAGACATTATCAAAAAAGATTTGGAGAATGCGAGTTGAAAATAAGTGGACAACTGTCAAAGAACGATCAAAAGATTTCTTTTTTTGAGATTCTTTCTCAAATACCATCTAATAGTGAAGATTGGTATATCTTTGAATGTGATGCTGTAGGAAAAGCTCCAAATAATTTGCCTATGCCAGAATTTGAAGATTTAGTCTTAAATTCAAAATATGGCTATCAGATGAGTTGGGCTGGACTTTTAAAATTTTCAAAGGGAATAGAGGATATAAATAATTTAATAGTTGTTTCCTCTACAATTCCTGTTGAATTTGAAATTTTAGAAAAAGGTGCAGAAGCTTTGCAAGTAAGATTGGAAATACACGATAGTACTGCTTGGGAAATTGAATTTTATGGATGACCTTGTACAGTTTACTGTTCCTATTTGGTATACTTGACACATAGAAATAGGAGAAGACATTCTCTTACTGGATAATTCAATCACTGAATAAGTTGAAATTAAACGAAAGACTTACTTAGTCCATTATCTAAAGAAAGCTGATTTTGATTGGATAGATAGTAGGAGAATTAGGGGGATTGGATGTTGTATTATAAAACAATTTGGAATCATACGAATGATGATTTCCCAATAATCATGTACTCAGAAATAGACGCAGAACGATTTGAAACAAAACGATTAGATATATTTCCTGATGGACACGTAGCTTACTTTGATACTCGGATCCCCTTGGAGTTGGGAGAAGCTCCATACCCAAGTGATTTTGATGCAATAAATGCTACAGGTGAGTTTGATGTGTCTGAAATATCAGCGATAGATTTTGAGAACATTCTAAAAATGTATGACACAGAAGCTTTAATCGAAGATTATTGTATCAAATTAGCTAGATGGGCAGAAAGGTAACCAGTATTTGCCATTTTTCAATAGTTAGAGGAGGAACATTCATGTCAAATATTACATTTAATCATTCTTTTTTTTCCTATCCACAATCATTAAAGGATTTAGTTTCCGAAGGTAGGGTTGATTTTGGTGTATGGTACTTGATGAATGACGATGAAACAGTGAGAAGATTTCGAGGTCTTCAAACAAGATATCCTGAGCGAACATTATATCCATTTGCAAGGAGAGGTGATAATGATGATATAGCCTGTTTTGAAGATGTTGATAGTACTCTAGTGCATATCATTCATGACTTTGCTGATTCAGGATGGGAACAAAGGGAAGTTCTACCTAATATTGATGCATGGTTAGAATACATTGAGGAGTGTAATCTTCAAGATGGATGGTGACTTGGTGTTAGGCTGAACCTTGGTAGAGCTTAGCGCTATTGATGAAAATAGTCATCTGAAAAAAATATCTGAGGGATTTATTTGGGGATAAATGGGAAGGAGAAAAATCTTGTTGCTATTTGATTTATCTAGCAAGCAAAAAGAGCTTGAAGAACTAGATTATTGGGAAATGGGAATACTAGATTTAAAGATATCCTATTTTGGAGATGAGGTTTCTTTGTGCATAGAAGATTATCATAACAAAGAGAAATACTGGGAAATTAAGTTTTTAGTATGCGCAAAAGTAGAGTATAGCAATGATGCTTTAGACATCCAGTGGAGAAAAGATCAACACGTTAAAGATATGACTAGAGGAGAATTGCATCATCATGGTCAAGAAATTTCTTTACAAATTTATGAGGAGAATCCTGATTTTGTGAAGTGTATGGTTGATATTGGTTTGTTGCAAATGACAATTGTTTGTCGTGATATTCAGATAGAACATCTTGATTTAAAGGATGCTCAGTTCTTTTGGCAGGATCGTGAAACTGTAGAATGAGTAAAGTGTAGCTAAACGGTTATAATAACCGATCGAAGCACGAGAAAAAACGTGTAATTTATTACCGAGTCTTGATAAATAGGAATGAAATGATGTTAAGTGTTGAATTGAGAATAGCAGTAGCAGACGTAATCATGATAGATAACTTATTGAATTTATTAGATGTTAGTCAGCAGATTATTACCTCTCACTTTTATTATAAGGACCAGGAACTAAGCTATTCAAGTGCTATAAAGTGGGAGCAGTATTTTTCGAGTCCAGCTACTGGATATTTGCATGTGGGGCAAATATTTGTAGGAAGAGTTGTTGAGGATGTGATGATTATTATTTCAGGAAATAGCGATATCGTCGATTTTATCATTGAATTTCGCGTGGAATATCTGACAGATGAGGATACAAATAGTATTAAAAAATTTATCCTAAAATCTAATCGAACTATTTCAGAAAAAGACATTGAAGTTATCTGTGAAGAGTATTGAGATTTGATAGGCTATTATAAGATTGGCGAACGTAATACTTGGCTAGGAATCAAGAGAGATGAGCTCGCTGGGGAGCTGACTGGAGGTGCTGGATTTGATTTAACAATTTGGAATTTAAAGATGGCTAAACTGATGAACAAAGAGCACAGGTATTGCACAAAAATCCAAGCTTTGACTGAAGCAGTTATAGTTAAAATACAGGTGAATCGTAAATCTATATTTTCTTTGTAACGAGATAAAAAGGTTGATGGTTCAGATTCTGTTTCAAACAATTACTATATTGTTTGAATTGTTGATTTATGATATAGTTAAAATATCAATCCGTTGGATAGAAGTGTAAATAGGAATTTATGTTTCCAAAATATCCAGATGAAACGGTATTTGGGAAGTTTACAATTGAAGATTAGGAGAAAAAGACATGTTTAATTCATTTTTAGAATTTTTTGGTTCAGAGAATAAAGGATACGTAAAGCGTTCAGAAGATATTTATCTTGATTTTATTATGAACTATTCTAAGGAAAGTTTTGGTAGTGGGTTATTTAGGGTTGTTGATTCTAATAATTTAGAATACTTTAAAGGACTAGTACAGTCGTGCTTTTCTGAATTATCAGATGATATACGAGTTATAGGTTTTGATTGGTTAGGCAGGATATTTGTTAGTTCTGATACTAGTGATTCAAAAATATATATGTGTGATGCAGGAAGTCATGAGATTTTAGAGATTCCACTAGGTATTAAGGAGTTTTTGAATAATGAAATTCCAGAATATCCTGATGAGCTATTTGCTTTAGATTTTTACAAAGAGTATATTTCTCAAGGAGGAATCTCTCCTTCCTATGATCAATGCATTGGTTATAAAGTACCTTTATTTTTAGGTGGTTTGGATGACTTTTCAAATATTGAACAAATTGATTTTGATGTATTTTGGACGCTCATGACTCAATTATGGTAATTTAGATTCAATCATACAGTACAATACCCTGAAGTATATCGACTTGAAGAAATCTTTCGTAAACTTATAATAAAACTAGCTACTATAATCGCGAAAACCTTACTTATAGTGAGTTATATAAACTTTAAAAGGGACACGAGGAGAAAAAATGAACTTACAATTTACCAAATTTGCAGCGATGCCAGAAGAAGTCATTGAAAAGTACGCCTCAAAAGTTCCAGACGAATTAGTGGAATTGTGGCAACAATATGGACTGGGATTTTTACTTGATGGTTATCTAAAAATTATCAATCCAGAAGAATATGTAGAATTTGTGCAAAAGACCTATTTTAGAGGTGATTTATCTATTCCTGTTTTTATAACTGCATTTGGGGATATTATCACTCTGGAGGAAGGAAACTATCTGAGAATTGTAGAATACAAGGAGGAAAATTTCACCACTATTTTAGAAGATATGTACTATTTTCTAGAAGATTTAAAGGATGAAGAGTTGTTAAAGGATTATTTTGATATTCCTTTATATGAAGAAGCGGTTAAGGAGTATGGGAGCTTGGATTACAATCAATGCTTTGGCTTTGTTCCTCTTCTTGTACTTGGAGGGAAAAGGGATTTAACCAATATTGACAAGGTTGGCATAAAAGAACATTTAGACCTCATTACCCAGATTACAGGCGGTGTGG
This sequence comes from Streptococcus taonis, assembly GCF_029948085.1. Classification (GTDB taxonomy): domain Bacteria; phylum Bacillota; class Bacilli; order Lactobacillales; family Streptococcaceae; genus Streptococcus; species Streptococcus taonis. The sequence goes on along the minus strand of NZ_JARZZP010000018.1, from coordinate 15,052 downwards.
GATTTTAGGAGTTGGAATCAAGGATAGTAATCTAGGGGAACTAAACCTACGAGCGCTGGTGATGATTCAAAAGATAATACTTGGTCAAGGGATGATCGCTGGCTACTTCAGATGCTCATACTGGATGAAGTGCTAGAAATTTTAAGCTAGTGGTTGATATGGCTACAAAACCTATTGCCCATTTTAACTTTAGAAGGCGATTATATATGTTTAAAATTACAAAAGAATACGATATGAACGATAGACGATTAGTTTATAGACCAGAAGAATATAGTTTTGATTCCATACCTCTAAAAAATTCTGATTACTACATATTATTTGACACACTCCAACTTGGCTTTGATTCAGAAAACAATGCGTGCGTACAAATTTTTGGATTTTTTCCTCAGGTATTAAAAGCAGAAGAAAGAGATGTGCTCATTCCTAACTCGAATAAAGGGAGTATTATTCTATTATTGGATGAATGCCAGTTAGATTTAGGGGATAGTATTCGATTCGTACAATCAGATAGTTGGGTAAGTTATTATTCACCAAGCAAAGGATATACTTATTTTGGTAAGGAAAAATTATCAGATTCAGTAGAGTATGTTGAGTTTTATCCAGATTGTATTGCAGCGTTAAATGAGAAGGGCGATATAGAAGCTTTTTGGCTAAAGGTGAATTTTGAAGAGTAGTATAATGACTATTTTAGAATAGCTAATGATAAACGATAGCAATTCGTACCTCATTTCATTTATCCAGTAAGTATATCTGATTAGATAGGGATTCAGTTTTGAAATCAATACCTTGTTTGAATCCTCAAAGGAGATTGTTAGTAGTTGCGCGATAGTGACTTGGTGCTAGGATGAACCTTGTAGTTGAGTCAATTTAAAACAAGATTATCTGCAAGTGAAGGCAGAATTCCTTTGACTGGAGGTAAATAAAATGATTTTTGAAGATTTAAGAGAACTCTTACTCTCGATAGCTGAAGAAGATGCTATTATTTCGATTTTATTTTCGTTTTTTATTAAAAATAAAGGATATTCAACTCAGATATTGGAAAAGATTATTTTTTATGGAGTGACAATAGGTTGGTTTGAAATCATTAATGTAGAAAATGATAATATTCCTTATACGGATATCGAGTGGAGAATGGATAATGTCTTTCAAGAAGTCGTTTTTTGCGATAATGATTTTGCTGTAAAGACTTTATTGACACAAGAAGGTGGAATTCCAGAATTATTCAGGAAATTTATCTTATAAAGAAACAATCTTCATTTGTCAAAGAGAGAATTTTGACAACTTGAATCTCCAGCTTATGCGATAAGGAAGTTCAACATACCCCTAATAAAAATAGAAAGATGAGATGAAGTATGACAGATCAGCAAGCAATATTTTTGCAAGAACTAAAAATCATCCAGGAACAAGCTGTAAATATGAATCTCCATCAGAGTGATTTAACTAAAGAAGAACTGCTTTTTAATGTTAGTTATGATACTTTGGTTTTGACGATGGAATTGTTGGATGGCTATCGTAATATGAACTTGGAGCTATCTGATAAAGAGAGCAAGGAAGTTTTAAATGAGAATATACAATTACATGATGGGTTGGTTGATTTTTTGAAGTCATTTTAGTCTGGTTGTAAGGAGAACTGTAGCTTTCATAACTATATCCATGTGATGTATATGGAGTTCTGATCCTGAAAGTTGTAAGAGAGCTACTTCAATACGGGGAGATGTCGGAGGAGAAAAATGGTTGGAGATCTTTTGAAAATCGATAGGACTAAGAGGCTATTGCTCGAGAATGGTGTTTCTTTGGAACCAGGTCTAAGTGATGAAGAAATACAAACAGTCGAGATGATATATGAAATTGAATTTCCTGAGCAGTGGTTGGCAGTTTATCAACAATTGTTGCCTATTTCAGAAGGTTTTTATAACTGGAGAGATTTTTCGGCTGAAAATATAGAACATATAAAACGGAACCTAGCTGCTCCCTATGATGGAATTTTGGAAAGTTTGGATGAACTGGTGTGGGATGCCTCTTGGGGGAGCGAGCCAACTACACTCTTGGATAGAAATGTTCAAATCAGGAAAATATTAGGATCAGCACCTCGACTAATCCCCTTATATGGGCATCGTTTTCTCCCTAGTTATGAGAATCAGGAGATGCTGATTTTATCAGTAGTGGATTTAGATATTATTTATTATGGCAAAGACTTATACGATTATTTTGAGATTGAATTTGGAAATAGAGAACTTTCTCTGTCTTTAAAAGACCATAAGCCAGTGCTCTTCTGGACGAGTGACTTTTATTAAATGTTTTTACAAAGATAACTGGTCGCACCCTTGCAAACTTCATCTTACTTTGCAAATGTGCTAATCCCGCGATTGGAATTTCTAGATGTCAAGTTAGAGTTTGAACTGTAACTAAATGCCAGGATAAGTGTCGCATTTGTTCTGATAGGAAAGCCTGTATCGCTGCGCGTTAGTGCTTTTAAAATAGCTTCCATAGGCGTTCCAACCTGTTTAGCAAGATGTTGGAATTTATGAGGACCTTGATGGATATTATTTTTCTTCATAGTATGTGGTGTTATCATGTAGATACGATATGAAAAATTAAGATAGCTCTGTAAATTCTGTAAATGTCACTTTGTGTGAACATGAGTAAATTTGAGTTTAGAGAATGATAGGAAATGGTTTAGAATGATAAGTTTAGAGCTGATGTCTGAAGAAAATAGCATAGATATTTATTCTTTTGAAAAAGAAAATCGAGAGTATTTTGAGCGAAGTTTACCTCCTAGACCAGCTCACTATTTTGACTCAGAAGGTTTTAAAGAACTTACAAGGGAATTGTTAAGGGAACAAGAGAGCCATGATGTCTACATGCATCTTATTAGAGATGCACAAGGCATTATGGTCGGAAGAATCAATTTAAGTGTTTTAGGGAAGGATAGAAAAACAGCAGAACTTGGATATAGGATCGGAGAAAATGTTACTAATTTAGGATATGCAAGCGAAGCAGTTAAACTCGTTTTAGACAAGGCCTTTACTACTTATGGTTTACATAAAATCATTGCAGGAACGGCAACAGGCAATCTGGCCTCCCAGAGAGTGCTTTTAAAAAACGGTTTCACCTTTAGTAAAATCATAGAAAATGACTTTCAAATGAATAACGAGTGGATTCATACGGCAGTATTTGAGATAAGGAATCTATAGCATCATCATTCCCAATAGTCTGCTAAACCTCAACATTCCTAGTAGACATTCGTCTGCTTTTATACGGAAAATATAGTAGAATGAATCTAGAACAGTACACCAAGGCTGCTAAAAATGTTTTAGAATCTATATTGTATTACTCTAAGTTCAATCCGCTATAGCATTCTTTGTTCTTGTTTTTAGTTCTCTATCGTCATGATTACAAGCCAATTTGTATCTATAATACTTCTTTATTAGCCTTGTTTCTTGTCAAACTTTTTAATCCTCAGATCAAGACGAATATCTTATCAGCTAGTTTTGCTAGGGGATTTAATATTCTATTGAATACATCAATTGTCTGTTATCTTTACTTTCCTGAGTTAAAAACTCTTAGTTTTAGTCTTTTCTTATTCTTTTGTTTACTATATTTTATAAAAATTTTTATCATTCCTTTATGTTTGGTTTCTAGTCAAAATTCTAAGTATGATCCTTATCTAGTCCATAGTAATTTCTTTAAGAGGAATGCTTCATATGTGATGTATGTTTAATTTTATAAAAATGCTGACTTTCTACTTTTTGGTAGGAAGTTTTTTATTATTTCCATATCGAAATAGTTGACAGATGTAATTTAGGGTGTTACAATAATTAAAAAGTTCGATATAGAACAAAAAAGGAGACAAAATGGACAAGATGTTAGGAGGCTACCAAGCTCTACAGATTCGATTGTTAAACGGGCGTATCTTTCAAAAACTCTTGAGCAATGAACCAGATGCTCAATACAGAAGTGAACAGGGAAAAATTTTAACGATTTTGTGGAAGCAAGAGTCAGGGTGCGCTACAGCGACCGATATCGCTCTTGCGACGGGTCTAGCCAATAATACATTGACCAGTATGGTTAAGAAATTGGAAGAACAAGGCTTGGTCACGATTCAACCTTGCACACAAGATAAAAGGAAAAAATATATCTCTTTGACAGACCTCGGTTGGGCGCAAAAAGAAATTGGAGACCGTGTTAGTAAAGAATTGGGTGAAATTTTCTACCAAAGCTTTTCGGATCAAGAAATCCAAGAATTTGAAGCTTATCAAGAGCGTATTATCTCAAATCTAAAAGCTAAAGAAAATGACATCTAGGGAAAGGAAGTAACAGTTATGATCGGAATTACAGGTGTAACAGGGAACTTAGGCTCCTATGTGGCTGATCTTGTTGATAAAAAAGGAATCGCTTCTGTCCATCTAGCAAGAAGCCCAGAGCGTGCAAAAGTTTATGCGTCTGCGGAAATCCGTAGATTGTCCTATACCAATACTCCAGAGGTGGTTGAAGCCTTGAAGGGGATCGATACTTTGTTGATGGTTTCTGCTAGGGAAAATCCAGAGCGTGTCAAGGAGCACAAGGACTTTTTAGATGCTGCAAAGCTAGCAGGAGTAGAGCATATCGTTTATACCTCCTTTTATGGGGCAGATGAGAAGGCAACTTTCACCTTGTCTCGAGATCATGCCCAGACGGAAGCCTATATCAAGGAGTTAGGGTTCACCTATACTTTTCTAAGAGATAATTTTTACTTGGATTTCTTTATTGATATGGCACTCGAAAATGGTGAGGTACGTGGTCCGGCTGGCAGCGGCCTTGTGTCAGCTGTTGCCCGTAAGGATACATCTAGGGTTGCAGCAGAAATTCTTTTTAATCCTAAGGAGTGGGCAAATCAAAGCTTGAATCTGACAGGGCCAGAGAATCTTTCTATGAAAAAAATCGTAGAGCTTCTCTCAAAAGAGACCGGTAAGGCCATCATGTATGTAGATGAATCAGTCGAAGAAGCCTATGAGTCACGGAAAAAATGGCCAGCACAAACTTGGGAGTACGATGCCTGGGTTAGTACCTATACAGCGATTAAAGCTGGCGAACAAGCTGGGGTTTCAACAGATATCGAAAAAGTTCTAGGGCATCCGGCAAGTAGCCTATTGGATATTCTTAGAGATAGAAAACTTATTGAGGAAAAACATGATTGAATACAAACATGTAGCATTGCGCTACACGGATAAAAACATTTTAAAAGATGTCAATCTCCGCATTGAAAATGGAGAATTCATGGTGCTAGTGGGTCCTTCAGGATCTGGAAAGACCACCATGATCAAGATGGTGAACCGTCTCTTGGAGCCGACTGATGGCAATATCTATATGGATGGAAAACGGATCAAGGACTATGATGAACGGGAGTTACGTCTCAGTACCGGCTATGTCCTTCAAGCTATTGCCCTATTTCCTAACTTGACAGTTGCGGAAAATATTGCTCTCATTCCTGAGATGAAGGGCTGGAGTAAGGAACAAATCACCTCTAAAACCGAAGAACTCTTGAACAAGGTTGGTCTCCCTGCTGCAGAGTATGCCCATCGTTTACCAAGCGAGTTATCAGGTGGGGAGCAACAACGGATTGGGATTGTACGAGCCATCATTGGGGAACCAAAAATTTTATTGATGGACGAACCTTTTTCAGCCTTGGATGCTATCTCTCGCAAGCAGTTGCAAGCTCTCACTAAAGAATTGCACAAAGAATTCGGGATGACGACCATCTTCGTTACCCATGATACGGACGAGGCTTTAAAATTGGGCGATCGGATTGCAGTTTTGCAGGATGGAGAAATTCGCCAGGTCGCAGAACCTGAAACAATTTTACAAGCGCCTGCGACAGACTTTGTAGCAAACTTGTTTGGAGGTAGCCTTCATGTCTAATTTGATTTCAACCTTTCAAGAGCGTTTTGGGGAATGGTTAACCGCTCTTGGGCAACACTTACAATTATCGCTTTTGACCTTATTGGTTGCTATTTTTCTGACCATTCCACTGGCGGTTTATCTAAATAGCCACAAAAAAGTGGCGAACTGGGTGCTACAAGTTGCGGGTATCTTCCAGACCATTCCCTCAATGGCTTTGCTGGGTCTCTTTATTCCTTTCATGGGAATTGGAACCTTACCAGCCCTCACAGCCCTTGTCATTTACGCTATTTTCCCGATTTTGGAAAATACAATCACAGCCTTGAACGGCATTGATCCTAGTCTTGAGGAGGCAGGGATTGCTTTTGGGATGACCAAGTGGGAGCGACTTAAGAAGTTTGAAATTCCACTGGCCATGCCCGTCATTGTATCGGGGGTTCGTACAGCAACCGTTATGATCATTGGGACAGCGACTTTAGCCGCTCTTGTTGGAGCTGGAGGATTGGGATCTTTTATCCTTTTGGGAATTGATCGTCGGAATACCAGTCTCATTTTAATCGGGGCTATCTCATCGGCTATCTTGGCCATTCTTTTCAATATCATTCTCAAATGGTTGGAAAAGGCAAAGTTGCGTACAATTGTTGCGGCCTTTGCTGTCATGTTCCTTGGTTTGGGAGCTAGTTATGCTCCAAGCATTATTCCACATAATGAGAAAGACAATCTCGTCATTGCTGGGAAGTTAGGACCTGAACCTGAGATTCTCATGAATATGTATAAACTTCTCATCGAGGAAAATACTGATATGACGGTGACGGTCAAGCCTAACTTTGGGAAGACAGATTTCCTTTACCAAGCACTGAAAAAAGGGGATATTGATATCTATCCAGAATTTTCTGGGACAGTGACGGAGAGTCTCCTCCAACCATCTCCAGAAGTTGGGCATGACCCAGAAAAGGTTTATGAAGTTGCTCGTGATGGTATTGCTAAACAGGATCAACTAGCCTTTCTCAAACCCATGGCTTATCAAAATACTTATGCAATTGCAGTTCCTAAAAAAATTGCGCAAGAATATGGGCTTAAGACGATTTCAGACTTGAAAAAAGTAGAAGGACAGCTCAAGGCTGGTTTTACTCTGGAGTTTAATGACCGTGAGGATGGAAACAAGGGCTTGCAGTCTGCTTATGGGTTGAATCTCAATGTGGCAACCATGGAGCCAGCTCTTCGCTACCAAGCCATCCAGTCAGGTGACATTCAAATTACAGATGCTTACTCAACGGATGCTGAAATTGCTCGGTATGATTTAGTGGTTTTGGAGGATGATAAACAACTCTTTCCGCCTTATCAAGGAGCGCCACTGATGAAAGCTGAATTACTGAAAAAACATCCAGAATTGGAAGCTGTTCTCAATAAATTAGCTGGTAAAATTACAGAAAGCCAAATGAGTCAACTCAACTATCAGGTTGGTGTGGAAGGCAAGTCGGCCGAAACAGTAGCGCGTGAATTTCTCCTTCAAGAAGGAATACTTCAAAAATAAATATAGAAATTACTTTATACTAACAAAAAACCCATCTTGCTTTTTAGATAAGATAGGGTTTTTGTATTAGAATAAAAGTAGTATAAGTGTCAATACTATAGCAAATGTAATTCTGATGATATGGTGAGACTTTTTAAAGGTTCCTTTCTGTTTGTCATTCCAATAGGCTCCGTAGCAAATCAAACCACAGCCAATCAGCCAAATAGATAGTGCGACAATCGGCAAAAAGAAGTAGCAGAAGATAGATAAGGTAGCAAAGAAGTAGAGGAAGATAGATAAGGTAGCAAGGATACTTCCGATAAGGAGAAGCTGATTTCCTAGGGGATTCCTGCCTTTTCTTAATTCTGAAAGGCTAGCCAATAAATGATGAAGAGGAAAAGCAAGAAGTAAGAAGGCTAAAAAAATAGCAAGAATAATAACGAAGTTCATAAGATTTCCTCTCTAGCTAGAATAATGATGATTTATTTTTGTTTGTTTGTCATTTCCATGACGTCTAAGTAAAATCTCACTACTTGATCTTCCTTATAAGATTTTCCTTTTTTTAACCACCAGGTCAGTGTTTCAATAAAATTGCTGACAACAAAATGTTTGAGGTAGGAGGCTGGAATCTTAGGATAGGAAACTTTCAAGTCCTCTGCGACCATGGGATAAACATGGTGTTCCAATTCTTTCTGCAATTGACGAAGGAAGTAGTCATTTTTTGAGAAAAGAAGACTGGTCACGTGGTCTTGATTTTTCTTAAAATGCAAAAAAATATGTGTCAAATATGCTTCGATGCTAATATTTTCCTCGCGTTCGAAAAGATGATGAAAGAGATAACGGCAGAGCTCATCTAGGAGTAATTCTTTACTTTCATAATGGCTATAAAAGGTGGAACGACCGACATCTGCTAGGTCTATTATCTCCTGAACGGTAATCGTTTCAAAGCTTTTTTGATTTAGTAATTGTAAAAAAGCAGTATAGATAGCTTTTCGAGTCTTGGTAATGCGACGATCTTGAGCAGTCATATGGACACTTTGAACAAACTGTTCAGTAACGTACAGAGAGAACGGTTTGCTTCTATCCTTTCTTTTTGGAGTGAGAGATAATACTAGTAAAGGTAATAACTATACTACTATTATACCAAAGGAGAATATAAAAATGACAACGAAACGTGCTGTTTGGCTGGCTTTTTTCTTAAATTTGAGTTATGCAATTGTCGAGTTTATCGCTGGTGGAGTATTTGGTTCGAGTGCTGTTCTTGCGGACTCTGTCCATGACTTAGGAGATGCGATTGCAATTGGGCTATCAGCCTTTCTAGAAACAATCTCCAATCGTGAAGAAGATAGTCATTACACCTTGGGTTACAAACGATTTAGCCTTCTAGGAGCTTTGATAACGGCTGTGATTCTCATGACAGGATCTGCTCTAGTCATTTTGGAAAATATAAGGAAACTATTTCATCCACAACCTATCAATGATGAAGGAATCCTCTGGCTTGGAATTATTGCGGTTAGTATAAATGTGCTAGCAAGTCTAGTGGTTCGTAAGGGGAAAACGAAGAATGAGTCTATTCTTAGCCTGCATTTTTTGGAAGATACCCTGGGTTGGATAGCAGTCATCCTGATGGCAATTATTCTACGATTTACCGACTGGTATATTCTGGATCCGCTCTTATCTCTTGTCATTTCCTTCTTCATTCTGTTAAAGGCTATTCCACGTTTTTGGTCTACACTCAAGATTTTCCTCGATGCCGTGCCAGAAGGAGTGGATATCAAGCAAGTAAAGAGTGATTTGGAACGGTTGGAGTATGTGGCTAGTATCAATCAGCTTAACCTATGGACCATGGATGGTTTGGAGAAAAATGCCATTATCCATGTTTGTCTAAAAGAGATCGGACAGATGGAGGTTTGTAAAGAATCCATTCGAACCCTACTCAAAGATTGTGGTTTTCAAAATATTACCATTGAGGTAGATGCAGACTTAGCAAGCCACCAGGTTCATAAGCGTAAAATTGAGGAGTTGGAAGTAGATAAAAGTCATGAACATCATCATTAATGAGATGTAGTATAAGTGAGCGAAAGCTAAATAAAAAGTGTATACTAAAGGTAGTTACATAGAGAGAGGAAATTTTTAAATGAAATCAGCAATTTATACCAAGGCAGGTCAGGTCGGCATTGAAGAAGTTAAGCGTCCAAGCATTCAAGAATCGGATGATGTCATTATCCGTGTAGTTCGTGCTTGCGTTTGTGGTTCAGACCTATGGAGTTACCGCAATCCAGATATTAAAGCGGGACATAAAAATAGTGGACACGAAGCAATCGGAATCGTTGAAGAAACTGGAGAAGCCATTACCACGGTCAAGCCCGGTGATTTTGTGATTGTGCCATTTACTCATGGTTGTGGGGAATGTGATGCCTGTCGTGCTGGATTTGATGGTTCCTGTGACAATCATATTGGAAATAACCTAGGTGGAAATTTCCAAGCTGAATATCTCCGCTTCCACTATGCTAATTGGGCCCTTGTAAAAATTCCTGGACAACCGTCTGACTACACAGAAGGTATGCTCAAGTCTCTCTTGACTCTGGCTGATGTCATGCCAACAGGCTATCATGCAGCGCGTGTAGCAGATGTAAAACCAGGTGATAAGGTTGTCGTTATTGGGGATGGGGCTGTTGGCCAATGTGCTGTCATTGCTGCTAAGATGCGTGGAGCTTCACAAATTATCCTTATGAGTCGTCACGAAGATCGTCAAAAGATGGCCTTGGAATCAGGAGCGACAGCTGTTGTAGCTGAGCGAGGAGAAGAAGGCATTGCCAAGGTGCGTGAAATTCTTGGCGGTGGAGCAGACGCCGCTCTTGAGTGCGTCGGTACTGAAGCGGCTGTTGAGCAAGCACTGGGTGTCCTTCATAATGGCGGTCGTATGGGATTTGTAGGAGTTCCACATTATAAGAATCGTGCTCTTGGTTCAACCTTTATGCAAAATATCTCTGTTGCAGGTGGAGCAGCTTCTGCAACAACATACGATAAGCAATTCTTGCTCAAAGCTGTTCTTGATGGTGATATCAATCCAGGTCGTGTCTTTACTTCAAGTTACAAACTAGAAGATATTGACAAAGCATATAAGGCCATGGATGAACGCAAGACCATTAAATCTATGATTGTGATGGATTAAAAAGAAAAACCTAATAGGATTTGAGAAACTCTATTAGGTTTTTTTTATGTTCAAGTGTTGTGCTTAATGCAAGGTGCTTTCTCTTAAAGTCAGTTTGGTTCCTAGCATAGTAAGGCTTGGAATTTTACGGCCGTGAAGGACTTCTCTGTTCAAAATATCCATTCCTGTGCGTCCCATTTCTTCGGTGTAGACTGTGATACTGGAAAGTGGTGGGAACACTTGCTTGGTCAGAATAGTATCATTAAAGGAAATAATGCTGACGCGCTCCGGTATGCTGATGTTGGCTTCTTGGAGGGCGCGAAGGGCACCAATGGCCAAGCTATCACTGGCTGCAAAAAATGCCTGTGGAAGCTTCTCTCCTAATTTTTCGATAGCCTCTTTCATTAAGTCATATCCAGATTGGGCAGTAAATAGACCTTGGAAAACGAATTTCTCGTTATAAATCCCTTTTTCTTGCGTATAGGATTTAAAGTAATCTAAGCGTTTATCTGCGATGACTTCCTCTTGGTCAGTGGTCGTTTCAAGTCCGGATAAGATACCAATCTTTTTAAGCCCATGATCTGTAAAGTAATCAACAACCTGGTTAACAGCATTATAAAAATCTGTAATGACACAGGTATGACCAAGAGCAATCGTATCACTGTCTAAAAATACTAGGGGTTTGTGGTATTCCTCAAATGATGCAATCTGTGCTTGGCTAAATTTTCCAATACAAAGGATTCCAATCACTTCTTCACTGAGCGTGAAAGGTTGGTCGTTAAAATAGCGCAAAATGTCATAGTCTAACTCTTGAGCTCTCTTTTCAATTCCAAGACGGATCTGGTAGTAGTAGAGATCTTCTAATTCTCCTTGTTCGCTCACCCACTGGATGATAGCAATTTTTTGTTTGAGTTTATGACTTTCGCCTGTTTTGAGATGTTTTGTATACCCTAGTTCTTCTGCGACGGTTAAGATACGATGTCGAGTTTCTTCTGTAACAGATAGGCTCTGATCGCGGTTGAGAACGCGGGATACAGTTGCGATCGAGACAGAGGCTAGCTGAGCGATATCTTTGAGTGTAGCCATAATTCCCCTCCTTTTTAGGTTATTATAGCATATTTTTGTTGCTTTTTACCTATAGTTTAGTAAAATATAGGTAAAAATGTTGACCAAAGTAAAACCCTTGGGTACAATAGAAGAAAACGATTACAGGTTAAGTTTTTTTACCTAACAATTCGTCAAAGGAGAATTCATATGACACAACATCTTACTGCTGATGCACTTCGCAAGGACTTTCTTGCTGTTTTTGGTCAAGAAGCTGATCAAACCTTCTTTTCACCAGGCCGTATCAACTTGATTGGGGAGCATACTGACTACAACGGTGGGCATGTTTTCCCAGCAGCTATTTCATTAGGAACTTACGGAGCTGCACGCAAGCGAGATGACCAAGTGTTGCGTTTTTACTCAGCAAACTTTGAGGATAAAGGAATTATCGAAGTTCCTCTAGCTGACCTTAAATTTGAGAAAGAGCACAACTGGACTAACTATCCAAAAGGTGTTCTTCATTTCTTGCAAGAAGCTGGCCATGTGATTGATAAAGGTTTTGATTTCTATGTATTTGGAAATATCCCAAATGGTGCAGGTTTGTCTTCTTCTGCATCTTTGGAGCTTTTGACTGGTGTCGTGGCAGAATACCTCTTTGACCTAAAATTGGACCGTTTAGATTTAGTAAAAATCGGAAAATTGACAGAGAACAACTTTATTGGGGTTAATTCTGGTATCATGGACCAATTTGCTATCGGTATGGGGGCAGACCAACGTGCCATTTATCTGGATACAAATAGTTTAGAATATGACTTGGTTCCCCTTGATTTGAAGGACAATGTTGTTGTTATCATGAACACTAACAAACGACGTGAACTTGCGGATTCTAAGTACAATGAACGTCGTGCTGAATGTGAAAAAGCAGTAGAAGAACTCCAAGTGGCCTTGGACATTCAAACCTTGGGTGAATTGGATGAGTGGGCTTTTGATGAATATAGTTACCTCATCAAAGACGAAAATCGTTTGAAACGTGCGCGTCATGCAGTTCTTGAAAACCAACGTACGCTTAAAGCGCAAGCGGCTCTTCAAGCAGGAGATTTAGACAAGTTTGGTCGTTTGATGAATGCTTCTCATGTTTCACTTGAGCATGACTACGAAGTAACTGGCTTGGAATTAGATACCCTTGTTCATACAGCTTGGGCTCAAGAAGGTGTTCTCGGTGCTCGTATGACAGGAGCAGGTTTTGGTGGTTGTGCCATTGCCTTGGTTCAAAAGGATGCTGTTGAGGCCTTTAAGGAAGCTGTTGGCAAGCACTACGAGGAAGTCGTTGGATACGCTCCAAGCTTCTATATCGCTGAAGTTGCAGGTGGAACTCGCGTTCTTGATTAGTCAAAAGGAGGTTTTCTAGTGACCTTAGTAGAAAGATTTGTTACCAAAGTCATTGCAGAAAGTACCTTTGAAGAGTTGGATCGGATTTATCTGACCAATCGTGTTTTAGCACTGGTTGGAGATGGAGTTCTTGAAGTTGAGACTGACCAGGATGATTTGATTGAACTAAAAGATCAGCTTGTCGAGGAAGCTGTTCGCTTGGAAACGATTGAAGATAGTCAGGCTGAGCGTGAGATTCTCGGTGCTGACCTCATGGACTTGGTAACGCCTTGTCCAAGTCAGGTTAATCGTGATTTTTGGGATACCTATGCCCAGTTACCAGAGCAGGCAATTGCAGATTTCTACCAACTCAGTCAGAAGAATGACTACATCAAACTGAAGGCTATCGCAAAGAATATTGCTTATCGTGTACCATCTGACTACGGTGAACTGGAGATTACCATCAATCTCTCGAAGCCTGAAAAGGATCCAAAGGAGATTGCGGCAGCTAAGTTGGTTAAATCCAGTAACTATCCTCAATGTCAGCTCTGTATGGAAAATGAAGGCTATCATGGTCGTGTCAATCATCCAGCTAGAAGCAATCATCGTATTATACGTTTTGATATTTCTGGGCAGGAGTGGGGCTTCCAGTATTCGCCTTACGCTTACTTTAATGAGCACTGTATTTTCCTAGACAGTCAACACCGTCCTATGGCCATCAGTCGCCAAAGTTTTGAACGTTTGTTAGCAATTGTGGAGCAATTTCCAGGCTACTTTGCTGGTTCAAATGCTGATTTGCCAATCGTGGGTGGTTCTATCCTGACACATGATCATTATCAAGGTGGTCGTCATGTATTCCCAATGGAAGTGGCGCCTTTACAAAAGAGCTTTACCTTTGAAGGTTTTGAATCTGTCAAAGCAGGGATTGTTCAGTGGCCTATGTCCGTCATTCGACTAACTTCAGATTCAAAAGAGGATTTGACAGAACTAGCGGATAAAATCTTACTGGCTTGGCGTCAATACTCAGATCCAAGTGTACAGGTCTTGGCAGAAAGTAATGGAACACCGCATCACACTATCACACCGATTGCGCGTAAGCGAGATGGGCAGTTTGAGTTAGATTTGGTCTTGCGGGACAATCAAACATCTCCAGAGCATCCAGATGGTATCTATCATCCCCATAAGGATGTTCAACATATCAAGAAGGAAAATATCGGCTTGATAGAGGTTATGGGCTTGGCAATCTTGCCACCACGCTTGAAGGAAGAAGTGGAGCAGGTAGCGGCTTACCTAGTAGGAAAGGATGTTTCCGTAGCAGATTATCACCAAGAATGGGCAAATGAGTTGAAAGAATCCAATCCTGACTTGACCGAAAAAGTACAAGCTCTTAATATCGTCCAAGAATCTGTTGGAAAAATCTTTGCTCGAGTTTTGGAAGATGCAGGAGTTTACAAGCAAACAGAAGAAGGACAAGCTGCCTTTATGCGCTTTGTGGAGCTGGTTGGTATTTTGCCCGAATAAGTGCTTCTCTCTTGCGTAGAGTCTTGAAAAGTAGTATCATAGTGTCGTTTGAAATATCAGGAGGAACGTATGAAAGATTTTCACTTTGACGCTATATCTGCCTTTGAAAATTACGAAATTGAAAAAATGAGAGATGGCCACGTTGTGGTGACGACAAAAGTAGTGGACTCTTCACTCAACTACTATGGAAATGCCCATGGAGGCTATCTATTTACCCTATGTGACCAAATCAGTGGTCTTGTGGTGATTTCGCTAGGATTAGACGGGGTGACACTCCAGTCTTCCATCAACTATCTGAAAGCTGGAAATCTAGGGGACGTTCTCACTATCAAGGGAGAATGTGTCCACCAAGGACGCACCACTTGTGTCGTCGATGTTGACATCATCAACCAAGATGGCCGAAATGTCTGCAAGGCAACCTTCACCATGTTTGTCACAGGACGACGGTCTGAAGATAGACAGGTGAGGATATAGGAAACCAAAAAAGAGGCACATGCCTCTCAGATTGAAGACAAAGTCCTTGGAAGTCAAGTTTCTAAGGGCTTTTCTTTGTGTAAAGTCGTATAATAGAGGTA
>NZ_JARZZP010000017.1 GCF_029948085.1 Streptococcus taonis | reverse complement strand
TTTCATTTCTCCTGAATTACTTCCTTCAGCTCTCTGAGAAGGGCTTTGCGGCCTTTAAATCGTTCGTCTGCCCAGAGTTTCGGTTAATTTTTTTCTTACAATAATTGTTTTTTTATGAAGCACATATCATTTTTTGAAACATTTTTTCATATTACTCAAGTAACTGTTGCATTCTTATTTTCAGAAAATTTGAATCATTTCCTTTAGGAGAGCATTGACATAGGTGAACTTGTATTTTGTTTTCTATATATCAAAATCTTTGATTTAAATTCGAGTTCCCTCAACTTTTTTTAAAAAAACAGAGAAAACTTGTGCCTCCTCTGTTTATAGTATTTAAGATAATTAATTTTCTTCACTCATTTTTGATTTTACTTCATCATAAGATAGTGCATGTGATTCCTCTTCTACTGTTTCAGACATCTTTCCTGTTTCGTATAGAGATTTAATTTGTGTACTATCCAATGTTTCGTATTTCAATAATGCTTCTGCAATCAGCTTGTGAGTTTCACGATTTGACTGGATAATTTCAGCAGCTTTGTTTCGTGCTTCATTCAATAATGAACGAACTTCTTCGTCAATTTCATAAGCTGTTTGTTCTGAAATTGATTTTTGAGGGCTTTGTGCACCAAACATGGCATGACTTCCTTCATATTGTACTGGACCAAGTTTTTCACTCATACCATACTCTGTAACCATTGCACGCGCCATCTGAGTCGCTTGTTCGAAGTCATTAGATGCTCCAGTAGTTTGGACGTTAAAGATAATCTCTTCAGCTACACGCCCACCCATTAAGCCAGCTAATTGTTCTTTCATATCTTCTTTAGATAGAAGCATTTGGTCTTCTTTAGGAAGTGCAATCATATATCCGCCTGCACGTCCACGTGGTACTATGGTAACTTTATGAACAACACGGGCATTTGACAATACTAGACCGACAATGGTGTGTCCTGCCTCATGGTAGGCAACCAATTCACGTTCTTTTTGTGAAACTGTCTTGTCTTTCTTAGATGGTCCAGCGATAACACGATCTTCAGCTTCATCAATATCAGAAGCATCAATCACTGATTTATTACGACGAGCTGCAACTAAAGCTGCTTCATTCAATACATTTTCCAAATCAGCACCAACAAAACCTGGAGTTTGTTGTGCTACCAATTTCAAATCTACATCTTCAGCTAAAGGTTTATTTCTAGCATGGACTTTCAAAATTGCTTCGCGTCCCTTAACATCTGGACGACCAACTAATACTTTTCTATCAAAACGGCCTGGACGAAGTAGAGCCGGATCAAGAACATCTGAACGGTTTGTTGCCGCAATGACAATAATTCCTTCATTTCCTTCAAAACCATCCATTTCAATCAAGAGTTGGTTTAAGGTTTGTTCTCGTTCATCATTACCTCCACCTAAACCAACACCACGTTGGCGACCAACGGCATCAATTTCATCAATGAAGATAATAGCTGGTGCTGCTTTTTTTGCGTCCTCAAAGAGAGAACGTACACGGCTCGCACCGACACCGACGAACATTTCTACAAAGTCAGAACCTGAAATACTAAAGAATGGTACACCAGCTTCTCCTGCGACTGCTTTGGCAAGTAATGTTTTACCAGTTCCCGGAGGTCCTTCTAAGAGAACACCAGCTGGAATCCGAGCACCTAATTTTGTAAATCGTTTTGGATCTTTTAAGAATTCAACAACTTCAACAAGTTCTTGTTTTTCTTCCTCTGCGCCTGCGACATCTGAGAAGCGAACTTTGATATCTTCTTTATTAGCAGCCTTAGCTTTACTACGTCCAAAACTCATTGGATTACGTCCGCTATTTCCGCCCATATTTCCCATCATAGAGAAGAGGAAGAAGAATAAGATAGCAAATGGTACTACTGAAACCAGGATGTTAATCCACATACCACTTGAGCTTTCGTGTTTCACTTCAATTTCTGTTTGATGTTCACTTGCTAACTTTTGCAAATCCGCTACAGTTGTATCTGATGGGAGGACAATACTTGTAAATTTCTCTACTTTTGTAGCAGAGGGTGTAAAAAATTGAATTCCCGTTTCCTGTTTCTCTGTCTTAGCAGTTTTGTAGACACCATACACTTCAATAACACTACCACTTGGTTGGTAGGTCATTTCTTTTACATTGTCGTTAGTGATTTCCTGAACCAATTCTGAGTACTTAATTTGTTGACTATGACCAGCAGATCTGCCAGCAAAAAAGTACTGGAATCCTGTCACTAGCAAGAAAATCATCAACAAATAAAGAAATGGATTTTTTATGAAACCATTATTTTGTTTTTGCATTCAAACACTTACCCTTCTATTTTGAGTAAACTTCCTCTTTCAATACACCTACATAAGGAAGGTTACGATAGTTTTCATTATAGTCTAAACCGTAGCCTACAACAAATTCATTTGGAATTGTAAAACATGTATAATCTGCTTCGATTTCTACTGTACGACCTTCTGGTTTATCAAGCATTGTGACAATCTTAACAGAAGCTACTTCTCTTGCAGTAAACATATCTCTCAAACTCTTCAAGGTTTGACCAGTATCAATAATATCTTCTACAAAGACAACATGTCGACCTTTAATATCTTGAGTTACGTCTTGTTTAATATTAATGACACCACTACTTACAGTCCCACCATGATAGCTAGAGACCATCATAAAGTCCATTTCAAGATGTGTATCAATATATTTCACTAATTCTGCCATAAAAGGAATAGATCCTTTTAGAATTCCAACTAAAATCGGATTTTTACCCTCATAATCTTTTGTCAACTGAGCACCCAATTTTTTAGCTGCTTCTGTAATTTCATCTTGTGAAATCAAAATTTTCTTGATATCTTTTTCTAACATGATTTTACCTATCTATTTTTTCTATATAAAGTACAGTGTTCATTATATCATTTTTCATTTTTTTACTCAAATCACTGATTTTAATTCCTAAAACTGAACAAATTTTTCCAAATTGCTCAATGATAATAGCTTTTTCTCGTTTTTCTTTAGGAATTTTTAAATCAATAAAAAGTCGTCTTAGTTTTTTACGATGACCATTTTTTATCAAATAATCACCAGGCTGTCGATGCCGTAAAATCAACGATGTTTCACGAGAAACATTCATCTTTTGAACATTTTCCCCTTTTAGAGGGATTCCAAATGAAAATAAATAACCTTCATAATGAACTTGATTTTGATAGTTTAACACACACTCACTACTTTTTTCATCAGACTTTGGTCTGATTTTACAAATTTTAAAGTGTTGATATTCTTTTACAAGTTCATAACCATTTTTTAAACGATGACGATATTGACTCTTGGTTTTTAAAATATGATGGACCTGTTGGAATTGTTCTTTTGTAATATTTAAATCAGCAAAACGACTAAGGTATTGTTGTAGTAAAACTCGTTGCGTTGCTTCACTAAAAGATAAAAACTGAGTTAAATCTCCCACATTGACTGTTTGAGATAATTCAGTCAGAGCAATTTGATAGTCAGATACTTCTTTTCCAAACTCTAAAAACGCTCTCTTTAGCTGAATATTTTCTTTTTCCAGTTGTGGTAAGTAAATATTACGAACTCGATTGCGAAAATAATGATTTTCTTTATTCGTCCTATCTTCAAAATGCTCAACTTCAGGAAAATCCCTCTTATAAAAAGATAGCAACGGACGAATTAACTCTCCCTTATCAAACTCTTGTCTTTCTTTAATAGCTGATAAATGTTGTAATCTCCCCCCCCTAATCATTCTCATAAAAATCGTCTCAGCCTGATCATCTGCATGATGAGCTGTTACAAGAGCTGTAGAGGACGTTTTCTCCATTACTTCTCTAAAAAAATCATAGCGAAATTGACGAGCATTTGCTTCTGAAAAATCTCCAGTAAAATGAGCTACGTAAATTGGAACTCCAACTTGTTCAGCTAGTTTTCTTAATTCATATTCTTCATTATCCGATTCTAATCGTTGTTTATGGTTTACATGAGCTAAAAATAATTCAATCCCGAGTTCTTCTTGATAAGTTGATAAAAGGTGAAAGAGAAACATCGAATCCAATCCACCAGACAAGGCTAGTACAACTCGTGAATAATCTTTAAAATAACCTTTTTCTAGAAAATGATTTAAAAAATCTTGGTCTCTCATTTTAGGGCCTCATAGACATCCTTAGCAATTTTAGAAATGGTATCATAATCAGAATTTTTGGTAAAGATTGAAATAATGAAAGGAGAATCTGTATAAACTATTCCTACATCGTGTTTAAATTCATCTGCATCTCCAATTTTATGGGCTACCTTAGCAGAAATATTCTTAGCAATCCTCTGATTATCAAAAGCTGTTTGCGATAGAGATTCTAAAACAAAACCATTCTGATTATAAATAGATTCCATAACTTGACCAGCCATTTTAGCTGAAGCTAACTTCTCTGTTACGTTCCATTCTTCACCCGCGATAGTAGCCATTTCGTTTTTAAAGGCTTCATCTGATTTATTCGTAATATAATAAGCAAGAATATTATGAGCTACATTGTCAGATTCTTTCGCTGTCTTTGTAATTAAATCTTTGAGAGTGTAGTCTTTATTGTCCGCTGTTTTAGGGAGGCTTCCACTTCCTTCGGGTTTATAAGAACCAGGGAAATCATTTACTTCAGAAATGTACTTCAATTTCGTGTCAAGTTGGTAATCACCTTGATTGATTTTTTCTTGAACATAATAAAGATAAGGCAATTTCATAACACTAGCAGCGTACATTTTTTGATTTTCATTAATCCCAGCTTCCTTACCCGTGCTCAATTGTTTAACATAAATAGAAAACTGTTCATTTTGATAATTCGCAGATAACAACTCTTGTACTTTCTGAATACGATTGTCATCGTTGGAAATGTAATCCGTCGAAACCCAACCAATTTGTTTGATATGTAAAAATTCATGACCACCAGCAAAAATAGACATATCTACTTCAACCTCTTGATAAGCTGCTAAAGTAGACTTTAATTCTTGTTGATCATAAGGACTATTATAAACGACAAATCCTGGTTCTAACCATACTCGTTTAGAAAAATCGTTTACGATGGAACTATCGTATAAAAGTCGTTTATCAGCCATCACAAATTGATTATTTGACAATTTAAAGACAGGCTGTCCTTGTTTATTTAATCTCCATTCTAAAACAGATAATTTTGTATCTGCATTGACTTTTCCTGATTCTTTAATCAAATCTTCTGTAGAATAAACAGACGTTTCACCATAAAATTTTGGAGATTCTATAACATCTTGATAGTAAAAATGATACGAAGCGTGGGTTAAGGAATAAACTTCTTGGTTTGGAATGATAACTGGATTCTCAGTGCTTACTACTTGGACACTTTTTAAAAAAATAGGAAGTAGTAATATCACTAAAAATTTACGCATTCTTTTTTTCCTCTTCTTCTTGTAGCCGTAACAGATGATTTTTTTGAGCTAACTCTTCTAATTTTTCATCTGATTGACTTAAAAACTTTTCTACAATATCTAATAAATTTTCCATTTTACATTACCTAGGAAGTAAGTCCGGAATAGTATAAACTTCCTCCCATGATTTTGAATAGTAATATTTTGCACGCAAATACTTGGCTGCGTATGTTTCATCCTTTAATTTGGTTGCAAGATTCGATTCTTTATCTTTTTCATCGCTCAATTCTTGATACTGTTTTTTCAAATCGGCTAACTGTTGGCGACGTTCGAGTAGTTGCTGATAACTTTGAGTCAAATTATAGGTTGGTAGGATGAACAACAACATAATCAAAATCAAAACCCAGCCCATAAAACGATTTCGTCTTTGTCGTTCTTCCATCAAGTATTTACGACGTTGGTGTTCATTTTGAATAAAAGAATTATTCATTTGTACAATTTTTTTATACATCGTTTTCTACCCTTGTTTCGCTGATAATTTCATACATACCTGCAGCATCTTCTTTTTTAGTGCTATCTTTCATTTCTAACACTTTTACGAGCAACAATTTATTTCCAAAACGAATTTCAACTTGGTCATTGATTTTTAAATCTGTAGAGCTCTTTGCAAGAATACCATTTACCTTGATACGTCCCTTATCTGCAACTTCTTTAGCTACTGTACGACGCTTAATAATTCTTGATACTTTTAAATATTTATCTAATCTCATTTTTATTACCTCAAATTATTATTGTACCATTTTTATCCCTTTTATAGAAGAAAAATGTCATACCTAATTCGACTCTTTTGAATCTTTTATGTTTGCTAATGATTCTCCAAAAGTTAAAAGACCTTCTAAAATCTCATAATCCTTTTTATTACGAATATCAAAAACAACTTCGATTAAACCTTGATTTTCTGAAATATTTGCCTTCAAACTTGTCTGAGAAAGAGCCTGGAAATAATCTTGTGTTAAAAATAATTGTTGCGATATTTTTTCAAACTGAATGACCAGCTTATTAACCTTTCTTTCTACACGATTGACAAATACTTTATCAAGATATGCTTTAGCTAATCCAATTTCTAAAAGGTAAGCAACGACATCTGGATATTCTCCAAAACGATCGATCAACTCATCTTGTAATCCCTCATAGTTGACACGGTTATCAATCTGACGAATTCTCTTGTAAATTTCAATTTTATGTCGTTCATCTGAAATATACTCATCTGGAAGATAGGCATCGATTTGTAGAATTAACTCAGCATTTCCTTTTTCACGTTTTTTGTCAGTTCCATTTTTCTTAGCTATTGCTTCTTCTAACAACTGAGAGTACAACTCAAAACCAACAGAATCGATAAATCCAGACTGAGAGCTTCCTAATAGATTTCCAGCTCCACGAATGGATAAATCACGCATAGCTATTTTGAAACCAGAACCTAGTTCAGTAAAACCTTTGATGGCATCTAATCTTTTCTCAGAAACTTCTGTCAAAGTTTTATCTGGACGATACATGAGATAAGCATAAGCAATTCGATTACTACGACCAACACGACCTCTTAATTGATACAAGGTTGACAATCCCATATGATCTGCATTTTCTATAAACAAGGTATTAGCATTTGGAATATCTACTCCTGTCTCGATGATTGTTGTAGTTACTAAAATATCATATTGTCCTTCAATGAAATCAAGAAGTGTATTTTCTAAGCGAATTTCACTCATTTGACCATGGACAAATCCAATAGAAGCTTCTGGAATAAGTTCTTGTAACTCTGAAACCTTCTTTTCAATCGTGTCAACTTTATTGTAAAGATAGTAAACTTGACCACCACGATCCATTTCTCTCAATACAGCATCACGAATGATACGATCATTCTGTTCAAGTACGTAGGTTTGAACAGGATATCGATTTGTTGGAGGAGTCTCTATGACTGATAAATCTCGGATACCTAGCATAGACATATGAAGAGTTCGAGGAATTGGTGTCGCTGTCAAAGTTAAGACATCAACCTTCTTTTTTAATTCCTTCAAAGCTTCCTTATGCTTAACACCAAAACGTTGCTCTTCATCAATAATCATCAACCCCAAATCAGCAAACTCAACATCTTTAGACAAGACTCTATGGGTCCCTATCAAGATGTCTACTTGACCTTTTTTTAACTTCTCAAGTGTTTCAGTCTGTTCTTTTTTACTTCTGAAACGACTCAAAACATCTACGTTGACAGCAAATTGTTCAAATCTTTCCTTAAAATTACTGTAATGTTGCTGAGCAAGAACGGTTGTTGGCACTAAAACGACAACCTGTTTATGATCATTGACAGCCTTAAACGCAGCTCGCATTGCTACTTCTGTCTTACCAAAACCCACATCTCCAACTAAAAGTCGGTCCATCGGTTGAGAAGCCTGCATATCTTTCTTAATCTCTTCGATACTTCTAAGTTGGTCCTCAGTTTCTACATATGGGAATGCTTCGTCAAAAGCAACTTGATCTTCATCATCTTTTGAAAATGCAAAACCTTTAAGTTGACTTCTCTCTGCATATAACTTAATTAAATCATCTGCAATATCTTCAACTTGACTCTTTACTTTTTGCTTCGCTTTTTTAAAACGTCCATCGTTTAATTTGTTTAACTTTGGAGCCTTACCATCACTAGAAACATACTTAGAAAGAGTCTGTATCTGCTCCACAGGGATAGAAATACGGTCTCCATTTTGATATAGAACACTTACATAGTCTCTATGAATCCCTTTGATTTCAATCGTTTCGATCCCTAAATATTGACCAATACCATGGATTTGATGAACAACATAGTCTCCTTTTTGGAGTTCATTATAATCCTTTAATCGTTCAGCGTTACTGATATTTTGTCTTCGATACTTGCGTTTAATCTTCTTTTTAAAAATTTCATATTCAGTAATAAATACAAGATTCTCATCTACAAAATGAAACCCATGTCGCAGATTTCCTTCAATAAGATTGACAGTTCCTTTACAGATT
The DNA here is from genome assembly GCF_029948085.1 of Streptococcus taonis. GTDB lineage: Bacteria > Bacillota > Bacilli > Lactobacillales > Streptococcaceae > Streptococcus > Streptococcus taonis. The sequence goes on along the minus strand of NZ_JARZZP010000017.1, from coordinate 22,412 downwards.
TCACTTTCATTGCTATTATCAACTTTAATATCGTATTCATCAAGGATCGTTGACAGTTTCTTTAGTTCAGTTTTGCTACTTGATTGAAGAACAATCGTATACTTTAATTTTTTGTAACGTTCAATTTCTTCTTTCAGAAAAGAAAACTGATTAAAGAACTCCTGCATAGGATATTGATTGAACTGGTACAGATTATTAAATTTCAAATTTCCAAGCCCTTTTTGAAAATTTGAAAAGAAAGTCGCTGGTACATATTTTTTAAATTGACTTTCTACATCAGCAAAATATTGTAAACTTGATACTGCTTTACTATTATGTAAATCATCTGTAAAGTAGCTAGCTGTTTCCTTATCAAAAGCATCGTACTGGTTCATGATTTTTTGAAAATCATCAAATATAACAGGAACTTGATTCAAATAGTCTATCAAGGTCCACTGTTTTTTATAAAATACAGACAAAAACTTGCGAATATCTGCATGAAGAACTTGCTCTTTCGTACAACTAAAAACTTCTTCTAGGTAAGACTTTAAAGTTGGAGAAAGTGCCTTATCAATCTCATGTTCTAAAAATTTCTGACCACGATGATAATCTTCATTCGTTAATAAAATATCACTAGCTGGATAGATTAGTACTTGAGTTTTACTATCTTTTGATAATTGAGTTTCAGTATCAAATTCTCTAATGCCATCAATCTCATCACCGAAAAATTCAATCCGATAAGGACAAATTTGAGAGGTTTCAAATATATCTAGAATATCTCCACGAAGGCTAAATTCTCCCTGACTTTGAACTTGTGTAACTTTCTTATAACCAAGAGAAATCAAGTGATTTTTTAATTCTCTTTGTTCGCATTCTTGCCCCACTTGAAGTTCTAAGATACTATCATCAAAAACTTGAGGATTCGGCAAGAATACTCGACTAGCTGCGACGTTACAAACTAAAATCCCTCTTTGAGACTCATTTCTTAGAAACCGCAAAGCTTCAACCCGAGAAAAAATCTTTTCCTGAGATGATACCAAAAATTCAACCATTGGTGAATCATCTACTAGAAATGGATAAACCAGATCCGAACCTAATATGGAGATTAGATCATTAATCAGACGCTCAGCCTCTCCATATGTGGAAGTCATCACTAAAACCTTATCCTGACTCTTCAGACTACTAGCAATCGCTAACGATTTTGCTGATCCAGAAAGTCCTAGCAATAATTGTCTTTGTTTCTGTGGTAAGTTCTCATGCCAAGATAGAATTTGTTTATTCTCTAAAAAGAAATCGATTAATGCCATTTCCTTATCCATTATATTTCTGCATCGTCTTTTCAAAGTTTTTTTCTTGTAAATAATAATTTACAGCATCGTCAACCTTGTCAATTGACTGTAAAATACCGATATAATCTTCCTGATCAAACTTAGTCAAAACATGGTGAACAACAGACATTCCTTTTTTAGGTCTACCAATACCAATCTTTACACGATTGAAAACCTGTGTACCAATATGTTGAATAATCGACTTAATTCCATTATGACCACCAGCTGATCCTTTAGCACGAAGACGAATTTTTCCGACTTCCATGTCAAGGTCATCGTAAATGATCAGTAAATCTTCAATATCTAAACCATAATAAGTTAACAATGCATGAACAGCTTTTCCACTTTCATTCATAAAAGTCGTCGGTTTCACCAGATAAATTTTTTCCCCATTAAGGAAAAATGAAGCTAATTCAGCTTGGAATATCTTATCGTGTGTAAAGGTAACATTCTGTTTTTTTGCTAGTTGGTCAATCAGCATAAAGCCAACATTATGTTTAGTTTCAAAATATTTATCTCCTGGATTTCCCAATCCTACAAGTAATTTTGTCATTTAAATTTCCTTTCAAAAGCCAAAAGGGTTGGAATTTTTTTCCAACCTAATTGACATTATTTTAAATACTGATTAAACGTTAAAGCGGAATTCCATAATATCGCCATCTTGCACGACATATTCTTTTCCTTCTTCACGCAAACGTCCTGCTTCTTTTACAGCCTTTTCAGAGCCGTATTTTACTAAATCGTCATAAGACATAGTCACTGCACGAATAAAACCTTTTTCAAAGTCAGAGTGGATGATACCAGCTGCCTGAGGAGCTTTCATGCCACGTTTAAAGGTCCAAGCACGAACTTCTTTTTCACCGGCTGTGAAGTAAGTTCCAAGTCCTAACAAATGATATGCTGCACGAGTCAACTTATCCACACCTGATTCTGTCAAACCAATGGCTTCAAGAAACTCTTTTTTATCTTCATCGTCTAACTCAGAAATTTCTTCTTCAGCACGCGCAGAAATGACTACTACTTCTGCATTTTCTGTTGCTGCGAATTCACGAATTTGTTTCACATAATCGATAGATTCTGGATCTCCAACCACATCCTCATCAACATTTGCTACATAAAGAACTGGTTTCGTGGTCAAAAGGAAAAGGCCTTTAACTACTTTTTGCTCTTCATCTGTAAATTCAATGGTACGAGCTGACTTACCATCTTCAAGAACAGGTTTAATCTTTTGGAGAACGTTAAATTCTGCAACTGATTCCTTATCTTTTTGCGTACGCGCCATTTTTTCTACACGCGCATAGCGTTTATTGACTGATTCTAAATCAGCAAGAATCAACTCTAGGTTAATGGTATCAATATCTGCTAGCGGATCCACAAAGGCATCTTCACGGCCTTGCTCACGCATGACATTTTCATCATCAAAGGCACGAACCACATGAACAATCGCATCAACTTCACGGATGTTGGCCAAGAATTTATTTCCAAGACCTTCTCCTCTTGATGCTCCTTTTACAATCCCTGCAATATCTGTAAATTCAAAGGTTGTTGGAACTGTCTTTTTAGGAGTAATCATTTCCGTCAATTTTTGGAGGCGTTCATCTGGAACTTCTACCATTCCAACGTTTGGATCAATGGTCGCAAAAGGATAGTTTGCAGCCTCTGCTCCTGCTTTTGTAATTGCATTAAATAGGGTTGATTTACCAACGTTTGGTAAACCTACAATACCTGCTGTTAAAGCCATAGTTTCTCATTCTCCGTTCACATTTCAATCTTCAATATTATAACACAAAAAGGGAAAACTTGCTAACCCTCTTACTATGGGGTTCCTAGTCGATGATTTTGTTCATTTTTCTTTCAAAATCATAGCGACTCATCATGACCACATGATCACAATTGCTACATTTTATTTTGATATCAGCTCCAACACGGGTAATTTCCCAACGATTGGCTTTTTTACCTGTTGATTTGATTGTACAAGCGTGTGGTTTTTTCATTTCAACAAAATTTCCAACTTGATACATGGTTAATCTCCTTTTCTATTTTTGATTATATCATAAAAGAGGCGAGCTAGGCTCAACCTCTTTCCATTAATTTGTGCGAACTGGTGTAATTAGCTGCATGAACTCTTCATCTGTATCAGCTGGAACCAGAGTAAATGGACGAACTGCTGAAATAAAGCTGATTGTAACTTTTTCGCTATTCAAAGCTTTTAGTGCTTCAATCAAATAAGTTGGGTTGAAACTAATTGTCAAATCAGCACCACTTACATTTTCAGTATCAATTTCTTCGTTTACTTTCCCTACTTCTGGAGAGTGAACATGAGCACTTACAACTCCTTCTTTGATTTCTAATTTAACAGTACCATTTTGTGTCGCACTTGATAAGAGGCGAGCACGTTCCATAGACTGGCGTAGTTTAGCAACATCAAAAGTCACTGTTGTATTAAAATCTGTTGGAATCAATCGATCGGTATCTGGATAATTTCCTTCTAAGAGACGTGTGTAAAAGCTAATATTTTCACTTCTAAAGAGAATTTGATTATTGGCGAAGAAAATCTCTACTGTTTCGATATCATCCGTAAAAACAGCTGAAAATTCGCGTAGCGAACGACTTGGGATGACAACATCAAAATCATCGCTATTTTTTTCAAGTGTCAATTTCTTCTGACTGAGACGGTGAGAATCTGTCGCAACTGTTTTTAATTCTTTATGGTTGCTTAAAACAAAGTGGACACCTGTCAAAATAGGACGGCTTTCTTGGGTACTAGCTGCAAAAGCTGTTTCATTGATAATCTTTTTAAGAAGTTTTGTTTCAAGAACTAAAGGATTGCTTGCAGAAATTTCCTGAATACGTGGATATTGCTCGCTATCTTTTCCTTTAAGAGTAATCTCTGATTTTCCACTAGTTAAGACAATTTGCTTTTGCTCAATCTCTTTAAAATCAAGTGTTACATCTGGAAGACTTGAAACAACATTGATAAAGAAAGAAGCTTCCAGTAGAACTGAACCTAAAGAGTTAATCAAGAGACCTGCATTTTCATTTTTTTGCGAGATAAAATTTTCGATTGAGATTTGACCATTTGATCCAATCAAGGTAATTCCTTCATTGGTAACATCAATTTTTACAGTCGATAAAATAGGAATTGCATTCTTTGAGCTAATAGCTCTCTTTGTTGTATTTAAGGCTTGTAAAAATAAGTTTTTATTAATTGAAAAATGAATCATGGATTCTCCTTTATTCTTTTTATTATTAGAAGGATAATAGTAATAATAGAGCGTGTGAAATCTGTGGAAAAACACTTGTAATCAAGAAAACTCAAGGACAGAGCCTTGTTTAAAAAATGTGGATAAATAAGAGATTTTTTTAAAAGTTATCCACAAGTTATTTAATTTTCTTTTTGATGTTTTCAATTTCTATACGTAAATTATCATCTGTTTCAAGCATGGATTTGATTTTTCCATGAGCGTGAATGACAGTTGTGTGGTCTTTACCACCAAACTCTTTTCCAATCTTAGGAAGGCTATTATCAGTCATTTCTCTGGCTAGATACATGGCAACTTGACGGGCTAAAACGATATTTTGAACACGTCTAGTTCCTTTCATTTCCTTGACACTAACACCATAGAAGTTTCCAACTTCTGTCTGGATTTTATCAATTGGAATTACAATCATTTTGCTAACATCTTGTTTACGAGCACGAATAGCTTCAGCTGCAATATCAACTGTGATATCGTTAATCTTTTTGACTTTGGCCATTAGGCTGATATCGTTGAGTGCTCCCTCGAGTTCTCGCACGTTAGAGTCAAATTGTCCAGCCAAATATTCGAGTGTATCATTCTGAAAATGATAGTTGAGATGTTCAGTCTTACTCTGTAAAATAGCAATACGTGTTTCAAAATCAGGTGGTGTGATATCTGTCGTTAATCCCCACGAGAAGCGCGTGACCAGACGTTCAGGCAGACTCTCTAAATGTTCAGGTCTACGGTCACTCGTCAAAACAATCTGTTTATTATTATTGTGAAGGGCGTTAAATGTATTGAAAAACTCTTCCTGAGTTTGTACCTTCTTTCCACTAAGTGATTGAATATCATCAATGAGTAGGAGGTCTAAACTACGGTAAGTTTTCTTGAATTTTTCCATATCATTGAGTCTCAAATGCTCTAGGAATTCATTAATGAAACTTTCAGCAGGTATGTATTTTACACGCGCATTTGGGCTCTTTTTCAGAATTTCATTCCCAAGGGCATTTAATAGGTGAGTTTTTCCAAGTCCAGGACCTCCGTAGATAAATAGAGGATTGTAAGTTAATCCAGGATCTTCAGAAACAGCCAAAGCAGCAGACTTAGCCCAAACATTACCATCCCCTTGAACAAAATTATCGAAAGTATACTTTTCCTTGAGTCCAGTTTCAGAATATGGAATAGTGGATGGAATTGGTTGATAATCGTTGCCAGGTTCAGACTCGAAAGCTACTTGTGAGCTAGCTTCTTCAACTTTCGTGAAGATATAATGAGCTTTTATTTCAGTATCATAGATTTCAAAACCTGCTGCTAAAAGCATTCCATTGATATTTCGTTCCCAGAATATCTGCATTTCATCGCGGGGTAAGAAAATCGTTGCAGTATTCTCTTCAACTTTAACCAGTTTTGCGTCTAAAATATAGAAATCATAAACTGACTGAGTTAATTTATCATGTGCAAGTTCTAAAAGACGATTCCAAAATTGTTTTTCCTTCAATGATTTCCTCCTCCTTTACTATAGAATTTAAAAGGTTTATTGATAGAATCATTTTACCATAGATAAGATTATTTTTCCACAACTTGTGGAAAACAATTAACAATGTTTTTAAATGTTATCCACAAAATGTGGATAACTAAGAAAATTTCTGAAATACTGGGCTTTTAAAAACTAAAATGCAGTGGATAACTATGTTCGTTAAGAATACTAAAATAACAGCCTTATTTCAGGCTGTTAATAAATTGTTGATATTCATCTTGATTATGGAAGGAAATTGAAATTTTACCGCTATCTTTTTTTTGAAGGCTAATCTGAACATCTAATCCGAGTATTTTTTTCAATTTTTGCTCTTCCTCTTTGACAAAGTGGTCTTTTTCTTTTCTGCTGCTCTTATTCGTTTTTTGTAGTATTTGTTCAACTTGTCGAACAGAGAGATTTTCAGTTTGAATGCGATGCAAGAGTGTATCTTGTCTGTCGCTTGATAATTGAATGAGGAGTCTAGCATGAGCTTGGGAAAGTTTTCCACTTTCAACCTCTATCAGGATATGTTTAGGTAGCCCTAACAATCGAACTAGGTTTGTAATATAAGGTCGAGATTTTCCCATTTTTTCAGCAATTTCTGTGTGGGTAAAACCTTTATCAATTAAGGATTGATATGCTTTAGCTTCCTCGATAGGATTTAAATTTTCTCGTTGGAGATTCTCAATGATAGAATGAAGCATCATATCTTGATCAGAAAGTTGCTTAACAATGACTGGAACTTCTGAAAGTCCAGCAGCTATTGAAGCGCGATACCGTCTTTCTCCAGCTAGAATTTCATATCCAAGTACTGGAGATTTTCTAACGATAATAGGCTGAATCAAGCCGTTTTCCTTAATAGATTGTGCCAGTTCTTGAATTTTTTCTTCTGAAAATTCCTTACGAGGTTGATAGGGATTTTTTTGAATATCTTTTATTTGAACAATTTTAAATTCTTCCATAATTCTACATTAACACAACTTAGATATTCTGTAAAGCAACTTTACATATCTGTAAACTATTGTTCCAAATCACTAGTACTCTTATCTAATTTAATGGTAGTTGTTTCTTCCTTGCCATTACGGTAGTATGTAATGGTCATGCTATCTCCGATAGAATGACTATATAGAGCACTTTGTAATTCAGTAGTTGAAGAAATAGCTTTATCATCTACTTTTGTAATGACGTCATATTGTTGTAGATGTCCATTGGCAGGCATACTAGTTATAACAGAACGAACAACTACTCCTGCAGTGACACTTGATGGTACATTCAATCTTTGTAAATCAGTGCTACTAAGATTTGAAAGGTTGACCATTTGAATGCCCAAGGCTGGTCGAGTGACTTTTCCATTCTTTTCCAATTGATTGATAATATTGATGGCATCGTTTGAAGGAATCGCAAATCCAAGTCCTTCCACAGAAGTTCCACCGTTTGTGGCTATTTTACTAGATGTAATTCCGATTACTTGTCCCTGAATATTGATTAAGGGACCGCCAGAGTTTCCAGGGTTGATGGCTGTATCTGTTTGGATAGCCTTTGTAGAGATAGCTTGTCCATCTTCAGATTTTAAAGAAACATTTCTATTTAAACTTGACACGATACCCTGTGTAACGGTATTGGCGTACTCAGAACCTAGAGGGCTTCCGATTGCAATGGCAGTCTCTCCGACTGTTAGTTGATCAGAATCTCCAAATTCAGCTACGGTAGTCACCTTATCTGCAGTAATTTTTACAACTGCAATGTCAGAATAAGTATCAGAACCAACAATTTCACCTGGAACTTTGGTTCCGTCAGCTAAACGAATATCCACTTTTTTAGCTCCACTGATAACGTGAGTATTGGTTACGAGATAAGCAAAGTTACCTTCTTTTTTATAAATAACTCCAGAACCTTCGCTAGAAACTTGCTCAGTATTTGTATCTGTATCAGTTTCTGCAGATCCAAATAAACTATTTTGGGAGTTTGCAGAGTAAGTAATGACAGATACCACAGCATCTTTAACTTTATCGACTGCCTGTGTAGTTGAGTTTTCATTTTTTACAGCTGTTTTGCTGACAGTGGTGGTATTTGTTGGACTAGTGTTTTGTTTTTGACTTAGTTGCAATGTCGTAAAACTACCTAAAACACCACTAAAAAAGCTAATGAGAATGACTACTAAAAGTTGTCCCCATTTTTTGGAACTAGTTTGTAAGTTTTTCATAGAAGCCTCCATGTTTTTTTAATCAATGAAAGTATAAAATAGCTAGCTTAATCCAAGCTTAAAAACAAAAAGTTTTTCACAACTTGTGGATAACTTTCAAAAACCTGTGAATTTATTGAATTTTTTCAAAATCTTCTCTGTGAATAAGATGTGAAATTGAGTGTGAATATGTTAGAATAGAAGAATGAAAATAAAAGTGGTAACAGTTGGAAAACTGAAAGAAAAATATCTCAAAGATGGCATAGCAGAATACTCCAAGAGAATTTCACGATTTGCTAATCTAGAAATGATTGAGTTGGCTGATGAAAAAACACCAGATCGGGCCAGCGAATCTGAAAATCAAAAGATTTTGGAGTTGGAAGGGAACCGCATTCTTGCTAAAGTAGGGGAACGTGATTTTGTAGTTGTTTTAGCTATTGAAGGAACAACTTTTTCTTCTGAAGAGTTCAGTAAGCAGCTTGAAAGGGCTTCTATCAATGGATTTTCGACAATCACTTTTATCATCGGTGGGAGTTTAGGACTATCTTCAGAGGTGAAAAAAAGAGCCAATCTCTCTGTTAGTTTTGGGAGATTGACGCTTCCTCATCAACTAATGAGATTAGTCTTAGTAGAACAAATTTATAGAGCGTTTTCGATTCAACAGGGCTCTCCCTATCATAAATAGATGATTGACTAAGCTAGCTTTTTTTGATAAGATAGATTAGTAAGGTCTCATAGCTCAGCTGGATAGAGCATTCGCCTTCTAAGCGAACGGTCGCAGGTTCGAATCCTGCTGGGATCAGTGTTAAATCGTAAGCTGGGAAAAAATCCCAGCTTTTTTTGTAAAAATTTGACATTTCAGAATAAAATTTGAGCATTTGAGAGATAATTTTCTATAGGAATCGTAGATTTTATATAATATTTTTGTAAGTTAATTTACAAGAAAAACATTATAGGAGTTTATATTATGAAAAAGAATACAGATTTTGCTCAAATGAAAGATTTCCAAGAATTGAACGAAAAAGAACTGCAGGAAATCAGAGGTGGTGATATAAGATTACCTTATATTGTAAAAAAATTATTTTCAAAATAATATAAAATAGTGGTAAGATAGGGAGCTATAATGAATTTAGTTATATTAGGAACAATTTTTCTTCATATCTATATTCTAACAATTAGTTATGGAATAATTTGTAAGATAGCAAGAAAAGAAAGATATTGGTTTGGAATTTATCTATTTTTATTCCAACTTTTAGCTGAATTTTGCTTTGATTTTATTTCCTTATCTGGATTAGGATTTGAAAAATTTTTATTTCCGATTTTTCTCTACGCATATCTAAAAATTTTTAAAAAATACGATAAGTATCAAGCAGGATTTATCAGTATACTACTGTCATTACTATATAATAGTAGCCATACATTTATATCTGTAACTTTATCATCTATAACAGGAGATCAATTAGCACTACATCATGAAGAACTCTTCTTTTTTGTAGTTTTATCATTAACTTATTTTACAATTAAAAAAATCATTACTTATTTCCACTTGGAAATGACCTATTTTGATAAAGACTACCTCTATCCATTTTTAAAAAATATGCTAGTTGCTTTCTTCACCTTACATATCCTCTTATTTATTTCAGATATTGTGAGTACTTTTCCCAGTTTAAATAGTTTTGGAAGTATTTTATCTTCCATTGTTTTTGTTTGTCTACTTTTGATTTTTTTCTCCATGAATTCTCACAAAGTTCAGATAGAAAAAGAGATTGAATTGGAACAAAAGAAGTTTGAGCAAAAACATTTACAAACTTACACGGATGAGATTGTTACTTTATATAATGAAATTCGTGGTTTTCGTCATGATTATACAGGCATGCTTATCAGCTTAAGAATGGCGATTGAAAGTAAAGATTTACAAGAGATTGATAGAGTTTACAGTGAAGTTCTTGTCAAAGCAAATCAAAAATTACGTTCAGACAAGTATACCTATTTCGATTTGAACAATATTGAGGATTCAGCACTTCGTAGTTTGATTGCTCAATCTATTGTCAATGCGAAAACTAATGATGTAGAGTATACATTAGAGGTAAAAGATATTATTACACCTTTGTCTATGGAATTGTTAGATTTGGTGCGCGTGATGAGTGTTCTGCTCAATAATGCCGTTGAGGGAGCAGTTGAAAGCTATCAGAAACAACTAGAGGTAGCTATCATCAAGTTGGATCTTGAAACCTTAGTTGTCATCCAAAACTCTTGTAAAAAAAGAAAGGTAAAATCCGAAGATTTATTTGAATTAGGATTTTCAACTAAAGGAAGACATAGAGGACTTGGACTTAATAATGTTAAAGAAATTTTAGGAAAATATGACAATGTTATTTTAGAAACAGAAATTGATAATGATGTATTTAAACAAGTAATTAGATTTAAGAGGGAACTGATATGAAAGTATTGATTTTAGAAGATATTATAGAACACCAAGTAAGGTTGGAAACAACTCTAAATAAAATTTCTAAGGAAACAAATATTCCTATCTCCTATAAAACAACAGGAAAAGTAAGAGAGTTTATGGAATATGTAGAGCATGATGAAGTCAATCAGCTTTATTTTCTAGATATTGATATCAATGGGATTGAGAGAAAAGGATTTGAGGTTGCTCAATTTATTCGTCATCGTAATCCTTATGCTATTATTGTTTTTATTACAAGTCGATCTGAATTTGCTACTTTGACTTATAAATACAAAGTTTCAGCATTGGATTTCATTGATAAAGAAACCAGTGATCAAGTTTTTAAAAATAGAGTTGCCGACTGTGTGCTTTACACTAAGACTACTTTACTTGAAAACCAATCAGTCGTTGATTATTTTGATTATAGTTACAAAGGAAATGATCTTTGTATTCCTTATCATGATATTCTCTACATTGAAACAACGGGAACTTCTCACAAATTACGAATTGTTGGTAAGAATTTTGCCAAAGAATTCTATGGAACAATGACAGATATTCAAGAAAAGGATAAGGAAACCCAACGTTTTTATCTAGCTCACAAGTCATTTTTAGTCAATATCGGTAATGTGAGAGAAATTGATCGTAAAAAAATGGAAGTTGTATTTTATGAAGATCATCGTTGTCCTATCTCTCGCCTAAAAACTAAAAAATTGAGAGAACTAATGGCTAAAAACCAAAAAAAGTAATTGACAATTTTTGATAAATTGATATAATGGTTATATCTGCTACAGGTAGAGGGTCCGTTGGTTAAGAAATCGTCTTTTCATAGCGGTAACACGGGTTCGAATTCCGTACGGACTATTTAATCCGCCATAGCTCAGTTGGTAGTAGCGCATGACTGTTAATCATGATGTCGTAGGTTCGAGTCCTACTGGCGGAGTCAGATGAAAGGAACACTAATTTGGTGTTCCTTTTTTGATTCTTTGTCCGATATAATGAGGGGAGGCATATCTAACATATTGAGAGAGAATGATTTGTGTCCGAAAATAAAACTAAGGAAATTGTATTGTATTAGTATTAGCCTAATAAGAACAACAAAATAGGCTCCATAATATCCATAGGGGTTTGATTTCCTATAACTATTATAGAGCTTTTTATTAATTTGTATCCCCTAACATTTTCATTAAAAAGTCCGTGATTTCTTGTGGACTTTCTTTTTTTCCGTGGGCAATCCAGGTTTGACAGACTCCAAAGAGAGCATTTGTTAAGTAGACTCTACTGTATTCTAATTCTATTTCATTTAGTTTGAGTTGCATAAAACGTTTTTGAAGGTCCGTGCTCAGTAGGATGTGAAGCTTATTTCGCAGGAAATTTTGAATTTCCTTGGTTCCATTTTCAGATAAAAGAGCTGCTAGAAGCGGTTCTGATTCCAAGTATTCAAATACTTCTAGAATAGCATCTCGTTTGTGATTAGCATGTTTTTGAAAGATATATTCGAAGGTATGAAATAGTTTACTCTGGTAATGTTCAATCATATCGTATTTATCTTTGTAATGAGTATAGAAACTTGATCGGCTAATCCCAGCTTTTTGAGCTAATTTAACAGTCGTAATCTGGTCGAAAGGTTGTTCCATCAATAATTCGACCATGGCATTTTCGATAATGCGCTTGGTTTTTAATCGTTTATTACTTTCTTGCATGTTCCCTCCATATGAACATTTTTAGACAATGTGTTTAAAATTAGATTGTTTTATATTGTCTTTTTATTTTTTTTATGTATAATCTATTATATCAAAAATTTAGACAAGTAGTTTAAAAAAGGAGACAATATGTTTAAAGAATGGAAAGCAATCTTTAAAAAACCGACATTTATTATTGTCATGATAGGAATTTCCTTAATTCCAGCTCTTTACAATATCATTTTCTTATCATCAATGTGGGATCCATACGGTAAACTTTCGGAGTTACCTGTAGCAATTGTTAATAAGGACCAAGCTGCTACTTATAATGATGAAAAACTCACTATTGGTGAAGACATGGTGTCTAATTTAAAAAATAGTAATAGTCTGGATTTTCATTTTGTAGATGAAGGTGAGGGAGAAAGAGGACTGCGGGATGGAGATTATTACATGGTTGTAACGTTGCCAAGTAATCTTTCTGAGAAAGCTTCTTCTATCCTTACAAATCATCCTGAACAGATGACGATTGACTATCAGACATCAAGTGGTCATAGTTTTATTGCTAGCAAGATGAGTGATTCTGCCATGACACAAATCAAACAGACTGTGGCTACTAATGTTACTCAATCTTATACCAAAGCTTTATTTGATAAGATGGGAGATTTAAAACTTGGTTTATCTCAAGCTGCAAATGCAAGTTTACAGTTGTCTGATGGTTCGAATCAACTTTCGGATGGGAGTCAAACCTTAACAACCAATCTTCAAACCTTAGCTCAATCGAGTTTCACATTTTCTAATGGTGCTGATCAATTATCTACAGGTTTAGGAAGCTATACAGCTGGTGTAAATCAGTTAAATCTTGGTCTTGGTAATTTTAATACTGGTTTAAATCAATATACCAGCGCTATTTCACAAATCGACAATGGATTAAACCAACTGAATTCACAGACACCGGCACTGGTATCAGGATTGACTCAACTTGATTCAGGCACACAAGCCTATACAGGTGGTGTTTCTCAACTTAATTCAGGATTAAATCAATTTTCACTTGGTATTGATACTTATACAAATAGAGTTCAAAGTCTATCATCAGGTGCAAATCAGATTTCTAAACAATCAGAGACCTTGCGTACAGGACTTACCCAACTTAATCAAGGAATTCAAGAACTGTCTAGTCAATTAAGTTTATCAACTCAACAAAGAGATCAGATTCATCAATTAGTTTCTGGCTTAGAGCAATTGAATCATGCTATTCAAACGTCAGACACAGGAGAAATAACAGAGTTAACAAACCAGTTTTCTAGTAGTCTATCAACGATTGCAAATTCAGCACAAAGCATCGTTACTTCAAATCAATCTGAAAAAGAAACTACTTTATCAGCTATTCAATCTACGAGTGCTTATCAAAGCTTAACTCCTGACCAACAGGCAGAGATAACTTCTGTGGTTTCTAATCAATCATCTTCTACTAGTGAGTCAGCACGAACAATTTTAACTACAGTTCAAACGTTACAATCTTCTTTAGAGAATGTAAATAATCAAGCAAATAGCCTTAGTCGCTTAAAAACAAGTTCAGCGAAATTGTTGCCAACTACTACTGCTACCTTGACAAGTTTGTCAAGTGGATTAACACAAGTACAGACAGCAATTGATGGTCAATTATTGCCAGCTAGTCAAACTCTATCTGGCATTGACAGCTATACAAAATCTGTAGACCAAGTAGCTTTAGGAGCAAGTCAGTTGAGTTCGAAAAATTCGAACTTGACAGGAAGTTTCAATAAGTTGCTACAAGGCTCTAGTCAGTTGACAGAAAAATCTTCTACATTAACAGGTGCTACTGCTAAGTTAGCAGAGAATGCACCAGAATTAGCAACAGGAATTGATAAACTTGCATCAGGTGTCAACCAAGTAAATAATAAAACATCAGATTTAACTGCTGGATTTAATCAATTACAAGCGGGTTCTCAACAATTAGCTGATAAATCAGACCAGCTAGTTTCAGGAGCAAATCAACTAGCTAATGGTTCTGAAAAAATAGCTAGTGGAGCAGATAAACTTGCTCAAGGATCTGAAATTTTACAATCAGGACTTGGAAAATTAAGTGATGGTTCAAGTCAATTAAATCAAGGTTTGACAGAGGCTGAGGGGCAATTGCAACAGGCTTCAACTGAACCAACAAATGCAGACTTACTGGCTGATCCTTTAAGTCTTTCAAAAACTGATACGGATCAAGTTGCTGTTAATGGGATTGCTATGGCTCCGTATATGATATCAGTTGCTCTCTTTGTTGCGGCTATTTCTACTAATATGATTTTTGCTAAATTGCCTTCTGGGCGCCATCCAGAAAGTCGCTGGGCTTGGTTTAAGTCTCGCTTTGAAATTAACGGTATCATTGCTGGTTTGGCAGGAGTATTAGTTTATGGTGGAGTACATTTAATTGGACTTACTGCAGTTCACGAATTCAAAACCTTTGCTTTGATTATTTTAACTAGTCTTGCTTTCATGGCGATGGTAACAGCATTGACAACCTGGAATTCTCGCCTAGGCGCCTTCTTCTCCTTAATTTTATTACTCCTTCAATTAGCATCAAGTGCAGGAACTTATCCTTTAGCTTTGACGAATCAATTCTTTAAAACTATTAATCCATGGTTACCTATGAGTTATTCAGTTTCAGGTCTTCGACAAACCATTTCTATGACAGGTAATATTCATAGTCAGATTATTTTCCTTATCTTTACAGTAATGATTTTTGTTGCTTTAGGAATGCTAGCCTATCAACCTAAAAAAGCTGAAGAAGACTAAAAACAATCGACTAATTCGGTCGATTGTTTTTTTATCTAGAATATTTTTTTCTTTGAATATCATAAAAAATAAAGACAATAATGGCTATAAGAGAACAAATTGCACCAGCAACAAATCCTTTTGGAATAAAGGAAAGGGTAATAGTTCCTTCACCTTCAGGAACATCAATTTTCATAAATCCAGTTTGTGCCTGTTGCATTTGTAATTTTTTACCATTTTGATAAGCAGACCAACCTTGATCGTATGGAATGGTGAAAAAGATCGATGTTTCATTCTTTACCTTATAATTTACATTGACTTTATTTTTATAAGAACTCACTTCTACTGGATTTTCTTTTATTTTGCTAATTGCCTCCGTATATTTCTTAGTATCTAAGCGATAGAAAGTTGGAGACTCAAACGATACTTGAGCATTTCCTGGAAACTTAACCTGGATATCAAAAGTTTGTTTATGTTCTGCATATCCAAGATTAAAAAATGTAAAAACATTATCTGTGGCAAAGGATTTTTTTTCACCATTGACAATGATGTCAACTTGCTTTTTCTTATCGTTTGAAAAATTTAGCTTGGTCATGGAAAGGTAAACCTGACTATTATCAGGTACTTCAATACTGTAGCTGATAGTTGCATCTTCAGTATCAGTTCCGTTTAGATTGACCACGTTGTCACCAGAATCTGTATGATGATTTATCGGATAAAAGTACTCTTCATTTAAGCCAGCAATTTGATTTAAAAATTGAGTTTGGTTGTCAAGAGTATGGTCATTAAAAGTGACATCTTTGTAAAGAGACTGTGTAGCAAAAGCAATTGGGAGAGCGAATTGATTTTTATAAAGGGTTAGATTATCTTTTTGATAGCTTGGATGAAAACCATATTTATCTGGATAGGTTTCAGAAATATTGTAGCTGATTCCAAATAAACTATCTGCAATGATAGTATTATTTGCATAACGAAGATTAAGGTTGGTACCTGAAGATTTAAAACCCAACTTATCTAACGTTGTACTTGCAGAACGATTACGAACAGATGAAAATTGTGAGATGCCATTGTAGTTAAATTTCATGCTATCGTTTCCAGTTTGAGTTTGTAACTTTTCAGTTCGTGTAAATGTATCTGGTTGCTGTTTGGTATACTCCAAAATAGCTTCCATACTTGGAATATCTTTATCATAGGTACTACGAGAAGCAAATCCCCATTCTTTCGTAATTCCATTTAGTTGAGATGAAGCATTAAAACTAATTTCACTTATTGTAAAGATCAAAATAAGAATTGAAAAGATTTTTGGAGAAATCAGTTTTTTAATAAGTGCTAATAATAACAGTAAATATACCACTAAGAATTCAAGTGTTAAGAGTATATTTAATTTAGTTAAAAACGAATAATGATTTTTAAAATAAATGGTTGCCAGATAGCCAAATAAAAGGAAGGTCATTGAGAATAAAATATTCCATAATTTGATATCTTTAAATCTATCTAAAACTTCAGCAGATATATAAATCAAAAGAGTAGAGAAAATCCACGCATAGCGATGAAGAAACATATTTGGCGCGTGCATTCCTTGCCAAAATAGATCTAAGGCTTCTAGATAAAAACTCGCAATGATGATAATGAGTAGAGTTGCATAGCATAGTTTCACGTGAAACTTAATTGATTTTAATGTAAAGAATACAATTGTTAAGATAAAAGGAAGGAGGCCTACAAAAATCATTGGGATAGAACCATATTTAGTTGTATCGAAAGCACCAATAAATTGTTTAGCAAACAGATCTAGATACCAACTGGCATCTGTTTTTATTTTTGTAATAGCGGTTAGTTTTTCACCATGAGTTCTTAAATCAAAAAAGGTTGGGAGTGTCATGATGAAACTTGTTAAACCAGCGAGTAAGGATGTTAGGAAAAAATCAAGGAAAGAATACTTGCGACTTTTAAAATCCCAGGAAAGTTGGCAAAAATACCAAACTACCAAAAACAGGGCAGTCATATAACCAAAATAGTAGTTTTGGATAAATAAGATTGACAAACTTGTAAAGTATAGAATACGTTTTTTTTCCGTTATGAGTAGATGTAAACCAGTTAAAATTAAGGGAATTAAAATAAAAACATCTAACCAGGTTTTAATCTCAAGTTGACTAACTGTAAAGCTCATTAAAGCATATGAGGTAGATAAAGATAATCTGAGTGGGGCTGATAGATTTTTGAATATTATACTCAAGCTAAAAAAGGTTGACAGACCTATCAAGCCAAATTTCAACAAGGTTGAAAGATAAACTGCGTCTGGCATCCTTGATACCTCAAAAAAATAAACAAGAGGAGATAGAAAACTACCAAGATAATAACTGGACAAGGCATAAAAATTGAGACCTAGACCACTGGTAAAAGTATAAAATAGACTATCACTCCCATGTAAAATATTACGAAGATTAAGATCAAAAATAACATATTGATGAAATCCATCCCCTAATAAAGGTGAAGTATCACTATTCCAGTAGATACCTTGAGAAAGATAGACTCCGAACATAATCACTAGGGGAATGATGAAAGAAATAAAATAGGTCCAATAGTTTCTAAAAAATGTTTTCATGTTACCTCATAGAATGATAGAAAACTCAGTTGGTTAATCCAACTGAGTTTTAAAGTATTATTTAGTCTTTCCAAAGTTCTTTAACTTTTGCTTGTACTTCAGCATTTTCTAAGAATTCATCATAGGTTTCATCGATACGGTCGATTACACCATTTTTAGATAGGACAATAATGTGGTTAGCCAATGTTTGAATGAATTCATGGTCATGGCTGGCAAAGATGATAGATTCTTTGAAGTTTTTCAATCCATCGTTCAAACTTGAAATAGATTCCAAATCTAGGTGATTAGTAGGATCGTCAAGTACTAGAACATTTGATTTCAAAAGCATGAGTTTCGATAGCATCACGCGCACTTTTTCTCCCCCTGACAAGACATTTACAGGTTTGTTAACCTCATCTCCAGAGAAGAGCATACGACCAAGGAAACCACGCAAGAAGGTATTGTCATCTTCTTCTTTACTTGCAAATTGGCGCAACCAGTCAAGAATAGATTCACCTCCAGCAAAATCAGCTGAATTGTCTTTTGGTAAGTAAGAACGACTAGTTGTAACTCCCCACTTGACAGTTCCTTCATAGTCGATATCCCCCATAATAGCACGGATGAGAGCAGTTGTTTGGATATCGTTTTGTCCGATAAGAGCTGTCTTGTCACCTGGACGCAAGATAAAGCTTATGTTGTCAAGAATAGTTTCGCCATCAATCTTGACAGATAGATTTTCTACTGTCAAGAGATCGTTACCGATTTCTCGTTCAGCTTTAAAGTTGATAAATGGATATTTACGACTAGATGGCACAATTTCTTCAAGTTCAATCTTATCAAGCATTTTTTTACGTGATGTTGCTTGTCTTGATTTAGAAGCATTAGCAGAGAATCGAGCAACGAATTCTTGGAGTTGTTTAATTTTTTCTTCTGCTTTTGCATTACGGTCTGCTAGCAATTTAGCAGCAAGCTCAGAAGATTCTTTCCAGAAATCGTAGTTTCCGACATAGAGTTTGATTTTTCCAAAGTCAAGGTCGGCCATGTGAGTACATACTTTGTTTAAGAAGTGACGGTCATGGGATACGACAATAACGGTGTTATCAAAGTCAATCAAGAAATCTTCTAACCAAGTAATAGATTGGATATCAAGACCGTTGGTTGGCTCGTCTAGAAGAAGAACATCTGGTTTACCAAACAAGGCTTTAGCAAGGAGAACTTTCACTTTATCTCCATTTGCTAGTTCACTCATATTTTGGTAGTGAAGATCTTCAGGGATATTCAAGTTTTGCAAGAGTTGTGAAGCCTCACTCTCAGCTTCCCAACCACCTAGTTCAGCAAATTCTCCTTCAAGCTCAGCTGCACGAACTCCATCTTCATCAGTAAAGTCTGCTTTCATATAGATAGCATCTTTTTCTTTCATGATGTTGTATAGTTTTTCATTACCCATGATAACAACATCAATAACACGTTCATCCTCATAGTCAAAGTGATTTTGACGAAGTACAGAAAGACGTTCATCAGGTCCAAGAGAAACATGACCAGTTGTAGGTTCGATATCACCAGCTAAGATTTTTAAAAATGTTGATTTACCTGCACCGTTAGCACCAATTAAACCATAGGTGTTTCCTTCTGTAAATTTGATGTTGACCTCATCAAAAAGTTTGCGATCACTAAAACGTAGTGAAACATCAGATACTGTTAGCAATTTTTTTCTCCTATTATATGTAATACTCTAATTCTACTAGAAAATCAGCAAATATTCAAATTTTTCTCTGTCAATTATTTGTAAAGCATGTTTACAGATAGTTTACGGTTGAGGAGTTGAAATCGTAATTATTTGATAAAAAAATTATCTGTCTTTTTATCAAAAAAATGCTATAATTGAAAGGACCATATCAAAGGAGAATAAGATGAATAAACCCATTATTTTAACAGGAGATCGTCCAACGGGTAAATTACATATTGGGCACTACGTTGGTAGTTTAAAAAATCGTGTCTTATTACAGCAAGAAGATAAATATGACATGTTTGTTTTTTTGGCTGACCAGCAAGCCTTAACTGACCATGCAAAAGATCCACAAACAATTGTAGAGTCTATTGGGAATGTTGCTTTGGACTATCTTGCAGTGGGATTGGATCCTAACAAATCAACGATTTTCATTCAAAGCCAGATTCCAGAATTGGCAGAGCTTTCTATGTATTACATGAATCTAGTGTCTTTGGCTCGTCTGGAGCGTAATCCTACTGTAAAGACAGAAATTGCTCAGAAAGGATTTGGAGAAAGTATTCCAACTGGATTTTTAGTTTATCCAATTGCTCAAGCAGCAGATATCACAGCTTTTAAGGCTAACTATGTTCCTGTAGGTACAGACCAAAAACCGATGATTGAACAAACGCGTGAGATTGTGCGTTCATTCAACCATGCCTACAATTGTGATGTTTTGGTAGAGCCAGAAGGGATCTATCCTGAAAATGAAGGAGCAGGTCGCTTACCTGGTCTTGATGGAAATGCCAAAATGTCTAAATCGCTTAATAATGGTATCTACTTGTCAGATGATGCAGATACTTTGCGTAAGAAAGTAATGAGTATGTATACAGATCCAGATCACATTCGTGTTGAGGATCCAGGTAAGATTGAAGGAAATATGGTTTTCCATTACTTAGACGTATTCGGACGTCCTGAAGATGCTCAAGAAATTGCTGACATGAAAGAGCATTATCAACGTGGAGGTCTAGGTGATGTTAAGACAAAACGGTATCTACTTGAAATCCTAGAACGTGAACTTGGTCCAATCCGTGAACGTCGCCTAGAATATGCTAAAGATATGGGTGAAGTGTATAATATGTTACAAAAAGGTAGTGAAAAAGCTCGAGAAGTTGCTGGCCAAACGCTATCAGAAGTAAAATCAGCAATGGGTCTAAATTACTTTCATTAATAGATAAAATACGAACTCTAAAACTATCTCTTCTTTAAAATTAAAGGGATAGTTTTTTATATTATCTATTATCAATATAATTGACAAATTTTCATAGAATGGTATGATAGATACAATACAAAAAGCGTCAAGCTCAAAAAGAAAGAAAAGAGGAAACTTCAATGTCTAATTGGGACACTAAATTTTTGAAAAAAGGTTTTACCTTTGATGATGTATTGCTTATTCCAGCAGAGAGTCATGTATTGCCTAATGATGCGGATTTAACTACAAAATTGGCAGATAATTTGACTTTAAATATCCCAATTATTACAGCAGCTATGGATACTGTAACTGAGAGCCAGATGGCCATTGCTATCGCGCGAGCAGGTGGTCTTGGAGTTATCCATAAAAACATGTCTATTGAACAACAGGCAGATGAAGTTCGTAAGGTAAAACGTTCTGAGAATGGTGTTATTATCGATCCATTTTTCTTGACTCCAGAGCATACAATTGCAGAAGCAGACGAACTCATGGGACGTTACCGTATCAGTGGTGTTCCAGTGGTAGAAACTCTCGAAAACCGTAAGTTAATTGGTATATTGACCAATCGAGATCTTCGCTTTATTTCTGACTACAACCAACCAATTTCAAAACACATGACCAGTGAAAACTTGGTTACTGCTCCAGTTGGTACAGACTTAAAAACTGCTGAGAGCATTCTTCAAGAACACCGTATTGAAAAACTTCCACTGGTTGATGAAAAAGGTCGTCTTTCTGGCTTGATCACAATCAAAGATATTGAAAAAGTAATTGAATTTCCAAATGCTGCAAAAGATGAATTTGGTCGTCTTCTTGTTGCTGGTGCGGTAGGTGTTACTTCTGATACATTTGAACGTGCTGAAGCCCTCTTTGAAGCAGGGGCTGATGCCATTGTTATCGATACTGCTCATGGTCACTCAGCGGGTGTTCTTCGTAAAATCGCTGAAATCCGTGCGCATTTCCCAGACCGTACACTGATTGCTGGGAACATCGCTACTGCTGAAGGTGCGCGTGCCCTTTATGACGCAGGAGTTGACGTTGTTAAAGTTGGTATTGGACCAGGTTCAATCTGTACAACTCGTGTTATTGCAGGTGTCGGAGTTCCACAAGTTACAGCTATCTATGATGCGGCAGCAGTTGCGCGTGAATATGGCAAAACAATCATCGCTGATGGTGGAATCAAGTATTCTGGCGATATTGTAAAAGCTCTTGCTGCTGGTGGAAATGCAGTAATGCTTGGTTCAATGTTCGCGGGAACAGATGAAGCTCCAGGTGAAACTGAAATCTTCCAAGGACGTAAGTTCAAGACATACCGCGGTATGGGCTCAATTGCTGCTATGAAGAAGGGGTCAAGCGACCGTTACTTCCAAGGTTCTGTCAATGAAGCAAACAAACTGGTTCCAGAAGGAATTGAAGGTCGTGTTGCTTACAAAGGAGCAGCAGCTGATATCGTATTCCAAATGATTGGTGGTATCCGATCTGGTATGGGGTACTGTGGTGCAGCTAACCTTAAAGAATTGCATGATAATGCTCAATTTATCGAAATGTCTGGTGCTGGTCTAAAAGAAAGCCATCCACACGATGTGCAAATCACAAATGAAGCACCAAACTACTCAATGTAATAAAAAATCTCCTGTAAAACAGGAGATTTCAGATTGAAGACAAAGTCCTTGGAAGTCAAGTTTCTAAGGGCTTTTCTTTGTGTAAAGTCGTATAATAGAGGTAAG
>NZ_JARZZP010000016.1 GCF_029948085.1 Streptococcus taonis | reverse complement strand
GATGTGCTTGCACTTGTTGACGCTGACTCTGATGCTGATGTCGATGCACTTGTGCTTGCTGATTCAGATGCTGATGTCGATGCACTTGTTGACGCTGACTCAGATGCTGAGGTCGATGCACTTGTTGATGCTGATTCAGATGCTGATGTCGATGCACTTGTTGATGCTGATTCAGATGCTGATGTGCTTGCACTTGTTGACGCGCTTGTGCTTGCTGACTCAGATGCTGAGGTGCTTGCACTTGTTGATGCTGATTCAGATGCTGATGTCGATGCACTTGTACTTGCTGACTCAGATGCTGATGTCGATGCACTTGTTGATGCACTTGTTGATGCTGATTCAGATGCTGAGGTCGATGCACTTGTGCTTGCTGATTCAGATGCTGATGTCGATGCACTTGTTGATGCTGACTCAGATGCTGAGGTCGATGCACTTGTGCTTGCTGATTCAGATGCTGATGTCGATGCACTTGTGCTTGCTGATTCAGACGCTGATGTTGATGCGCTTGTGCTTGCTGATTCAGATGCTGAGGTGCTTGCACTTGTTGACGCTGATTCAGATGCTGATGTCGACGCGCTTGTTGACGCTGATTCAGATGCTGATGTGCTTGCACTTGTGCTTGCTGATTCAGATGCTGATGTTGATGCGCTTGTGCTTGCTGATTCAGATGCTGATGTGGATGCACTTGTGCTTGCTGATTCAGATGCTGATGTCGACGCACTTGTTGAAGCTGATTCAGATGCTGATGTGCTTGCACTTGTTGATGCTGATTCAGATGCTGATGTTGACGCGCTTGTGCTTGCTGATTCAGACGCTGATGTGCTTGCACTTGTGCTTGCTGATTCTGACGCTGATGTTGATGCGCTTGTGCTTGCTGATTCAGATGCTGAGGTGCTTGCACTTGTTGACGCTGATTCAGATGCTGATGTCGACGCGCTTGTTGACGCTGATGTCGATGCACTTGTTGATGCTGACTCAGATGCTGATGTCGATGCACTTGTTGACGCTGACGTGCTAGCCGACGTACTTGCGCTTGTGCTTGCTGACTCAGAGGCTGATGTGCTTGCACTTGTGCTTGCTGATTCAGACGCTGAGGTGCTTGCACTTGTTGACGCTGATTCAGATGCTGATGTCGACGCGCTTGTTGACGCTGACTCAGAGGCTGATGTTGACGCGCTTGTTGATGCTGACTCTGACGCTGATGTCGATGCACTTGTTGATGCTGACTCAGAAGCCGATGTGCTTGCTGACTCTGACGCACTTGTTGACGCTGATTCAGATGCTGATGTCGATGCACTTGTTGACGCTGACTCAGAGGCTGAGGTTGACGCGCTTGTTGAAGCTGATGTACTTGCTGACGTACTTGCACTTATTGACGCTGACGTGCTAGCCGACGTACTTGCGCTTGTTGAAGCGGACGTGCTTGCTGACGTACTTGCACTTGTTGAAGCCGATGTGCTTGCTGAAGCACTTGCGCTCGTTGATGCCGATATGCTTGCTGAAGTACTTGCGCTTGTTGAAGCGGACGTGCTTGCTGAAGTACTTGCGCTTGTTGAAGCCGATGTGCTTGCTGAAGTACTTGCGCTTGTTGAAGCGGACGTACTTGCTGAGGTGCTTGCGCTTGTTGAAGCGGACGTACTTGCTGAGGTGCTTGCGCTTGTTGAAGCGGACGTACTTGCTGAGGTGCTTGCGCTTGTTGAAGCGGACGTACTTGCACTTGTTGAAGCAGATGTACTTGCTGAGGTACTTGCACTTGTTGACGCTGACGTACTTGCACTTGTTGAAGCAGATGTACTTGCTGAGGTGCTTGCACTTGTTGAGGCTGATGTGCTAGCCGATGTACTTGCGCTTGTTGAAGCGGACGTACTTGCTGACGTGCTTGCACTTGTTGAAGCCGATGTACTTGCTGAAGTGCTTGCGCTTGTTGAAGCGGATGTACTTGCTGATGTGCTTGCTGACGTGCTTGCGCTCGTTGAAGCTGATGTACTTACACTTGTCGAAGCAGACGTGCTTGCCGATGTACTTGCGCTCGTTGAGGCAGATGTGCTTGCTGACGTGCTTGCACTTGTTGAAGCCGACGTGCTTGCTGAGGTACTTGCGCTGGTTGAAGCCGATGTGCTTGCTGATTGGCTCGCACTGGTCGATGCTGACTGGCTAGCTGATGTGCTTGCTGATTGACTTGCGCTTACTGACGCTGATGTCGATGCACTAGTCATTGCACTTACTGATGCACTGGTTGAAGCAGACACTGACGCACTGGTTGAGGCTGATGCTGACTTATGATCCGAATCTGACAAATCAGGAGTTACTGTGTTTTTGGTTCCATCTTTGTAGGTAATCGTTACAGTGCCATTGCTAGCAATCTCATACGATTTAATACGGAAATCTGACGCTGGATTAGACGTCTTCACTGCATCTAGAATCTTATCAAGATCTTTTTGAGTCAAGGAAGTTAAATTAGAAACTTGAATAACTCCGTTTGGTTTAATACCTGGGAATTTTTCATTCAGTTTACCTTGTGCAACTACAGTTGTGACTCTACCTGTATTATCTGATAAATCTGTAGCACTAGTTCCACGGGTCCATTTGTTTTTATCATTATATTGGACATTTTCTCCGTAAGTAGCCGTATACTCCAATACTTTTGGATTTGTTGCTGAAGCTTCAGTAGGTGTATCCTTAAGGCCTTCTGCTGTATCATCTGAAGAATAACCATCTTGGAAAATACGATTTATATCAGAAATTCCATCATTTAATTTTAGAGTTTTAATCTTACCACTATTATCTTTAGCAGTTAAAACAACTTTAATCTTGTCGCCTGCGAAGACTTCGTAACCACTGACTCCTGGACGAACATTATTCTTGATCGTTTGTTTTTCCCATTGGCCAGTCTTATCATTCTTAATATGAAGTTCAAAAGTTACTTCAGGTGCTACAGTTTCTTTGGTAATAGTTGCAGTCGTTGTAGACGAACTCAAGGTTTCAGTTCCACCACTTGGAAGTGTTACTGTTTTTTCTTGCTTAGCTGTCACATCTCTAGTCGGAAGGAGACCATTGTTGCCATCATAAGCATCCTGCAATTTTGTTGGTTCAAATGTGACGCTTGTTTCATTGTCCTTAGCAGTCTTGGTGAATGTATGACCAGCTAATGTTAATGTTACAAGAGCTCCAGGTGTGACATTCGTAACAACGATCGAACGATTTGGCAAGCCGCCAGTTTCATTGGTAGAATTAACTGAGATAGCTGGCGCTTGTGGGTTTACCTTAATAGTCACGTCTACTGTTCTACTATTTCCAGGAGCTCCACTATAGGAACCTTGCGGAAGAGTGACTGTAACTTTTTTCGTATAAACCCCAGGGTTTGCCAGCATAGCGTCATCAGGAGCCTGGACCCAACTAAAGGTTGTTCCTGTTGGGAAAGCTACACTTGTATTCGAATTTTTAAGCGCCTCTCCTGGCTTCGCAATAATATTTGCTAATGGAGCCTTATTTCCCACAGTTGTAACATACTCTTGTTTAGCTACAGGATCAACAACTGTATAATCAAAGCTTGTCTGACTTGTCAAGGCTGGATTGCTTGTTGAAACATCCCCAAAACGTCCTTTTGGATATGTGGCAATTAGCGTATAGGTTGTATGGTGACTGACAGGTTCCAGATTCACAACCTCTTTAGTCGTATACCATACTTCACCAAAAGTCGGGGTTCCAACAGCAGTTGTTTGCTCAGCCCCTGTGTTATTTAACTTATATTTATAAGACCATTTGGTTCCTGTTGGAAGTTCATTAAGATTGGTATACAAATAAGAATCTCTACCAATATTATTAGCCCAATCTCCTCCAGAAACTTTACTTAGCTTATCACCTAGCGTTCCTTTAAAGGCATAGAACTCCCCTGTCACACCATTGTAAGTCTTGGCTTCAACTTTCGGATAAACAGTATAGTTAACTGTTACATCATCAGTAGAGCCATCAGAATAAGTAACCCGTGCAACTGCACTTTTTGTCCCAGCAGATGTGTTGTCAATGCGACTAACCCATGAAACAGTCGTTCCTTGAGGGAGCTGTCCTCCACCATCAAGCTGGACAAAGTTCGTAGCATCGTTTAAATCTGTTGCCGTTTCACCAGTATAGGTATAAATAGTCGACGCCTTCGCTACAGCAGTATATTTATCAGTCTGGCTTTTGATTACAAACTTGACATAACCATTGTCGGTAATACCATTTTTAGCATGGTCACTATCAGATGTGTTTTTATCATCTGTTGCCATTAAATAGCGTTCAAATGACCCTAACGGTACAGTTTTACCTAGAGTTCCTGTAAGGGTAATCCTTGCATCCGCTTGATTCGTTAAGCTAGTGATCGGATTTGAACGATTGAGACCAGTATATCCTGCGTAGTTGTTTCCGTTTGCACTATCCGCAGTTCCTTGCATTTCAAACTTCAATGAAGAAATCTTGCCAGAATCATCAGTTGCTCTAAAGGTTACATTAACTTCTTCCCCACGGTATAGATAGATTTCCTTAGTTGTAGCATTATCATAATGAATCTCCAGTTTTGGTCGTTCATTGACTGTAACATCTCGAGAAATAGTATTGCTTGTTAAATCCTTATAAATAATCTTTGCAGTTCCATCGCTTGCAACTTCAATGTCTTTGATGCGGTGAACTGTCTTATCATTCTTAGCGTAGATGGCATTCTTGACATCTGTCTTTTCGTTATCTGTTAAACTGTTTTTATTTACTACAGGTGTAAAGTCAGGATTTGTTACTTTAAGACGGTCTTTCAGTTGTCCTTGGGTGATACGAACATTGCCAGTACCATTCACTCTGTTGAAGTTGCCTACTTGGTCAGTTGCAACTGCATTCCGTTGCCAAGTATGTCCTGAGTTCCACTCCAGATTATCATTCATATGAGCGTCGACTGTGATAGTCGCAGGACTTTCTGGCGTAGCTGTGATATTTCCTGTCAAGAGCCCTACAGTTCCTGTACCATAGTTAGAACCTTCAAAGTAGTTTTCTCTCAACCCTGGTTGGTTCCCATCTGCTCTAGGTACAATCTTGAACTCTCTTAATTTACCACTATTATCAGTCGCAGTAAATTTAACGGTGAAATCATCACCTGCATAGACAATATGTTCCATCCCACGACTAGAGTCGGGACTTTGAGTAGCTGTAATCTGCTGACCACCACGTGTCACGGTTACAGCAGGTACAGGCACCTCAGTTTCCGCTCTTACGTTAGCTCGAACGACATCCACAGTGTTATCACGATAAGTAATAGTGATTTCACCCGTATTAGACACCGTTATTTCATGATTACCTTCAGAATTTTTCTTGTAATCAGAACTGTTGAGGATAGTGGCATTTTTACTATTGTTCCTAAAGTTTGCAAGGATTTGAGTTTTCTCAGTCTCGCTCAAAGATGACGGATTATTTACCGTAACAGTATCACCACTCACAGGCTCGTTACGCTCGTTGAAACCTTTGATGGTGAGAGTCATATGTGCCGTATCTGTTTGACCGTCACTATCTGTTACAACATATTCAAGAATGTGCGCGCCAGTAGCAAACGGCTTCCATGTTCCTTTGTCTCGACCAATGGTACCTTGCATATTTACCGTATAAGTAGTTGGATAATAGGCAAACCTACCATTTTGATACACACCAAAATCACCAACGACATTTCTTGCATTTCTTGGATAATCAGGCGCATATAAGCCAGTGATAATTGTATTATTAGATCCTGCAGCTAATGTTTTCAAGCCCCTATCATCACTCATTTTCATCTTGATTGTGGTAATAGAGTCGTCATTATAGTAGGTAACATTTGCAGGCAAAGTAATCGTAGGGCGCTTAGATGTTCCACGGTTATGACCAGCTTCTCCAGTCGAAACAGTTGAGCTCATTGAGCCACTATAATTCCCAGAAGTGTTGGCGCTTGTGAACGGTTGACTACTTGTCGCCACTCGCGCACTCAAAGTAGCTGCATTAGACTTATTGTTCACAGTCGCATAAACCAATATAGTCGCCTCAAGGTTTCTATTCAAGTCATGGTGCTTGTTGAATATATACTCATTACCAGAACCACCACGTTTTTCCATTGGTTGTCCATTAAAAAGAACACGAGTGATGGTTGTATTTCTATCCACTTGCGCGATCAGACCAGCATAATTAAGCGGACTCTGCGAGTGCATTTTGATTTTCCAGACAACCTCACGATTAGAACTTGAATAACTTCCTTGCCCAAGTTCAGCTGTGGTGTGACCGTTTATCGAAACACCTCTGAGATTTCCCCCTGTTGGCATCGCTTGCCCGTTACGGCTGTCACGTTGACCAGAGGTTGCACGTGAAACCGCATTAGCGATAGAGTTGCGAGCTGAAGTGGCAGAATTGATCACTTCTCCTAGATCTGCGTTTGGATCCTTGAGAGCAGACTCAATCTCAGCAACCACGGTTTTAACCTTGATAATTGCTGCATCTGTATCAGGTAAATTAACTGCTTTAGCTAGATATTCACCCATTTCTGCTGAAAGAGTTGCCAGTTTCTTACGGTCTTCTGCTTGCTTTTTAGCGCTTGTTTCTGCTGTCGTTGTCGCAGCAAGAGTCGCTGTTGTCGTAGCTGTCAGACTCGCATTTTGACTTGTAAAGTTTTCTGCTGTTGAAAGAGCACTAGAAAGATTAGGATTGACCTGAGCATCGCTAGCCTTAACTGTGGCTCTGGATGTTCCGTCATTACTGATAGCATCTTCGCTAGGAGCCGTCTGTGAACCTTCTACATGCGAAGTCTCAGAGTGAGAACTGCTTGCAACAGTTGAAGCACTATCTGATGTTGAAGCAGAATCGTTCAATGAAGACGAGGTGCTAGCTGAAGTTGAAGATGAAACACTGGTGCTCGTGCTAGCTGAGGTCGAAGCACTTACGGACTCAGATAGACTTGTTGAGACTGAGGTCGAGGCACTTGTAGAATCTGATAGCGAGATACTCTCACTGATAGAGTTAGATGTTGAAACAGACGTTTGCTGCTCCTCATCTTTATTGACAGTTCCCAAAACAACCTGATCAGAATTCACTAGATTGTCAGTACCATCCACGACTTTCTCTACAGCCAGCTGTTCATTGGCATGGACTTGCGTATGAGTGACCACTCCACCACCAACAACAGCCCCCGCGGCAGCTATCCCCTTGAGGACATCTATCCCGGTTAAAGAAGTTGAGACACGATCTTCCACAACTTCAGTTGTCACCTGAGCAGTATCAATACCACCACGAAGAACCTTAAATAGCCCGAATAAAGACGTTGAGGCACGCAACCAATGTTTCCCTGACTTAATCAGTTTGTATCTAGTTACACGATCGGTTTCTCGATACTCTCCTTCTTGACGTCTAAAAAACATGTTTTTCTCTCCTTGAGTTCAATATTTATAAAAAACTAAATACCAAAATAATGTATAAGATACACAGCCATGTTACATGGATATTTTCTCTTTTTTCACCCTGACAAGCAATGGTCTACTCTTCAAAAATTTTGATATAAAGCTCAATCTATAACATCTTATTATAGCACATTAGAGCCTGCTTTGTCCAAAGATTTGTGTAAAAAATATATTAATACAAATGACTTGTTCTTTTTGTAGATTTTACCTGAATTTAAGATTCTTTTTTTATCCAATAATCATCTATTTAGCTTTAAAAAATCAAATATTATTGTAAAAAATCAGTAGGATGAAATAAAATATAAACAAATTGACCAGAAAGAAAAGTCAGATCAATTTATAGCAATGTTTTAAAATCCGTAGCGTACTATTCTAGGTTCAATCTACTATATATCGAATCATCGCTCCATCAAAAAAAAGCCGCCTGATTGGGCGACTTAATTTTTTTATAGGGAGATTATTATGAAAAAGTTTTAGGAGTATAAGTTAAGGTCTTTTTAACTTATGAGATAAGTATACAGCTCCTATCTTAAAGTTTCCTTAAGTATTTTTAAATGTGAGATTTTTCCATTTCTCCTGCCAATTTTTCTTTGCTAAACGCTTTTGATAGAGCTTCATTCGGTCTTCATTTTCTAAGAAATGAGGAGTTGGACGAACCTGAAAGTTCAAAATATCCTCTAAACCATAAGGAGAAAAGAGCTCTAAAGTTGCGTCAGCATGCAAGCGAAGTCCTATCGCCGTACAACGTTCGGGATACTTACTCATGGCATCGCAGGAATTCACATAGGGAGGCGTATGGGGACTATGCTGATGCATATAGACTTGATTCTTCAGCTCCCATTGATACTGGGGAAAATCCTCTCTCAACTTACTTTCTATAGCCAGCGTTTCTTCATAACTCACCTCTGGGTCAAAGAAAATCACATCCACATCCGTTTCACGGTCAAAGAATGGCTTATCTGACAAGAGATTCCAGATGAAATTTCTGACAGAACCTGCTGCCAACCACGAGTCTTTCAGACCAAGGTTTCGGATGATAGTCAGAATAGCCCTCATGTCAGGATTTTCTCTGAAAGAGTCTAAGATTTCAGCCTTATTTTTCAATGTATTCATATCCTAAATGCTCATAAGCCTTGGCTGTCGCAACTCGTCCTGAACGAGTTCGCATGATAAATCCTTTCTGGATCAGGTAAGGCTCATACATATCTTCGACCGTCTCACGCTCTTCTGCGATATTCACCGAAAGAGTTCCTAAACCAACAGGACCCCCACCGTACATCTCAATCATGGTGCGGAGAATTTTCTGGTCCACATAGTCCAAGCCCTCATGGTCTACATCCAGCATAGTAAGAGCCTTATCCGTAATGACATCATCAATCAAGCCATCGCCCATAATCTGAGCAAAGTCACGCACGCGCTTGAGGAGACGATTGGCAATACGAGGAGTTCCACGACTACGCAGGGCTAACTCAGACGCTGCCTCATGAGTGATTTCCATCTCAAAAATATCTGCCGTCCGCTCGACAATCTCTGTCAAATCATCATGGGCATAATACTCCATATGCCCAGTAATCCCAAAACGTGCCCGTAGAGGATTGGAAAGCATACCAGCCCGAGTCGTCGCACCAATCAAGGTAAAAGGTGGCAACTCCAAATGAACACTGCGACTGCCTTCACCAGCCCCAATCATGATATCAATGTAGAAGTCCTCCATGGCACTATAAAGCACCTCTTCCACCGACATAGGCAAGCGATGAATCTCATCAATAAAGAGCACATCTCCAGGCTCCAAGTCATTTAAAATCGCTACCAGATCGCCCGCTTTTTCGATGACAGGACCAGACGTTTGTTTGAGATTGACTCCCAGTTCATTGGCTATGACAAAAGCCATGGTTGTTTTCCCGAGACCTGGAGGACCAAACAAA
Source organism: Streptococcus taonis (assembly GCF_029948085.1). Taxonomy (GTDB): domain Bacteria; phylum Bacillota; class Bacilli; order Lactobacillales; family Streptococcaceae; genus Streptococcus; species Streptococcus taonis. Next base: position 42,800 of record NZ_JARZZP010000016.1, on the reverse strand, counting down.
AGAACATGGTCCAGCGCCTCATCACGCATTTTTGCTGCCTCGATAAAGATTTGAAGCTGATCTTTGACCTTGTCTTGTCCGATATATTCACGTAAATATTGGGGACGGAGGGTACGTTCTACCAACTCCTCATCGCCCATGATTTCATTATCTAAAATTCTACTCATGTTCCTATTATAGCAAAAATCCAGCCTACAAACAAAAAAGCCACCTGATTTGGTAGCTCCCGAGTTTAGATATAATATTCTACGGCACTGCTACACCGCCTGCGAAAGGAGATAAAATAGTCCATGATGGAACTAGTACTCAAAACTATCATCGGACCAATTGTGGTCGGTGTCGTTCTTCGCTTAGTTGATAAATGGCTAAACGAGGATAAATAGTGTCAAAAAAGACCCCAAGCTTAATGTGGAAGTTAGCTTGGGGTCTTTTCTAGTCCATGATATAGAACTAATCCTTAATTCCTCTCCATTATCGCACAGTTCGCGATTTTTGTCAAAGTTTTACTCCCTTGTCCAATAAGACTTTCAACATTAAGAGAACCTTAGGAATTATCAAAGAAAACAAAAGATTACATCACTATCAATGAACATGGACGCTCATCAACTCAAATTAGTCAAACCAACATTTTAATCCATTAAATGAAACGACAGACTTTCATATGATGTACCACTTCCTCACATTATTTCACGAGTTCCAACCTAGCAGTTCGGTCAGGCACTAGGTCATACAAAGATCTATATGACAGATCGTTATAACCAAGTTGAGGATAACTCGCTGAAACGACTACAGACCTATTTCTTAGTCATATTCGCTAAAAAGTCCCCGACAATTCCCCGACCAAAATCCGAAAAATACCGAAATTTATCGGAAAACGACGTTTAGGAAACTCTCTAAAAGCCTGAAATAGAGCAAAAAAACTCCACCTGATTAGGTGGAGTTAAGGGAGATTATTATGAAAAAGAAAAGTTTAGGATTTCTATTAAATAAAGTTAGGAGGTCTTTATTTAATGATTACATAATACACAAGCAAACTTAAAGTTAGCTTAAGATTTTCTAGTTTTTACTTTTGTTCAAAAATAATAAATACTAATTAAAAACTGCTAAAAGCAAACAAGAAAAAAGCCACCAAATTGGGTGACTTTATTAGGAGATTATGATGAAAAAAAGTTAGGAGGTCTTTATTTAATAACTAAATGATACAGGATAATACTTAAAGTTAGCTTAAGATTTTCTTGTTTTTACTTTTGTTCAAAAATAATAAATACTATTTAAAAGTTGCTGAAAGTGAACAAAAAAAGCCACCAAATTGGGTGACTTTATTAGGAGATTATTATAAAAAAGAAAAGTTTAGGATTTCTATTAAATAAAGTTAGGAGGTCTTTATTTAATAACTAAATGATACAGGATAAGACTTAAAGTTAGCTTAAGATTTTGAACTTTTTTTATTGTCTTTTTGTAGCAAGGTGACATAGTCACTCTTGGTATGAAATAAATGGGAGAGAAAAACAGTCTGTTGTGTCTGATCAATAAAGTAAAGCAAAACGTATTGATCTATAATTTTTCCTCGTGTAGGATACTTACTATTAATCTTTACACCGATTTTCACATCAGCATCAAAACCAGCCTCAGGAAAGACTTCTAGACTTTTTAAGCCATCTAAAATTTTTGTCACAGTATTTTTAGCAGATTGAGGGGATAAAAGTACCGTAGCTATATAGTCGTGTATATTGTCGATAGCTTGTTCAACTTCTTTTGAAAGGATCACTTTATAAGCCATAGCGTGCCCTCACATTGTCTAGAGAAGCTCCTTCGCCTGCCTCATATTCTCTCAAGGAACGTTCAGATTGGGCTTGTAATTCAGCAATTAACTGCTCTCTATGCAAATCTTCGGCCGTCTTAATAGGCAAATCTTGCTCTAGGACTATTTGCTCTACAAATAAAGAAATAGCATCTGTCATTGTCATGCCCTTTTCCTTGATAATATTTCGAGCTTGTTCCATAGTAGCTTCATTCAGTTTAAAATTGTATTGTTTCGACAAGTTTATAGCCATGATATATCTCCAATCTATACGTTATAGATTGATTATATACTAGATATAGATTTTCATCAAGAAAAAGTGTTTTTTCCATAATCTTACTTCCTCACGAAATACTATATTGTTACACGAGATTTCCTCGACAATCTTCTTTTTGAAAAATTTAATTGTTTCATATTTCGATACCTTTTGATAAAACCACGATAAATCAGATACTTTTTATCAGGATCACAAGTAGGTCATTAAAAAGTTTAATAACACCAATTTTAAAGGCATCAAGTTTCTAAACAATAGAAGATACGGCGATCTTTGTATCATATGGATATCCGCATTACCCTTGACACGAACTTTTACTTTTGTTCAAAACAACGAATACCAATGAAATATCGCTGAAAGTCACATAACAAAAAAGTCACCAAATTGGGTGACTTCATTAGGGAGATTATTATGAAAAAAAGGTTAGGATTTCTATTAAATAAAGTTAGGAGGTCTTTATTTAATGGTTACATGATACAGGACAAGACTTAAAATTAGCTTAAGAGAAAAAAATTATTGTAATTTTTTTCGATTTACCCAAATCATGCCCGTACACTGGAAGCTAGACAAGGTTTCAAACCCCAGAGAACGATAAAATTCCAAGGTTTTTTCTGTTTGTTCTGTCGCTAGTTGTACTTGGTAGGTATCCTTATAATCAGCTAAGGATTTTTTCATCAAGTGACTACCAATCCCTTGGCGCTGATAGGTAGGCAAGACGATCAAATCCTGGACAAAAACCGAAGAAAAACCGTCTCCAATCAAGCGAACTAGACCAACGATTTCCTCACCATAACGCGCTAGATAAATGGCCAGTGAATGAGATAAAGCTCGGGACAACATTTGGGGCTGATTTGTATAATTTGTCCAACCAACTGCCTGGTAGAGATGCAAAACATCATCAAGTGAAACAGATGTTTCTTTTGTAATCTTAATCATAGCAAACCTTCCTAACATTCTCGTAGAGATTTAATCTGTTGTCCATTTTCATCAAAATTATCTTGCTTCAACCACGATTCAAAACGAGCTTTAACCCTTGGCCAGTCCTTATCAATCATAGACATCCAGTCCGTATCCCTAGTACGCCCTTTATAAATAACAGCTTGGCGAAAGGTGCCTTCGTAGATAAAACCCAAACGTTCTGCTGCTTTTCTAGAAGGTAGATTTAGTGCATCACATTTCCACTCATAACGGCGATAGTTAAGCTCTTCAAAGACATAACGAGCAAGCAAATAGTGGGCTTCTGTTCCCATCCTGGTCTGTTTGAGAGACGGAGAAAAGGTCACCGCGCCAACTTCAATGGTGCGATTGGCTTGATCAATACGCATGAGAGAAAAAGTCCCCAACACCTTTCCAGTCACTTTATCGATAATCGCATAATAGAAACGATCCTTACGCTCAAGCATTTGCTTCAAAGCTACGATTAATTCTTCGAGATTTTCTACTGGCTCCTGAAAGAGATAGGTCCACATATCACGAGGGCTATCTGGACCATAAACAGCCAGCAAATCCTCCGCATGCTTTTCCACCGAAAGAGCTTCTAGAATCGTATACTTTCCTTCTATCCGTACAAGCGAGGGTAAAACTCCAGGTGTATTATCTACAGGTTCACCAATTATCTGACCATATTCATTTACTGGCATAGTATTCTCCTTATCTCACTTTTATAAGTTTAAAGATGTGAATAGTATATCACATCTCACAGGTAATCTACAAAAAATCCTCCAGAACTTAGCTCTGAAGGACTTTTAAATTTATTTCACAACAATATTTACAAGTTTGGTTGGCTTCAATAGTCCAGTGGACTATTGAAGGTGGCAGATAGGGCTAATAAACTCGTTATTTCACAACGATATTAACGAGTTTGTTAGGTACCGCAATCACTTTTACGATTTCTTTGCCATCAATCTCTGCTTTAACTTTGTCGTTAGCCAGAGCCACTTCTTGCAATTCTTCGCGTGAAAGGTCTTTAGCGACCATAAGTTTAGCACGGACTTTCCCTTTGATTTGGACGACGATTTCGACTTCGTCTTCAACCAATTTGCTTTCGTCCCATGTTGGCCAAGCCACATAAGAGATAGACTCGCCAGTTGCTGCGACTGTTTGCCAGAGTTCTTCTGCCAAGTGAGGCGCAAATGGAGCGATCAATTGTATAAAGCCTTTGGCGTAGTCTACATAAAGTTTATCTTCCTTGTTAGCCGCATTGACAAAGACCATGAGCTGAGCAATGGCTGTGTTGAATTTCATAGACTCGATTTGCTCAGTGACAGCCTTAACAGTTTCGTTGTAAACCTTGTCTAGAGCGCCATTGTTTTCCGCAACGATTTCTTTACTTGTAATCAAACGGTAAACACGGTCAAGGAATTTACGGCTTCCTTCCAAGCCTTCTTCAGACCAAGCAATGGAAGCATCGAGTGGTCCCATGAACATTTCATAAACACGAAGGGTATCAGCACCGTATTGTTCCACCACATCGTCTGGATTGACAACGTTCTTGAGAGATTTAGACATCTTGGCTGGGGCTTGCTCCAGCTCTTCCCCTGTTTCCACATGGAAGAAGGAACCGTCACGTTTTTCAACCTTGTCAGTCGCCACAAGAGCTCCACGGTGGTCACGGTAGCTAGTTCCCAAGATCATTCCTTGGTTAAAAAGTTTTTGGAATGGCTCCTTAGTTGGAACGACACCGATATCATAGAGGAATTTGTGCCAGAAACGAGCGTAAAGCAAGTGAAGCACAGCGTGTTCAGCACCACCCACGTAGATGTCTACTGGCAACCATTGTTTGAGGAGGTCCTCATCAGCCAATTTTTCTGTGTTATGTGGATCGATATAGCGGAGGTAGTACCAGCTTGAACCTGCCCATTGTGGCATGGTGTTGGTCTCACGACGACCTTTGACGCCATCTTCACGCGTCACTTCAAGCCAGTCTGTCAAGTTAGCTAGCGGACTCTCACCAGTACCTGAAGGGCGGATGTCCTTGGTTACTGGCAAGACAAGTGGCAATTCACTTTCTGGAACGGCTGTTGAAGTTCCATCTTCCCAATGAATAATTGGGATTGGCTCACCCCAGTAACGTTGACGGCTAAAGAGCCAGTCACGAAGACGGTAGGTAACCTTTTCTTGACCAAAGCCTTTTTCTTCTAGCCAAGACACGATTTTAGCAATCGCGTCTTCTTTGTTGAGACCGTTCAAAAAGTCAGAGTTGACGTGAAGTCCATCTTCTGTGTAGGCAGCCTCTTCAACGTTCCCACCTTCAAGTACTTCTACGATTGGAAGTCCAAATTGTTTAGCAAATTCCCAGTCACGCTCATCGTGGGCAGGTACAGCCATAACAGCACCTGTACCATAGCTAGCAAGAACGTAGTCCGCAATCCAGATTGGAATTTCTTTACCGTTAACAGGGTTGATAGCATAAGCACCAGTCCAAACCCCTGTTTTTTCCTTGGCAAGGTCTGTACGAGCTAGGTCAGATTTCAAGCTAGCTTGGTGTTTGTAGTCAGCCACAGCCTCAGCTTGTTCAGGTGTCGTGATGGCATCTACTAGTTCATGTTCAGGCGCCAAAACAGTGAAGGTAGCACCAAAAAGGGTGTCAGGACGAGTGGTAAAGACTGTGAATTCCTTGTCTGTTCCTTTCACCTTGAAAGTGACATTGGCACCAGTTGATTTCCCAATCCAGTTGCGTTGCATGTCCTTGATAGATTCTGGCCAGTCAAGGTCATCCAAGTCATTGAGCAAGCGCTCTGCATAGGCCGTGATTTTAAGCATCCATTGGCGCATTGGTTTACGGACAACTGGATAACCACCACGCTCAGATGTTCCATCTGGAAGAACTTCTTCGTTGGCGATGGCTGTTCCCAATTCTTCAACCCAGTTTACTGGCACTTCAGCTTCATAAGCTAAGCCTTTTTCGTAAAGCTTAGTGAAAATCCATTGAGTCCACTTGTAGTAGTTTGGATCTGTTGTGTTGACTTCACGATCCCAGTCGTAAGAGAATCCAAGCGCATTGATTTGGCGTTTGAAGTTGGCAATGTTTTCTGCTGTGAATTCCGCTGGGTCATTACCTGTATCCATAGCGTATTGCTCTGCAGGCAAACCAAAAGCATCCCAGCCCATTGGGTGAAGGACATTGTAGCCTTGCGCACGTTTGAAACGGCTGAGGATATCAGTCGCTGTGTAGCCTTCTGGGTGTCCTACGTGAAGACCCGCTCCAGATGGGTAAGGGAACATATCAAGCGCATAAAACTTAGGTTTTGAAGCGTCTGTTCCTGTCTTAAAAGTGTGATTGTCAGCCCAGTAGCCCTGCCACTTAGGCTCGATTTCTTTATGATTGTAAAAACTCATAGCGTCTCTCCAATTTTCGTGATGCTCCTATTATACCATTTTTAGGGGGAATATTGTTTCTCTTTTCGTGATTTTATTGTTTTGACCCATGAACACCCTATTATTCTACTGTCATTTTTTCAATTTCTTTCTCAGATACATAAATAGTCTGACAAAAATTTCTTAATGAATTCTATAGATGCATGATAGGGCTTTTTATGGTAGAATATAAGAAAGTGCTTTCTCAGAAGGAGGAAAATATGGACAAACAAACCATCGCTGTTTTAGGGCCTGGTTCATGGGGTACTGCACTGTCACAAGTTCTTAATGACAACGGACACCAAGTGCGTATCTGGGGAAATATTCCTGATCAAATTGACGAAATCAATACACAACATACTAACAAACGCTATTTTAAGGATACTGTATTAGACGAAAAAATTGTTGCCTATCATGATTTGGCAGAAGCCTTGAAGGGTGTTGATGCTGTCTTGTTTGTGGTGCCAACCAAGGTGACCAGATTGGTAGCTCAACAAGTGGCTGCTGTTTTGGATCATAAAGTGGTGGTCATGCATGCTTCAAAAGGCCTCGAACCCAATAGCCACAAACGCCTTTCAACCATTCTAGAAGAAGAAATCCCTGAAGAATTGCGTAGTGAGATTGTGGTTGTATCTGGTCCTAGCCATGCGGAAGAAACGATTGTACGTGACATCACCTTGATTACGGCTGCATCCAAGGATTTACAAACTGCTCAATATGTTCAGACACTCTTTAGTAACCACTACTTCCGCCTTTATACCAATACGGATGTGATCGGAGTGGAAACAGCTGGTGCTCTTAAAAATATCATCGCTGTTGGTGCAGGTGCCCTTCATGGACTTGGATTTGGGGATAATGCCAAAGCTGCTATTATCACGCGCGGGCTGGCAGAAATTACCCGTCTGGGAGTTAAACTTGGAGCAAATCCATTAACTTACAGTGGACTTTCTGGGGTTGGAGATTTAATCGTTACCGGAACTTCTGTCCACTCACGTAACTGGCGTGCAGGAGATGCTCTTGGGCGTGGCGAAGCCTTGGCAGATATCGAAGCAAATATGGGAATGGTCATTGAAGGAATTTCAACAACCAAAGCTGCTTACGAATTGGCGCAAGAACTCGGAGTTTATATGCCTATTACCCAAGCCATTTACCAAGTTATTTATGAAAATGTTAATATTAAGGATGCCGTTTCTGAACTCATGAGCAATGAGTTCAAGGCAGAGAACGAGTGGTCTTAGTCACCGTTAGAAAGGAAGCTCATGAAGCAAAAAGTTAGAAAAGCCGTTATCCCTGCTGCGGGACTTGGAACTCGTTTCCTACCTGCAACTAAAGCTTTGGCCAAAGAAATGTTGCCAATCGTGGATAAACCAACCATCCAGTTTATCGTTGAAGAAGCTCTCAAGTCTGGAATTGAGGACATTCTTGTGGTAACAGGAAAGTCAAAACGTTCTATCGAAGATCACTTTGACTCAAACTTTGAACTAGAATACAACCTCAAGGAAAAAGGAAAAACAGACCTTTTGAAGCTAGTTGATGAAACAACTGGTATGCGTCTTCACTTCATCCGTCAAACACACCCACGTGGACTCGGAGATGCCGTCTTACAAGCAAAGGCTTTCGTCGGAAATGAACCTTTTGTGGTCATGCTTGGAGATGACCTCATGGATATCACTGATGACAAAGCTGTTCCATTGACCAAGCAACTCATGAATGATTATGAGAAGACTCACGCTTCTACTATCGCCGTAATGCCTGTCCCACACGAAGAAGTTTCTTCATACGGTGTTATCGCTCCTCAGGGTGAAGGAAATGACGGTCTTTACAGTGTTGAAACCTTCGTTGAAAAACCAGCACCTGAAGACGCACCAAGTGATCTAGCCATTATTGGCCGTTACCTCCTCACACCAGAGATTTTCGGTATTCTTGAAAATCAAACACCAGGAGCAGGAAATGAAATCCAGCTAACAGATGCTATCGATACCCTCAACAAAACCCAACGAGTATTTGCTCGCGAGTTTAAAGGCTCACGTTACGATGTTGGAGATAAGTTTGGATTTATGAAGACTTCCATCGAATACGCTCTCAAACATCCACAAGTCAAAGACCACTTGAAGGACTACTTGATTGATCTTGGAAAAGAACTTTCAGGAGACAAATAAACAATTTACCAAACAGTCAGATTTAGTTTAAATCTGGCTTTTTTGATGTCTAAATCCCAAGAACCAATCCCTATCTAACCCCCATTCTAAGCCTAATTTCTTGCAAGAGATGCTTTTATGGTATAATAATAAAGAGTGAGGAATTCTATGAACAAACATGTAACAAGAATCAAACAAAAAGGACTGGCCTTACTTCGGTCTCTAAAATTAACAACTTCCAAAAAAAGTCCAGATAAAAATAAGAAAGTCAAAACAAAGCTGACCATTTGGACTATTTTGGCCAAGATTTTACTTGGAATAAAAGCAACTTTTAACACTCTTTTTATCCTAGCTTTTATTGGCGGTCTCCTCGGGACTGGGGTTGTTTTGGGGTATGCGGTTTCTCTTTTTGATCAGGTTAGTGTCCCTCAAACGGAGGATTTGGTTAAACAGGTGAACGATATTTCATCTATTTCTGAGATTCGCTATGCAGATGGTTCCATGATTGGGGCTATCGAGAGCGATCTTTTGCGAACATCTGTCGCATCCGATGCCATCTCAGAGAATCTCAAGCAAGCTATCGTTGCAACCGAGGACGAACACTTTGCAGAGCACAATGGTGTCGTTCCTAAAGCGGTCATTCGTGCCAGTCTAGGAAACTTTATCGGCCTTGGTTCTTCGAGTGGTGGTTCTACCCTAACACAACAGCTCATCAAACAACAAGTAGTTGGTGATGCTCCTACTCTTGCTCGTAAAGCTAGTGAAATCGTAGATGCTCTAGCCCTAGAACGTGCTATGAATAAGGATGAAATCCTGACTACCTATCTAAATGTTGCACCTTTTGGTCGCAATAACAAGGGGCAAAATATCGCAGGTGCTCAGCAGGCTGCAACTGGGATTTTCGGAGTGGATGCTAGCAAACTAACCATTCCTCAAGCAGCTTTCCTAGCAGGTTTACCACAAAGCCCTATTTCCTACTCACCTTATGAGTCTACTGGTGAGATGAAGAGCGAAGAAGATATTGAACTTGGAATCAAGCGCTCAAAAGATGTTCTCTACAATATGTACAGAACTGGAGTCCTTAGCCAAGAAGATTACGAAACCTATAAAGCGTACGATATTAAGAAAGACTTCTTGCCAGCAGAAAATGTCAACGTAACTGCTAAAGGTTTCCTCTACTTCTCTGCCCTCGATGAAGCGACGAACCTCATGTATGATTATCTAATCAAAAAAGATAACGTCTCTGCACCAGAACTAAAGAACGAATCTATCCAAAAATCTTATCATGAATTGGCTGAAAAAGAGATTCAAAATGGTGGCTACCGTATCATAACTACAATTGATAAAGCTATCCATACAGCCATGCAAGGTGCAGTTGCAAACTATGGCTACCTTGTCGATGATGATACTGGTCAACCAGAAGTCGGAAATGTCTTGATGGATAACCAAACAGGCGCCATTTTAGGATTTGTCGGTGGTCGTGATTACCAAAGTAATCAAAACAACCACGCCTTTAACACTAAACGGTCTCCTGCTTCAACTACTAAACCTATCCTAGCCTACAGTATTGCGATTGACCAAGGTTTGATGGGAAGTGCAAGCATCTTATCTAACTACCCAACTAACTTCTCTAACGGAAATCCTATCATGTATGTCAATAGTTCTGGTACTGCCATGATGAGTCTGAAAGAAGCTCTGAACTATTCTTGGAATATCCCAGCCTACTGGACCTATCAGTTACTTCTTCAAAAAGGAGTTGATGTCCGTTCCTACATGGAAAAAATGGGCTACGAGATCCCAGAATACGGCATTGAGAGTCTTCCTATGGGCGGAGGAATCGATGTCACTGTTGCCCAGCATACAAACGGCTACCAAACCTTGGCTAACAATGGTGTTTACCATAAGAAATACATGATTTCAAAAATCGAGAAGACCAGCGGCGAGGTTATCTATGAGCATAAAGACGAACCTGTACAAGTCTACTCTAAAGCAACTGCAACCATTATGCAGAGCTTACTAAGAGATGTGATTTCTTCCCAAGTGACTTCAAGCTTCCAGAGCGATCTTGCTGCAATCAACCCAAGTTTGGCAGGTGCTGACTGGATTGGTAAAACTGGTACGACCAATGAAGATGGCGATATGTGGCTCATGCTTTCAACTCCAAGATTAACCCTTGGTGGTTGGCTTGGTCACGATGATAACCGACCACTTGGTAAAGGTGCAGGACACTACCGTAATGCAAAATACATGGCTCATCTGGTAAATGCCATTCAACAAGCAGCCCCTTCTTCTTGGGGTTCAGAACGTTTCAAACTCGATTCAAGTGTCACTTCATCACAAGTCCTCAAATCAACTGGTCAAAAACCAGGTAAGGTTACTATCAATGGTAAAGAGATTAATGTGACTGGTGAAATGGTAACAAGTTACTGGGCTAACCAAAATGGTGCTCCGACTACCACTTATAAATTCGCTATTGGTGGAAGCGATGCAGACTACCAAAATGCTTGGAACACCATTTTAGGAAGTCTGCCTAAAGCATCTTCTTCCTCATCAAACAATAGCAATAGTAGTAACAATAATAATCGTAATAATACTTCTAATAGTAACGTGAGCAGTAGCTCTAGTTCCAATAATAGAAGCAGCAATCAACAGCGCTAACTAGCACAATCATTGAGAGTGGGAAAGAAATGATTTTTCTCCACTCTCTTTTTTCTTTTTTCATTTCATGGTACAATAGCAACATGAATAAATATCAAAAGAATATTTTTAAGGGAACCATTTATTCTCTCCTATCTGGCTTGATCTGGGGGATCTGTGGAATCTTAGGAGAGTACTTTTTTTCACATTATCAAGTATCTTCAGGGTGGATTACTTCTATGCGTCTACTCGTCGCAGGTGGTTTCGTAATCGTCTTATCTAGTCTTAAACTCCGGTCCCAGCTCTTCGAAATCTGGAAAAATCGAAACAATTACCTTCCTTTTCTCGCCTATGCTATCTTAGGGATCTTCTCCGTACAATTTTTCTTTTATCTCTGTGTGGAGTACTCCAACGCTACAACTGCAACCATCCTACAATTTATCAGTCCTGTCTTCATTCTTATCTACAACCGCATTATCTACAAAAAAAAAGCTTCTAAAAAAGCGATCTTCTATGTTCTGACTGCTATGCTTGGGGTCTTTTTGATGGCTACCAAAGGCGATTTGGCTAAGCTATCCATCACTCCTCTTGCTTTACTGACAGGTCTTCTCAGTGCCCTAGGTGTTATGTTCAATGTCATCTTACCCCAACGCTTTGCAAAAAAATACGGATTTGTGCCAACTGTTGGTTGGGGAATGATTATCGCGGGCCTTTTTAGTAATTTTCTCTACCCTGTTTATAAGATTAGCTTCCAGGTTGATGCCATCAGTATCTGTATTTGTTTGACTATTGCCTTTTTGGGAACTGCCTTTGCCTTTTTCCTATCGATGAAGGCTGTCTCTCTCGTTTCTCCCTTGGTGGTGTCAGTCGTCAGCGCAAGCGAACCGCTATCCTCTGCTATTCTAAGCGTTCTTTTCCTTGGCATGGTTCTGGATAGTTTCTTGGTACTGGCCATGATTTTGATTATCGTTCCTATGGTTTTCTTGTCCATCGAAGAATCTAAATCCAAGAATTAAACACCTTCTTTTAACACTTAAGGCTTCAAAATTGAAGCCTTTTTTGGTAGAATAGTAAGCATTACAAAGAGTGAGGAGACACCTATGACTGCTACAAAAATGAATGCACAAGAAATTATCCAATTTATCGCAAATGCTGAGAAAAAGACAAGTGTAAAAGTGACCTTTGAGGGGCAACTTGCTGGAGCTATCCCTGCCTCTGTTATCAAGCTTGGGAATGTTCTTTTTGGAGACTGGAAAGATATCGCTCCACTTCTTGAAGGACTTACAGAAAACAAGGACTATGTTGTTGAACAAGATGCTCGCAACTCTGCTGTGCCTCTCCTTGATAAACGTGATATCAATGCGCGTATCGAGCCAGGTGCTATCATCCGTGACCAGGTTGAGATTGGCGACAACGCTGTTATCATGATGGGGGCTGTTATCAATATCGGTGCAGAAATCGGATCTGGCACTATGATTGATATGGGAGCTATCCTTGGTGGACGCGCTATTGTCGGTAAAAATAGCCACGTTGGTGCAGGTGCTGTTCTTGCAGGCGTTATCGAGCCAGCTAGTGCTGAACCTGTCCGTGTCGGTGACAATGTTCTCATCGGTGCTAACGCTGTAGTTATCGAAGGTGTTCAAATCGGTAGTGGTTCTGTTGTTGCAGCAGGCGCTATCGTCACTCAAGATGTTCCTGAAAATGTTGTGGTAGCAGGTGTCCCAGCTCGTGTTATCAAGGAAATCGATAGCCAAACCCAACAAAAAACAGCGCTAGAGGATGCGCTTCGCACCTTGTAATTAGTAACAGAGGCGGAAATATTTCCAGCCTCTTTCTCGTATCAATAGAAGGAAATTAACTATGTTAGATTTGATTCAAACTCGACGCGATCTTCACCAAATTCCTGAGATTGGTTTAGAAGAATTCAAGACTCACGCTTATTTACTCAATGTTATTGAAACATTAACAGCTGGTAAGGATTTTGTTCAGATTCGTACCTGGCGAACAGGTATTTTAGTTTACTTGCAAGGAAGTCAGCCAGAACGTACCATTGGTTGGCGAACAGACATCGACGGACTCCCGATTGTTGAACAAACAGGTCTTCCTTTTGCCTCTCAGCACCCAGAACGCATGCATGCTTGTGGACATGATTTTCACATGACCATTGCCCTGGGAAGTCTCGAACGTGCTTTAGAAAACCAACCAAAAAACAATCTCCTCTTTCTCTTCCAACCTGCAGAAGAAAACGAAGCAGGTGGTATGCTCATGTATGAAGATGATGCTTTTGGCGACTGGTTGCCTGACCAATTCTATGGACTTCATGTTCGTCCAGACTTAAAAGTTGGACAAATTGCGACCAATACCCATACACTCTTTGCAGGAACATGTGAAGTTAAGATTCGCTTTAAGGGTAAAGGCGGTCACGCTGCCTTTCCACATGAAGCCAACGACGCTCTGGTTGCAGCTAGCTATTTTGTGACCCAAGTTCAGTCGGTTGTCAGCCGTAATGTCGATCCTATCGAGGGAGCTGTTGTCACTTTCGGTGTTTTTCAAGCTGGTACAACCAATAATGTCATCGCTGATACAGCCTTCTTACATGGAACCATTCGAGCTCTTACACACAATATGAGTCTCTTGGTTCAAAAACGTGTCAAAGCTATCGCAGAAGGTGTGGCAGCTGCCTTTGATATGGAAGTGGAAGTTGAACTCAAGCAGGGAGGTTATTTGCCTGTCGAAAACAACCCTGAACTAGCCCGTGAATTGATGACCTTCTTTGATGAAAAAGAGGGCATTGAACTAATCGATATTGAACCTGCCATGACAGGAGAAGACTTTGGGTATCTTCTTTCAAAGGTTCCTGGCGTCATGTTCTGGCTAGGTATTGATAGTCCCTACGCCCTTCACCATCCAAAGATGAGTCCTAAAGAAGAAGCTCTAGCTATCGGTGTCGAAGCTGTATCAAGCTTCTTAGCAAAGAAAGTTGCGGAGTAAACTATGAAAAAAAGCTTACGCAAGCAGGTCTTACAAGAACTCAAGTCTCTATCTAAGGAAGAAAAGCAGAGCATGAACGATTGGCTCACAGAGCAGTTCTTTCAACATCCTTTTTATAAGGAAGCAAAAACTATTGCCACTTACCTATCTTTTCCTCATGAATTTCAGACAGCTAAACTTATCGAACAAGCTCAGAAAGATGGAAAGACGATTCTCATTCCCAAAACTTATCCACATGGGAAAATGGACTTTGTTCTATATGAACCAGAGAAACTCGAACGAAATTCTTTTGGACTTCTTGAACCCAAAGGAAACTTCTCAATCATTGAACCCTCTCTGATTGACTTGATTCATGTTCCTGGTTTGGCTTTCAATCCTTCTGGCTATCGGGTTGGCTACGGTGGTGGCTACTACGACCGCTACTTGGAGCATTTCCCAGGCCATACCATTAGTACACTTTATCCTTGTCAGATTCAGGACTTTCAACCTGAGCACTTCGATATTCCTGTTGAGGAGGTACTCATCTATGAAAAAGATTTTTGATCGTCGTTATCCTGTCACGAGCTTCTTTCTCCTCGTGACAACCCTAGTTTTTATACTCATGTTTCTAACTAGCGGTTTCAATTACACAAGCGCAGCCACCTTGTATCGGTTTGGAGCTGTTTATCCTCCTGCTATCAAGGCCATGCCTGAACAAATCTGGCGCTTATTCTCCGCAACCTTTGTACACATTGGCTTGGAGCACTTTTTAGTCAATATGCTATCCCTCTACTTTTTGGGACGTCAGATGGAGCAAATCTTTGGCTCCAAACAGTTTTTCTTTATCTACCTTCTATCAGGTATGATGGGAAATCTCTTTGTCCTAGTTTTTAGCCCTGATGCCATTACCGCAGGTGCTTCAACTGCCCTCTACGGCATGTTCGCATCTATTGTCGTCCTTCGGTATGCTTCACGCAATCCCTACCTCCAACAGCTTGGTCAATCCTATCTCTCCCTCTTGGTCATCAACCTAGTAGGTAGTGTTTTAATACCTGGTATCAGTCTTACTGGACACGTAGGTGGAGCTGTCGGTGGCGCATTACTAGCTATCGTCTTCCCAGTTCGAGGCGAACGAAAAATTTACAGTCCAGGCCAACGTGGTCTAGCAAGCCTAGCTTTCATTGTTTTATCAGCCTTGATGCTTTTTATCGGACTATTATAAAACAAGAAAAACCATTGGAAACTCTCAAATCGAGGAGTTCATTTCCAATGGTTTTTTTGAATCTATTTGAAAAGTAGCTTAAAATCCATTATTGTCGCTGAGTTCTTTGAACCAGTGGCCTGATTTTTTCAGGCGACGTTCTTGCGTTTCAAGGTCAAGCTCGACCAAACCATAACGGTTTTTATAGCTATTGAGCCATGACCAGCAATCGATAAAGGTCCAGATCAAGTAGCCTTTACAGTTGGCACCGTCTTCGATAGCACGATGAAGCTCACGCAGATGACCTTTGACAAAGTCGATACGGTAATCATCCTGGATCATTCCATTTTCACGGAATTTATCTTCACCTTCAACGCCCATCCCATTCTCTGTCAGCATCCACTCAATATTGCCGTAGTTTTCCTTGATATTTTGGGCAATGTCATAAATTCCTTGCTCATAGATTTCCCAACCGCGGTGTGGATTGATCTTACGACCAGGCATGACGTAAGGTTCATAGAAATGCTCTGGCAAGAGCGGACTGTCAGGATGCTTAGCAAAACGCGGCGCCATAACACGCAAAGGTTGGTAGTAGTTGACTCCTAGGAAGTCAACGGTGTTCTCACGAATGAGTTCCAATTCTTCGGCTGTGTATTCTGGCAGCAAATCATGCTCAGCTAAAATCTCCACCAATTCTTCTGGATAAGCTCCTAAAACAGACGGATCTAGGAAAGATTGTGCCTGGAAGAGGTCAGCAATGCGAGCAGCTTTCACGTCTGCAGGATGTTGGCTACGTGGATAGGCTGGTGTCAAGTTGAGGACGATCCCAATCTTAGAACCAGGCAAGACCTCATGGCAGGCTTTGACCGCAAGAGTGCTAGCTAGCTGGGTATGATAGGCAACCTTAACCGCTGCTTTGGCATCTACCTTATGAGGGTAATGGGCATCATAGAAATAGCCAAACTCTACAGGAACGATAGGCTCATTGAAGGTAATCCATTGGTCCACAAGGTCACCGTAGGTCTCAAAACAGAAACGAGCATAGTCTTCATAAGCTTTAATAGTTGCTTTATTTTCCCAACCATCTCCATCTTCTTGAAGGGCAAAAGGCAGGTCAAAGTGATAGAGATTGACTAAGAGGCGAATACCCTTGGCCTTGATGGCTTCAAATACCTGACGGTAGAAAGCCACCCCTTGAGGGTTGACTTCTCCACGGCCCTGTGGGAAAATACGAGACCACTGGATAGAAGTTCGAAAGGCTGTGTGGCCAGTTTCTAACAAGAGTTCGATATCCTTTTCCCAGTTTTCATAGAAGGTCGACGTTTTGTCTGGTCCAATACCATTGTAGTAACGGTTTGGCTCTACTTGGTACCAATAATCCCAGAGATTATCTCCCTTGCCGTCACCAGGCACTCGTCCTTCTGTCTGTGGTCCAGAAGTTGAGGACCCCCAGACAAAATCCTTTGGAAATTTTAGCATAGTACTACCTCTTTTTACGCTTTTAATGTTTATACTCTTCGAAAATCAAATTCAAACCGCGTCAACGTCGCCTTGCCGTATATGTGTTACTGACTTCGTCAGTTCTATCCACAACCTCAAAACGGTGTTTTGAGCAACCTGCGGCTAGTTTCCTAGTTTGCTCTTTGATTTTCATTGGGTCTTACTTTCTCTCATTATACAGAAAAAACAAGGCAAAAACTAGTTACATTTTTGTCTTGTTTTTCTTCTGATTATAGATTTTATTTGTTTGTTAGGATTTCAAGGGTTTCAAGCAGGTTATCTGCATGAACTTCGATTGTATCTCCTGTTGCTTTAATCTTGACTTCTACGATACCGTCGGCTGCTTTCTTACCAACAGTGATACGGATTGGAAGACCGATCAAGTCGCTATCGCTGAATTTAACCCCAACACGTTCGTTACGGTCATCTGTCAAGACTTCGTAGCCTTTGTTGACCAAGGCTTCTTCGATACGGTTGGTTAATTCAAGACTTGCTTCATCCTTAACATTGACTGGAATCAAGTGAACATCAAATGGAGCCAATTCTTTAGGGAAATTGATTCCCCAAGCGTAACGGTATTCACCTTTAGGCGTTTTGTTAACAAAGAGACGAGCGTGTTGCTCCATAACTGCTGAAAGGAGACGGCTGACACCGATACCGTAGCAACCCATGATGATTGGCACAGCACGGCCATTTTCATCCAAGACATCTGCACCCATACTTGCTGAGTAACGAGTACCCAGTTTAAAGATGTGACCAATCTCGATACCACGCGCAAAGTTAAGAATACCTTGTCCATCTGGAGAAATTTCACCTTCACGAACTTCACGGATATCCACATACTCGGCAGTGAAGTCACGACCTGGGTTGACACCAGTCAAGTGGTAACCATCTTGGTTGGCACCAACAACAGCATTGCGGCTATCTTGTACCTTGCGGTCTGCGATAATCTTGACATTTTCTGGAAGATCTACTGGGCCAAGTGAACCAAAGTCCGCTCCCAACAATTCTTTCACTTCTGCCTCAGTTGCAGGTTCCAAGAAATCTGCTCCAAGGTAGTTTTTCAATTTGACTTCATTGAGCTGGTCATTGCCAACGAGTAAAGCCACAACTGGCTCCTCATCTGCGATATAAACTAAGGTCTTGATTGTTTGCTCTTCAGAGACATTCAAGAAGGCTGCGACTTCATCAATCGATTTGACACCTGGTGTTTCCACACGTGCCACTTCTTCTTCAGTCACAACACGGTTGCTTGGTTTGTACTCGTTGGTTGCCATTTCCAAGTTGGCTGCATAGCTTGACTCGCTTGAGTAGGCAATAGTATCTTCACCAGAAACCATCCATTTGAGCAATTCTGCCTTGATTTCTTCTTGCACTTCTGCAGGAATCTCGTCAAATGATGCGACAGACTTGTCTAACACCACCCAACGATCAAGGTCTGTACGAGCAGGTGTGATGGCCATAAACTCTTGGCTATCCTTACCACCCATAGCTCCACCGTCTCCGATGATGGCTTTAAAGTCCAAGCCACTACGAGTGAAGATACGCTCGTAAGCTGCCTTGTACTCATCATAAGTTACATCCAAACTATCGTAGTTAGCGTGGAAGCTATAACCATCTTTCATGATGAACTCACGGGTACGAAGAAGTCCATTACGTGGACGTTTTTCATCACGGTACTTAGGCTGGATTTGGTACAAGTTCAGTGGTAATTGCTTGTAAGACTTAACAGAATCACGGACAATAGCTGTGAAGGTTTCTTCGTGAGTTGGACCCAAGATAAAGTCTGACTTCTCACGGTTTTTCAATTTATATAAGTCTTCCCCGTAGGTTTCATAACGACCAGATTCACGCCAAAGGTCAGCACTGAGAAGGGCTGGAGCCAACATCTCAACAGCACCAATCTTGTCAAATTCTTGACGCATGATCTTCTTGGCTTTTTCGATAACACGGTTAGCAAGTGGTAGGTATGAGTAAACACCTGCTGATACTTGACGAACATAACCAGCACGCAACATAAGGGCGTGGCTGATAACTTGAGCATCGCTTGGCATTTCGCGAAGCGTTGGGATAAGCATTTTACTTTGTTTCATAATTACTCCTCTAATTCTTAAAAGAAGGTTCGCATGATGTCGTTCCATGTTACAGCGAGCATCAATACGACCATAATGACAACTCCAACCAGAGTGACATAGGTTTCAATTTCTTGTTTTAGTGGTTTGCGACGGATCGCTTCTAGGATATTGAGCACGATTTTTCCACCATCTAGCGCAGGGATTGGAATCAAGTTAAAAATCCCGATATTGATGGAAATCATAGCCAAGAAGAACAAGACATTCTCAAGACCATTTTTAGCAGCATCACTACTTGCCTTAAAGATAGCAACAGGACCGCCTAGCTTATTCAAATCTGGTTGGAAGATCAAGCTTTTCAAAGCATTGAGAATACGCAAGGCTGAGTCAGCCGCACTTGTAAATCCACCCATAAACATGGACCAGATATCTGATTTGAGTCTTGGCTGAACACCCAGGATATAACGACCTTGACTTTCTTCAGGTGCCACACTCACTTGTTTTTCAGTTCCACTCTCAGCAATAGTCACATCCAAAACAGGCGCTGTTTTATCCTTGGTTTCTGCATCAACAGCCTGAATTAAATCTGCCCAGTTTGAAATCTCGTGACTGCCGACCTTAGTGATTTGGGCCGTATTTTCAACACCAACCTTAGCCAAAGCGCTATCTGGAATAATATTGAAGTTATTCGTTTGCGTATCACGAACACCGCCTTGCATGAAAATCAAGATCCAAAAAACGATGACTCCTAGAATAAAGTTATTCATAGGGCCAGCAAAGTTGGTGATCATTTTACCCCAGACAGTCGCATTTTGATATTGGACGTCTAAGGGAGCGATACGAACTTCCGTTCCATCAGCTTCCACAATGGTTGCATCATGGTCAACTGAGAAAGTCTTTTCCTCTTCCAAGACCAAGCCTCTAATAAAGAGTTTATCCTCAAAATCAAACTGAGTGACCTGCATGGGTAAAGCAGTCTGGTCAACCTTTTTACCAGAGAGATTGATACGCTTGACCTTACCATCCGCTGCCAATGTTAGACTTGCAGGGGTTCCAGTCTTAATCTCTGTCGTATCTTCACCCCAACCTGCCATACGAACGTAACCACCCAGTGGCAGGAGACGAATGGTATAAGCAGTTCCATCTTTTCCGATGTGGGCAAAGATTTTGGGGCCCATACCGATGGCAAATTCACGAACTAAAATCCCAGACTTCTTAGCAAAGTAAAAATGCCCGAACTCGTGAACTACCACGATAATCCCAAAAACTAGGATAAATGTTAGTAATCCTATCATTTAATTTCTATTTACCTTTCCTTAAAATAAGCCAAAGAGGTGCATAATAGGGAAGACAGCCAGCATGCAATCAAAACGATCCAATACCCCACCATGACCTGGGATAAACTTGCCTGAGTCTTTGACACCAAAGTGACGTTTCATAGCACTTTCAATCAAATCGCCCAACTGACCAGCTATACTAAAGAAAATAGCAAAGACCATCATTTTGTAAATTCCATAAGGTAAAGCAACGGTACTATCAACTAGCATAAAAATCAAAGTCACTAGCATAGCAGCCACGATACCCCCCATAGCACCCTCTATGGTCTTGTTAGGGGAAACTCTCGGAGCTAGCTTTCTCTTACCAAACTTCATCCCTACCAGATAAGCACCACTATCGGTTGCCCAGACCATACACAGTCCCAAAAGCGCCTTATCCAAACCTGCAATACGAGCATCGACCAAAGCATTAAAACCAAAGCCAACATAAAAACTCATGGCAATCGGAAAAACAGCATCCTCAATAGTATAGTTCTTGCTGAAGACTGTTGCCCCTAGTAAAATCAGTATCACGACACTATAAGCTACAACATTCCCATCTACAGGTAAAAACTTCCAGTAGTTTTCCAAAGGTACGGTCAGAGCAAAAGTCGCTAGTAAAGTCAAGAGACCTTCAGGCGTCATGGTATTTAAACCCTTCATGCGCAGTAACTCATGTACTCCCAACATAGCCACAACCCCCATGGCAATCTGGAGCCATAAGCCACCAATCGCCAAGATTGGGATAAAGATAGCCAAGGCCAAGATAGCAAAAAGGGTTCTCTTTTGTAAATCCTGTATCATAATATCTCCTAAACTCCTCCAAAACGACGGTTGCGACGATTGTACTCGATGATAGCATCTTTCAAGGCTTCCTCATCAAAGTCAGGCCACAAGACATCCGTGAAATAGAGCTCGCTATAAGCAGCCTGCCAAGGCAAGAAATTACTCAAACGAAGTTCACCGCTGGTCCGAATAATCAAGTCAGGATCACGCAAGACTTTTGGCAAATGTCCCGTAAAGAGGTATTCCCCAATCAATTCCTCTGTGATATCACCAGGATTGATCTTAGCATCTAAAACATCCTGTGCAATCAACTTGACCGCTTGTGTAATTTCAGCTCGTCCACCATAATTAAGGGCAAAATTGAGAATCAATCCTGTATTTAACTTAGTCAGCTCTTCTGCCTTTTTAAGAGCATCAAAAGTCTGCTTCGGCAAACGATCAGTCTCCCCAATCATTTGAATCTTCATGTTCTTCTGATGCAATTCGGGAACAAACTTATCATAAAATTCAACAGGTAAGTTCATGATAAACTTGACTTCCTGGTCTGGACGTGTCCAATTTTCAGTTGAGAAGGCATAGACCGTCAAGGCTTTGACACCCATATCACTAGCAGCAATCGCTACCTTTCTCAATGCATCCATCCCAGCCTTATGCCCAAAGACACGTGGCTGCATCCGTTTTTTAGCCCAACGGCCATTCCCATCCATAATAACACCGATGTGGTCAGGCACCATTGTGGGGGCTTCTGTTGCTTTATCTTTTTTTAAAAATCCAAACATGATTGTATTCCTATTCAAAAATCTATCGTTTCATTATACCATATTTTTCATTTTTCTTCTATTATCGTCTATCATTCTACGGTGAAATTTCCCATATATCTCCTATATTTCCAGTATACCAAGCCTTGCAATTCCTAAAGAAAGTTGATACAATAAAACCATAGAGATTCGATCCTTGTTCAGCCACAGGGATTTTTTATTGAAAGGATTTTATCATGTCAAAGACACTCCAACGTAAAAAACAATTGAGAAACAGCCTACGTCGCTCAGGTGCATTTTCAAGCACTGTAAACAAGGTTGTCGAAGAAACAAAGAAAGTCGTTAAACATGCAGAAAATGCAGCAAGCGAGGCTGGAAAAGCTGTCTCTAAGCAAGTAGAAAAAGCTGTAGAAGCAACTAAAGAGCAAGCCCACAAGGTTACGACTTCTGTTGAAGAGTTCGCATCTAACCTAGGCGGACTTCCACTTGACCGTGCTAAAACTTTCTACGATGAAGGTATCAAATCTGCTGCTGACTTCAAAAACTGGACAGAGAAAGAACTCCTTGCCTTGAAAGGAATCGGTCCAGCTACGATCAAGAAATTAAAAGAAAACGGCATCAAGTTCAAGTAATCTTTCTTGTCCCTTGCATTTCCGTCAAAAACTTGTTAAAATAAAGCCATTAGAGGTGTTTTGAATCCCACATTATACAGAAAGTGGCGGTGCTGAGAAGTCCACAAATGTGTCAAAACTGGTTGCTAATGGATGAAATTAAAAATTGAAATATAAATCTTTTTGTTTCCTTTTAGGACTAGACAGCGAGTTGCAGGCTGTACTCAAGTAGGCCAAAGCGAACTAAGCCGTCATAACAAAAGAGAAACAAGAAGATTAAAGTTGCGGGCATCTGCCCGAAATTGGGTGGTACCGCGGATTAACACATTCGTCCCTGTCAGATTGATGGCAGGGGCGATTTTTATTTTAGACCCCTAGCCAAAGGAGGTTGTCATGAAACAATCTTTTAACACCAGCAAGCTCTACTATGGTTTTCCTATCTTTATCTTGGGATATCAGGACAAGAACTTTGGGCACAATATCACGACCTGCAGTTCCTCTTATAGCCTGGGAGATTGGCTGGTCATTGGTGTTGGCGCTGAGGAAAATGCGGCTGACCAGATTAAGCATTATCAACAGTTTACCGTAAACATCCCTGATGAAAACTTCATGCTCGAAATGGAGCAGGCTGGTTTTATCAGCCATCGGGAAAAGTTAAAATACCTAGGGCTTGACTACGAGATTTCTGTACGGACTCAGGCCCCGATTTTAGAGGCATGTCCAGTCGTATTGGACTGTCAGGTAGATCGGATTATCGAGGAAGATGGCATCTGCCATATCTTTGCCAAGATTCTCGAGCGACTGGCTGATCCAGAGCTCTTGGACGATAAAGAGCATTTTAAAAATGACCGCTTTGCCCCAACTTACTTTATGGGGGACAGTCATCAACGCGTTTACCGTTATCTGGATGACCGAGTCAATCCCATGGGGAGCTTCATTAAGAAAGCGAGGAAGAAGGATGACAAGAGCTGAACTGCCAGAAAAAATCGAAACGGAGCGACTGGTCTTACGAGTCCGTACCGTGCCGGATGCTGAGGATATCTTTGACTATGCTAGGCGTCCAGAAGTCTCTTACCCAGCAGGTTTTCCACCCGTCAAGACCTTGGAAGACGAGATTTATTATCTGGAGCATATCCTTCCTGATCGCAATCAAAAGGAAAATCTCCCAGCTGGCTATGGAATTGTTGTCAAAGGGACGGATACAATCATCGGCTCTGTTGACTTCAATCGTCGCCACGAAGACGATGTGCTGGAGATTGGCTATACCTTGCACCCAGACTATTGGGGTCGAGGTTATGTGCCAGAAGCAGCCCGTGCCTTGATTGACTTAGGTTTTAAAGATTTGGGTCTTCACAAGATTGAGCTGAATTGTTTTGGTTATAATGTCCAAAGTCAACGAGTCGCAGAAAAACTTGGATTTACCCTCGAAGCTCGAATCCGAGACCGTAAAGATATTCAAGGAAACCGCTGTGACAGTCTGATATATGGTTTGCTGAAGAGTGAGTGGGAGGCGGATTGATGCATGTTTTCATTATTGGAGCACCAGCCTCAGGGAAAATGACCATTGGTCAGGAACTTTCGAAACTCACCGGTGCGACTCTCTTTTTCAACCATCAACCCATTGATTTTGCACTCGAAATCTATCAAGATTTTTCAGAGGAAATGTGGGAACTTGTTCGTAGAATTAACTTTTCTTTTCTTGAAACGAGTGCTAGATATCATCGGTCGGTGATTTTAACAGGTGTAACTGATTTTTCAAATCAATACCATCTGATGTATTTGAAGGATATTCAAGATTTGTTAAATGAGTATCATCAAGAGATTCTTTTTGTCGAATTAGAAACGTCTCTTGAGGAGCGCTTACGTAGAAATCGGACGGAGAATCGGTTGAAATACAAACCCTTGAAACGGTATTTTGAAGTATCTGAAAGAGAAATTTTAGAGACTGATAAAACGAATCAACTTAATTCTCAAAAGCAACCGAGTGGTCTTCACCACTACCTTAAAATTGATAATACGAATCTGTCCGCAGAAAAAGTTGCAAAGCAGATTCAAGAAAAAATGAAAACAATAGAGAAAGGACAAACACATGTCTAAAGAACTTTCACCTAAATACAATCCAGCCGAGGTTGAGGCTGGTCGTTACCAAAAATGGCTTGACGCTGATGTTTTCAAGCCTTCAGGAGATCAAAAGGCTAAGCCTTATTCAATCGTTATTCCACCACCAAACGTAACTGGGAAACTCCACCTTGGTCACGCTTGGGATACAACTTTGCAAGATATCATCATCCGTCAAAAACGGATGCAAGGTTTTGACACCCTTTGGCTTCCTGGTATGGACCACGCTGGGATTGCAACTCAGGCTAAGGTTGAGGAGCGCTTGCGTGGCGAGGGCATCAGCCGTTACGACCTTGGTCGTGAGAAATTCCTCGAGAAAGTCTGGGAATGGAAAGACGAATATGCCACTACCATCAAGGAACAATGGGGCAAGATGGGGCTCTCTGTAGACTACTCTCGTGAGCGTTTCACGCTTGACGAAGGTTTGTCAAAAGCCGTTCGCAAGGTCTTTGTGGACCTTTACAAAAAAGGCTGGATCTACCGTGGTGAGTTTATCATCAACTGGGACCCAGCAGCTCGCACAGCCCTTTCCGATATCGAGGTTATCCACAAGGACGTCGAAGGTGCCTTCTACCACATGAACTATATGCTAGAAGACGGTTCACGCGTCCTTGAAGTTGCGACCACTCGCCCGGAGACCATGTTTGGGGACGTTGCGGTTGCAGTCAATCCAGAAGACCCACGTTACAAGGATTTGATTGGTAAAAACGTCATCCTTCCAATCGCTAATAAACTCATACCAATCGTTGGTGATGAACACGCAGATCCTGAGTTTGGTACGGGTGTCGTGAAAATCACGCCTGCCCACGATCCAAATGACTTCTTGGTTGGTCAACGTCACAACTTACCACAAGTCAACGTCATGAACGACGACGGGACTATGAATGACTTGGCCTTCGAATTTGCAGGCATGGATCGTTTCGAAGCTCGTAAGGCCGTCGTTGCTAAGTTGGAAGAAATCGGTGCCCTCGTCAAAATCGAAAAACGTGTCCACAGTGTTGGTCACTCAGAACGTACAGGTGTAGTGGTTGAACCACGCTTGTCTACACAGTGGTTCGTCAAGATGGACCAATTGGCTAAAAATGCTATTGCCAACCAAGATACAGAAGACAAGGTAGAATTCTACCCACCTCGTTTCAACGATACCTTCCTCCAATGGATGGAAAATGTCCACGACTGGGTAATCTCTCGTCAGCTCTGGTGGGGTCACCAAATCCCTGCTTGGTACAATGCTGAGGGTGAAATGTACGTCGGTGAAGAAGCACCTGAAGGTGACGGATGGACTCAGGATGAAGACGTCTTGGATACGTGGTTCAGTTCTGCCCTTTGGCCATTCTCAACCATGGGCTGGCCTGATGTCGACTCAGAAGACTTCAAACGTTACTTCCCAACGTCAACCTTGGTAACAGGTTACGATATCATCTTCTTCTGGGTGTCTCGTATGATCTTCCAATCATTGGAATTCACTGGCCGTCAGCCATTCCAAAATGTCCTTATCCACGGTCTTATCCGTGATGAGCAAGGACGCAAGATGTCTAAATCTCTCGGTAACGGGATTGACCCAATGGATGTCATCGAGAAATACGGTGCCGATGCTCTTCGTTGGTTCCTTTCAAACGGTTCTGCTCCAGGTCAAGACGTGCGCTTCTCTTACGAGAAAATGGATGCTTCATGGAACTTCATTAACAAGATTTGGAACATCTCTCGCTACATCCTCATGAACAATGAAGGATTGACTCTTGAGCAAGCAACTGCCAATGTGGAAAAAGTTGCCAACAAGGAAGCTGGAAATGTTACAGACCGCTGGATTCTCCACAACCTCAATGAAACTATCGGAAAAGTCACTGAAAACTTTGATAAGTTTGAGTTTGGTGTTGCCGGACACATCCTCTATAACTTCATCTGGGACGAGTTTGCGGACTGGTATGTTGAGTTGACCAAGGAAGTCCTTTATAGCGATAACGAAGAAGAGAAAGTCATCACACGTTCTGTTCTCCTTTACACTTTGGACAAGATCCTACGTCTCCTTCACCCAATCATGCCATTCGTGACAGAGGAAATCTTTGGACAAATCTCAGAAAGCTCTATCGTTACAGCAGAATACCCTACTGTTAACCCAGCCTTTGAAGACCTTGCTGCCCATACTGGTGTCGAAAGTCTCAAAGACTTGATCCGTGCTGTTCGTAATGCGCGTGCGGAAGTAAACGTTGCACCAAGCAAGCCTATCACCATCCTTGTGAAGACAAGCGATAGCGACTTGGAAGCCTTCTTTAACAGCAATGTCAACTACATCAAACGCTTCACAAATCCAGAACACTTGGAAATCGCATCAAACATCCCTGCACCCGAACTCGCAATGTCAAGCGTCATCACAGGAGCAGAAATCTACTTGCCACTGGCTGACCTCCTCAATGTCGAAGAAGAACTGGCTCGTCTCGACAAGGAACTGGCTAAATGGCAAAAAGAACTGGACATGGTTGGTAAGAAGCTCTCTAACGAACGCTTCGTATCCAATGCCAAACCAGAAGTCGTCCAAAAAGAACGTGACAAGCAAGCCGACTACCAAGCTAAATACGACGCGACCGTCGCACGTATTGATGAGATGAAGAAGTTGGTCTAGGGCATCGTAAATAACATTAGTTAAGATATATAGGAAAATAAGATATGATAAAAATTTCTCAAATAAAAATTAGTAATTTTAGATCATTTACTAATGAAGAAAATATTATTAGGGAACTTGATGTTTTAAATATTTTTGCGGGTCGAAATAACGTTGGAAAAACAAACGTTTTAAGAGCTATTAATTTATTTTTTAATCCTAAGTCCTACAATCCAAGTATTGATAGAAATGCTATTAAGGAAATTACTAAAGGTGCTAGTAAAGATCCTGTTATTACCGTAGACTTTATTGATGATGAATTAGAAACTGGTAAAGAAAGTAAGTATCAAATTTATTGCAATCTTAATAAAGAAGAGTCGGAACTTTACAAGACGAATTCAAAACATGCAAAATTAAACTCGAGTAGCAAAATAAAAAAATATCTAAACACCAAATTTAAATGTGTGTATCTAAGTACAACAGACCAAGACTTGTCTAGTCAGGCATTTTCTTTGTTAAACGATATGGTACTAGAGTATTTTAAGAAAAAGCATAAAAAAATTAAACAAACTGTAGAAGAGTTTGAAAGACAGTATGATTTGTTACTAGGTACTTTTAAAGAACATATTAATGATATCGAGTCGGATTTAGATAATGAGTTTAAATTATTTAGAGAAAATCATATTGAAATAAAGCCAAAGTTAGTAATTGATGATCAAGCAAAAATCACAGAATTTCTCCTGAAAAATATTTCGTTGAAGTTAGATGATGATTACGCTCAGATTATTGATGCTAAAGGAGCAGGGGTACAACGAACATCTGTCATTTTGTTAACATTCTTTTTACTAAATGAGATTTTTCAGAAACATAATAAAATAATTCTATTAGATGAACCTGAAGCTTTTCTATACCCACTTTTAACAACAGGTTTAAAAGATTCTATTTTAGAACTAGTGAATAATGAAAACAATAAATCACAGTTATTCATAACTACTCATTCACGAGAATTTTTAAAAGAAGTGAATAATCCTATCTTTAGATTTTATAACATTCGGCAGAGTAAAAGGAAGCAATCATATCAACGAAGTAAGAATGATTTTGATATTGTGAAAAATTCTGTAGTTAGCAAGTTTACTAATGAAATTAAAAATCAAGTATTAAAAAATTATGGTTTATTAGATGAAGTAGATGACCACAGAGAAATTATAATATGTGAAGGAAAGACGGATAAAAATTATATTGAATATATTTTAGAGTCAAAACCATATCGACCGCAAATACGATATGAAAAATATAAGAATGATGAAAATGATTTAGATTTTAATTTTGTCGGAAGTGGAGCAGAATCAGTAGTATCAATTCTAGTGTATTTAGATAAAGTAAGTCAGGTACATAGAAAGATATTTATCTTGTTAGATGGTGATCCAGCAGGGGAGAAAGCAAAGAAAAAGATTAATAGTGAAATAAGTAAATTTAGAAATTTTGAAATTGAAGTTTATAGTATTGATAGTGGTAAAGAAATTGAAGATATGGTATTTGACGAAGATTTACTGGTTGAAACATTAAAGAAGACTTCTGAAGATTTTTCTGCAAAACAGCAAGAATTTGTTAGGTTTTTGTCTAGCAAACATGGACAGAAAAACCTTATGGATTTAACTAAAGAATTTATCTCGTATCACAGTATTAATTATCCAGAAGGAAAAATGAAAGGTGACCTTTCTCAAAATATAGATAGAGAAAGAATGAATAAAAGTTGGCTTTTAGATAGACTTAATTCATTTTTTTATTCTGATGAGGTATTTTAGTGATGGGAACAACTCGATTAAAACCTATTTTAAAATGGGCAGGAGGGAAAAGACAGTTACTAGATGTAATCAGAGAGCATTTACCTACTGATATTACTGTTTATGTTGAACCTTTTTTAGGTGGAGGTGCCTTATTATTTGATCTACAGCCTAAGCGTGCGATTATTAATGATTACAATTCAGAATTAATGAATGTTTATAAAGTTGTTAAGGAAAATCCTCAGGCTCTCATTGATAATCTTTATAATCACAAAAATAATAATTCTAAAGATTATTTTTACAATATTCGAGAATTAGATAGGTTGGAATCTTTTAGTGAATTAACAGATATAGAAAGAGCTTCTCGAATTATTTACTTAAACAAGACATGTTACAATGGCCTTTTTAGAGTAAATCAACTGGGGCAATTCAATACCCCTTATGGTAGACATAAGAATCCCCAGATAATAAATGAAGAAATGATTAATGGTATTTCTTATTACTTCAATACAGCTGATTTAAAAATGATGACGGGAGATTATAAGTTGGCACTAAAGCATCTAAGGAAAGGAAGTTTTGTATATTTTGATCCACCCTATTTACCACTTAATTCCTCTTCATTCACGGGATACACAGAATTAGGATTCCCAATTGAAAAACAAAAGGAGTTAAGAGATATTTGTATCAGGCTTCATAAAAGAGGAATTAAATTTTTAGTATCTAATTCCTTTACTGACGAAATCTTGGATTTATATAGTAATGATAGTATATTTAAAATTAAAAAAATTAATGTCCCTAGAAAAATTAATAGAAATGGATCTTGTCGAGTTCCAGCGAGCGAATTAATTATTTATAATTACGACATATAATTATCACTTTATCATTTAAATATATTATTTCACAAGATATCTCTTTAATATAACCAAAGGTAAAATTCTAGAAAGCAGGGTACTACATAACAAATTTTTTCAATTCAAACCCGCACGAAAACAACATTGTAGCTTTCTTATCAGGTGTTGGGGGAATTGAGTTGGGATTTGAACAGACCAACGAGTTCAGAGTGGTGTATGCCAATGAGTTTGATAAGTATGCACGCTAGAATTATTCGTTTAATCAAACCATTCATCCAAAGGACATTCCGGATGAGCGCATGGGATGTTGGGTATAACTTATTGTGAATGCTTTTTATAATTTAAAACAGTTCCTACTAAATTTCACCCTTTACCGATGATGCAGAAAAAGAATTGAAAGGACCTTTCTATGCAACCAACTTACAACATTGACAATCCAAACTTGTCTTATGAAGCTAAGCGTGATTTATGGCAGATTGGTTTTGGTCTACAGAAGGTTGATAATCTAGTCCCATCAGCTTATATGGAATCTTTGGCTGAGAAGCAGGCCCAGGGTGAACTGACTTACGAGCAGGTTTATGAAGATGCAACGGCTTATCATCATACTATTGATGCAAGCACGGAGGAGGCAGACTTGGTTTCTCTTCGTATAGTGGAACTATTATCTCGAAGAGGCTTTAGCTTCAGTCCTGCAACCCTACTTGCTATTCATAAGGAATTGTTTCAGGATATATTTGAAGCCTCTATTCCAGTGGGGCAATTTCGTCAGACAAATATTACAAAGAATGAACCTGTTTTGAATGGTGAAAGTGTTGTGTACTCTGATTACCCCATGATTCAAATGACCTTGGATTATGATTTTAATCAGGAAAAACAAGTTGCATATGCGACATTAACCCAGGCGGATATGGTTAAACAAATCCAACATTTTATTTCAGGAATCTGGCAGATTAATCCATTTCGCGAAGGAAACACTCGGACGGTAACGGTCTTTTTGATTCAGTATCTTCGTGAGTTTGGTTTTGATATTGATAATACACCACTTCAGCAACATGCCAAGTATTTTCGTGATGCCTTGGTATTAGATAATGCAAGGATCTTACAGAGACGTCCTGAGTTTTTAACAGCTTTTTTTGAAAATCTCTTGCTCGGTGCTCAAAACGATCTGTCTTCAGAAAAGATGTATCTAGAACTTGATCTCTCAAAATCCTAATACTAAAATTTCAGGAGAAAATGAAATAAATATTTCTAGTTAAATACATATTATCATATGGAAGATTGGCTAAGACTAACCCCACTCACACCATGGTACATGCCGTTCAAGGTAGTAAACCAAGTAAGAAACCAGTCCGCGCTTTTCGAGGACTGGTTTTGATATATCACGTTTAAGTACCGACCTTTGAGCCCTAATTGATAGTGGTCACCCCAGCCAGATACCTTATCTGCTATCCATTTAGGAATTCCTAACTTAAGTAGGACCCACAGTTACCTAGGTTTCTTCTTCCATTCCTTTCAGATAATCACTCATAGGTGAGTACGCAATTGCTCATCTATGCTGGTGACGATGTTCTTTATATATCCCAATGAGAAATAGTTTATCCATCCCCGAATGGACAAATTCAGTTGCTCAAAAGTTCACTG
Organism: Streptococcus taonis; assembly: GCF_029948085.1. GTDB lineage: Bacteria > Bacillota > Bacilli > Lactobacillales > Streptococcaceae > Streptococcus > Streptococcus taonis. The sequence goes on along the minus strand of NZ_JARZZP010000016.1, from coordinate 11,387 downwards.
GTAGCGAGGAGCCCACGGAGGACTTCCTACTCAGATGTACGACATGACCATCGTAACAAAAATAGCAAATCCCTCAAATTGAGATTTGCCGTTTTTTATATATTTTCATCTTGCAAATCGAGTTGCTTCACTCTAGCAATATAGTAGGACATGATCAAAAACAAATTGAAGCTGACAATCCAGATAGACCATTCATGAAAAAAATGCATAGATACAGCCAAGCTAATGGCACCCACTACGAAACTTCCTACAACAATTCCATAGTTCAAGGATTGGCGACGATATTCTTGAACATCTCCTTCTCCTCTAACGATGCGATACAAAGCAGTCAACATTTTTCGGTAATTTCCAGAGGTCATAAAAATGACATAGGGATGATCTTCAATCAAACTACCCGTAAATGTTAGCATCATCATGCCTGTTCCAAAAGCAATAAAAGGAACTTCTAATAGAGGAAAGCGAGAAAAGAAGGGAAGTACAAGGGTCCCGATAAATAAGGGAAGTAGCATCTTAACCCGCCAGTAGGCTGTTTTGCGATATTCTTTCATGTGTAAGGCAAAAAGAAAGCCTAGGGAAAAGAATATAATCGAGCAGAATCTCAACATAGTATTGATGACATGTGAATCGTGCCAATCTGATATCAGTAGGAGAATGTTCCCTGTCTGCGTTGCCACCAAACTATGGTACTGGATGTGACAGAATACATCCAAAGAACCACCGATAAAGCCAAGGAACACTCCCATGAGTCGTGTGTTTTGAGGTAAAATTAATTTATCTGGCATTGATTCATCACTCGTTTCCCTTTGATTTTTTCATTATACCACTTTCTCTGAAAGAAACTAAGTGAAAAACGGTTAGTTCAGGTAGATATGATTAGATATACTCCCAAGTTAGTCTCATCTCTGGAGTTCATTTATGACGTCTTATCAACTTCAAATGCTGTAGGCACTCATCAACTAAACTATTTTTAAACAAATTATGTCAGTACTGGAGTCTATGGCTTAATCAAAGTAACACTTGAAACAGTGCCATCTGCGCCTGTTATAATTTGAATGACTTTTCCACCACCAATTTTGGCATTATATTTACCATCATCAAGAGTATAGGCATAGCCTTGGATAGAGTAGTTTTCTTTCTTACCATCAGCAGATTCTACTGTAAATTGACCACCTGATGAGACAGTGATAGTCTCGCCATTAGCCCCCTTCCAGTTGCCAGCTGCGGCAGAGAAATCTCCATCAACCATGGTTAGAACACCCTTGTAACGTTTGTTGTGTTCTGCTTGCTTATCTTGAAGTTTGCGGTCAGTAGTTGGGTCATAAGTCGACTGGCTAGTCTGTGCTTGAGAACCTTGTTGATTTGAGGGAGTTTGCGAAGATGCCTGTTGGTTAGAAGCTTCTTGACTCTGTCTTGTTTCTGGTGCTGGTGTTGCTTGCGATTGATTAGCAGTAGTCGTTGACTGATCGGAAGATGATGATTTAGCTTTTTCTGATGAAGCTGAACTTGAGGACTTCTGAGTCTTGTTCTCTTTACTTGAAGAACTTGCCTTAGAACTAGAAGATGCTTGTGTTGTCTTGCTAGAACTATCACTTGTGGTATTTTCTTTCTTATTACCACAAGCCCCCAATAGTAATGTTGAAGCGAGTACAGTTGCGGCCATTAATTTGATAGAAGTTTTATTTTTCATTTTTTGCTCCTTTGTAACATTTTTGAAATGTTAAGAAATGTTTTTGTAACATTATTGTAATGTTTGTTTTAAAATCTGTCAACTATTTATCTAAAATTTTTTAGAATTATTTTTTAGTACATTTATTTTCTTACTCCTCCTATATCTTTTATTCGTAAAGAATTTAAAAAAACACAAAAGTTCTTCCTGACAAAGTGCTATATTTCAAAGTGTAATCGCTTGCATTTTTTTCTTGAAAGACTATAATAAAATTGAAATAGGATATTGGAGGTGTAGGCTTATGTTAAGCAAATATTACAAGTATCTTCCTTGGTTGATTTTAGATGCTTTCTGCTCTTATCAGTCTGCAAGTCGCTACGCCCAGACCACATTTGATTTGTTCTACTTAACCACTATTTTCATGATTGTTTATGTGTCTCTAATGTACTTACACGAACATTATTTAAAATATAAATACAAAGATTTATTCATTCGAATCATGAGCAATTCTAATAAAGATAAACATCCTTAAACAACAAGAGGTCGGGAAAAAATCCCGACCTCGTTTTTTTATGACTAATAAGTCTTTGACACGATAGCTGAATTGACTTTTGACACAAACTGTATTTTCTCTATTCTCAAGCTCAACCAGCCATCGGATTTGTTGAAACTTCTCAGGACTGAAACTAGGAAACCAAGACTTGGGCTATCGATTTCGAACCCCAATCTTTTTATTTTAATCGATAGGTTTTTCTTGGTTTCTTTTTAGGCACTCGTTTGAGCCCAACTTCTTCTACATATTCACCGTATTTTACGAGAAAGTTATTGCTGACGATTGGTCGTCCTGGGTTGATGAGATTGACTAATTCGGTTCCTTCATAGACAGTGAATTTCTCCTCTAGCAGATAGAGGAAGGTCGGATTCCAGTCAAGACGTCCTTGGATTCGTTTAATAGACTCTTGGATAATGGCATAATGGTCAAAGGCGAAGTCTTGCTCCCCCAGCTCTAGTCCCTCTAAGAAGCACTTGCCCGTCTGAAAATCGACATCGACAAAAACCACATCCTTGGCATCATCTCCAGCTTGAACGAGATCAAGTGCGCGGCTAGGTAGATACACCAAATGGGCGATAGTAACCGTCCAGCCCCGCGGATCACGACCTGGAGTAGACACTGTCATCAACTGTTCGATTTTTTCCAAAGGAAGGTCGAGGTTAACCTCCTCTCGCACCTCACGCTGGCAAGCATGCCTTGCATCTTCACTCTTATCCATAAAACCACCGACCAGAGCCAAGCAGTTTTGATAAGGATGAGCCTTGCGACGAATCAGCAAGAGTTTGATTTTCCCTTCCACAAAGCAATAAGCTACCATATCCACCGTCACGCTCGGTTTTTCATACTGAGGAAGATCCTGTTTGCAGTACCAGTCTAAAAATTCCTTCTCAGTCGCATGAATCTCAAAATATTCTCTCTCTGTCATTCCAGCCGGGATTATCGTTTCAGCCATCTTATCCCTCCTTGACAGCCTTAGTCCATTGGTACCAACCGACTAGACTATTGATGGTGTAGACCCAGTACATCCCTTGGATATGGATATTTTCACCCCACCAGAGGTAGATACTAAAGAGATTGGTTGCAATCCAGAAAATCCATTGCTCACGGTAAAGACGTGTCATCAAGAGCTGACCAACACCATTGGTCGCATCGGTAACACTGTCACGGAAAGGACGAGCACTGCTGATACTTTGGTAGGCTAATCCCATGCCAATCCAGATGATAGCAGTCAAGGCCAAGTACTTGAGCCAATCAATCAGACCGAGTTTCTTAGCTTCAAAGTGAGACTCCTCTGGTCTTCCTTGCTCATTGATCCGATTAGACAACCAAGTATAGAGACCAATAGGCTGCATCACAAAGAAATAAACTGTGGTCAATACTTCACCATAGAAAGTGGCATCCATGGCCAATACCAAGTAGATAGCAGAGTTAATAGCTCCAAAAAGGTAGTTGCTTGCCCGACCTTCAGCTACCAAGATAACGCAGACAATCCCTGTCCAAGAGGCCAAAAGGCCAACCCAATCATGACTTTCCGTGTTTTGTGTAAACTCCAGAATAAGAGGGACACTTGATAAAACAATCAAATAGAGCCACTGGAAAAGACTGCGTCCCACAAAGAGGTCTTTCCAAAGCAAACGCATAACTCCTGCAAAACCAATTTTACGAGCTTCTGCGTGAACATTTTTAAAGTTTGCGATAAATCGAGTAATTTTTTCAGTTATTTTTTTCATTTTCTTCTCCTAATCTGCTTGGTAAATAGCATCGATAGCTACTTTTGCTGCTTCATAATTTCCTAGATAGTCATCAGCTAGATAAACATGAGGGATAGTAGGCAGATATTGCTCCCTCATCATATCCAAATGCTGAGAAAAACTATGACGGATATGGTCTTCTGCCATGGTCATGTCTCGAAAACCATCATTGACATAAGAGCCAACAGGTTGCACAAAGAGGATTAAATCCCACTTTTCCTTGGCTAAGATGGAAACGAAGAGATTATCAAAGGTTTCTACGGACAAGTCCCCCTGCTCTTCAGTTTCCATGTAGTAATCGTAGTAACCCTTGGTTACCAATGAGTTGGTGTCTGCAATGACCAAGCCTCGATTGGCATTGCTATCGATTAACTTGGAAGTTTGGTCATATTGGCCCAAAAGAAGGTAATAATAATCTTTTGGGGTAAGCTCATCATCTCGGACATTATTTTTTATCTGATACTCACGAGCATATTCCAGACTGACTGGCGCATCATAGAAGCGAGCTAAATCCTTTGCTAGAGTTGTTTTCCCATTACTAGCACTTCCCATAATCAACACTTTTTTCGTAAACTGACGGCGGAATGGTTGAGCGATATATTTCCAATATTTACTTGGATTTTCTCGAATCATGGTAGCCGAAATTCCAAATTTTCTTTCCTGTAGAACAGTCTCAAAACCACGTTTTGACAATTCTTGTTGGTATTCGGACTCTCCTACAAAAAAGATAAGCTCCTCACTAGTATGGTCATAGGAAATGGCCTGCAACATCTGATCCAACCACTCCTGCCAGCCCATCGGATAGCGTGGAATATTGCTTTCGTCAAGTTTACAAACAGAGGTCAACTCATCATCTCGAAAAGCTTCACGAATATAGCGAAATCTCTTTTGTAGTGTAAGCCCTACCTGTTCACCACGATCCCCCTTATAACCTGAAACTACCACCCATACAGCATCACATTGACGTTTTGCTCTTTGGATTAAATCAATATGCCCTTGATGTAAGGGAGCAAAGGTGCCAAAAACCACCGCTATACTCTTTTTCATATCTGTTCAACCTTTTTATAACTTTTTATATTTTTTATTATAATTCATCCTTCTGTCTTTGTCAACACTTTTTTATTATTTTTTATAAAAACATTGCTACATGATAAGATTTTTTTACTTGATATGCAAAACCTGATCAGGAGAATTCTGTTTTGAAATCCTTAAAATAAATGCACAATCCAAGTAGCTATTTGGGCAACAACTTTTCAAAAAAGAGGCTGAAACAATCTGTTCCAACCTCACATTTTTAAACAATTTCAAATTTTAATTGACCAGCTTTAACACCAATTTTCAGAGTCTTGCCAGCTTCCAATTCACCTTTAAGAAGAAGCTCTGCAAGTTTGTCTTCCACTTCCGTTTGCAAAGTTCTACGAAGTGGACGAGCCCCCATCTCTGGATCATAGCCTTGCTGAGCTAGAAGTTTAAGGGCAGATGCTTGGAGTTTCAAGTCAATTCCTTTTTCTGCCAGGCTTGCAATCAATGGTTTGACCATAATCTTAACTACTTCCTGCATATCTTGACTTGACAAGCTATGGAAGACTACCTTCTCATCAATACGGTTGATAAACTCTGGACGATAAGCCTTTTTCAGCTCCTCAAACATACGTTTTTCCATATTTTCTTGGTCAAAACGAATATCCTTAGCTCCAAATCCAACTGTTTTATCATCACGAAGGGCTGTCGCACCAAGGTTTGACGTCATGATGATAATGGTATTAGAGAAGTCAACCTTGCGACCTTTACTGTCCGTCAAGACACCATCATCCAAAACCTGTAAAAGCACATTAAAGATGTCTGGGTGAGCCTTTTCAACCTCGTCAAAGAGCAGAACTGAGTAAGGTTTATTGCGAACCTTCTCAGTCAACTCTCCGCCTTCTTCGTAACCTACATAACCTGGAGGAGCTCCGTTAAGACGGCTGGCCGCGAATTTCTCCATATACTCACTCATATCAAAGCGGATAAGGGCTGATTCATCATCAAAGAGAACTTCTGCTAGAGCCTTGGCCAATTCGGTCTTTCCGACACCCGTAGGTCCTAGGAACATAAAGGAACCAATCGGACGCTTATGACTGCGAATCCCTGACTGATTGCGGCGAATGGCACGGCTAATGCTTGAAACAGCTTGATCTTGACCGATGACACGTTTGTGCAGTTCAGCTTCCAGATTCAAGTATTTCTTGGCATCCGTTTGGGTAAGTTTTTGAACTGGGATACCTGACAAGCGACTCAAGGTGATCAAAATATCAGATTCTTCTACTACATCTTTATAAACAGGTATTTCCTGTTCTTTTGCAATGAGCTGAGCTGCTTGCTTCCATTTGCCATCCATCAAGGCCTTATCAGCTGGTGTTAAACCTGACTCTTCTTGTTTAGCGTGTTTCGATTTATTTTGCACTGTTGCTGCCGCTTCATCCAAAAGATCAATTGCTGAGTCTGGCAAATGACGACTCGTCAAATAACGATGTGCCATTTTGACAGCTGTTTCGACTGCATCGTCTGTAATTTGGACATGGTGGTGCTTCTCATAAGTTGCTTTCAAGCCCTGCAAAATAGCCATACTATCTGCTAAGCTTGGCTCCTCAATCATCACCTTTGCAAAGCGACGAGAAAGGGCTGCGTCTTTTTCGATGTGCTTTTGATACTCTTCCTGAGTAGTCGCACCGACAGTTCTCAGAGTTCCACGTGCCAAGGCAGGTTTCAGGATATTGGCCGCATCCAAGGTCGAATCAATCCCACTTCCTGAACCCATAATGGTATGAAGCTCATCGATAAAGAGGATGACCTGGCCATCTTCCTCAATATCTTTGATGATATTGTTCATACGTTCTTCAAAATCACCACGGAAACGAGTCCCAGCAACAACATTCATCAAGTCAAGCTCTAAAACTCGCATCTTAGCCATTTCAGCTGGAACATCTCCATTGGCAATACGTTGCGCAAGACCAAGTGCCAAAGCTGTTTTACCCACACCCGCATCTCCAACCAGGACAGGATTATTTTTGGTCTTACGACTCAAGATTTGAATCATACGAGAGATTTCTTGGTCACGACCGATGACTGGTTCCAATTTGCCTGAACGGGCTTGCTCCGTAAGGTCATGCGTATAATCCTCCAAACCTCCACTTGGGGTCTGTGGCATGCCCATCATATTAGCCATAGAATTTTGCTTGTCCGCTACCGTACGATGGCGTTGACGAAGGGCCTTCAAATCATCTCTAGTCCAACCAGCACGCGCTTCAAGACTACGACGAAGTCCAGCAATCTTGACCTGATCCTTCTGATCTTCGTAAGAAAATCCCGCTTTTTCTAGAATACGAGTAGCCAAGGCATTGCCATCATGTAAGATAGCATAAAGCACGTGCTCTGTTCCTAATACCTTGGCATGAACGACAGAAGCAACGTGCTCTGCTTCCAACAACAATACCTTCAAACGGTGTGAAAAAGGCAACTCCTGATAATTTTCCTTATCGCTATACTTTGTTTCAGTCAGCTCTACAGCAACTTCCTCCAGGCGATCAATCTCATAAGGAAATTCGTTTAAAGTCGCCCCAGCTACACTGTAACTATGATTGGCCATAGCAATCAATAGGTGCCAAGACTCTAGGTATTCTGCCCCAAAATGACTTGCGACCAGAAAGGCACTGTCTATACATTCTTTCAATGCTTTTGAATATTTCATTTAGTTCTATTTTCCTTTTCTATCTACCTCTTGTAATAACTGTCGGAGCATATTGGCACGGATAAGATTGGCATCCTCACCTAGAACTCGGTCTGTCGCCATCGCTAATAATAGATTCATCTCCTGACGAGTCACCAAATCCTGCTCAAACAAGAGTCTTAAAACATCTTCAAAGATAGCTAGGCTAACTTCTTCGCCCACCGAATACAGTAAATCGCGAAGCATTTCATGGTGGTTTGAGAATTCAATCCGACCTATACGAATGTAGCCACCACCACCACGCTTACTTTCAACCAAGTATCCCCTGCTTTCTGTAAAACGAGTCTTAATCACATAGTTAATCTGACTAGGAACAACCTGGAAAGTATCTGCCAACTGACTCCGTTGCAACTCCACAATACCAGATTGATCTAAAATTGCCTTGATGTAGGCCTCAATATGATCTGATGTATTTTTAAGTCTCATAACAAACCCACCTCTCTTTAAACCTTGACTATCTTTGACTATTATACCGAAATTTTTTCATTTTTAAAAGAAAAAGGGGCTGGTAATGAATAATCCTCACCAACTCCCTATCTTTCTACTTATCTAAGCCTAATTCTGCCAAGATTTGACGTTTGTAGGCAATCTTTTGGACTTCCTTGTCCTCGTCTTCAGACCAATCTAGTTCAATTTCTGAAACAATCTGCCCAGGGCGATTTTTCAAGATATAGATACGATTGCTAAGGTTAAGGGCCTCCTCGATACTATGCGTAATGATGAGTGTCGTCAGGCCTAGCTGTTTATGAATATCAAGATACCAGGCATGAAGCTCCATTTTGGTCATCTCATCCAAGGCACTAAAGGCCTCATCTAAAAGAAAGAGCTTGTGCCCAAATAGGTAAGTGCGAAGTAAGGCCACACGCTGGCGCATCCCGCCACTAAGCTCATGAGGATACTTGTCCCGTACAGCCGTCAACTGAAAGGTAGCAAGGATTTCATCTGCACGGGCAATGGCTTCTGCCTTATCCACCTTTTGGATCAAGAGGGGCAAGATGATATTTCCTAGCACAGTCTTGTGCTCCAGGAGCAGATCCTTTTGTAGCATATAACTCACGCGCCCCTTGGGATTTTCCTCTCCGTCAAGAATGATTCGTCCTGACTGGACTTCTAAAATGCCTGCAATCAGGTTAAAGAGTGTGGTCTTTCCTACACCACTGGGTCCTAGGATAGAGACCACCTCACCTGAAGTCACTTCTAGGTTGATATCCTCTAAAATCTTTTCATTGTCGTAGGCATAGCTTACGTGTTCTAGTCTAATTTCTGTCATTATTTTACAAATTCGTTGGTAAATCCTTTATCAGTCAAGTCTTCCTTGAGGATTCCATTTTCCTTATCCCATTTGTAGAAGGCATTCCAGCGGTCCGCATCAAATTGTCCCCATTTGTCCTTGTCGCTTGCGTATTCTTTTGACAAGTATTTCTGAGATTCGATGACAAAGTCACGTTTATCCTTGAGTTCAGGGGCATTCTTAATGAGGATATCTGCAGCTTCTTCTGGGTGCTCCATAGCATATTGGTAGCCTTTTTTGATGGCTTGGATGACTTTGCGAGCTTCTTCTTTGTTGTCCTTGAGATAATCGTTGTTAGCGATGATAACTGGTGAGTAGTAGTCAAACTCCTTGACATAATCTTTCAAGTACATAAAGTTGGCATCCACACCTTGCGATTTTGCAAGAAGTCCATCCCAACCATAATAAATCCAGGCAGCATCAAAAACGCCATTGGCAATCGGTGTGATTGAGTTTGAGTCGTTGTTTGGTACTTTTTCGACCTTCTCAAAGTCTCCACCCTGAGATTCTACCAAGGTTTTCAGCATAGCAAGCTCAGTTGGGTCATTCCAAGTTCCGTATTTCTTACCAACCAAGTCTTTTGGACTGTTGATATTGTCAGACTTACGAGAGATGATCCCTGATGTATTATGCTCTACAATCGCTGCAACGGCGGTAATGCCTGCTCCTTTTTCCAATTTCTTAGCCATGTAGTCTTGGAAATAGATAGCAAACGGCGCCTTGCCATTGATAACTAAGTCTGATGAGCTTTCTTCTGGTGGCAATTTCAAGTCAACATCCACCCCAGCTTCCTTGAAATAACCTTTTTCTTTGGCTACATAAAGCCCTGTATGGTTGGTATTTGGTGTCCAGTCTAGGATAAAGTCAATTTTTTTGAGTTCTGCTTCTTTGTTATCCTTAGAAGCAGTTCCTTGGCCGCAGGCCACAAGCAAAATAGCTACAAAAGCTGTTACAATCGTTAAAAACACTTTCCATGTTTTCTTCATTTTTATTTCCTCTTTTCTTTTTCCAAAACGCTCTATTTTAAGCACGTTTCCATTTAATCACATATTTTTCACTAATATCAACCAACTTCATACCCAAAAGGCTGATCAGCGATACCAAAATAATAATGGCAAACATGGTATCATACTGAAACAGTTTCTTGGACTGAATCATATAGACACCTAGTCCTTCAAAGCCTCCCAACCACTCAGATACCACTGTTGTGATAAAGGCGTAGGAAACACTAACCCTCAGACCTGCATAAAAGTAGGGCAGGCTAACCGGGATCTTAAAATGCCAAAGGATTTGCCAAGGATTGGCTCGCATCAGACTAAATAAGGTCAGCATATCCTTATCACAATGCCTAAATCCATCTAGAATACTGACAATAATCGGGAAGGTTGTCGTCAAGATAATCAAGACAATCTTGGGCAAAATCCCATACCCCAGCCATAAAACTAGAATGGGTGCTATGGCAATGGTCGGTATGGTCTGGACAACTACCATCATAGGATAAATCAAGTCATTGAGCCAGCCCAAACTATCCATAAGAACAGCCATGATACAGGCTATCAAGACTCCCAACACTAAACCTAGCAAAGCTACTCTCAAGGTTGCCCAACTATGGTACCAGAGAAATTCTCTGTCACGAACAAAAGACTGGAGGATTTCAAGTGGTGTCGGCAAGATGAACTTTGGTAAGAGTTTTAAGAATCCCGCCACCTGCCAAAGAGATAAGACACCCAAAAATCCTAGCAGACTAATATGCCGTCTCATTATACTTTTCAAGTTTCTCATCGATGCTTAAAATCTCTCCTATATTTATTTTCACATTGGCAAAAACATTGTCTGCTCCTTGCCCCGCCACTTCTAACGCTTCTTTGAGAATGCGCATAAGCTCATCAAACTCCCCCTCCAAGACCGTTTCAAATGGTGTCACCACCATGGTCACTTCTTGAGCTTGCAGATAAGCAATGACCTTATCAATTACAGCTATGCGGTCAATCCCCTGTGACAGGGGCAGGACTTGTAAAGCAATGCTTGCTTTCATTAAAACCTCCTTTTAATTTACAGTTTTTCTTTATGAAAAAAGAAAAACCTCTTTCATATATGAAAAAGGTGCATGATTCGGCTAAGTTTCGTTCCCTACGCTGGCATTACCCAGATCAGGTGCGGTCGAAGTTTAACACTTCCTCTCAGACTGTACACAGACTCCCATATATTATATGGACATATGATAACGTAAAACAAACAAGATGTCAAGGAAACTGCTTACAGAAAAAGAGACGGCAAACCGTCTCTCAGATTGAAGACAAAGTCCTTGGAAGTCAAGTTTCTAAGGGCTTTTCTTTGTGTAAAGTCGTATAATAGAGGTA
>NZ_JARZZP010000015.1 GCF_029948085.1 Streptococcus taonis | reverse complement strand
TTGTCAGCTGTTGCTGTTGCTTTAGTGCCATCTGGAAGTGTTACTTCAACTGTTGAACCTGCTTCGGCTGTACCTGTTACGGCAGTATCACCTGCTTTAACTGGGTTCACAACTGGTGCGTTTGGAGCTGTGATATCTGCTTGACTAACTGTTTGCCTTGGTTTTAAGGTAGCTGTTGAGCCATTTGAGTAGGTTAATGTTGTAGTACCATCATTTCCTACTTCAACCTTAGTTGCAGTTTTGTTCGCTGTCTCTACGGCTTTCTTAACTGCATCTTTTTCTGGTTGAGTTAGGCTTGATGGATTTTTAACTGGTGTAACTGTAGGTGCAGTTGGTTCAATTGTAAATACTGAGTCTGCTGGAATAACATCTGTACTTCCATCTTTATAAGTCACCTTAACATTAGTACCATCTACAGAAACACTTTCGATCTTATCGCTGAAAGTTGGGTTTGCATCTTTAACAGCTTTTTCAATAGCGCTTGCTTCTGGAACAGTGTTTGAGGTAATAGGTGTTGATGGAGCTACAGCAGTATATTTGAATGATTGCGGTTTCCAAATGAAGCGAATACGTCCAAGAGCACCTTTATCCATGTTTGCGCCAACATGCTCGTATGAAGTATTCCCTGCCGCATCTTCAGCAAATAGATAACGAGTAATCGCAGCTCCGTCAGTGTATGTATTCTTAGGAATATCCCCTGTTACACGAATGACAGCTGGACTTGTTTCTGTAGTTGTTGTTTCAGTCTTAATCTTCTCAGCATTCAAATACAAACCTGAACGAGCTTTACCATTCAGATAGGTATTATCTTCTTGACCAAGACCAGTACGGTTATCAGCTGGCATTGCCAAGTAAGCTTTGACAATCTTACCTGAATTATCCGTCACTTTGAGCTCGATATTGTTTGTTTCACCTGAGTAAACGTAGATAGCTTGAGTATCAGCATCATCATAAGGAATGTTAAGAACAGGACGAACTGTCTCTTTTACAGTAACTTTAGTTGGTGTTGATGTGTTTTTAGCTACATCTGTTGCTGTAACACTAATTTTATCATCAGCATTCAAAGCTGGAACTGGAATTGAAAACTCACCATTTTCTCCAGCTTTTGCAGAAGCTTTTTGTCCATCTGGAAGGGTTACTTCTACTGTCGAACCTGCTTCTGCTGTACCTGTAATGGCAGTAGCGCCTGCCTTAACTGGGTTTACAGTTGGAGCTGCTGGCGCTGTTGTATCTGGTACTGTAACTGATGTTGCACCTGACTTGTTACCTGCTGCATCTGTTGCCGTAACAGATACTGTTTTACCTTCTTCCAATCCGCTAACTGGAACGCTGAAGTTTCCATCTTGGTCAGCTTTTGCGGATACTGTAGAACCATTTGGAAGGGTTACTTCTACGGTTGAGCCTGGCTCAGCTGTACCTGTTACTGCTGTAGAGGCTGCTGTCACTGGGTTTACTTTTGGTGCTGCTGGTGGTGTTGTATCTGCTGGTTTTGCTTCTACATTAATTTCTTTCCAACCAACAGGACTTGTGTATTTATCTTCTTTAATGTTTGAAACTACCTTAGCCTTACCTGGTTGGATTTGCTCTTTCATTTCAAGGACAATAGTATCAAAGAAACCATCAGTAGAGTATGACTTAACAACTGCTTTTGATTCGTCTTTTGAAGTCCATGCCCCTGGAATTGAATCGCGTTTAATAGCTACTACACTTCTAGCGTTACCAGCTTTAGGATAATCAAAGTAAGCAATTCCCGCATCATGTGGCACTTTCAAAGTAACTGTAGTAGTTTCTGCAACAATACTTTGTTTATCAGAAGAAGTTTCAGACGGTTGAACAACTGATTCACCAAGTCCAACTTTAACCTCTGTTTCAGCACTTTCTTCACCATTGATCGTTTGGGTAACTGTCAATGTATCTCTTGGAACCAGCTGATCTTGGTCAGTGATATTACTGTTTACACCACTTGGAAGAGTTGCAGACCAAGAACCATCTTCAGCAACAGTCACATTATCAACAATTGTCTTACCAGCAGCAGCAATTTTGATCGTTGCGCCTTTTTTACCAATCCCTGAGATGGTATTGTCTGTTGACTTGATACCTGGCTCAGTCATAACATTGCCAACTTGTAATGTTGGAGTGACAGTAGGTCCAGCTGGTGCAAATACATAAGTCAACAACTGCCCACCTGGAGTTAGGGTAACGGTATTGTTTCCTTCGTTATATGAAGGTGCTTTGCTTGCATCGATTCTCTTTAATTTATAACCTTTAGCTTCGACTGCAGCAATTTTGTTGTTCTGGGTGCTAAGGTTAATAACCTCATTTTCATCACCTGGAATCGCACTACTTGCTTCGATTTCATTACCTTTTGCATCAACAAATTTCATGTGGACGATTTGTGGCGCTGTAAACTCAAATTTTTCAATCTGAACACGTTGCAAGTTTGTACCAGAACCTGTACTTCCGACAAATGAGAGGGCATAGGTAGCATTTCTAGCAGTCAAGGCATTCTTGGCTTCATTTGTCATACTTCGACTAGTTCTATCAATTTTAGTAGTCCAAGTTTGATTGCCATAAGTTACTGTAAATTCTTTTGTAGTTCCATTATAGTTAATCTTGAAATCAACCCAGTCACCATTAGGAGCAGGAGTCAATGCTTTAGCATCTGAAATGTTATTTACTTTCCCTGCATTGTTTGATGAGTAAAACGCACCAAAAGCATTACTTCCCCATGCTCTACCACCATATTTAGGGTCAGCTATAGAATTTTGTTTAGCATCTGGGTTACTTGTATTGTGCCATGAGTCTAGTTTGAAACCAAATGCTGCGTTAATCCCCCCCATACCGACTGAAGCACCAGATTGTCCGAGTTTGTTTGCATTACCTGTATGGAATGTAAAACCGACCCCGTCACCACCTGGGCGACCATCTACAGTATGACCTTCGTATTTATTACCAATATCTACCTTACCAGTGAAAGAGAAATCTTGGTTAGGATCGATTTTAAAACGTAGGTAGGCATTACCAGCCTGTCCTGATACATCTTCTGTCAACTTAATAGTTCCTGAAGATTTATCATAGGAAGCAGTTCCGCCTTCTTGGAAGAAACTTTCAAAGTTTTCTTTGGTAACTATCGCTCTTTGCAGGTTGTTTTCATCCACTGAGCGTACTGAACCTTCAACAGCACGTCTGCTTCTTACTTTAGGAGTTTCTGAAGATTCTGCAGTTGTTTCAGCTGCTACTTCAGTCACTTCCTTCACACTTGCCACTGCTTGAGTCAAGCGTTCAACACTTTGGTTGATTTGATCTTGACTTGCAGATCCGTTAGCAACTAATGCTTCAGCTTCTGCAATTGCAGCTTCTACCTCATCTTTAACTGAAGCTTCTTGACCATCCAAGTTTTTAGCTTTAGCTTGTGCCAAAAGAGCTTCTAGTTGAGTCTTATCAACTGAAACTGCAGTAGTTGCTGAATTTGCTTCTACTGCTTCAGTCGCAACTGGGCTAGTTGCAGCTGGTGCCGCATAGGTCGTCGCCTCTGCAGTAGGTTCATTTTGTGTTGCTGAATTTGTAGCTTCTGTCTTAGCTTCTACACTGTCAGCGTGAACCGTTGGAGTAGCTAGTGTAGCTCCAACCGCAAAGACTAGCGAACAACCAAACAAGAAATGTTTTCCTTTTTTGATCATACGCCAATTCTTTTGTTCTGCATTTTTACGATTAAAACACATATTTATTTCTCCTTTTGTGTTTATGTAGTATTATAAATACAATTTTATTATAATCTTTTTACTTAAATAAATCAAATTTATTCTTTAGATTTCTTTCAGTTTATTACATTCCAAATATATACATATAAGTTTTTATAATATCTAAATATAGTTTTTCTCTATTTTGTTAGTTTTTTTCTTAAAAACTTGATGTTCTTTTAAAATCAAAAAGAGCAGAAATTTTCACCACACAACCATATATATTGTATGTTTTGTTAGAAACTCTTTCCTTAGCTTCCTAGAATACGTTGATTAGCTACTAGAATTCCAAATTTACACACGGACTTAGATATTTCTTAAGCAGCCTGCTAACAAAAAGTGCAATTTTATTTTATAGTGTAATGAAATCAAATCTGAACAAATTGACTAGGGAAATCAAATCAATTTCTATCCATATTTTAGAAGCAACAGTGTGCTATACTATATTTGATTGAAATAAGGTATGAACAATTCGATTAGGAAAGTCAAACTAATTTCTAGAAATATTTTTAGCAGTCATAATGTATGATTTTAGATTCAATCTACTATATTATGGATTCAATCCACTATACAAAAAAGATACTTGGTAAAAAGGGCATTACAATAAAAAAACGCATAATACCAGACTTGCAAAAGTCTTGATATTATGCGTTTAATGTTGGAGAGTGCTATTGGCCTTTCTTTTCAAATTACCCTTTGGACTACCCTCGCCATTTTTTACTTTTATTTTACTTCAAATCCTTCTGCGACTGCTTCCGCAAAGTTTTCTTCTACGATGATTGCGCAGTGGTCACAGATGATTGCGTGGTAATGACGTTCTGCTGTTGTCGGGTCGATACGACGGCAACGGTCACACACTTCACCAGCTGCACGTTCTACAGTGAAAGCTACATCTTCAAAGGCTACTGCACCTTCTGGAGCTGCACCTTCTGCGATGGTCAACTCAGACACAATCAAAAGTTGAGCTACATTGCTATCAACAGCTCCAAGAAGAGTTTTCACGACTTCGTTTGGATAAACAGTCAAGTGAGCTTCAAGGGATTTACCGATGACTTTGGCATTACGAGCTTCTTCCAAGGCTTTTTGAGCTTGACCACGGAAGTCCATAAAGGCTGCCCATGTGTCCAAGATTTCCTCTTGATTAGCAAATGTTTGAGCTTCTGGCAATTCTGACAATTGAACAAAGTCTTCTGCTTCAAACTCAAGATATGACCAGATTTCTTCCGCAGTGTGAGGAAGGATTGGTGTCAAGAGTTTAGTGATTTTCACCAGGATGTCATAGAAGACAGTCTGCATTTGACGGCGTTCCAATGATTTGGCACCTTCGATGTAAACAACATCTTTGGCAAAATCAAGGTAGAAGGCAGACAAATCAACGTTGATAAAGTTCACTAGGGCTTTATAGATTGTCAAGAATTCAAAGTTTGCATAAGCGTCACGAATGGT
This sequence comes from Streptococcus taonis, assembly GCF_029948085.1. GTDB lineage: Bacteria > Bacillota > Bacilli > Lactobacillales > Streptococcaceae > Streptococcus > Streptococcus taonis. Next base: position 55,438 of record NZ_JARZZP010000015.1, on the reverse strand, counting down.
CTTAACAAGTTGGTTAAAGCGGATGGTCATGTACTTATCAACTGAACGAAGTTCTTCGTAAGCTACTGCATCCTCAGCTGGGTTAAAGTCAGATGTATTGGCAATCAAGAAACGAAGCGTGTTACGGATCTTACGGTAAGTTTCAGAAACTTGGCTCAAGATATCCATAGAGATACGTACATCGTTGCTTGAGTCAACACTTGTTACCCAGAGACGCAAGATTTCAGCACCAAATTGTTTCTCAACATCGCTTGGAGCAATGGTATTTCCAAGAGATTTAGACATCTTCTCACCTTTACCATCAAGGGCAAAACCTTGTGACAAGATTTGTTTGTATGGTGCCACACCATGGTTAGCCACAGATGTGATAAGAGAAGAGTTGAACCAACCACGGTATTGGTCAGAACCTTCAAGGTAGAGGTCGGCTGGGTATTTGAGTTCTGGACGGTTAACCACGACACCATTCCATGATGAACCTGAGTCGAACCAAACGTCCATGATGTCTGTTTCTTTCTTGAACTCACCATTTGGTGAACCTGGATGTGTAAATCCTTCTGGCAAGAGGGCTTTAGCATCACGTTCCCACCAGATAATTGAACCATGTTCCTCAAAGAGTTGAGCTACATGTTCAATCGTTTCAGCTGTCATGATTGGTGTGCCGTCTTCTGCGTAGAAGATTGGAAGAGGAACTCCCCAAGCACGTTGACGAGAGATGACCCAGTCACCACGGTCACGGATCATGTTGTAAAGACGGACTTTACCCCATTCTGAATGGAATTTCACTTTTTCGATTTCATCTAAAATATCTTGACGGAATTTTGATACTGAAGCAAACCATTGTGGAACTGCACGCCAGATGATTGGTTTTTTCGTACGCCAGTCAAATGGGTAGGAGTGAGAGATTTCTTCTTGAGCAAGAAGGAGGTTGCCTAGTTTTTCAATGACAGTTGGCACTACCTTGTCGTAGAATTGACCTTCAAACTCAGCGCCAGCATTAGCCATCATGATACCACGTTCGTTAACTGTCACAGCAACTTCAAGACCATTAGCCACACCAACATTGTAGTCGTCCTCACCAAAACCAGGAGCTGTATGGACGATACCTGTACCAGAGTCAGTTGTAACGTGGTCACCAAGGATAACGAGTTCATCTACTGCAGTATCCCATGGGTGTTCTGTCACGATATGGTTCAATTCTTGACCACGATAAGTCGCCAAAACTTGAACATCAGTCCAGCCAAATTTCTCAGACAAGCTAGTCAATAATTCTGCAGCGACCACAAACTTACGAGCTTCACCAGTAGGTTGAACCAAAACGTAATCAATATCTGCACCAACTGTCAAACCACGAGAAGCTGTGATAGTAAATGGAGTAGTTGTCCAGACAACGATATAAGTATCTGTATCTAGAACACCTTTGCCATCTTTAACCTTGTTGGCATAGTAAAGTGATGTTGATACCAAGTCGTGGTATTCAATCTCCGCTTCAGCAAGAGCTGACTCAGATGACCAAGACCAGTAAACTGGCTTAGCACCACGGTAGATATAACCTTTGTTTGCCATCTCACCGAAGACACGGATTTGGGCTGCTTCATAGTCAGGAGTCAAAGTCACATAAGGATTTTCCCAGTCACCTGAAACACCCAAGCGCTTGAAGTCTTCACGCTGTTTATCTACTTGAGAAAGAGCGTATTCACGGCAAAGTTTCAAGTACTCAACCAAGTCCATCTCTTTACGTTTAACACCTTGTTTAGCCAAAACTTGCTCGATTGGTAGTCCGTGTGTATCCCAACCTGGGATGTATGGTGCGTAGAATCCTGACATAGACTTAGAACGAACAATGATATCTTTTGAAATCTTGTTCATAGCATGACCAACGTGGATATTTCCGTTAGCGTACGGAGGCCCATCATGAAGAGTGAAGTGAGGTTTCCCTTCATTCAACTCTTGACGACGTTGGTAGAGTTTTGCTTCTTCCCACTCTTTTTGCCAGACTGGCTCTTTTGTAGGAAGGCCTGCACGCATTGGGAAGTCAGTTTTCCCAAGATTTAAAGTTTCTTTGAGTTTCATGATATCTCCTTTTTTATATAGGCAAAATAAAAACCACGACTCGCTAAAAAGGACGAAAATCGTGGTACCACCTTTGTTCGGAAAAAGAACTAGTCTTTCTCCCTCTTTTCCCGTAACGTGGGCAACGTCAAATCCTACTAACTTCAGACTTGATAACTTGAGAGGATAATCTTATCAACAGGGATTGTAGGACTTCCACCATCTCCTACTCGCTAAAAATATGTTTGATAAGATCTTGTTCTCAGATTTTACAATTACAAATGTTGAGAAATTGTTATTCTGAATCCTCTTTAGACTCAGAACTCATTTCATTATTTACTAACGAAGATAAGTCAGATAAAGTTGATTCATCCTGTGCTTCCATCAATTCACGATTAGTTGCTTCTATACGTGCTTGGAGCTCAGCAACCTCTTCAGGTGAAAACTGACGAGTCAAATCATTGGCTTCCTCCTCATGAAATGCTGAAATATTTTCCCCCAAAGCCTCTCTAACCACCTCTTTAAAGACCTCATCACTGGTTTGTAAATAAGTTGCTGTTGGACGTAAAATTTCTTCCCAATCAGATGAATCAACGATGGCCAATTGACTTTCAATTGTAGATTTCAAGCGTTGATGGAAGACGCGACTCTTATTCTTCAGTTCTTCTGTCTCAATCGCAACCTTCTTAGCATTATCAGTTGCTTGACGTAAAATTTCATTTGCCTTGTACTTAGCTTCATCAAGCAAACGTTGTGATTCCTGTTCAGCATGATGAATGATATTATGAGAGCGTTCAGTAGCTGCTTGTTTAACTCGCTCAGCAGTATCTTGAGCAATTAAAACAGACTGACTCAATGAATCTTTCATCTCATCAAAATAAGACAAACGCTCTTCTAAATTTCTAATTTGTTGCTCTTTATCATGGTTACTTCGAACCAATGTTTCATAGTCTCGAACTACAATATCGAGAAATTCATCAACTTCTTCAGGATCAAAACCTCTAAACTTAGTACTAAAGCTTTTATCCTTAATCTCTAACGATGTAATTGGCATATTTTCCCCTCACTTACTTAATAATAATTGTATTGTCAATTTCTTCTTATCCCTTTTTGTCTGACCATTTTCTCTCAGAACACTAATCCTTCCAAAACGTCTGACACTTACTAAATCACCAATCTTAACTTGATAATCAGATTTTTCAACCAGATGATAATTTACCTGAACATATTTTCTTTCTAACAAATCAGCTGTCTGCGAGCGAGACAATTTCAGAACATTTGACAAGAAAGCATCCAAGCGCATACTCGGAACTAAAACTTCCTTTTCCTGATAATCACTCTCGGCTTCTACCAATTCTTCAAAGGATTTGACTTCAAGTTTGACAGGCAATCGAGCAATCTTTTGAATCCCGTCTTGGAAGAGGGAAGTGAATTTCCGGTCCACAATGATTTGAGCCCTATTTTCCGTTACCAATATATCACCAAATAACTTGCGATCGATTCCCAGACGATTCAGAACAGTTCCTAAAATCTTGGAATGAGTCAATTGGTCAAACTTGCTAGAATAAACAATCTCAAGCAAGTCCATTTCAAAATCCGTCAAAGTCGGTATGAAATAATCTGGTGCAAGTAGTACACGACTATACTCGCTAGCTACAAAATCATTGCTAGAAAAAACTTTAATCCCTTGATGATTGCCCAATGTCTTTAAAATAAAGACCTGATGGGGATTGATAAAGGGAGTTAGGATGGGAGCGTAATGCTCTTCAACCTGCCTAAGCCACTCCAATCCTTTATCAATAAAGGAAATATCCTCGACTGAGAAATGCTGATAGATATCTTTTCTCATGCTAGTATTAAAAGAAAACGGATCAGATAGTTACCGACTAAATGAACTAAAAGGACGGCCACCCAAACTGAAAAATCTAAACCACCAATACTCAGCGGCAGACATCTCAAGGGTTGAAGAATCGGTTTGACTAAATTAGTCAACAAACGGCCTGCTCTAGTCTCATAGGCATTTGGAAACCAGGATAAGAGAGCAAACGCTACAAGTATCATAGAATAGATATCTGTAGCGTTTTGAATAAAGCGAACTAGAAATATCATTATCTCACTCGTTTTCTCTTCATATCGAAATCAAACTCTTCACCATGAGTTCCCTCTGGCAAACGAATATCTTCGATGTTAACCACAACTCCTACTGGTGTCAAAAGGTACATGGTATTTGCAACCTTTCTTAATTCACCAGCAAGTACATGACGAGCTCCATCTAAATAGTCTAGACAACGACGCGCTTGTACTTCAGTCATGTATTGGAAATCGATTAAAATACTTTCATTGCCTGCTAGTAAATCAACGATATCCGTTGCATCTTCGTAGCGACGAGGATAACGAACATCAATGGTTACCTTTTCTGTACTACGATGACTCTTCATCGCTAATTCTTGCTGACGAGCATGAAGGCGCGTAATGTTTTTTTCCTTTGAATTCACTTGTGAAGGCTGGGGAAGTTGTTGAGCTTGTGGAAGTTCTTCCATGGGGGCAGAAACTGATGTTAGCGTTTTTTCAGGCTTTAATTCAGCAACGTTTGGTGCCACTTCTTCTCCATCTTCAGTGAAATAATCTATAAACTTTTCAAATTTATTTTTTAGTGACATGGTTATTTCCTACTTAAAAAATGCTGTGCCGATTCGAACGAAAGTTGAACCACATTGAATCGCTTCTTTGAAGTCTCGACTCATACCCATACTTAGTTCTGTCATCGGCATATTGGGGAGATGTTTTTCTTGAATGTTTTTTTGCAATTCTTGCGTTTCTTTAAATATCTCTAGTAACTCTTGACTAGTTGCTTCAAATGGAGCCATGGTCATCAGTCCCACATACTCAATCTGGTCTAATTCTGAAAGTTCTGGTAAGAGGGCTAACAATTCTTCTTTCGAAAAACCGTGCTTGCTCTCTTCCTTAGAAATATTTACTTGCAAAAAGCACTTAATCTTGTGGTCTGCTCGTTTTTGAATTTCCTGAGCTAGCTTTAATGAATCTAAAGCATGAAAATAATCCACATAAGAAATCACTTCCTTGACTTTACGTCTCTGTAAGGTTCCAATCAAATGCCAGGTAAGATTCTTATCACTTAGAGCATGATACTTGTCAAGAAATTTATCAACACGGTTCTCACCAATGTGTTGCACTCCTTGCGAAACCAAAGCTGAGGCTGTTTCAACATCTACATATTTGGTCACCGCAATCACAGAAACCGAGTCGTTTTCACGACCAGCTTCCTGAACTGCATTCGATATCTGTTGAAAAACAAGGTTCGTATTTTCTTTTAAATTCATCTTCATTAACGATTTTTAAAGAATGGTGGTGTTTCCAACTCATCTTCATCCGTAGCTGCTGGAACTTCAAAACGTTCCACTGGAGAAACAACTGGCTCTCCTTGACGAACGATGGCATCGCGTCTCAAGTCCCAGTCACCAAAAGCTGATGTCTTTGGAGCTTCTTGACGACGATAACTTGGAGTTGGAATTTCTGCTGTATCAGCCATATCAAAATTACGATCAAAAGTCTGCGCATGACTAGTTCGAGCAGGTTCACGGTGTGTTGCTTGGCGTGGTTGAGGAGTTACAACTTTCTCAACTTTATCCTGACGTACTCCTGTCGCAACAACCGTCACGCGGATTTCGTCTTTCATTGTCTCATCAATAGATGTTCCAAGCCAGATGTTAACTCCATGCCCAGCTGCTTGGTTAACAATCTCTGATGCTTCTTCAGCTTCAATCAAAGTCAAGTCCAAACCACCAGTTACGTTAACGATCACATCCTCAGCGCCATCGATAGTTGTTTCAAGAAGTGGTGAGTAGATTGCTTTACGAGCAGCTTCTACAACACGTTCTTCACCGCTACCGATACCAATTCCCATAAGGGCGTTCCCTTTATTGGCCATAACAGTCTTAACGTCTGCAAAGTCCAAGTTGATCAAACCAGGATTTGTAATCAAATCTGTAATCCCTTGCACACCTTGACGAAGAACGTTATCTGCTTCACTCAATGCTTCAAGAAGTGGAGTCTTCTTGTCAACGATTTCTAGCAAGTTGTTGTTTGAGATAATCAAGAGTGTGTCAACATGCTCACGAAGTTCGTTAATCCCTTCGATGGCAAATTGTCCACGTTTGCTTCCTTCAAAGCCAAACGGACGAGTTACAACACCGACTGTCAAAGCACCAAGACTTTTTGCAATACGAGCGATAACTGGTGCAGCACCTGTACCAGAACCACCACCCATACCAGCAGTGATGAAGACCATATCAGCACCGCTGATCGCTTCTGTCAATACTTCTTCGCTTTCTTCTGCAGCTTTACGACCAACTTCAGGTTGACCTCCTGCACCAAGTCCACGAGTCAATTTAGGGCCGAGCTGGATAACTGTCTCAGCTTTTGTACTGCTCAAAGCCTGTACATCTGTGTTGGCTGCGATAAATTCAACGCCAGAAACGCCTTCGTCAACCATACGGTTGATGGCATTCCCACCACCACCGCCGACACCGATTACTTTAATTACTGCACCTTGTGCTGCTGCTGTATCAAATGAAAATGTCATATTTATATTCCTCTATTTTATTCGTCAAACATGCTTCCAATCAAGCTACGGAAACGATCTGTTAATTTACCTTTGCTCTTTTCTTCTGATTGAAGAGGAGCTACTGGTTCAACAGATTGGTTTGTTTCAGGCTCAGGTGTTGTCACTGTATTAAATACTGGTCGTGGAGAAACAGGTGAAACAGGTTGAGCTGAACTTCTAAAGTCAAGTGGCTGGTGGCTTAAAGTATGTTCCCCTCGAATTGCTCGCTGAGCTAGAACATTCACTTCAGTAAGGCTTCCAGCGAATTCTGACAAGCTAATGACATGGGCAAAAGCAGGATTGCGAATCCCAACTTGATTTGGTACGAATAACTTAACACGGACTCCAAATACTTCTTGAGCCAATTCAACGACACCTGGAAGGAGGGCATTCCCACCAATCAAAGCAATACCTCCTGGCAAGTCTAATAGGTGACGTCTTTCCAAATCTTGCTTAATTTGCTCAAAAATGTGCTTAAGTCTTGCTGAAATAATCTCAGCCAAGTATTCTTCAGTTACTTCAACTGGTTCAACTTCACCGATTACTTCAACTTGGAAAGTTTCCTTGCTAGCTAGCGGTGGATAAGCTTCACCATAGTTCAATTTTAGACCTTCTGCAATTTTCTTAGAAGTCTTAAGAACTTTTGAAATGTCTTTTGTGACATAATCGCCACCCTCTTGGTTGACATTTGTATATTGAAGTTCTTGGTTGCGAATAGTGGCAACAGTCGTTTGACCACCACCCATGTCGATAACAGTCGCACCAAACTCACGTTCACCTTCATTCAAGACAGAGTGAACCATTGCAAGAGGTGAAATAATCACGTTATCGACTTGAATGCCTACACGCTCTACAGTTTTACGAAGATTATGGAGAATCGTACGTGGGCCAGTGTACAAGAGACCGCGCATTTCCAAACGCACCCCCATCATTCCACGAGGATCACGAATTCCTTGGAATCCATCTACGACAAATTCCTCTGGAATAAAGGTGATAACTTCACGGTCTGGAGTCATACTTTTAGTCAAAGCTGATTTAACCACATTTTCAACATCTTGATCTGTAATTTCTCTTGTATCTGATGTCACCGGAATCATGCCCTGAGTTGGCTCAACTTGTAGCAAATTAGCTGGCAAACCAACGTTTACAGACTTGATTGAAATTCCTGCTTTTTCTTCTGCTTGAGAAATTGCAGACTTAATAGCAGTCGCTGCTGCTTCGATGTCAACGATAATCCCATCTTTGACACCTTTACTTTTGGCATTACTTACGCCAATTACATTTACTTCACCATTTACAAGCTCTGCAACCAACACTTTAATAGAGCTAGTTCCGATATCTAAGCCTGTAAAAAAACCATTCCTAGTCATTACACTGCGTCCTCTCTATCTTACCAGTTTCACACTTCTATTTTTAATAGCTACACCAAGGCATAACTACTCACAGAATATTATAACACAAAAAAAACATTCGTGCTCGAATTTTCTAACATTTACGCAAGCTTTTTCTTGAATTTTTATAATTATCCGACGATTTCATCGGTGGGTAAATAAAAAGAAAACGGCTGGGCAAACGCCCCCTTAAAATAAGAAAACGCATAATATCAGATGTTCAAAAAAAACTTGATACTATGCGTTTTATAACGGAAAGATTTACTCAATTTTATCTTCAAATTGAGTTTTTACCTCCTCCGACTTTTATTTGAAAAAAACAGTAAAAAAGCGCAAAAAATCACTTCTTGTCCTATACTATAATTGAATTGAATTTTTTTATTTTGGGCGTTAGAACTGTTTCCTCAGTCCTAGCGCCTTTTCTGTTTGATAAGTCTGCTTGATGGAGAGTAGTTTGTAAATGATTCTAAGAATCTTATGGGTGCAAGCAATGACGGATTTCATCTTATTTTGTCATGAGTTAGCAGGATCTGCCTGCTTAGAGTTTTATTAATCAAAATTTCATATTTTATTTCAAAAATATCCCTATTTTCTATTTAATTGTATTATTCCTTCATTAAAAAATTTAATATAATCAAAAAGATCAATATCTCTTTTTCCTACCAGTATATTTCTATATCCTAGTAGACTTTTCACTTGTATTTTACCATTAATTGTTTCATTAGCTTTTGGAATATGTATGGCAGACTTTATTTCTGGCATCTCCTTACTTACGAACACAACTTTATTTTTATAGGATAATTTATCAAATTCCAATATATCTTCATATGTACATCCATCCCGCTCTATCATGAAAATAAATAAATTGTCCAAATTTACTCTTCTCTTTCTTTCATTCCATTTATCTTTTAATTCTGAAAAATTTTTATAATGTAAACCATGTATCTCTATATCATTACATAAAGCGATCGGATAATCACCTGACCATTCTTTTTCCGCTAGTGGTTGCTCAAAATAGTAAGTCAAATTCTTACAAAACTTAACAAATGAGCTGGGTTCGATAAACAAGTTCACTGTTGGAGACATAAATTTAAGCCCTAATTTATGACTTATTACACCTCCAAGACAGTTAGAGCTTATTATCGTGAAGTCAGAATTTTTTAAATCTAATCTTTTCTTCTTAATCATATTAAATTCTAATGCTTTTAAAAAATATTTTATCATACTATTCTTCCCTCCATACTGATGAACTTGAATACCTTCCTCTTCACGGGTATAGATATTACCCGCGATGTGATTCCTTTTTCAATGACTTTTACTTTTTGCCTTTTAAGGTCGCTTCATGGACAAACACTGCACCAAAAAAGGCCCACACCTACAACAGATAATCGTACATCTTAAGCTCCTTTGGAGTTCATTATCCGCCTCTTTTATTAGACTAGAAAATCATTCTATTGCTTATCTCACTTCTTGTTTATAAAATTCTTTCAAGGCATCTTGCCAAGTTGGGATGACAAATCCTGTAGATTTGGCTTTGGCCAGACTCATCGTTGAGTTTAGGGGACGTTTAGCTTTGGCAGGAAATTGGCTTGAGTCTACTGGCTTGACTTCGACATCTGTATCTTTCAAAATTTCAACCGCAAAGTCATACCAAGTTGTGTCTCCCGTCGCATCATTTGACAAATGATAATAACCAAATTCCTTGCGATTTTCAGCTAGGAAAGTCATGAACTCGGCCAAGGTACGCGTCCAGGTTGGTCTACCATGTTGATCATTTACAACTGTCAAGGTCTTATGAGTTTTAGCAAGATTTTGCATTGTGAAGACGAAGTTTTTGCCGTAATTTCCAAAAACCCAGGCAGTACGGATAATATAGAAGTTTGAAACGTGTTTTTCTACAAGTTCCTCTCCCATACGCTTAGTACGACCATATTCAGTTTGAGGATCTGGTTTGTCATCCACTTCCCACTCCTGTCCAACTGGTTTCTTACCGTCAAAGACATAATCTGTAGAGATGTAGACTAGAGTTGCACCATGCTTTTCGGATGCTTTTGCGACATTTTCTGTCCCTGTCACATTGATGGCGAAGTCCAATTCTTTCCCTTCATCCTCTGCTGCATCAACAGCGGTGTAGGCTGCACAGTGGTAAACTAAAGTAGGTTTCACCTCTTCAAAAACTTTCTCCACCATTTCTGCATCGGTAATATCCATCTCAGCCACATCAACCGCAACATATTCCTCATTACGCTCATCTAATAAATAACGAAGTTCCGTTCCTAATTGGCCATTTGCCCCTGTAATTAAAATCATTTTTCTTCCTTTCAACTGATTCACAATTCTTCGGTATAGCAATAAAAAGCAGAAAGTTTCTGCCTTTTATTTTTCAAGAACCTCTTGTGTTTTAGCGTAGTTGGCTTCAACAGCTTCTTTTTCTCCTTGCCACCATTCTTGGTTATCTCTGTACCATTGAATGGTTTCTTTGAGACCTTGTTCGAAGTTGGTGAATTCTGGTTTCCAGCCCAACTCATCACGGAGCTTGCTTGCGTCAATCGCATAACGAAGGTCATGTCCTGCACGATCAGTCACATGATCATAGGCATCGGCAGGTTGTCCCATTTCCTTAAGGATTAGTTCTAAAACTTCCTTGTTGTTCTTCTCGCCATCAGCACCAATCAAGTAGGTTTCACCGATTTGCCCTTTTGTCAAGATTGTCCATACACCTGAAGAATGGTCATTGGTATGAATCCAGTCACGAACGTTCTTACCTTCACCGTAAAGTTTTGGCTTAATTCCACTTAGGATGTTGGTAATCTGACGTGGGATAAATTTTTCAATGTGTTGATAAGGACCGTAGTTATTTGAACAGTTAGAAATCGTTGCCTTGACTCCAAATGATCGTACCCAGGCTTTGACAATCAAGTCTGAAGCTGCCTTGGTTGAAGAGTAAGGAGAGCTTGGATTGTATTTGGTATCAGCGGTAAATTTCTCACCTGGACCTTCACCATGACCTGGCAAATCCTCACGTAGAGGAAGGTCTCCATAAACTTCATCTGTAGACACATGGTGGAAACGAATATTATATTTACGAGCTGCTTCCAAAAGAGTATAGGTTCCGATAAAGTTAGTATGAATAAATGGCGATGGATCATTGAGTGAATTATCATTGTGACTCTCAGCAGCATAGTGAACGATAGCATCTGCTTGAGCTGCCAACTTGTCTACCAACTCTGCATCCGCAATGTCCCCAACAACTAACTCAACACGATCACCTAAAATTTCCTCAATATTAGCGCGGTTCCCAGCATAAGTCAACTTGTCCAAGACTGTCACATGAACATCTGGAAAATTCTTGTAAACATAGTGGACAAAGTTGGAACCGATAAAACCAGCTCCACCTGTCACGATAATTTTTTTGTATTCAGTCATATTCTTCCCTTTTTACAAATCTTCTTTTTTCAAAGGTTTTACATCCTTAAGTAGTGGATGATTTTTATCAGCTTCTGAAACCTCTGCTTCTGCAAGATTTTCCCATTCAATGCCAAGGCTTGGGTCAGCGTAGTTCACAAAGGCATACTTAGGTTTGAGCTCGAGAGCCCAGTAGTCATTGACCAGATAACTATAAGAAACTGTATCTGATAGGACTTGGAAACCATTGGCCACACCTCTAGGAACAAAGATTCCCTTACTTGCATCAATGACTGTCTGATAGGTATTCCCAAAGGTTTCACCCTCGCGTAGATCAACCCAAGAACCCAGAACTTTCCCTCCATCTGCTACAGAGATGTACTTATCCCAAGGCTCTGCGTGGAGGCCTCGAAGGACATTTTTACGTGAGAAAGATACATTGTTTTGCAATTTTCCTTCTGCAAAGAAAGACTCTGGAAATCCAAGTGGAAGCATTTTTTCCTTTTGGAAATTTTCTTTAAACCAGCCACGATTATCTCCATGAACGGGAATATCGAACTCCAACATACCTGGAATTGCATCAACCTTACGTGCTGCAAGTGCCTTGCCGAAAAAATTATCTGTCATCTATGCTTCTCCAATCAAACGGAGCAGATACTGTCCGTATTCATTTTTCTTAAGTGGTTGGGCTAAGGCCAACACATCTTCGTGATTGATATAGCCCATGCGGTAAGCAATTTCTTCCAAGTTTGCAACCTGAACATTTTGCATACGTTGGACTGTTTCGATATATTGTGAAGCCTCTAGCAAACTTTCATGAGTGCCCGTATCCAACCAGGCAAAGCCACGTCCCATAACCTCAACGGATAAATCTCCGCGATCTAGGTAAGCCTTGTTAACGTCTGTAATTTCCAATTCACCACGCGGGCTTGGTTTAATACTTTTGGCAATTTCTACTACATCATTATCGTAAAAATAGAGACCTGTAACTGCATAATTTGAACGAGGATGTTCTGGCTTTTCTTCGATAGAAATGGCGTTCATGTCTTCATCAAACTCAACAACACCGAACCGTTCTGGGTCCTTCACATGGTAACCAAAAACAGTCGCTCCTGACTCCTTACTAGCCGCTTTTTGTAGCATCTTCGAAAGGCCAGGACCGTGATAGATATTGTCACCCAAGATCAGAGCAACTCTATCATCACCAATAAACTCTTCACCAATGATAAAGGCTTGCGCCAAACCATCTGGACTCGGTTGCTCCGCGTAAGAAAGTTTAATCCCGAACTCAGAGCCATCTTGCAAAAGTTCTTTGAAACGAGGCAAATCTTGAGGAGTTGAGATAATCAAAATATCCCTAATCCCAGCCAACATCAAAGTTGAAAGTGGATAGTAAATCATCGGTTTATCATAAACCGGCATCAGTTGTTTTGATGCAGCTCGAGTCAATGGATATAAACGTGTCCCCGAACCACCCGCGAGAATAATACCTTTCATAGTAGGGTACCTTTCTATATTATTACTTTACCTAGCCTCGCTTAAATTCCGCGTAAAATACGAACTATCTGTTTACTAGCATCACCATTTCCATAAGGATTACTAGCTTGACTCATTTTTTTATATTCTTCGGAATCGTCTAAAAGCATCTTAAAGTTTTGATAAATAGTCTCCTCATCAGTTCCAACCAATTTCAACGTTCCGGCAGCTACTCCTTCAGGTCTTTCTGTCGTATCTCGCATGACCAATACAGGCTTTCCTAAAGAAGGAGCCTCTTCCTGAACTCCTCCTGAATCAGTTAAAATCATGTAACTATGATTCATGAAATTATGAAAATCAAGAACATCCAAAGGTTCAATAATCTGAATACGTTCTGTGTCTCCAAAAATTTCCGCAGCTGTTTCACGCACCAAGGGATTTTTATGAATTGGATAAATTACCTTAACATCATCGTATTCATTTAAAACTCGTTTAACAGCTCTAAACATGTGTTTCATAGGTTCTCCGAGATTTTCACGTCTATGAGCAGTTAGTAGAATAAGACGAGTGTCAACGTTTAAATCTAAATCAGGGTGTGTATAATCCTTTTGTACTGTAGTTGTAAGTGCATCAATAACTGTATTTCCAGTTACATAAACATTCTCTCTACCCTCTTTTAAAAGATTTTCTTTAGCCAATTCAGTTGGAGCAAAATGATAATTTGCAATAATAGAAGTCGATTGTCTATTAAATTCTTCTGGGAAGGGACTTTGCAGGTTGTAAGTTCGTAACCCAGCTTCAACATGGCCAACCTTAATTCCAAGATAAAATGCTGCCAAAGCTGCTGCATATGTTGTAGTAGTGTCACCGTGAACTAGAACAATATCTGGTTGTTCTTCTTCTAAAACAGGTTTAATTTTTTCTAAAATACTTGTTGTTATAGAGAACAAGGTTTGATTAGCTTTCATTATTTCTAAATCATAGTCTGGTTGAACTCCAAACAATTCCAAAACAGGGATAACCATCTCCTTGTGCTGACCAGTTACACAAACAACTGTTTCCATATCTGCCTGTTTTTTCAACTCATTCACTAATGGACACATTTTTATCGCTTCTGGACGTGTACCAAAAACTAGCATTATCTTCATGATTTCCTCCTAAATCAATAATTAAATTCTTTATTTGTTTATACATTTCAATTTTTGACCAATTTACTTCTTCTTTGCAAGAAGAGAAAATAATTGAATCGTCACTTCCTCCTTTAATAAAAGCAGAATTACTAAATATAATGAAAAGAAAGCAAAACCTGCTAGCATTAGAGAATAAAATGGTATAGTTATCGTTATCAGCTGATTCAAAATGATTAGTGGTATTGTAGAAACAACTGTTGCAATTATCACATTAACCAAACTCTTTATCGATATATTTGATACTAAATATTCTTTTGAAAAATGTAGTTGTACCATCATCTGCGACAATTCCGCAAAAAGAGTTGCGACAGAAGCACCAATAATTCCAAAATTAGGCATTAACAGTAGATTCAAAATAAGATTAATCACAGCACCAATCGTTACTGCAACCATAAAATATTTTTCTCTATTCATTGGAATCAATATTTGATTTCCTGTAATATTCGAGAAACCAGAAATAAGTAAAATTGGCATAAGTATTTGCATGGCTAAGGTCGCAGGAAGATACTGACTTCCTCCTAGTAATAAGATACTATCTTTCGCCTCTACAATAAAGAATACCATCAATGGAATCGCAATAAAAAATATAACCGCAGATGACTCCTTTAATATTTTTCTAAAATTCGAGGTGTCATTTTTACTAATATAAAATGAAAGTCTCGGTAGCAAAACTGCACTAATAGATGTAATAAGAGAAAGCAAAATCCACTTAACCTTTGATGCCACAGAATAGTATCCCACAGCCTCATTACCATTAATAAAACCGAGCATAACTGTATCTAAATTAGTATAAATATTTACCGCAAGTAATGAGGCAAATAAATACCACATTGGTTTAAAATGATGTTTAAATTGTAAATTTTTATATAATTTAATATTAATGAAATGTCGGCTATGCCATAGATTTAAGATATTTGAACTTAGAGAAGAAAACAATGAAATACTAGCAAAAACAATATAATCCTCTGGCCTTTTCACAAGTAGAAAAATCAATATTAATGATAAAATTTTAAACACTACTGACCGGGTAGTAATATAAGTATATTCTTCCATTCCACTATACAACCAATTTAAGGCAAAAGGAGAAGATAAAATTGTCCCACATGTGAGCAATAAGAGTGAAAATTCTTTATTCAATTGTGTTATAAATATAGTCAAAAGTAATAGTATTGCAGTTGTTATTATAGACATAGCAACGTTTATAATCATTAACTCCTGCACTACCTTTGACAACTTGTCTCTATCATCTCTAACACTTGCTACTGCTTTGATACCATAAGTTGAAATTCCCAGAGAAGCAAGTAAAATACCATAATTCCCTATTGAACTAAAAAATGAAGTTAAACCTATACCAGTTGGATTCAATATTCTAGATATATAAGGAAAAGTGATTAATGGGAAGATGATATTTGATAGCGTCAGGACAATATTTAATAATGCATTCAACTTTATGGATTTATTCCCCATAATTTTTCAACCTCAATTTCAAATCTAAATATTTCAATAAAAATATAACTCTTGTATATAATTCTGGAATAAATAGGAAATTGACACCACCAAACAATCTATAAACGAAATCAACCCAAAGTAGATCGCTTTTCTCTCTTAATAACGTTTTTAAAGATTTTTTCGTAGTCTTAAGAGTTACTATCTCACCAAAATTTTCAACAACTTTTTCTTTTAAAGATTCAGAAAATGATTGTAACTTAGGTATATAAATACATTCTTTTTTTAGCGACATCATTAGCCATAGATTTTTTTGTTCAAAAGGGAGAAACTTCATTTTCTTATAAGCTTCCAAAATTTCTGAAAATCCAAATACTAACTCTTCTTGATAATCTTTAACTGCCTGATAAATACTCACATGTTTCTTATCATCTTCAAGAATGGGAATAATTTCACTATCTTTTTTATATTTCAAAACTGGACCATGATCTGCTACAAAAATATCTTCATAAAATTCAAAATTTCTACTTACAATATCATAAAATTCCGATTTATTTGGATAATCAGAAAATAATAGACCAGTTTTATCCGTTTTATTTTCTACTGAGTAAACATTGAGCATCAATCCTAGATAATAACCTACTATTCTCTTGTCTGGAAGAGCCTTTTTGATACTATCTTGTATCGTTCCTTTCCAACCCACATCGACTAAATATACTTCATTTTGGTTTTTAGTTAAACGTTCTATATAATCACGTAGTAATTGACTGTCTTTTTTCTCTTTATTGAACTTCGTAATGAACTGAGGATGTTTTTTTAATTTCTCTAATAAATGATCGTCTACTGTTAATACATATGTTGGTTTCTCTTTTAAATCTTGACAAATCAATATGATTTCATTATCAGAAAAGTTTAAATTTAACAAGAAATTTTGTAATGTAATTTTTTTATATTGACGAAAAATCATCTCAAATTCTTCATTCTCTAAAGAAGTAAAAGAAGAATATAATGTCGATCGTCTAGAAACATAAAAATATTCTGTACAAATCTTTTGATTTTTCCCCAAAAAAGTATCTTGATATATATCAAAAAGTCTTTTCAATAACTGTCCTTCTCTTGAGCAAAAGAGTGCTATTTGAACATCATCTTGAATCATCTTTTTATGCAATTTCGAAATAAAGAATACGATGTCAGCTAAAAAAATATTAAACGGTGCTTTTTTACTGTTAGAAAATAAAATTTGATTATAGAGTCTTACCAACTCTTTCTCTGCTACCGTTGTATTTTTATCTATGTATTGTCTATAAATAGCATTTAATCCTAGAGAACGCGGTACTTCATAATCAGATTTATAATTATCTCCTATCATGGTAATGTCTATAGGATTTAAGCCTAATTCTTTTAAAATTAACTTATATAAATTTCCTGTGGATTTACGGCAAGCTTTCTCACTCGAAATATAGATAGAAGAAAAATAATCAAAAATTTCAAATTTTTTTAATATAGTTTCTATTAATTCCTTATCAGTATAAAAATCCGAAACTAAGATAATCTGTTTTGAATCACTTTTCAATTTTTTTAAAACTTCTTTAATTTCCGAATCCAAGTAAATATGTTGTAACTCAATTTTCAACTCTAGAATTTTAGCTCTATGAATAAACTCTTCTTTCGATGTATTTTTTATCTTATCTTTAATTTTATTATATATTCCAGACAAAAGATCTAGATAACACATTTCTTCAGTGCCTAACTCTTTATTGTTTTCGACACTTTTTCTGATCTTGTATAATATTGCAGGAGATACATCAAAATTCAGCTCCAAAGCCATTTCCTTAGCCCACTGATACAAAGTTTGCTCAGGATGACAATTCCTATGTACAACAGTATCAAAAAAATCAAATGCAACTGTTTTTGTTTTTATTTGAGATATATCAAACACTTCCATGTTTCACCTAACTATTTTTAATTATGGTCCTATAATGACCACTTTCTTTGCTTATTTAATCTACCTATCTTGGTATATCTACAGTTATAAGTAGTAACTTATTCGTTTATGAAAATAAATGGGTAGGTTGGATCAATTCTATTAAATACACCATCTAAATAATATTTATACTTTCTTTTAGAACAATCACTTCTCGAGAAACAATGATAAAGTTGTTGCATGAATAAATAGATCAAGAAAACAGTATACCTTAGTTTACTATTTACATTTCTACGAACAAATACAACTCTATTTCTCGCCATTAAATATTCTTGAAGTCCATTGACCGCTTTTATAGAGACCGAACCTTTATGATAAACATAACTTTGAGTAAGACATATATTCTTATAGCCTAACTTTTTAGCTCTATAACACCATTCAGTTTCTTCATAAAATAGAAAATAGCTTTCAGGTATATATCCAATAATTTTCAAGATAGAGGTTTTGAACATTAAACACGCTCCCCCAATATAGTCACTTTCGATTTTAGAAGGAAGTTTGTCTCTCTGAGCACCATGATTTTTTAAAGTTACAATTCCTCTATTAATAAAAATATCACCACCTGTAGATTGTACCAAGTTATTATTTTTATATTCAACTAACACTGGACTAACAAAAGCAACAGAGGAATTATCTTCTAGTTCTCGTTTACACGATTCCAAAAAATCAACCTCAATTAGTGTATCGTTGTTTAGTATACAAATGTAATCATATCCATTATCCTCAGCATACTTTATTCCAATATTGTTTCCATTCGCATATCCTCTATTTTCTAAACTAGTAATAATCTTAATAGGGGATAGCGCCCTGGATAACTCTTTGACACTATCATTAACCGAATTATTATCTACAATCACGATGTCATACTTATTTGATTTTATAGTACTTCTCAAACTTTGTACACATTCAATCGTATCTTCATAATTATTATAATTGAGAATAACTATACATACTTTATCCATTATACACCTAATTTTCTATGTCATTTTTTAGCCTATAGTCATAGTAGAATATTAATGCAAGAACAATTGCCAATGAGAAACTTCTCTGCGCTCCAAAGATATTTAAAGAAATTGAAGTAATTATTAAATTAGTTAAGAGTGCAATAAAAAAGGCTCGGTCAACTCTATATTTATCATTTGACATTCTTAGAATTAAATTGATTATTTTATAAAATATATAACCATACATAAAAATTGCAGCTACACCAAATTGAACGAATAACTCTAAAAAACCTAAATCATCTAGATACATCTTAACGGCACCTGGTCCAGCCAAAATAAAATTACTATTTATGTTGCTTGATGTTAGAATTCCAACTCCTAGTTTCCATACATCATTAGATAATAAACCAAGATAGTATTTCAACTCCCAGTATCTAAATCCTAACCCCATATCAAATGATCCAGTATCTATATTTAAATACGCTTTAATATAATCCAATCCACCTCCATAAACGAATACTATAATTACAATTATAAAACTTAAAGAGGTGAGCAATCTAGAAGTTCTTCTAGAATATACAAACATGAGGAAAATTGAAATCAAAACAGAAACCAGTAGCATTCTTGTCTGATTTACAAATGTTATATACATTAATATCAAGAACAAATAATAAAAGTATTTCCTATTTCCAAATTTAAAATAGAAAAAAGAGGAGATTAGTAAACCTACTATAATTAATGGCGTTCCATCTATTCGTACCGAAAATTCATTTCGATACCACAAATCTCCGAATTCTCTTAAAATAGATGGAAATAGTTCAACTTGAAATAGTGTATATAAAAACCAAGTGAATGCTCTAATCCCAAGAGAAAACATAAAAATATTGAGTGTATTATCTAAAATTTTTCTCATGTTTTCTTGTTTGTTTTTAAAAAGGTAAATCAATACAAAAAATAGAAAAATCCATATATATTGCCGGGATGCCAAAAAAATATTACTCACACTGTAATTATAAAGAGTTTTAGCTCTTAATATCTCATATATAATACATATAGATAAAAAAGTTCCATAGATAAAAGCAGATTTAGAAATTCTTTTAGCATTAACAATCAGTATAGGAATCATTAAAAATAAGAGTGCAATAGATAAAATAGTTAATAAGTTTCTATGCCAATATAAGTTGAGGGAAAACATAAGAAACATTCCCACTGATAGCATCACTGTAAAATAGTATAGAATCTCTATAAATTCAAACTTCTGTCTCTTCATTCATCTCTCCACAAAAAAACTACAATTGATTAATCAGCTGATGAATCATCTCCGCTCTTTTTTCCCAAGTATTACTTTTCAAAAAATCTTCTCTAGCTATACTGTCATATTTCAAATTATTATTTTCAATCAATTGCACCAGATTCATTTGGTAATCTGAATAATTTGAATACATGTATACAAATGGTTCAAATCTCAGAATTTCCTTATAACATACCGTAAGTATATTTTTGTTAAAGTTAATATATTCATACAACTTAACCGGATCCACTGCTTCAACAATATCATTAATTTGAAACGGCATAATAAGAACATCTGCATTCTCAATATACTGATAAATCTTCTCGTGTGGTACACTTCCTAAATAATGAATTCTATCATGTTCAGGAATAACAGCTTTGCTAATCGGACCAATCAACTTATATTCAATATTATCAAAATCTTCTAAACTTCGTAAAATGATATCAAAATCAAACCAATGACTGATAGTTCCAACATATGCAAGTACAAGCTTTTGGTTATTCTTTTTATGCTGAGTAGGAATGCTTAAAATTTTACCATTATAACCATTTCTAACAACCACTATTTTATCAACCTGTTCTTCCAAGTTATAATCAGAAATAATATTTTCTCTTAATTTCTCACTCGAAACCAAGATTAAATTAGCTCTATTGACCAGTTTCTCTTCTAAATCCTTTAATCGCTGGCGTTCTTCTCTATCTTCTATAAAAGCCACATGATAATCCATACAATCATATATTATTTTTTGTTCTGAATTGTCTACAAGAGAGGCAAACTGCATTGGATTTGTCAAATATACATATTCTGGTTTAAAAGCCTTAACTTTTCTTCGAATATTCCAAGCAACAATTTTATCATTCAGTTGCTTTAGTTTAGGTGACCTATTAACAAAAGGTAGGGCATAAATACGTGATATATTTGTAATATTAGTATTTCTATCCTCAGTCAACCCTTTTCTATTATACCAATAGCGATACAGAACTAGTATCTCATAAAAATTAGATAAGCTTTCTGCAATAAATTGTGGACGCTGTTTTATCCAATTCCAATCAACATTTGTCACATATAAAATTTTTTTCATCATTTTTTTTATTCACTTTTAATAATTACCGACTAATTTTGTTTTTCTCCATTAAAGTTAAAAAATAACTAGTGGATTCAAAGTTGCATTTGTTTGAAAATAAGGTTTTTTCTACTAAGTTTGTATAAACCTGATTAGTTGCAACATTTTGATGGTGCAATATCTTAATCTTCGGTGTATAAATTCTCTTGTATCCTTTTAATTCAGCTTCATAATCTAATATCTCTGTTTCATAGTAAAAGAAGGTATTAGGGTTAAAAGCATACTCCTCTTTTTCGATAAAATCTCTCGAATATACGATAAAGGAACCATGAAGGATTGGGTTTTCTACCTGTTTTCTATAGTCCACTGAGCCTTTTTTACGTCTATTTTGATAGATTGCTGTTCGAAGAAATTTACTAGCTTTCAACCAACATTTGATTTTTAAAGCTAGACTAACTTGGCTCCCTTTTTTAAATTTTTCATTTAGAGCTTTAACTTCTTCATAAGTATAATGTGTCAACCGTTTTGGGTTTTGGTGAAGTTGGTAAGTAGTTGAGAAGATATCTGGCCCGAGCAAATGGAATTTTTCCTCACGATAGATATCTGTCACGATTTTTTCAAAATCTTCTGTTTCTATCTCAATATCGTTATTCATGATAACCATGAAATCGGGGTTATACTTTTCCTTAGCAAATTGATAAGCTACATTATTTCCACGAGCAAAACCAGCATTTTCATGGTTAATCAAAACATCAATTTCTGAATCTGATTCATAAATCTCTTGTAGTTTTTCACCTGTACCATTATTAGAAAAATTATCAATAATGACAATCTGTTTTGCATTAGAATTGCCTTCTTTTATAGATTTAACACAAGAAATAGTTTCTTCTAAGACTTTGTAATGCAAAATAATATAACAAAACAAATTTTTATCCTCCTAAATGCGATTTCTTTTCATCATCACTAGGCTCTTCGTGAAGATAGTTTTCTCCGTAAAGTCTTTTCAGGTAGCGGTCATACTCCGTTGGAACTTTAAAGAAGGTATCCTCAAAAGGCTTCTCTACTCCTTCTCCCCAAATTTCTACCGGCATAACTTCTTTAGCAAATAAAGAAGCATTGATAGTTCCAGCATACTGCTGCTTTTTCCAATCATACTTCTTATAAAGACTATCCAATCGTCTATAGACAGAATTTTGAGGAAATAGTTTTGCAAATCCTAGTTTTTTAAATAAACCAATAATTAGTTTTTGCTTAGCGGAATGCATATCCACATGGTCGCCAACATAGGTTGTTCCTAAACTTGCTAAAAAACGATACCAGTATACTTTGCCAAAGTATAGCTTTCTTAAAAACGAATGATTTGGAGCACCGTCCAAAGGAATGATATCAATCAAATGCAATCCTAAATTTGTATTTCGTGGCAAGCCCAAACGTTTTCTTTCATTTTCCAAAAGGAATAGGCGAGGAAAGTAACAATGCAAAGTGTCGCAATATTGATAAGCAAGAACCTGATATTTGCCTGCGATAATTCTATCCTTAAAAATTTCCGGAAGTCTATCGTAGCCTTCACGAGGTACTGCAATATCCATATCGTCATCCCATGGAATAAAGCCATCGTATTTGACTGCCCCAAGTACACTACCTCCACGGAGGAAGAAGTCTATATTATTCTCTTTACAAATTTTTTGAAACTCTTTTATAGCATCTAATTCAACTTGCTGAATCAATTTTACCATTTCTGTCTGGTTCAATATTTTACACCTCTTTTTGCTTTTAAAACTTTTCCTATGAATGAAACATTCCCTACAAAATAACGCTTAAAGAGGCGTTTAGGCTCATTTGCTACACGAAACAACCACTCAAGGTTTGACTTTTGCATCCATAGAGGTGCTCGTTGGATATGACCAGACAAGACATCAAAACTACCACCAACTCCCATAAATACCGAATTGACACCGTTATCCATAAATTTTTGAATAATATATTCTTTTTTAGGAGACGTAATACCAACAAACACAAAATCAGGGTTCTTTTCACGAATATCTTCTTGAATATCTTGCTCATCATCTGCAGAAAAATAACCATTTCTGTGTCCAACAACTATCAAATTAGGATAATCATTCTTAAATGCTTTGAGCATATCTTGCAAAACCTCTTCTTTTGCTCCAAAAAAGTAAACGGAATACCCTTTATTATTAGACAACTCTAAAAGAGATTGCATCAAATCAATCCCTGCCACTCGTTCAGGAACAGGTGTTCCTAAAAACTTACTTGCAAGAACAACGGAAGCGCCGTCGGCATTTATGATTCCTGAGTCATTAACAATTTTTTTGATTTTCTCATCTGTATGGCACTGATTAATTTTATCAGCATTAACTCCCATTAAGTGTAATGCTCTTTTCCCCAGTACGTATTGTTCAACAGCATCCACTGTTTCCCTCATCGTAAGAGGATCAATGTTAATACCTAAAACTTTGATTCTATTTGTCATCCCTCACTTCGCTCCATCTCTCATCAACACAACTTTTACAGTTTTTAGCAATATTTCAAAATCTTTCCAAATGGTCCAACCATCAATATAAGCTACATCCAGTTTTACAACATCATCGAAGTTTGTGATTGCACTGCGACCACTAATTTGCCACAAACCTGTAATACCAGGTTTAAAGCTGAGACGACGTTTTTGCTCAGGTGTGTACTTTTCATACTCATCTATGGTTGGTGGGCGTGTGCCTACCAAACTCATGTCTCCAATCAAAACATTCCAAAATTGTGGCAATTCATCCAAGCTGGTCTTTCGAATAAAGTGTCCAATCTTGGTCACTCGAGGATCGTTATCCATCTTAAACATCCCACCTTGCATGGTGTTTTGCTCCATCAATTGATCCTTGATATCTTCTGCATCAATACACATTGATCTAAATTTATAAAAGGTAAAATGTCGACCATTTTTCCCTATACGAGTTTGAGCAAAAATAGCTGGTCCACCATCTTTACGAATCAAGGGGACCAAAAATAGACTAGCAATTCCACAAAGGAGCAACCCAACAATAGCTCCACAAATATCAAGGATTCGTTTGGCAATTATATGACTAGGATTGTAAAAGTTTGTAGAAAATGTCACCACATTCAAACCTGCCATCCCATGGATTTGTTTATCTCGACCTAAACTTTTATCGAAAGTATTTAAGTTAACTGTTACATCAATCCCCATTATTTCAAACTGAGAAATAACAGTCTCGATATCATAGCCCTCACTTGGGAGATTGACAAAAACTTCATCCACCACTCCATGCGTGGCATAAGAAAGCAACTGTTCCCTCGGCACAACGGCGACCTTATCATGAGTAAACTC
This sequence comes from Streptococcus taonis, assembly GCF_029948085.1. Classification (GTDB taxonomy): domain Bacteria; phylum Bacillota; class Bacilli; order Lactobacillales; family Streptococcaceae; genus Streptococcus; species Streptococcus taonis. The sequence continues at coordinate 31,220 of NZ_JARZZP010000015.1, read as the reverse complement.
TGGCATGTCTAAAACGCTTACTGCAACGATTCTCCCTGGAACATCATTAGCTGTTAATAATCGATCCAATACTTTTTCGGTACGTGACATCGCCGTAATCAATAAAATATTACGACTCCCCTTCAAATTATGTTTGAAGATTCTCCAATATTTCTTCACAAAGAAACTGAGTAGATAATTCAAAACACTATACAAGGAAAGAAAGTATACCATCCCACGCCTTGAAATTACAAACTTTTCTTTCAAGAAAAAACTTGAAAAACTAATCAGCAGAGCATAAAAGATAATATATTTAATTGTTTTTACTAACTCAACATACTGGCCTCGTTTAAAAAAATCCTTACCGTATCCACTGATATAGAAGGTGACAAAGTGAAGAAAAAACAGAACAAATACTGTATTTAAAACAATGTCAGTTTCTGAAATTGCAATCAGTACATAAGCTAATAAACTAACAAGTATACTCTGCAAGAGTGCCAGAGTTATATTGTAGAGGCCTCTTCCTTCCATACTGAACTCCCTATCTTATTTTTTTCTTTTACCATAAGAACCGTAAGTTCCATAAGATCCATATTTTTCTCGTTTAACATCAAATTTATTTAAAATCGCACCCAAAAACGGAACCCCTGTTTGTTCTAGCTGAACTTTAGCTTTTTGAATGTCTCTTCTTTTTGTTCCGCCAGCTTCTGTAACCAAAATCGATGCATCGCATTTTTGCACAATAATTGCTGCATCAATTACAACTCCGATTGGTGCTGTATCAACAATAATGTAATCAAAATATTTCCGTAAGGTTTCAATCATCAAGCCAAAATTGGCACTTTGAAGAAGAGCTGTTGGGTTTGGAGAAGGTGACCCTGATTGGATTATAAACAAATCATCAATGTTTGTTTCACAAAGGCCATGAGATAAATCTTGTGTCCCAGCTAGATAATCAGTTAAACCTGTGATTCGTTCTCTTGACTTGAATACTCCAGACATAACTGAATTTCGGATATCAGCATCAATCAAGAGTGTCTTGTAGCCTGCACGCGCAAAAGCCCAAGCAACATTAGTAACTGTTGTAGACTTTCCTTCGCTAGGGTCAACCGATGTAACGGCAATAACCTTTAAGTTATTCCCACTCAGTTGTATATTTGTACGTAAAGCATTGTAGTACTCTTCTGCTTTTTTTACAGAGTTCAGTTTTTGTTGTGATAATTCTAACTTCGCCATAAGTTCTCCCTTACTTTAATTTATCCATATCTGGAATGACTCCAAGGAGTGAAATTTCCATAACATCTTCGATATCTTCTGGACGTTTAACACGATCATCGAATAGTTCAAGCAACAAGACCACTACAATCACTAATCCTGCACCTGCTACAACTCCCATAATGGTATTTCGACGAATATTTGGTGAAGACGGTCCAGTTGCTGGACGTGCTTCCTCCAAGGTAGTTACGTCAGAAACACGGGTGACCGCAATAATCTTTTGTGCCGCAACATCTCGAAGAGCATTTGCAATTCGACTTGCTTCGTCAGGCTTGTGATCACTAACTGAAATAGATACGATACGTGTGTCTGCGGGAACCGTTACTTGAATCTTCTTAGCTAATATTTTCGCATTAATGTTTAAACCAAGATCAGCAACTACTTTCTCTAGGACATCTTGGGAAAGAATGATCTCACGATAGTCCTTAACCAGGTAAGCTCCTGCTTGTAGATCTTGATTTGTCAATCCCGGTTTATCACTTTGGTTTCGATTAACTACATAGATCCGAGTTGTACTTCTATACTCAGGTTTAACAACAAAACTACTATATGCAAATGCAGCAGTTCCTGCTACGATGGCTACAAGAAGGATTAGCAGTTTCTTTTTCCATAGTGCCTTTAACAACTGAATAACATTGATTTCAATAGTATCTTTTTCTTTCATTATAACTCCTAAATAATTTGATCTTTAATGACTTTTTCGGGATTTAATATAAAGAGTTCCCGAGCCTTATCTTGGCCATACTTTTTACTCACTATTTCGTAGGCTTCCTTCATATAAGGAGGGCGACCATCTAGATTGTGCATATCACTAGCAACTATATGAACCAAATCCCTCTCTAAGAAATAACGAGCCCGTTTTTTCATGAATTTATAAGTATCACCAAACAATTTTGGTTTAAGGATACTCGAACTGTTGACCTGTGTATAACATCCCATGTTGATGAGGTCTCGCACTCTTTTTTCATTATTTTCCAAAGCAGCGTATCGCTCTATATGCGCTATTACAGGTGTTATCCCTAACATGAGAACATTCGTTAGTGCATTATGAATGTCTCGGTAAGGAGTATTCATGCTGAATTCTATCAAGGCATAACGGGTGCCGTTTAGTTGTGGAATCTGCTGATTCTCTAATTTGTTTAAAGCATCACTGCTGTAATAAATCTCTGCTCCATACAAGATGGTTAAATCAGGAGCAACCTCTTTAGCCAACTCCTTGACAACTTTAAAATTTCTTAATATGTCCTCTTCTGGTGTTTCAAACATCCCCTTTCGACGATGGGAAGTCGAAACGATGGTACGGACTCCTTGAGCATAGGCCTCCTTCAGAAGCGCTACACTTTCTGCCTTATCCTTAGGACCATCATCTACATCAAAAACTATGTGTGAATGGATATCAATCATCTTATTTTCCTTCCATGATATCTTTAATTTCTGTTTTGAGTGTCTCTAAGCTATTTGGATCTACCTCTAGCATATAAAGGCTGCTGTCAGGCATGGCATAGGAAGGAAGATCCATACGACCAGTTCCCTTTAGATCTCGAGTGATGACAGTATATTTCCCTCCACTTACTAGTTGGGTGTTCACTAAACTAACCATTGTTTCAGGAGGCATATTAGTTTGGATAGAATCCTGTAAACTTTGCATAATATCATCAAAATTTTTCAATGCTTCTGCCGAAGTTAGTTTCTGGACAATTGCAGAAATGACTTTCTGTTGATTGCGCCCACGGTCTCCATCGCCATTTGCTAATGAATACCGCTCGCGTACAAAGCCTAGGGCCTGCTCAGAGTCTAGATGAACATTTCCAACAGGAAAATGGTAATTACCATGAAGCGAGGTAAATTCTTGGTCATTATTAACATCGACACCACCTAAGAGATCAATTAATTTCAAGAAGGAAGTGAAGTTGAGTCGTGCATAGTAATTTAGGTCAATTCCATAAAGATTTTCCAAAGTATGAATCGAAGCATCCACACCATAAATACCTGCATGGGTCAATTTATCATTTTGGTTATTGCCTCCATCAGCTATGGGCACGTAAGCATCACGAGGGGTCGTTGTCAAGAGAATTTTCTTGGTTTCTTGATTAACCGTCATGATGATATTGACATCCGAACGAGAAACAGAGCTAATCGGTCCGTATGTATCAATCCCACTAATATAGATATTAAAAGCCTTGTTTTGAGAAGACTTAGGTGCCTCAACAGTTTTTGTTAGTTCTTTGGTATAAATTTTCTTGATTTTTTTGGCGTGTTCTGGATACTCTTGTTCAATCAGATTTTCAAAGACACTATTCAAAACAATTGCCTTGGTCTCTCCAGCTAAGAGACTCTTATAAGCCGCAAGATACGAAGAACTATCCTCAACCTTTAGGTCTTTATTCTGACTTGTCTTAATATCATCGAGCAGTTTTTTGATATTCTCCGCATCTGTTTTTGTCGGAGCTGTCACACTGGATAGTTGGGACACATTACCAATCTCACTATCCGCCAAAACTGCAACACTGATGGAGTAACTAGAATAGTTAGATGTTGCATTTAAATGATTGGCCAAACTAACGAACTGATGAACTCCAACCAAGGCTAGTGAGCTAGCTACAATAGATAGCAAGAGCATGATTAAAGTAAACTTCTTAGCTTTTCTATTTGATATTAAAAATAAAGCTACTAGCGCAATGAACACCATAATAGCTGCTAGAAGAAGATTGATATAACTGACGGCTAAGATATGATATCTGAATATTAAAAACAGCAAAAAACAAGTAAGCACTATATATAGAAACAACAAAATAATATTGAAACTTTGCTGAAACTTGCTCGTTTTATTTTCTTTTAAACGTCTCCCCACCTTACACCTCTATTAATTATTTTATTTCTATTATATCACAAACTAACACCGGATGCTATCAACACCTGAATTGCAACCGTTTTATTTCACCTCAAAACCAAAAATACTATATTTCAATCATTAAATGCCTCATATCTTTTTTTGGAAGAAGACTGCCAACAAAAATACCAGGAGATAGAAATCGGTTGACAAGTTCTCAATCCCATACTCTCACACTCTAAAACTTTCAATAATTACCAAGAAAGTAGAAGAATTTAACTAGAGATACTCAAATTTTTATAAAAACAGACTTTTAGAGTCTTGAAAACAAAAAAAACAACCCGCTGTCGCAGCAAAGACTTATCGTTATAGTAAAATGAACTTAGAATAGTACGCTACGAATTCTAAAACATTTTTAGAAATTATAGTAGATTGAATCTAGAACAGTGCACTACAACTGCTAAAAATATTTCTAGAAATTAGTTTGACTTTCCTAACCTTTCTGTTCATACCTTATTTCAATCTACTATAATAAAAAACAAAAGGCAGGGTAAAAGTCTTCAAAATAAAAAAAACACATAGTATTAAGTGTTCAAAAACTTTATACTATGCATTTTATACTTGAAAACTTCACTCAATTTCATTTTCAAATTGAGTTTTTACCCAACCTATCTTCTTAAACTTATTTCACGTGACTTTCAAAGTCTTTTTGACTCTTCTCGACAGAATTTTTACGTTCGTGTTCCCATTTAGCCTTGGCTTCAGCAAATTGAGAGCTTGTAACAACATCTGTCTGCAATCTCATGTACTTGTAGTTGCTTCCAGTTCCTTTGATACCAACTAGTGAGTAAGCACGTGTAAATGGTGTCACGCGTGTCACCGAAGCTCCACCACCGTTTGACACAACTGGGATTAGAAGGGAACTATCAATCAACCAAGCTTGTGCATCTGCGTAGTTTTCATAGCGTTTCGCTACGTCTGTATTTTCTGCATCTGCTGTTTTTAATTTTTGAGTAAATTGGTCCAAACCGATACTTGTAATCTTATCAGCATCCTTGCTTGGATCAAGTCCTAAAATCTTGAGATAGAATCCATCTTCAGCGTTGAAAGGATTGAGGTAAGTTGAAGGATCTTGGTAGTCAGCTGACCATCCATCCAAGTTCAAATCATAGTCATGATCAGCTGGAGTTGGTGCTTGAACTGTTGCATTTGTATAATCATCTGTCGACAATTGGATAACATCAACCACTACATTTTCAGAACCGAGCGTTGATTCGATTGATTGTTTGATTGAGTTTGTTCCAGAAAGCAAAGTCTTGTTTACCTGGTCTACAGGCAAGTCCAAATGAATTGGGAAGCTCACACCTTGGGCTTCTAATTCTTTTTTAGCTTCTGCAAACTTGGCTTGTGCTTTATCTTTATTGAAATAACCGTCTTGAGCATCTTCAAGATTCATATTTGACCATTGTGTACCATAGTTGACCAATTTGGAAGCAACTGTTTCACCAAAAGTCTTGTCTCCAACTTGTACGAAAGTTGGTGGTACAAGCGAGTTACGAAGAGTGTTCTTAGCTGCTTCTTCACCATTTGATTGAGCTGAGTAGGCTGTACGATCAATGGCGAAGTTAACTGCCTGACGGAAGTTTTTATTCAAAACTGCAGCTTGAGTTGCTTGTTTTTGTTCATCGCTTGTTTTTGCAGTATGGTTATAAGCACCACGGTTGACGTTAAAGTTATAGTACCAAGATGTTGCATCTTGCAAGCTATAAACGATATTGTCCTTGTATTTTTCCTTTGTCTTAGCGAAGTTTGAGCTATTTGGATAAACACCTGCAGATGAGTAAGCACCACTTTCAAAGTTACGAATTGTCAAGTCTTGGTCTGAACCATCAAAGTAGGCCAATTTTACCTTTTCAATCGTTACTTTTTCTTGGTCATAGTAATGTGGGTTTTTCACATATTCGATAGAAGACTTAGATGTAAAATCTTTTAACAAATATGGTCCGCTATAAAGAATGCTGTCAGGTTTCAAAGTTCCGAAGTCTTTACCTTTAGAAGCAAGGAATTCTTCGTTTACAGGGAATAAGATACTGTTGGTTGTTTTTGAGTTCCAGAATGGTTCTGGTCGTGTCAAGGTATATTGGACAGTATAGTCATCTAAGGCTTTGACACCAACATTTGAGAAGTCAGTATTTGCACCTGTTACATAATCATCCAAGCCCTTGATAGAGTTCTGAATCAAGTCCAAAGCTTGTCCCTTGTTGTCAGCAGCATACTTGATACCAGTTACAAAGTCTTGTGCTTTAAGGGGAGCGTATTCCTCACCGTCAGCTGTAAACCACTTGGCATCTTGGCGAAGTTTGTAGGTATAAGTTAAACCATCCTTAGAAACACTCCAATCTTCTGCAAGGGCAGGAATGAGGTTTCCGTAGTTATCATTTTCAAGCAAACCATCAACCAAATTGGTTACAATAGCAGTGTTATCACCAGCGTAGTCCAAGAGATAGTTGAAGGTTGTTGGATCTGCACCAAAGGTCGACGAGTATGTTTTACCGTCTGATGCTGACTGGCCACATGCTGTCAATAGGACCGCAGCAGCAAGCGTCAAACCTGCTCCTAATAAGCGTTTTTTCATGCTCATGATTCATTTCTCCTTATATGTTAGGTTTTATAACATATAACTATTTTATCAAATTTTAGCCTAAAAGTAAAGTTATATACTGTTTGTGCTCTCATTGGCAATAGAAAAAAAGAAAGAAATCCTGCTTCAAAACAGGATTTCTTTATTCATTACAAAAGACTATTTAACGTGATTTGCTAGTTCTTTTTGGTATTTGGCATTTGTTTCAATTTTCTCTTTTTGCCATTTCTTGAGAGCTTCTTCGTATTCTTTAGCTGTTACAATATCATTTTGCAATTCTAAACCTTTGAATACAAATGGATCTCCCTTGATACCAACTTGAGAGTAAGCTTTTGTGAATGGCACTGTACGACTAACTGTCGGAGAACCACCTGAAGAAGCTACAGGGATAAGAAGTGAGCTATCTGAAACCCAAGCTTGTGCTTTGGCATATTTTTCATAGCGTTTGTTAAGATCGCTTGTTTCTGACGCTGCATCATCCAAGAGTTTCTTGTACTCATCAAGTCCAACTTGAGCCATGACTTCTGGATCTTTACCTTTTGTGATACCCAAGTGTTTAAGGGCAGAACCTTTCTTAGCATCTAAGATATTGAGGTAGGTTGCTGGGTCTTGATAGTCTGGTCCCCAACCAGTTCCGTTCAAGTCATAGTCTTTTTGAGAAGGCACTTTGGCTTGAGATGTGATACTCATTTTCTCATTGTCAGTCATTTGAAGTACATCAATAACAACATTTTCACTTCCAAGTGCTGCTTCGACAGACTGTTTGAGAGAGTTGGTTTGCTGTACAGCAATGACATCAGTCTGCTCAACTGGAATATCCAAATGAATTGGGAAGGTTACACCTTTAGCTTGCAATTCTGATTTTGCTTTTGCAAAAGCAGCTTTTGCTTTTGTTGGATTGTAAAGGGTATCTTTACCATCTGTCAAAGCTACATCCTTCCACTGGTCTCCGTATGTTACCAATTGTTCTTGAGCCAATTCACCGAAGGTCTTTTCACCAACTTGAACATAGTCATAAGGCACAAGGCTGGTACGGATAATCTTGTCTGCACCTTCTTCGCCATTCATCTGTGCAGAGTAAGCATGACGGTCAAGAGCGAAGTTGATAGCTTGACGGAAGTTTTTATTGAGAAGCGCTTCTTTAGTTGATGTTTTTTGGGCATCATCTGTCTTAGCTGTTTTATTGTAAGACTGACGATTTACGTTGAAAGTAAAGTAATAGCTTGTCGCTTCTTGCGGGCTATAAACGATCTTAGCGCCGTATTCTTTCTTAGTTGAATCAAAACTTGAACTAGTTGGGAAGAGACGAGCTGTCGTATATGAGCCTGACGCAAAGCTACGAATCAATGATTCTTGGTCAGAACCATCGTAGAAGGTAAGCTTGACGTGGTCAATTTTAACATTGTCTTTGTCCCAATAATTCGGGTTCTTTTCGTACTCGATCACGGATTTTGAAGTGAAGTTCTTCAAAATATATGGACCATTGTAGAGAATACCTGAAGGCGCTGCCGCACCGTAATCTTTTCCTTGAGAATTTAAGAATTCTTCATTAACTGGGAGCATAGTTGCTGTTGTCACCTTAGAATTCCAGAAGCTTTCTGGTTTGTTCAAGGTATACTCAACTGTATAATCGTCAACTGCTTTGACACCGACTGTTGAGAAGTCATTTGTTTCACCGCTGACATACTCTGCCAAACCTTTGATAGAGTCTTGGATAAGAGTTAGGCCATCTGATTTACCATCTGCAGCATGCTTCAAACCTGTCACAAAGTCTTGGGCCTTGACTTCAGCGTACTCTTCTCCTTCTGAAGTATACCATTTGACACCTTTACGTAGCTTGTAGGTGTAGGTCAAACCGTCTTGTGAAACAGACCAGTCTTCAGCAAGAGATGGAATCAAGTTTCCATATTTGTCATTTTCCAAGAGTCCGTCGACCAAGTTGGCAATGACGTCTGATGTTGAACTTTTACTAGTAACGCTATAGTCCAATGTTGTTGGATCAATGGCATATACATACGAAAATGTTGTTGGAGCATCTGCTTTTTTCTCAGTCTTGCCACAAGCTGCCAAAAGAAGAGCTGCGCTCATCGTTATCCCTGCTACTGCGAGCCACTTTTTCGATTTCATCGGTATTCTCCTTTAAAATACTATTTTTCACCATTATACCCTATTTTTATATAAAAGCAAGGATTTTCAGGTGATTTTTTAGAAAATTCAAACTAATATTTTTTTAAGAAATTTATACACTTATTTTAGAAAAAACTCAAGCATCTTAGACACTTGAGTTTCTGGTTTTAATCAGCTAATTCGATACAGAAGGCATCCCATGGAGACAAGTTTTGTTTCTCTAAAACATCTTGTACTGAGGTATTTTCAATCAAGATAGACTGGACTGGCCCTTCTACTGCAAACTCTTGCTGCTGGTTGGACAAATTGGCCACCACTAGGAAACGACGTTCTCCATCTTTACGGATATAAGCAAAGACTTTTTCAGCCGTATCAAGAAGTTCAAAGTCAGCGCGAATCAACCAGCTTTTTTCCTTTCGAATGTTTACCAATTTTTGATAAGTATAGAAGATAGAATCTGGGTTTGCTAAAGCTTCTTCTACATTTATCTTCGCATAGTTTGGATTTACAGCAAGCCAAGGTTGACCATCTGAGAAACCAGCATTTTTTATTCCATTCCACTGCATTGGGGTACGGGCATTGTCTCGTCCAATCACACGAATGCTATCCATGATTTCTTCCATTGGAACACCTTTTTCAAGAGCTTCACGCGCATAGTTGAGGGATTCAATATCCTCTACTTGATCTAGCTTTTCAAATGGGAAATTGGTCATCCCAATCTCCTCCCCTTGGTAAATATAAGGAGTCCCTCTCATGAGATGAAGCAAGATGGCATACGCTTTGGCAGATTTTTCGCGGTAGTCTCGGTCATTCCCCCAGATAGAGACAATACGAGGGAGGTCATGGTTGTTCCAGAAGAGGGAATTCCAGCCATCTTCAACTCCCAACTCTGTTTGCCATTTGTTGAAAATCTCTTTTAACTTCCCAACATTTAGCTCTTTTTGGTACTGCCACTTAGGTTGCCCTTCCTGATACTGAAGACAGATATGTTCAAACTGGAAGACCATAGACAGTTCTTGTCCTTTAGGATCTGAATAGAGTTTGGCAATCTCTGGTGTTGCTCCCCAAGTCTCCCCTACTGTCAAGAGCTCTTTGTCGCCGAAAGTAGCCTGATTCATTTCCTTGAGGTAGGGATGGAGCATAGGACCATTGTTGACAATCTTCTGATCAGGAATCTTCCCAATCATGTCAATGACGTCCATACGGAATCCACCAATCCCTTTATCAATCCAGAAATTCATCATCTCATAGATTTTTTGGCGAAGTTCTTCATTTTCCCAGTTGAGGTCTGGTTGTTTCTTGCTGAAAAAGTGCAGGTAGTATTGACCAGACTTTTCATCGTATTGCCAGGCAGAGCCACTGAAAATTGACTCCAATTCGTTAGGTTCATCACGCCAGATATAGTAGTCTCGCTCAGGACTATCAGGATTTTCACAAGCTTCAATAAACCAAGCATGCTCATCTGATGTATGATTGACCACCAAATCCATAATGATTCGGATATCTCGTTTTTTAGCCTCAGCAATCAGCTCATCCATATCTTCCATGGTTCCAAAGATAGCCGCAATAGCTTGATAATCAGCAATATCATAGCCATTATCATCCATAGGACTGTCATAAACAGGAGAAAGCCAAATCGCTGTAATTCCTAACTTAGCTAGATAGTCCAACTTACTAGTAATTCCTGGCAAATCACCAATTCCATCTCCGTTGCTGTCCATAAAACTCTTGGGATAAACTTGATAGACCACGGCATTGTGCCACCATTTTTCTTGCATCTTTTTACCTCTATTTAAAATCGACTTTACTCCATCATAGACCTTTTATCAAAATTATGCAAGCGTTTGCTTTATCTTTTTTTCTCACTTTTGCGACTCTCTAGTTTCTAATCTTCCATTTTTTTTATATAATAGAGCTCAGAGGTAAAAAAATGAAAAAACAAGCTTTTAGTTCTGAACAATATTTGAATCTACAACGCGACCATATCTTGGAGCGCATCAACCAATTTGACGGCAAACTCTACTTGGAGTTTGGTGGCAAAATGTTAGAAGATTTCCACGCTGCTCGTGTCCTTCCTGGATATGAACCTGACAATAAAATCAAGCTCTTGCAAGAGTTGAAGGAGCAAGTTGAGGTTGTTATCGCTATTAACGCTAGCAATATCGAGCACTCAAAAGCTCGTGGAGACTTGGGCATTTCTTATGACCAAGAAGTGCTTCGTTTGATCGATAAATTCAATGAACTTGGTATCTTTGTTGGTTCAGTTGTCATTACTCAATATGCAGGCCAACCGGCAGCAGATGCCTTCCGTAATCAATTAGAGAAGAATGGTATCGACTCTTATCTTCACTACCCTATCAAGGGGTATCCGACAGATATGGATCACATCATTTCTCCTGAAGGTATGGGGAAAAACGACTATATCAAAACTAGCCGTAACTTGATTGTCGTTACAGCTCCTGGGCCTGGTTCAGGTAAATTGGCAACTTGTATGTCTAACATGTACCACGACCAAATCAATGGTATCAAGTCTGGTTATGCTAAATTTGAAACCTTCCCAGTTTGGAATCTCCCACTTCATCATCCAGTAAACTTAGCTTATGAAGCTGCTACAGCAGACCTAGATGATGTCAATATGATTGACCCATTCCATCTCCAAACTTATAGAGAAACCACAGTCAACTACAACCGCGACATTGAAATTTTCCCTGTCCTTAAGCGTATGCTGGAACGTATTCTCGGTGAGTCTCCTTATGCGTCTCCAACTGACATGGGTGTCAATATGGTTGGTTTTGCAATCACTGATAACGACGCTGCCATTGAAGCATCTAAACAGGAAATTATCCGTCGCTATTACCAGACCGTTCTTGACTTCAAAGCTGAGAAGGTTGGAGAAACTGCTGTGAAGAAGATTGAGCTTCTCATGAATGACCTCGGCATCACTCCAGCTGACCGCAAGGTTGCTGTCGCTGCACGACAAAAAGCAGAAGAAACAGGCGGACCTGCCCTAGCTCTTGAATTACCTTCTGGTGAAATCGTTACTGGTAAGAATTCAGAACTCTTTGGTCCAACAGCGGCTGCATTGATCAATGCTATTAAGATGTCCGCTAACATTGATGCTGAAACAAAATTAATTGAACCAGAAGTGGTGAAACCAATTCAAGGTTTGAAAATCAATCACTTGGGTAGCCGTAACCCTCGACTTCATTCTAACGAGATCCTCATCGCCCTTGCTATCACAGCAATGCAGAATCCTGATGCAGATCGTGCCATGAAAGAACTCGGAAATCTCAAAGGAAGCGAAGCTCACTCTACGATTATCCTAACAGACGAAGATAAAAATGTTCTTCGCAAACTAGGTATCAATGTAACCTTTGATCCTTACTACCAATACGATCGTTTGTATCGCAAGTAAAATACGACACTCACTCCTCTAAGAGTTGGATCCTTATCGTCCAGCTCTTAGAGTTTTTTTATAGCTTGCAAGTCTTCCACAAGCATATCTTTCAAAAAGAATTCTCATTTTAATAGAAACTGGGATAACACTTAATTTTAGATTTATTTCTAATGAATCCTTAAAAGGAGTGATACTCAATGAAAATCAAAGAGCAAACTAGGAAACTAGCCGCAGGTTGCTCAAAGCACTGCTTTGAGGTTGTAGATGAAACTGACGAAGTCAGCTCAAAACACTGTTTTGAAGTTGTGGATAGAACTGACGAAGTCAGCTCAAAGCACTGTTTTGAAGTTGTGGATAGAACTGACGAAGTCAGTAACCATACCTACGGCAAGGCGACGTTGACGCGGTTTGAAGAGATTTTCGAAGAGTATGAATCAATCCTCTTCAATCTTGACTTGAACTACCTTGGCTGAGGTTGATCCATTTTCTCTACAATATCAACTTGGTGTAATAAGACTGACTGCGTCACTCTTATCTAAAACCTCAAAGCTATTCTGTGAGACATCTACCTAAGCACCTTAGTTTGGTCATTGATTTTCATTGAATATACAAAAAAGTGAACAAGACAGCATTCTGATTTCCAGAAAACTATCTAGTTCACTTTTGCTTATGATTTAATTTTTTAGCTTATTCTACTGTTACTGACTTAGCAAGGTTACGTGGTTTGTCCACATCGAGTCCACGGTGTAGGGTTGCAAAATAAGCGACCAATTGCGTTGGTACGACCATTGAGATTGGTGAGAGGTAAGGGTGTACGGTCGTAAGAACGATATCATCTGTATCTTTGGCAACATTTTCTTCTGCAATGGTGAGGACCTTAGCTCCACGTGCTGCCACTTCTTGGATATTTCCTCGAGTGTGGTTGGCAAGAACTGGGTCTGATAAGAGAGCCAAAACAGGTGTTCCTTCTTCAATCAATGCGATCGTTCCGTGCTTGAGCTCTCCAGCTGCAAAACCTTCACATTGGATGTACGAAATCTCTTTGAGCTTGAGACTGGCTTCCATAGCTACATAGTAGTCTTGACCACGTCCGATGTAAAAGGCGTTACGAGTTGTTTCAAGAAGCTCACGAACCTTGGCTTCAATGGTTTCTTTCTCTGAAAGGGTTGATTCGATAGACTGAGCTACGATTGACAACTCATGAACCAGGTCAAAGGCTTGCGCTTTAGCATTGCCATTTGCTTGACCGACTGCTTTTGCAAGGAAGGCAAGGGCTGCGATTTGCGCTGTATAGGCCTTGGTTGATGCTACGGCAATTTCAGGACCTGCGTGAAGGAGCATGGTATGGTTGGCTTCACGTGAAAGGGTTGAACCTGGGACGTTTGTCACTGTCAAGCTTGGGATTCCCATTTCATTAGCCTTGACCAAAACCTGACGGCTATCTGCTGTTTCACCAGATTGGCTAATAAAGATGAAAAGTGGTTTCTTGCTGAGAAGTGGCATACCGTAGCCCCACTCAGATGAGATTCCAAGTTCAACTGGTGTATCCGTCAATTCTTCCAGCATCTTCTTAGAAGCAAATCCTGCGTGGTAAGATGTTCCAGCTGCGAGGATATAGATGCGGTCTGCGTCTTGAACAGCCTTGATGATAGCTGGATCAACCACTACTTGACCAGCCTCATCTGTGTAGGCTTGGATTAACTTACGCATCACCGTTGGCTGCTCATCGATTTCCTTGAGCATGTAGTAAGGATATGTCCCCTTACCGATATCTGACAAGTCAAGCTCCGCAGTGTAGCTAGCACGCTCACGGCTGTTACCATCATAGTCTTGCACTTCAACGCTATCAGCTTTTACGATAACCAACTCTTGGTCATGGATTTCCATGTATTGGTTGGTCTCACGAATCATAGCCATGGCGTCTGAGCAGACCATATTGTAGCCATCACCAAGACCAATCAAGAGAGGTGATTTGTTCTTGGCCACATAGATGACATCTGGATTTTCAGAGTCGATCAAGGCAAAGGCATAAGAACCACGGATGATGTGAAGAGCTTTTTTGAAGGCTTCAAGTACTGACAAGCCATCTTCTTCCGCAAATTTCCCAATCAAGTGAACGGCGATTTCAGTATCCGTTTGTCCCTTGAAGTGGTGACCTGCAAGGTATTCTTCTTTGATTTCAAGATAGTTTTCAATCACACCATTGTGCACCAAGACAAAACGTCCTGTCTCAGAGCGGTGTGGGTGAGCATTATCTTCTGTTGGTTTCCCGTGAGTCGCCCAACGAGTATGTCCGATACCAGTTGTTCCCTCAACACCAGCAGTTTTAGCAGATAATTCTGCGATACGACCAACAGCCTTCACTAAATGGTTTTCAGCACCACCTAGGACAAAAATTCCCGCAGAATCATAACCACGGTATTCGAGCTTTTCAAGCCCTTGAATCAAAATATCAGTTGCATTTGTGTTTCCAACAACACCAACAATTCCACACATAGTATATACGACACAGACAAGCTGTGCTTTCCCCTTAAATTGGTATAGTCTGATTTCTCTTTTATAGAATCAGCAAAAACAGTATATACTTGTTTCTTTCACTTGTCAAGAGTAAAAATTGGTATAGCATGATTCTACTGATTCTTTATACTAAAAGTCTATTCTATTTCACCTAAAGCAAGTATTTAAAAAGGGCTCTATCGCCCTTAATAACTACTATTTTGTAGCAAGCTTGTCTGCCTCTACTACTTCTTGAAAGGTTTTTTGATAATTTACTTTAATCGTCATTGTCATGTGAGAGTCCTCGTTTCTTTTTGATGAACCTAGTATAAAATCCCTTCCTAAAACATAGCTTATATTTTCCTTAGAAAAAACTAAAAGTAATTCTTGACTCAATGAAAACGAAAGAGCAAACTAGAAAGCTAGTCACAGCTTTCTCAAAGCACTGCTTTTAGTTTACCAGATAGACTAAGACGTTGTTTGAAGTGATGTTTAAGTTTATATATTCCGTAAATCAAATTATAGTGGATTGAAATAAGATGTGAACAGAGAGATTAGAAAAGTCAAACTAATTTCTAGAAATATTTTTAGCAGTTGTAGTGTACTGTTCTAGATTCAATCTACTATAACATAAGCATTTTTCTAAATCCCTTAGCTGCGAATCCCCACACAAAAAGAGCGTTATCGCTCTTTTACTTAGTATTTAGGAGAAGGTGCTTGCTCCTGTTGAAACGTTTTTTGGTAATTTACTTTAATCGTCATTGTCATGTGAGAGTCCTCGTTTCTTTTTGATGACTCTAGTATAGGCAATAACCCTAAAAGCAAACTTAAGATTTTCTTAGAGAAAGCTTAATCTAAATGTTCTTTCTTTTCTAGATTTAGGGCAATCATATGCCACTCTGGGTCCTCCTGCCAGTTAGGAAGGGAGCTGATATAACTAGCTACCTTACGTGCTTCCTCAAGAATCGGAAAATCTTCGATAATATCAGCCACTTGAAACTCTGGTAAACCTGACTGCCTGGTTCCAAAAATCTCACCCGAACCGCGCATTTTCAAATCTTCTTCTGCAAGGACAAATCCATTAGTCGTTTCCGTCATGATGCGCATGCGGTCTTTTCCAGAGTCAGTCTTAGGATTGGCAACTAGAACTGCATAGGACTGCTTCTCCCCACGACCGACACGACCTCTGAGCTGATGAAGCTGGCTGAGTCCGAAACGGTCAGCATCCATGATAATCATGACGGTCGCATTTGGCACATTGACCCCAACCTCGATAACCGTTGTAGAGACCAGAATATCAGTCTTTCTATCTTTGAACTCCTGCATAATCTGGTCTTTTTCATCACTCTTCATCTTACCGTGTAAGAGGGCAACTTTTGCTTTTCCAGAAAAATGAGTCGTCAATTCTTCCGATAAAGCAATAGCGTTTTTCAGATCCAAGGCTTCAGATTCTTCAATCAAGGGCGAAATGACATAGGCTTGAGACCCTTTTTGAATCTCACCTTCCAACCAAGTCAAAACCTGGGGTAATTGCTCATGCTTGATCCAGCGTGTCACGATTGGCTTACGTCCAGCTGGCATCTGGTCAATAATAGAAACATCCATATCTCCAAAGGCGGTGATGGCTAAGGTTCGTGGAATCGGAGTCGCCGTCATCATGAGGACATCTGGATTTTCTCCTTTTTCACGTAAAATACGCCTTTGTCCCACACCAAAACGGTGTTGCTCGTCGATGATAATCAAACCGAGTTTAGCATAGTCTACCCCATCTTGAATCAGAGCATGAGTTCCGATAATCACATCAACCTCGCCCTTGGCAATGGTCTCCAAAACCGTTCGTTTTTCTGCAGCTTTTAATGAACCTGTTAGGAGAGCTAGTTTCAAATCAGGAAAGAGACTTTCTAGACTTTCAAAGTGTTGCTCTGCAAGAATCTCTGTTGGAACCATGAGGGCAGCCTGATAACCCGCCGTTACGGCTGCGTACATCGCTAGACCTGCTACCACTGTTTTCCCGCTACCAACATCTCCTTGCAAGAGTCGATTCATGTGGTGGTCCGACTTCATATCGGTCAGAATTTCTTGCAGGCTCTTTTCTTGGGCTTGTGTCAAAGCAAAGGGTAACTTTTCTTTAACTGCAGTTAGTTTTTCTTGGGACCAATTCAGGACCAGACCACTTCCATGAACCTTATTTTCAGACTTGAGGGTCTGTAATTGCATTTGGAAATAGAAAAGTTCCTCAAACTTGATTCGACGGAGAGCCTGCTTGTATTCTGCCAAATCCTTAGGAAAATGCATAGCACGAACAGCCTGACAGCGAGACATGAGTTTGTATTTATCTAGCAAGGACTGAGGGAGATTTTCCTCTATCAAGAGATCTAGCCCCTGATCAAAGGCGGTTTTAATGATCTTAACAAGGCTTGCTTGACTAACTCCTTGTGCGAGACGATAGACAGGTTGAAGGTCGTCCTCCACTTGAGCTAAAACCTTCATCCCTGTTAGACTAGCCTTGGCGCGATCCCACTTACCAAAAACGGCTAGAGTCGCTCCTAGCTCAATCTTGTCAGCCAGGTAGGGTTGGTTAAAGAAGTTCACTGAAAACACAACCTCTCCCTGCTTGAGACTAAAGCGTAGGCGATTGCGCTTAAAACCATAATACTGAACACTAGCTGGTGTTACTACCTGACCAGATAGGACAGCCTTTTCACCATCTTCTAGTTCTAGCACCTGCTTGGTCTTAAAATCTTCATAACGGAAAGGAAAGTAGAGCAAGAGATCTTGTAGGTTTTCGATTCCTAGTTTGGCATATTTCTCTGCTGACTTTGGTCCCACTCCAGGCAAGACATGCAAGGGTTGATGTAAATTCATGCTCCTCTCCTTTCCTTCTCTCTTTTAATGATATTCTCTCGGAATTCGATCACTGAGGAGACAAACTACCTCATAATTGATGGTTCCTCGGTAAACTGCTACATCTGTTGCAGTAATTTCTTGATCACCGTCTGTACCAATCAAGACAACCTTTGTCCCTAAGGGATACAGCTTAGGTAAATGAACCGTGATTTGGTCCATGGATACACGCCCTACGATAGGGCACAATTGTCCATCCACCAGAACTGAGAAATTCTGCATATCTCGTGTCCAACCATCCGCATAACCGATTGGCAAAGTAGCAATGACTTGCTCACTATCTGCCTGATAGGTCGCTCCATATCCCATGCAAGCTCCAGCCTCTACTGTTTTGACATGAACAATAGCAGTTTCTAAGGTCAAGGCTGGTTTTAGTTCATAAGGCAATTCTAAAACTTGTCCGCTTGGATTGAGACCATACATGGAATCTCCCATACGAACCGCATTGAAAATAGTTTCCGCATGCCATAGAGTAGTCGCAGAGTTACTCGCATGAACCAATTCTGGTACTTCTTGCAAGCCAGCAAGTATTTCCTTGAAACGCTCTAACTGTTGATTAAAGTAGCTATCTGATTCTTCATCAGCAGTTGCAAAGTGGGTAAAGATTCCCTCAACATTTGCTCCATGTTCCTTGAGTAAAGCTTGGGCTTGTGCCACCTCGCTTGCACTTCTAAAACCAATTCGTCCCATACCTGAATCAATTTTAAGGTGAACGGTTAAGCCTGATAAATCTGAATCAGTAGCAAGGAGATTCTCAATCCATTCCAATCCTGCCACTGTCAAGGTAATATAAAAGTCCTTGGCCAATGAAAGAGATTCAACCTCAGATACTCCCAAAATAAGAATCTTCTTAGAAATTCCTGCTTGACGGAGTTCGAGGGCTTCATCGATATTAGAAACGCAAAAACCATCGACATCATCCTGGATAGCCGTAGCAACAGCTACCGCTCCGTGTCCGTAGGCATTGGCTTTCACAACCGCCCATTTTAGGGTATCTTTGGGAATATGCGCACCCATTTGTTGGATATTGTAGCGGATAGCACCCAGATCGATGAGGGCCTTGGTTGGTCTATGTGGACTAGTTTTCATAATCTTCCTCCAAAATAACACTAGCTGTCACAAACTGATCTGTATGGCTGATCGATAGCCAAACTTTTCCTGAAAACGGGGATTTGCTGAAGTAGGGAGCCCCTCTTTCATTGTTCAAAACTTCCAAGTCCTGAAAACCTAATTTCCCAATTCCCGTTCCCATAGCCTTTGAGAAAGCCTCTTTTGCTGACCAACGCCCAGCCAAATACTCGATCTGCCTACGACCTTTGAGACTGGCAAAGCGCTCCATTTCCTTGTCTGTCAAGACACGCCGTGCAAATCCTTCTCTTTTTTCAACTGCATTTTGTATAGAAGCTAATGCTTCGATATCAATTCCGTGTCCAACTATCATTTTCGTCAAAAGGAGTTGAGATACCCCCAACTCCATCCTTTTCACTTATTTTGTTAAGGTAGTATAGATTTCTTCTACCAGGGCTACTGTGTTTTCCCATCCTAGACATGGGTCTGTAATAGAGCAACCAAAGATTTCCGGTTGATTTTGTCGACCATCTGCCAAGTAGGATTCAATCATGAAACCTCGAACTGTTTTCTTAATCTTTTCATTCCAGTCACGGTTGAGCAGAGCTTGGCGAACAATTCGAACTTGCTCCATATACTGCTTCCCTGAATTATCATGGTTAGTATCAATCATGATAAAGGGATTTTCAAGCCCCATAGACTCGTAACGCCCGATAGCATTTAAGAGAGTTTCATAGTAGAAGTTTGGTTCATTCTTCCCATATTCATTCATAGCTCCACGAAGGATAACGTGAGCTAGGGGATTACCTGAAGTCTCAACTTCTTGTCCATGGTAAAGAAATGTTTGCTTGTTTTGTGCAGCATAGATGGCATTAAACATAACAGACAGATTTCCAGAGGTTGGATTTTTCATACCCACTGGTGCATCAATCCCTGAAGCTACAAAACGGTGTTCCTGATCTTCTACTGAACGCGCACCCACTGCATGGTAGCTCACCAAGTCATCAACCAAGACTAGATTGGATGGATAAAGCATTTCATCCGCTGTGGTCAATCCAGTTTCTGTAATCACTCGATAATGAAGCTGACGAACAGCCTGCAAACCATTAATCAAACTTGGTGCTTTAGAAGTATCTGGCTGATGAACCAAACCCTTGTAGCCATCTCCATTGGTACGTGGCTTAGCTGTGTAAACACGCATGACCATGAAAATCTTATCCGCAACTTTTTTCTGCAAGTCTGCCAAACGACGAGCATATTCAAGCACTGCTTCTTCATTATCAGATGAACAAGGTCCAATGACCAAAAGAATACGGTCATCCTTACCAGATAGAATATCAGCCAGTTCTTGGTCTCGGCTTTCCTTATGTTGCAAGGCTTCTGCAGATAGTTGTGTTTCCGCCTTGATCGCTTCAATATCGATTTCTTGACCTTTTTCAATAAATGCCATATTATTCTCCTAGTCTTTGGTAGATTTCGCGTACAAGAGCCTCAGTATTTTCCCATCCTAGACATGGATCGGTGATAGATTTTCCAAAGACCTCTGGTTCATTTTGACGACCATCTTCTAGATAAGACTCAATCATGAAACCACGGACATATTTTTTAATCTTTTCATTCCAGTCGCGGTTAATCAAGGTCTGACGTACAATACGAATCTGATCCATATACTGCTTGCCTGAGTTATCATGGTTGGTATCAATGATGATAAATGGATTTTCAAGGCCCATCTTTTCATACTGGGCAATAGTATCCATTAAATTATCGTAGTAATAGTTCGGAATGTTTTTCCCGTATTCATTGAGGGCACCACGGAGAATAGCATGCGATAGAGGATTTCCAGTCGTTTCAACTTCTTTCCCTAGGAAAAGGAAACTTTGTTTGTTTTGAGCCGCATAAATACCGTTGAACATGACATTGAGATTTCCAGACGTTGGATTTTTAAAACCTGTCGCAAAATCTGCTCCACTAGCTACAAAACGGTGTTGTTGGTCTTCAACCGAACGAGCTCCAACTGCCATGTAAGAAATCAAGTCATCTACCAAAGGAAGGTTTTCTGGGTACAACATCTCATCCGCAGTCGTCATTCCTGTTTCAGAAATAACACGGTAATGCAGGTGACGAACCGCCTTGATCCCATTGATGAGACTAGGTGCTTCTTTGGCATTTGGTTGGTGAATCAAGCCCTTATAACCATCACCATTAGTACGTGGTTTAGCAGTGTAGACACGCATCACCATAAAGACGCGGTCTTTTACTTCTTCTTGCAGTTTTGCCAAACGCTTGGCATACTCAAGAACTGCTTCTTCATTGTCAGACGAACACGGACCAATCACTAACAAAATGCGTTGATCTTCACCACGAATAATCGCTTCAAGTTCTTGATCGCGTTGTTGTTTATTGGCAAGTGCTTGTCCTTCTAATTTAGACAAACTACGAACTTCTTCAATATTAATTTTAGGGCTTTTGGCTGTAAATACCATGATTCATCCTCCTTATAAAGCAAACGGATGCCAAGCGAAAATTCACTTTTCACTAGGCATCCGCCTGAAAATTAGTCATTCTTAACGTCGTTTACCGTGACAGTTTTTAAATTTCTTACCAGAACCACATGGACACAAGTCATTACGCTTAACTTGGCTAAGATCCAAATCTGCAGGAAGCTCAGTCTGTTGTGCAGCAATATTACGAGCCGCTGTAGTACTGATATGACGCTCTGCTTGTGGACGCTCTTGTTCATGAATTTGTGCTTTCATCATCAAACGAGTCACATCAAACTCAATGGAACCGATCATATCATTAAACATACGGAAACCTTCTGCTTGATACTCAACGACAGGGTTGTTTTGTGCATAACCACGAAGGCCAACAGCATTACGCAACTGATCAAGAGCATCGATATGGTCTGTCCACTTGTTGTCTACAACACGTAGGATCAAGACTTTTTGGAATTCTTTAACAGCTTCCTCATCTCGAAGCTTAGCAACTTGGCTATCGTAGACTTGCAAGGCACGTTGGTAAAGTTCATCTTTGATTGCTTGGTCTGACAAACCTTCTAGGTCTGAAAGTGAAATTGAATCTTCTGGAAGCAAGTTGTATCTTGCAAAATTCAAGATAGCCTCTAGTTTTTCATCTTGTTTAGCACGCGCATGATTATCAACAACACGATTAATGGTGCGTTTAATCATCGCATGAATCTCAGGAGCCAAGTCGCGATCAGCAGTGATGACATCGTAACGTTGTGAGTAGATAATCTCACGTTGCTCACGCATGACATCATCGTATTGAAGGACTTGTTTACGTGTGTCGTAGTTGTTTCCTTCAACACGTTTTTGTGCTGCTTCAACCTGACGTGTCAACATACGAGATTTGATCGCTTCGTCTGACATATTGAGACGTTCAAAGACACCCTTCAAGCGCTCTGAACCGAAACGTTTCATCAAATCATCTTCAAGAGAAAGGTAGAATTGAGATTCCCCTGGATCCCCTTGACGTCCTGAACGTCCACGAAGCTGGTTATCGATACGACGGCTTTCATGACGTTCTGTACCGATGACACAAAGTCCACCAAGTTCACGAACACCTTCACCGAGCTTAATATCAGTACCACGACCGGCCATGTTGGTCGCGATTGTAACTGCACCACGCTGACCAGCGTTCATGATAATTTGAGCTTCTTTGTAGTGGTTCTTGGCATTCAATACTTCGTGAGGAACACCTGCAGCTACCAATTTTTTAGAAATATAATCACTAGTTTCAACTGCAACAGTACCTACCAAGACAGGTTGACCTTTTTGGTAGCGAGCTTTTACATCTTCGACAACAGCCTTAAATTTAGCTTCAAGACTAGCATAAAGTACGTCTGGATGGTCAATACGTTGAACTGGACGGTTTGTTGGGATAGGAATAACACGAATATTGTAGATTTCGCGGAATTCTTCTTCCTCAGTCTTACCAGTACCTGTCATACCAGACAACTTCTTGTACATACGGAAGAGGTTTTGGTAGGTGATAGAAGCTGAAGTCTTAGTTTCGTCCTGGATTGGCACACCTTCCTTAGCCTCAATCGCTTGGTGCAAGCCATCAGAATAACGACGACCTTCCATAGTACGACCTGTAAATTGGTCGACAATCAAGATTTCCTGCTCTTCGCTGACCACGTAGTCAATATCGAGAAGCATGATGTAATTAGCACGAAGGGCATTGTCTATAAAGTGAGTCAAGGCTACGTTTTCGATATCGTAGAGATTTTCTAGTTTAAAGTAGCTTTCAGCCTTGTCAATACCAGAATCAGATAGACCAATTGTCTTAGACTGAATATCAATGATATAGTCATCCTTATCCAAAGACTTCACAAAATGGTCAGCCATATGATAGAGTTGGCTGGTTTCAACTGCATTGGCTCCTGAAACGATCAACGGAGTACGAGCTTCGTCGATCAAGATTGAGTCAACCTCATCGACCAAGGCGTAGTTGAGTGGACGTTGAACCATATTCTCCGCACGAACGACCATGTTATCACGGAGGTAGTCAAATCCGATTTCTGAGTTGGTTGAGTAAGTGATATCACACTCATAGGCTTCTTTTTTCTCCATTGGAGATTTGGCCGCCAAGTTGATCCCTACTGACAAGCCAAGCCATGAGTACAACTCACCCATCTCAGTTGCGTCACGTTCAGAAAGGTATTCATTGACCGTAACTACGTGAACCCCTTTACCTGAAAGAGCATTGAGGTATACAGGCATAGTCGCTGTCAAGGTTTTCCCTTCACCAGTACGCATCTCAGGAACGTCACCATGGTGAAGAACGATTCCCCCCATAACCTGAACCTTATACGGGAAAAGACCAAGAACACGCTTAGCTCCCTCGCGCACAACAGCAAACGCCTCATACAAAAGTTGGTCAAGAGTCTCACCATTTTGGTAGCGTTGTTTGAATTCTTCTGTTTTTGCTTTCAATTGCTCGTCTGTTAACGCAGCCATTTCATCTTCATATTTTAGGACTTTGTCCGCCATCTTTTCCAGACGACGAATCTCTCCTTTATCATTTTCGATGATTGTTTTTAGTAAATTTGCCATTTTTTTCCTTACTTTAAATTCTGAATATTTTAGAATGTTCTTTTTATTGTAGCATATTTGCCCAATTTTTTCAAGAAATATTCCGTTTTCCCTTAGGACGAAAAAAGGGCTAACCAAGGTGATTAGTTCCCTTAAAATTCCTATTCCGAGGCTAGTTTTCTTCATTAATGCTTCTAGCTAGTTTTTCCATGAAAAATTGACCATCATTTTCTATCAGATACAAGTTTGCCTATTTCTTTCAAGGAAGACTGGATTTTTTCTTTTCCAATCGCAGCTTATTCATAAATTTTAGACAAGCATAGATTTTCCAGTCATTGACTAAGGATAAAAGGACTAAAAGTAGCCAGATCATCCATCTAGCAAGATCCCTTGGTTCTTGTAAAATAAAGTTAAATAAGACTAGCGAAAAAAGAGTGAAAACTAGACTAAACAAGGCTGCTAGAGGCATATAAAACCAAGAAAAATAGTAAAAGACAGAAAAGTACTTACTTCCTGGCTGTACCTTCCCTTGCCAACGAAAAAAGTAAAAGTAGGGTGCCAAAATCAAGAATTTTAATAGTTTTTCCATCTCCTTACCTCTCCAACGCGTTCCTTATTTTATTATAGCAAAAAATCTGGAAATGTCCTTCCAGATTCTACTTTTTTATTTGCGTTTTCTTGCGATGAGATGGATTGGTGTTCCTTCAAAAACAAAGGCCTTGCGGATTTGATTTTCCAAGAAACGCAAGTAAGAGAAGTGCATGAGCTCTTCTTCGTTGACAAAGATAACAAAGGTTGGTGGTTTGGTTGCCACTTGAGTCGCATAGAAAATCTTGAGGCGTTTCCCTTTATCTGTCGGTGTTGGGTTGATAGCAATAGCATCCATAATCACATCATTCAAGACAGCTGATGGAATACGGGTATTTTGACTCTCGCTGATTTGCTTAATCATCTCAGGTAACTTGTGGAGACGTTGCTTGGTCAAAGCTGAAACAAAGATAATCGGTGCGTAAGGCAGGTATTGGAACTGCTCACGAATATCTTCCTCCCAGTTTTTCATGGTATGGTTGTCTTTTTCAAGCGTATCCCACTTATTGACCACGATAATCATCCCTTTACCAGCTTCGTGGGCAAATCCAGCGATACGTTTGTCATACTCACGAATACCTTCCTCGGCATTGAGGACCATCAAAACTACATCTGAACGGTCAATAGCACGCATAGCACGCATAACCGAGTATTTCTCAGTATTTTCATAGACTTTACCAGATTTACGCATACCAGCAGTATCAATCATGGTAAACTCTTGGCCGTCAGCATCTGTAAAATGGGTATCAATGGCGTCACGAGTAGTACCAGCGACAGGGCTAGCAATGACGCGATCTTCTCCCAAAATGGCATTGATCAAGCTAGATTTGCCGACATTTGGACGTCCAATCAAGCTGAATTTAATAACATCTGGATTTTCTTCTTCGACTTCATGCGGGAGATTTTCCACAATAGCATCCAGTACATCCCCTGTCCCAATACCGTGCACAGATGAAATCGGTAGTGGTTCGCCCAAACCTAGAGCATAGAAATCATAGATATCATTTCGCATCTCTGGATTGTCAACCTTGTTAACGGCTAGGATAACTGGTTTATGAGTTTTATAAAGTTTACGGGCAACGTATTCGTCCGCATCTGTAATTCCTTCTTTACCTGACACAACAAAGACGATAACATCTGCTTCTTCCATGGCAATTTCTGCCTGGTGCTTAATTTGTTCCATAAACGGAGCATCGACATCATTGATTCCCCCAGTATCAATCATACTAAAAGAACGGTTAAGCCACTCACCTGTGGCATAAATACGATCTCGCGTTACACCTTCAACATCTTCTACGATTGAGATGCGTTCTCCCGCGATACGGTTAAATAGGGTTGATTTCCCAACATTGGGACGTCCCACAATGGCAACAGTTGGTAAGGCCATGTTTTCTCACTTTCTACAATAACTTCTTCTGCTCAAGATTTTCTCGAGTCGAGCTTGGTTCTGGATTGCCGAATTGCTCTGCCAAACGTTGACTCCAAGTTGTAGTCGCACGCGCACCTGCATATTCAGTCTGTACACGGTCATAGGCTTCAATAGCCTCAGTTGACTGTTCTTGGTATTCTTCCTCAAAGACAACATTCTCAAGTGGCAATCTTGGTTTTACATCATGCTTTTGATTTGGCACACCTAGTGCAATCCCAAAGACTGGATAGGTATAGTCAGGAAGTTTGAACAATTCTGCTAATTCAACAGACTTGTAACGCACTAAACCGATAATCACTCCACCGTAGCCTAGGCTTTCTGCCGCAAGCAAGGTATTTTGCCCAGCAAGCGCAGCATCTACTGAAGTGATGAGGAGTCCTTCCACCCCTTGAGGTTGGAAAGTATCTGTATGGAGACGAGCTCCTTTTTCTGCACGGTTTAGATCACCAACAAAGAGCAAGAATGCTGCTGATTGACGAATAGCTTCCTGAGGAACTAGTTCATACAGAGCATCTTTCTTCTCTTGACTTCTTACTAAAATCACTGAATAAGATTGGAAATTTTTCCAAGTTGAAGCCATTTGGGCAGCTTTCAAAATCTCATTCAAGTCCTCTTGAGGAATCTCTTGCTCCTTAAATCTGCGCACTGATGAGTGGCTTTGCATTAATTTAATCGTTTCTGTCATCGACGATTTTCTCCTTCTAATCTTGTTTCCTCTGCTAAATAACGGATACGCTCCATAACGCGTCTAGCTTCCCAGGTTTCGTCATTTCCGTTTTTCCCTTTAGCGAAATGCTTCTCCAAATCTTCAAAGTTGAAGTTGGAGGTGAAAAAGGTCGGTAAATCTTCCTGCATACGATATTGGAGGATAACCTGCAGGATCTCGTCACGCACCCAAGCTGTTGATTGCTCAGCACCAATATCATCTAAAATCAAAACTTCAGCCAGCTTAATCTCGTCCACCAAGGTCTTAACATTTCCATCACCGATAGCATTTTTGACATCGATGACAAAGCTAGGATAGTGGAGGAGCGTTGATGAAACACCACGTTTTTCAGACAAATCATGGGCTAGGGCAGCCACCATGAAACTTTTACCCACACCAAAGTCTCCATATAAGTAGAGACCTTTTCGAATAGCTGGATATTGCTCCACAAAGGCTAGGAGCTTTTCAAAAACTGGCAAGCGCCCCAAATCATCTAAATCAACTTGAGCTAGGCTAGCTTTTTTAAGACTAGCTGGAAGATTGATTAGCTTGAGACGGTTTTTAATCGCTGCTTCTTTTTCCGCTGCAATTAGCTCTGGAGTCTCTTCATAAGAGACATCTGCATAGCCATGATTCATGACTAGGATAGGTTTGTAGCCACGCGCGATATAGTCTGTATCTCCTCGGAGGAACTTATCTCTCTCAGTAATGTATTGGTTAAACTTGGAAATACTACGGTTTAACTCCTCCTGACTGAGAGATTCTTTCTGGATAAAGGCTGCAACATCAGGGTCCTTCACAATTTGCTGGACTAAATCCTGATACTGAAATCGGCTTGGTTGACGCTTGAGCACGTCTCCGACACTTTCCATCTAGTCTCCTCCTTTTTCTAATCGAGCTAACATTTCTTTTTTCTTACGTTCTAGTTCTAAGCGAGTTTCTTCGCTAGTTTCATTCTTATATTCAGGATTACTCCATTTAGGCACATTGGTTTTTGCTGGGGCATTCTGATTCTGCTTTTGCGTTTTTGCTTTTTGGCCACGTTCACGAATTCGGAGGACAGCCTCCTCAGCACTACGGATATTTTGATAGGCGTAGTCATTAGCTACCTTCATGGCGTATTTTTCATTGATATTGGCCGAATCAACCTTATTAAAGGTCAGGAGCAAGATAACATTAATCACTTCATCCAGCAAGCCCAAGGCAGCCATCTGCTGGAGCAGGTCCCGTTCAGTCTGAGTAATACTTCCCTTGCGGGTCTGCTTAATCTCAGCAAGGAACTGCAAGGCTGTCTTTCTCTTAGCCTCTCGGATAATGGTTGCTTCCTTGGGACTAAAGTCAGAAGTCACAGGCTTTTGCGCTATCTTTTCGCGGATGCGTTTGACAGAAATCACTTGCGACATTGCTGTCGCTTTGGCTACTTGATAAGTTTCAAACCAAGTCCACCTCTGCTCGTCTGCTATTGCAAACAAGGCCAAAACATCCGAAGTCTCATCTTGAAAACGAAGACCATCACGGGCCATGAGCTGACGAAAATGCTCCAAATCAAAATCATCTGCTACTGGCTGACTGCTAGAGGGTTCTTGACTCGCAGACTCGGATAACTGAGGGAAGATTTGACTCAAGGCCACCGAGATAGGTTCCCCTTCAACACTTTCCTGTCTCATGGCTGCAACCGCACTATCCCCAATCATTTTTTCTAACAAGGTCCGATAAACTGTATGTTGTAAAAATTCTTGAGTCGATAGGGGAGAATGAAGTAACAAGTTATAGGACTCCCCCTGTTGATAGAGGGTCACCAATTTCATGGCTGTCAGAGTTTTAAAAGCCTTTAAAAGACTATCCATCCCAAAATTCAAATGATTGAGCATGGCTGCAAAGAGATGCTCCTTTTGACCATCATCCCAAAAAATCACAGCATAAAGATAGAGGCTCAGCGCCTCCTGACCGATAATCGGGAGGTAGCACTGCACCATTGATGAGGTATCTTGCGACACCCGATTATTCTTTACAAAAGAAAAACGGTCATTTGGCTTCATTTATTTTTCCTTTTTCTTTTTAGAGGATTGTGTAATCTGCTGGAGTAGGCTTTCAAGCTCACTCACATCCTTAAAGCTACGGTAGACACTGGCAAAACGGACATAAGTAATCTCATCTAGCTCTGCCAACTCTTCCATAACCAAGGAACCAATAACCTCACTCTGAATTTCATTTTCATTGCGACTACGGAGTTTTTGTTCGATGCGATTGACAACCATGCCAATCTCATCACTAGACACTGGACGTTTCTGGGCTGAGCGAATAATCCCGTTAAAGATTTTATCTCTTGAAAATTGTTCCCGTGTACCATCTTTTTTTACCACAACCAGTGTTCTCTCTTCAACACGTTCATAGGTTGTAAAACGATGCTGGCACTCTTCACACTCACGTCTTCTTCTGATTGTATTTCCTTCTTCAGCCTGGCGACTATCGATCACACTTGATTTTGTAGCGCCACATTTTGGACAACGCATGCCTTTCCCTCCTTGTCGTTTTCTTTTCATTATACCATTTTTTAGGAGATTCCCAAAATAATTCTCCTTTTGGCTTGACAAGTTTTTTGTTTTGTTGTATTATTGAATTAACACAAAGGTAAATAGAAAGGAGATCGTGATGTCTTGGACATTTGATAACAATAAACCCATTTATTTGCAGATTATGGAGAAAATCAAATTACAGATTATTTCCCATAAACTCGAGCCCAATCAACAGCTTCCAACCGTTAGAGAATTAGCTAGCGAGGCAGGTGTCAATCCCAACACCATCCAGCGCGCCCTATCGGACTTGGAAAGAGAAGGCTTCGTTTATACCAAGCGGACATCTGGACGCTTTGTCACAGAGGATTTGGACTTGATCCTCCAATCCCGTAAGCAACTGTCAGAAGAACAGCTGCAACAGTTTGTAACAGGCATGGTAGAATTTGGCTATGAAAAAGAAGAACTACCGACTGTTTTGAGAGATTATATTGAAGGAGTTTAAACTATGACCTTGTTAGCATTTGAAAATGTGTCAAAATCCTATGGAGCAAGCCCTGCTCTTACGAATGTTTCCCTTGAAATTCCAGCTGGAAAAATCGTTGGCCTCCTTGGTCCAAACGGTTCTGGAAAGACAACCTTGATTAAACTAATCAACGGCTTGCTACAGCCAGAGGAAGGGCGTATCCTTATCAATGGCATGGAACCAAGCCCAGCAACTAAAGCAATTGTTTCTTATCTCCCTGATACGACCTACCTCAACGAGCAGATGAAGGTCAAGGAAGCTCTCACTTATTTCAAGACCTTCTACCAAGATTTCAATCTGGAACGTGCTCAAGGTCTTCTTCGTGACCTTGGTATTGATGAAAATAGCCGTTTCAAGAAACTCTCAAAAGGGAACAAAGAAAAGGTTCAGTTGATCCTTGTCATGAGTCGTGATGCTCGTCTATATGTTCTTGATGAACCAATCGGTGGTGTCGACCCAGCAGCTCGTGACTATATCTTGAACACCATCATTAACAACTACTCTCCAACTTCGACTGTCTTGATTTCAACTCACTTGATTTCAGATATCGAACCAATCTTGGATGAGATTATCTTCCTCAAGGATGGAAAAGTCGTCCGTCAAGGAAATGTTGATGATATTCGCTATGAGTCTGGAGAGTCTATCGACCAGCTCTTCCGTCATGAATTCAAAGCCTAGATAAAGGAGATTATTATGTTTTGGAATTTAGTTCGTTATGAATTTAAAAATGTTAACAAATGGTATTTAGCCCTCTATGGTGCTGTGTTAGCACTTTCTGGTCTTATCGGAATTCAAGCAAAGACCTATAACAATCTACCCATCAAAGAAAGTCAACCTATTCTACTTGTTTTTCTAGCACTCGTATTTGGTGGCTTGATGATTACGCTTGGGATTTCAACCTTGATTTTGATCATCCGTCGCTTCAAGGGTAGTGTCTATGACCGACAAGGTTATCTCACTTTGACCTTGCCAGTTTCCGAACACCAGATTATCTTAGCTAAACTCTTGGGGGCCTTCATTTGGTCTCTGATCAGTTCAGCAGTCTTGGTTCTGAGCATTTATATCATTCTTGTGATAATTGAGCCTAATTCTGTTGATTTCCTTGCTTTTAAAGACTTGTTCCAACAGTACCTAGACAGTATCAGCTTATCTCTGATTTCATTCATCCTCAGCACTGTAGCAGGCATACTATGCATCTACTTGGCAATCTCAATCGGACAACTCTTTAATGAATACCGTACAGCTCTTGCAGTTTTAGCCTATATTGTCATTCATGTTGTCCTTGGATTCAGTGATCTCTTCTTAAACTTTGGTACCCATTACAATATGATGCTTACTTATGAAATCTTCAAAGACCTAATCCTTATCGCAGTCTTCTATCTCGGAACCTACTACATCTTGAAAAACAAGGTTAATCTTCAGTAATCATTCAGAGGATGGTCAAAAACTTAATTTTATAGTGGATTGAACTTAGAGTAGTATGCCATGGATTCTAAAACATTTATTAGACATTGTTTTGACTTTCCTAACCTCTTTGTTCATATCTTATTTCAATCAACTATAGTAGAAAATGAAATAGATCTGTCTATGATAAAACGCATATTATCGGCTCTATAATATTTGTAGTGGGTAAATCCCCTATAGATATTATGGAACCTATTTTTGTGTAGAAAACATACTAAGA
>NZ_JARZZP010000014.1 GCF_029948085.1 Streptococcus taonis | reverse complement strand
AATGCTCGTTGTTTAAAATCTGTACTATATGCCATGGCTTTATTATAACATGTATTTTATAAACTAAGTGACTATAAATCAAACCGAGACCTCAGTGGAGCTGGAATATACTGAATATAATGTTCAGAAGTCATATTTGAAGTAAATATAATAGTATATCCATTAAGATTGTGAGCAACACCATGTCTATCCGTAAATTTACCGTCTTCCAGTAGCTCATAAAAGAAATTAAATACAGCTGGTGTTGCTTTTTCGAATTCATCAATAAGAATAACTCTAGATTTTGATGAATTAATTTTTATAATAAGCTCACCACCCTCATCGCTTCCAACATATCCGAGTGGAGAACCTATTAAACTATTCAACACTCCTTCTGTCGAGTAGTTTCCAAAATTAATTTTGATAAGCTCCTCATCTGGATAGAGCGACTTTGATAAAATCTTAGCAAATTCTGTCTTACCTATTCCAGATTCGCCAATTAAAAACACAGAAAAAATCTTTCTAACTCCTATTTTTTCGAGTAGTATAAAGTTTGCATACTTCTGTACAAAATCTTCCTTAAATAAATCATGACCGATTAGCTTGCTGGCAGCCTCCTGTATTTTATTTCTAAATTCAGTATTGCTCCTATCTTTCATGTCATCATCAGGATTAAAATTTCGAACTTCTGGATTAGCAAAATCTTCATTTATTTCTTCATCTTCAAATAGAAGTGGCAACTCTTTTAGTACACTTTCATATTTTAACTTATTTAGCCAAAAAATAAGGGAGATAGGTACTTTACTTAATAAAAAGAAAAGCCGACCTATATACTGGCTATTGTAGGCATTTAAATTCATCAAGGCAGATAAATCTATAACTAATCCTTTTACAGTGTCAAATTCCTTGCATATATCCTCTATTTCACTCAAATTAGAGAAATCGTGAGATAAAATACGAGTGATATCAATCTTTTTACTTTCTGAGAAGCGTTTTTTTAAATCATCTATTCTTGCAACATCATATAAATAAATCACGATTCACTCTCCACATTGATTTTCTGAACGACAGCAATCACATCTATCAAATGGTATGTTCCTTTTAATTTTTCATACTTGAAATCTATTTCGAATTCCGCCCCTGATTCATCGCTCTTTTCAGATAATGAGGATTTTGGGATAATATCTTTTACATTTTTTATCACATTATTCTTCTTGGCTTGCTTACTCATAAACTCTAAAAATCTTGTTGATATGGTGTCCACTTCTGAAAAATCAACCTTGCCTCTATCTATTCCAACTAAGCTAAGTTTTCCAAGTTGAAAATCGCTATGTCTATATCCATTCTCAAAACCTTCAACATCTCCATAAGGGAAACGAACCAAGAATTCTTCACCATCTTGTTTGAAGCTATAATCAATCGTATAGTCAGTCAAAAAAGTAGAAAGTAGATTTGACATATTTAATTCGATTCCCTCGGTGCTAGGATTATCCAACTTGCTAGCCTGTAATACTTGCAATATAAGTGGAATATCTTGTGCGTTTACGGGATTAAGAGTCACACTGTCAAATTTTATTAAATCTCCTTGCTCCAGGTTCTCACCTTGAAAATTTTTAGACATTTCATAGACTTTTCTAAAAATCGTAGATTTAGTACTTTTAACTTCGAAACTCTCATTGATTTTGCTTTCTGCAGTTAATTCGTTGTCATTTTCATATCCTGAGTAAAAACTATTCTTCATTCCAATTTTAAAAGAGTTTTTACGACTTACTATATTGCTATTTTCTTTCTGAATAGTTGTCTTGATAGTATCATCGATTAGGGTAGCAATCTCATAAGACTTAGCCGAATTCAGATACACTAAGTTGAAATAGTCTATACTTGATTGAGAATTGTCTTCTTCTGTATTAATTTCATTGATAGAATCTATCCGCCAACTCACAGCAATCAATATGGCAATAGCCATTAGTAGTACATTTAAATCGATATTAGCTATGGTAATTAGACAATCCAATACGGGCTGGAGCAGTACATACAATATGGTTACAAATAAAAAATCATCCTTCTTCTCATTTATTAAAAAGTATAAGGACAATATTGCCACTACAGCAAAAATCATCTTATATCCAGAATACGGCTGTAATATATTAATTTTAAACAAACAACCAAGGATTGTATATGTAACTAATGTATAGGTGGTTACCCTACG
Source organism: Streptococcus taonis (assembly GCF_029948085.1). GTDB lineage: Bacteria > Bacillota > Bacilli > Lactobacillales > Streptococcaceae > Streptococcus > Streptococcus taonis. Next base: position 64,731 of record NZ_JARZZP010000014.1, on the reverse strand, counting down.
ATAATTTATGTCTAGGAAAAATTTCTTTACCAACAAACACCTCCAACTTTCTTAATCACTCTTTTGTATCTCTCTTACAAGAAGAGCATTGATTAGCAGTTTTTATTTTTCTGTTATACCATATATCAGAGAGCAGTCCAAGGTAACCAGTCACCCAGCAGCCAAAATAATAAATACCTATAACCCCTTAAATAGCGATTTTGGACGCTATTTTTGTTTTTCTGGATTTTACACTTGACTCTTTAGATATTCAGAGTTATCATCAGACAGACAAAAATAAAAGTAAAGGAGTTTGCAATGGAAAATTTTAGACATAGTCCAGAAAGTCAGAATGAGCAATAGTCTAAACGATCTAAAATCGAAACATGCCAATTAACTACTTTTGGTGAAATTCACGATTATGTTCCTGAAGATATATTTTCGAAATCAATATTTAAAACAAAAATTCCTTTGAATAAAGATGGAGCTTGTAAATTTTTAAATCTCGAACGAGCTGAAGAGTATTTTTGTCGATTGGCTCGGTCTAAAAGCATAGAGTATGAGGAGTTTTGGTTTGAATAATTAAAAAAAGTGAGTAGATTTGTTCTACTCACTTAATCCCATAGACAAGACTGCTTACCTAAAACCAACTTCTTTTTTCTTTATTCTACAACTGCCTCAGCAATTTCTTCAGCAGTAATTCCTGCGAAGTAACGGCCTAGGTTAATGGTTTGAAGGGCTTTGAGGACATCTTCACGTTCGTATTTGACACCACGAAGAACATCTTCTACTGCTGCAACATCTTCGATACCGAAAAAGTCACCGTAGATCTTAATGTCTTGGATTTTTGATTCAATGACGTTAGCGAAGATTTCAACCTTACCACTTGGGAATTTAGTTCCACGACGGACATTGTATTCAGGTGATTTCCCATAATTCCAGTCCCAAGTTCCAAACTTAGTTTCTTTGATTCGATTGATTTCAGCCAATTCTTCATCTGAGAACACATACTCTGTCATTTCAGGGTATTCTTTTTTCATGTATTCCAAAAGTAGGTCACGGAACTCTTCAACAGTGATCTTTTCTGGTAACTCATCGATAATATTAGTTACTCGAGCACGGACTGATTTAACCCCTTTAGATTCGAACTTATCTTTAGATACCTTTAGTGCGTTAGCTAGGACTGACAAGTCCACGTCAAAGAGAAGACAACCGTGGTGCATGATACGTCCATTGATATAGGCTTGAGCATTTCCACAGAATTTCTTACCCTCGATCTCAAGATCATTGCGGCCTGTAAATTCAGCTTTAACACCAAGTTCCGCCAAAGTGTTGATAACTGGAGTAGAGAAACTCTTGAAGTCAAAGGCCTTGTTTTCATCTTCTTTTGAAATGATTGTATAGTTAAGGTTGTTCAAATCATGGTAAACAGCCCCACCACCACTAATACGACGCACTACTTCAATTCCGTGTTCGCGAACATAGTCACGGTTAATTTCTTCAATCGTATTTTGGTGACGTCCTACAATAATAGATGGTTTGTTAATCCAAAGAAGGAAGATTTGATCCTCATCCAAAAGGTGTTTAAATGCATATTCTTCCAAGGCGATATTAAAGGCAGTGTCGTTTGAATGATTGATAATATATTTCATGATATCCCTTTATATGATAGAGACTGGAAAATATCTTCCAGTCTAATCTATCTTCGTTTTATTTTTTCTTAGGTGAATGAATAGCCATTCCAAGAACATCCGCAAATGCTTCGTACATTACTTCAGAGTATGTTGGGTGTCCATGGATTGTCTTAAGCATTTCTTCTACTGTGATTTCCATTTCGATGATACTTGACGCTTCATTGATCAACTCTGCAGCAGCAGGACCAATGATATGAACACCAAGGATTTCACCATATTTCTTATCGGCAATAACCTTAACGAAACCTTGTGCTGCATCAGAAGCAATGGCACGACCGTTTGCTGCAAAGTTGAATTTACCAATTTGGACATCGTATTTCTCACGAGCTTGTTCTTCAGTCAAACCAACTGCTGCTACTTCTGGAAGTGTGTAGATAGCTGCAGGAGTTAAGTTTAATTTGGCAACAGCGTGGTTTCCTTTAAGAGCATTTTCAGCCGCTACTTCACCCATACGGAAGGCAGCGTGAGCCAACATCTTAGTACCGTTGATATCACCTGGTGCATAAATACCATGAACAGAAGTTTCCATGTACTCGTTAACCTTGATACGACCACGGTCTAACTCAAACTCAACTTCTCCGATACCTTCAAGATCTGGAACACGACCGATTGAAAGAAGTGCTTTATTTGCGATGATATCATCTTTTCCTTCAACCTTGATACGAAGTTTGCCATCTTCTTCAATGATTTCTTGAAGTTTAGTGTCTGTCAAGATAGTCATACCTTTACGTTCAAGGATTAAACGAAGATTCTTAGATACTTCAGCATCCATAGCTGGAACAATACGGTCCATCATTTCGATAACAGTAACTTTTGAACCAAATGTCATGAAGGCTTGTCCAAGTTCGATTCCGACAACACCGCCACCAATGATGACAAGGCTTTCTGGAACTTCGTTCATTTCAAGGATATCATCACTAGTCATCACAAGTGATGATTCCATACCAGGAACGTTGATTTTGCTTACTTTTGAACCACCAGCAAGGATAATCTTCTTAGTTTCAAGCAATTCAGAACCATTTACCAAGACATTCTTATCTTTAGTGATTGTACCGATACCCTTATGAACATCAACTCCGTAACTACGAAGGAGTCCTGCAACACCACCAACAAGAGTATTAACAACTTTAGATTTTGTTTCTAAAAGTTTGTCCATATCAACTGTGAAGTTAGGATTTTCTATCACAATACCACGATTTGCTGCATGACCGATATTTTCGATAATTTCAGCGTTGTGAAGGTAAGTCTTAGTTGGGATACATCCACGGTTCAAGCATGTTCCACCAAGTTCAGATTTCTCAACAAGAGCAACCTTACCACCCAATTGAGCAGCTTTGATGGCAGATACATAACCAGCAGGTCCACCACCAATAACAACGATATCGTAAGCATCATCGCTCTTACCATCATCGTTTGAAGCACTTACTGCAGGTACTGGGCTAGCTTCTGGTGCAGCAGCTCCTGCTGATGGGATATTTTCCCCTTCTTCACCAAGATAGCCGATTACTTCTGTAACTGGAACAGTTTCACCATCCCCTTTAAGGATAGCGATTAAGTATCCATCTTCTTCTGCTTCCAATTCCATGCTGACTTTGTCAGTCATGATTTCCAAAAGGATTTCTCCTTCTTTTACAAATTCTCCGACTTTTTTATTCCATTGGACGATTTGTCCTTCTGTCATATCCACGCCGGCTTTTGGCATAATTACTTCTAAGGCCATATCTTACTTCCTCTATCTATTTTTCTAAAACAAATACTTTAAACCAACATTGAGATTGGGTTCTCAATCAAAACTTTTAAGTCTTTCATAAACTTAGCACCAGCCATACCATCTACGACACGGTGGTCAATTGTCAATCCAAGACTCATAATTGGACGAATCACGATTTCACCATTAACTACAACTGGTTTCTCAACTGTTGAGCTAACTCCGAGAATTGCTGAGTTTGGTTGATTGATGATAGGACCGAATGATTGAACACCAAACATCCCCAAGTTACTGATGGTGAAGGTTGAATTTTGCAATTCGCTAGGAGCTAGTTTACCATCCAAGGTACGTCCAATAACGTCTTTAAATGCAACTACCAACTCAGACAAGCTCATTTTTTCTGCATTATAGACAACTGGTGTCATCAATCCATTATCCATACCAACTGCCATCGCAAGGTTGACATAGTTGTGAGTGATGATTGTCTTACCATCTTCTGTCAATGAAGCGTTGATGTAAGGGTGTTTCATAAGCGTCTTAACAACTGCTAGTGAAAGCAAATCGGTAACAGTGATTTTCTTGCCAGTTGCTTCCATGATTGGATCAAGCACTTTCTTTCGAAGGGCAAGCATTTCAGACATATCTACATCGTAGTTAAGCGTAAATGTTGGAGCAGTCAAGTAAGACTCAACCATACGTTGAGCAATAACTTTACGCATAGGAGTCATCGGAATACGCTCGATTTCTCCATAAGGTGTTACGTTATCTGGAACTTCTTCGACTTTCTCAATTTGAGCAGGTGATTTAATCGTATCGTTTTCGATATTTTCAGGAAGGAAGGCTAAAACATCCTTCTTCATAATCTTACCACGGTGACCAGTTCCTTGGATTTCCTGCCAAGCAATATTATGCTCTAGTGCAATTCGTTTTGCGAGTGGTGAAATGCGAACCACATTAGTGTCTTTAAATGTTTCCACGTCTTCTTTGTGGACACGACCGTTTGCGCCTGAGCCAGAAATGTCGTAGAGATTTATCCCTAAATCATCCGCTAATTTTCTAGCTGCAGGAGTCGCTCTTAGCTTATCATCAGCCATGACCTCTCCTATTCTATTATAAGATACTAAGGGCGTCAAAAGTCTCAGTGAAAATAGGAAACTTGACGAAGAAACTTTAGTTTCTAGGAAAGTTTATCTTTTTCACCCAGACTTTAGCCCGAGTTCAATTTTATGATGCAAAGGGCTTTTAGCCCGTGCTCTAATCTAAGATATCAAGGACGCAGAGAACTCTGCACCTAAAAGATACAAAGCTTCTCGTCTGATTTATCATATATTACATAATTTATTTTATGTATTATTGTTTGTTATGAGTTTTACGAATGGCATCTTTGATGCTTTCAACTGTCGGAATCATTGCATTTTCAAGATTTTGTGCATAAGGCATTGGTACATCTTCACCAGCACAACGGCGAATAGGTGCATCCAAGTAATCAAATGCTTCTGATTCTGAGATAATAGCTGAAATTTCACCGATAAAACCACTTGTCTTGTGGGCATCGTTGACAAGAACTACTTTTCCAGTCTTCTTAACTGAATTAATAATGATGTCTTTATCAAGTGGAACCAAAGTACGTGGGTCTACTACTTCAACTGAGATTCCTTCTTCAGCCAATTCTTCAGCCGCTTGTAGAACACGACGAAGCATTTTACCGTAGGTTACTACTGTTACATCAGTACCTTCGCGTTTGATTTCTCCGACACCAAGTGGGATAGTATAGTCTGGATCAACAGGAACCTCACCTTTTTGGTTGAATTCTGATTTGTATTCAAGAATGATAACAGGGTTGTTATCGCGAATAGAGGACTTGAGAAGTCCCTTCATATCAGCTGGTGTACCTGGAGCTACTACTTTCAATCCTGGGATATGCGTAAACCATGTTTCCAATGATTGTGAGTGTTGTGCTGCAGAACCTACTCCATTACCAGCTGCACAGCGGATTGTCATTGGGACTTGACCTTTACCACCAAACATATAACGTGTTTTAGCGGCTTGGTTAACGATAGCATCCATGGCAATTACAGAAAAGTCCATGAAAGTCATATCAACGATTGGACGAAGTCCTGTCATAGCAGCACCTGCTGCTGCACCAGAAATTGCAGCTTCAGAGATTGGACAGTCACGAACACGTTCTGGACCAAATTCTTCAAGCATACCTACTGAAGTACCGAAGTCTCCACCGAAAACTCCGACATCTTCACCCATCAAAAGCACATTTTCATCACGACGCATTTCCTCAGACATTGCAAGGATAATGGTATCGCGGAAAGACATTAATTTAGTTTCCATATTTTCTCTACTTCTCCTTAGTCTGCGTAAATATCTTCAAATGCTGATTCTAGTGGAGGGAATGGACTTTCTTCTGCAAATTTAACAGATGCCTCCACTGCTTCCTTAACTTGTGCTTGAATTTCTTCAAGTTCCTCTGCACTAGCAATCTTGTTCTCAACAAGGTACTTGCGAAGATTTTCGATTGGATCTTTTTGTTTCCACTCTTCTACTTCTTCACGTGTACGATATTTACCTGGGTCTGAAGATGAGTGACCAAGCCAACGGTAGGTTACACTCTCAATCAAGACAGGACCTTTACCAGAGCGAACATGGTCAACTGCCTTTTTAAATCCTTCGTAGACATCGATTACATTGTTACCATCTTCGATAAACATACCAGGAATACCGTAAGCTGCGCTACGTTCATGGATATGTTGAACATTCGTCATTTTCTTAATATCTGCTGAAATTCCGTATCCGTTATTGATACAGTAGAAAATAACAGGAAGATTCCAGATTGAAGCCATATTCACCGCTTCGTGGAAAACACCTTCGTTTGTTGCCCCGTCACCAAAGAAGCAGACAACGATTTTACCAGTGTTTTTCATTTGTTGAGTAAGGGCAGCGCCTACTGCGATTCCCATACCACCACCTACAATACCGTTGGCACCAAGGTTACCTGCATCAAGGTCGGCGATGTGCATAGACCCGCCTTTACCTTTACAAGTTCCAGTATATTTACCTAGGATTTCAGCCATCATACCATTAAGGTCGATTCCTTTAGCAATAGCTTGTCCGTGACCACGGTGATTTGAAGTGATCAGATCATCTGCGTTTAGAGCTAACATAGCCCCGACGTTAGCAGCTTCCTCACCAACAGAAAAGTGCGTCATTCCTGGCACTTTTCCCTTTTTTACTAATTGAGCAATTTTTAAGTCCATACGACGAATTTCTTCCATCTTACGGAACATCTCAAGCAAAAGATTTTTATCTAAAGTTGACATAATCTTGCCTTTCTAAGTTTAAATTCTTATAGTTCTATTTTACTTTATAGGTTAATTAGTGTCAAAAAATATGCTTGCAATTTTTCACAATATAAAAAAAGAAAAGTCAGTAAAATCAAGACTTTTCTTTATATAAAATACAAATTTCACAAGATGTTTTTTCATCGTTTTTCAACAAATTATTTGAATCTTTTCATAATAACTTGTAAACGCCACTGATAAAGAATTCCACTTACCATTAAACTAATAATGAGAGCAATCCAATAGGAGTACGCACCTAAACTAGTCGAATAATCAAGATATAACCCAAGCGGAATCCCAACACCCCAGTATCCGAGAAGACCAAGACAAAAAGGAACAATCGTATCCTTGTAACCTCTTAAAATACCTTGTAAAGGTGCCGCAAAGGTATCAGCTAACTGGAAGAACAAACTATAGGTCATAAAAGATGCTGTCAGTTGGATAAATTCTGAATCTTGACCATATAGTCTGGCTACATTTTCACGATAGATGTAGAGAAAACTAAGTGTTAAAACCGCAAACACCATAGCTGTTAAACGGCCAATATGGATATACTGTTTTGCATCGTCTAACCGTTTAGCTCCTACCTCATAAGAAATCACAATGGCCATCGCAGTTGAAATACTCATAGGAAAAGCATACATCAGATTTGAAAAGTTCATAGCTGACTGATGACTTGCAATAATAATTGATGAGAATTTCGCCATAATCAAACCAACAACTGAAAAAATGGCTACTTCAGCAAATACCGTCCCACCAATTGGTAGACCAAGATAAATAGCTTCCTTGATTTTTTTGATTTGTAGAGGCATAGGTTTTTGGAGTTGATATTCCTTGAGCTTTTTATGCTTTAACAAGACCAAAACTGAAATCAGCAACAATGCCCAGTACGCAAGGGAAGTCCCTAGACCTGCTCCTGCACCTCCTAACTCAGGAAAACCAAAAGCTCCATAAATCAATACATAGTTGAAACCACTATTTAAGGGTAGCAAGAGGAGCATGAGATACATGGATAATTTTGTTAATCCGAGTGTATCAAGTAGAGAACGTATCACACTAAAAAGCAAAAGTGGGATAATACCGATGGCTAGGAGCCACAGATAACGTATGGCAACACTGGATACAGCCACTTCCAGCCCCATGAATTGTAAGACAATTGGTGCTAAAAAGAAAACCAAGCCAAAAAGTACGATAGATAAGGCTAAAGCCAAATAAAGAAATTGATAAAAATCCGAAGAAACTTCTGTCTTTTTTCCTTGTCCCAAATGGTGACCAATAATAGGGACCAAGGCTGAGACAATCCCTGTCAGGAAGGTAAAGAAAGGATTCCACAAACTAGTTGCAATTGAAACACCCGCTAAATCCAGTGTATTATATTGCCCTGTCATCGTGGTATCTACAAAAGATGCGGAAAAATTAGCGAATTGATAAATTAAAATAGGAAAGAAAATTTTTAAAAATAAGATGATTTTATCTTTAATAGTTTCTGTTGTATGCATACCTACTCTTTCTACTCCTTTTCATCCAAGCCAAAAAGCTTTAAGCCGTATTTTCTCAAGCTCAAGGGTGGATTACTAACTTTTGATGTCGTGTGCCAACAATTACATGAGGCGCAATAATAGCTTCTAACCAAACCACCATTATCATAGTCTACGGCGTGATCAGCTTTTTCCTTGGTTTCATACTGAATTTTAGCACGGTTAGCGGCTGGACAATATACTCCATGACAAGCATTTCGTTTACGATTTCTAAGTTTACGAAAATAATTCATCCTCAAGCTCCTAATCTGCTTGATAAACGATTTGGCCCTTACAGATGGTGTATTTGACCTGACCTTTTAATTGTTCACCGATAAATGGTGAGTTAGATGCTTTTGAAGCAAAATGTGAACCTACGACACGGTCTGCTTTAGCATCAAATATGGTAATGTCTGCAGGTCCATTTTCAGCCAAATAACCTGCTTCAAAATGATACAGTTTAGCTGGGTTATAGGTCATCTTTTCGAGCAATTCCATCAAACTTAACTCACCAGCTTCGACCAAATAAGTCAAACCGAGAGCAAGAGATGTTTCCAAACCTGTCATACCAGATGGCGCTTTGGTAATATCCTCAACATTTTTTTCATCTGCATGATGAGGCGCGTGGTCTGTCGCAATAACTGTGATGACACCCGACTTGAGACCTTCAATCACGGCACGACGATCTGATTCCAAACGAAGTGGAGGATTCATCTTAGCATTGCTACCTTGTGTCAAAAGGAGTGCTTCTGTTTTAGAGAAATGCTGTGGCGCTACTTCTGCTGTGACTTGCGCACCTAGCCCCTGAGCAAACTCCACTACTTTAACGCTTTCTTCTTTAGATAAATGCTGAATATGGACATGAGCTTTTGTTGCATAGGCAATCATAACATCGCGAGCAATCATAGCATACTCAGCTACTCCTGTTGCCCCACAGATATGGAAGTGTTCTTTAGCGATATTTTCGTTAAAACCAAGCGTACCATTTAAGCCAGGATCTTCTTCATGAAGACTAATAAAAGTATTTAGTTTTTTCGCTTCTTCCATGGATTCCTTGACAACTTTACTACTTTCAAGAGGAATCCCGTCATCAGAAAAACCAACAGCACCAGCTTCTAAAAGCGCCTTAAAATCTGTCAAATCTTGGCCATTAAAGTTTTTGGTAATCGTTGCGACAGACTTAACGTTAATCTTTTCCTTTGCTGCTGATTGAAGAACTTCCTCTAAAGTCTCAACATCTGAGATAGTTGGATTGGTATTAGCCATCATTACGACTGTCGTAAAACCACCTGCAGCTGCTGCTAGTGCTCCTGTATGAATGTCTTCTTTATGTGTTTGACCTGGTTCACGGAAATGAACATGGATATCCACCAAACCAGGCGCAACTACAAGACCAGTAGCATCTATTACTTGAGCACCTTCTTCCTGGATTTCAGGAGCAATTTGAACAATTTTCCCTTCATCAACCAAAACATCACAAACTTGATCCAAACCAGACTTTGGATCCATGACACGACCATTTTTGATTACTAGCATCTGCTTTCTCCTTTATTCGTAGAAATCAACTTGAGTGTCCAATAATTTATCACCATCATAGACAAACTTAGCTGAAAAGAAGGGCTTATCTTCTAAAAGCCACTCGACAAAGGTATGGTCACCTTCCCAGGTCGGTTTGCTTAAAACTTCATCGTAAGGAACCCATTCTAATGTTCCTTCATTACAGTCAATCAATTCTCCCTCGAATTCTGTCACCTTAAAGACGTAGGTGTACCAGTCCAAGTCCGGTGTAAACTCTGGAAAGGTGATAACTCCTTTTAATACTGGTTTTGCTTTTAGACCAGTTTCTTCTAAAATCTCACGAGCAGCACATTCTTGTGGAGTTTCTCCACGCTCTAACTTTCCACCTACACCGATCCATTTTCCTTCATGGACATCATTAGGCTTTTTATTGCGATGAAGCATGAGCAATTCTTTTCCATTATCAATGTAGCAAATTGTCGCTAGCTGAGGCATATTCTCTCCTTATCTAAGCCAATCGATTGGCTCTTGTCCTGTTTCTGTTAAGAATGCATTAGCCTTGGAAAAAGGCTTGGAACCCCAAAATCCTCTATAAACCGACAACGGACTGGGATGGGCTGATTCGATAATCAAGTGCTGATGATTGGTAACTAAGGCCTTCTTCTTGCGTGCATAGGCTCCCCAGAGTACAAAAACGACTGGCCTATCTAGATGATTGACCACCTGAATCACAGCATCTGTAAATGGCTCCCATATCTGACCAGCATGACCATTGGCCTGACCAGCAGGAACAGTCAAGCAAGCATTAAGAAGCAAGACTCCTTGCTCAGCCCAAGCTGTCAAATCATGTGATTTCTTAACTCCGATATCATCTGACAATTCTTTCAAGATATTTTGCAGGGATGGCGGAGCCGGGATAGAGTTAGGAACAGAAAAACTCAAGCCTTGCGCCTGACCTGGCCCATGATAGGGGTCTTGCCCTAGAATCACCACTTTAACTTCTTCAAGCGGTGTTGTCAAGAGAGCTTGAAAAACCTTCTCCTTAGGTGGATAAACGGTTCCCTGAGCATAGACCTGGTTCATAAACTGATTGATTTTACCGAAATAACCTTTGGGTAATTGCTCCTTAATCAAAGCATGCCAAGACGAGTGTTCCATAGCCAACTCCTTCGTTTTTACTGCCTCTATTATAGCAAAAAGTGGCTATCTAAACCACTTTTTACAGTTTATCTAAACAATCCAGCAAGTCTTGATAAGAATGGATTTCGTAAGTCGGCTGGGCTTGTGTGTAATTTTCTAGGTGATGAGGGTTGTACCAAATCGTGTCAATTCCAGCATTATTGCCACCTTGAATGTCGGCGGTTAGGGAATCTCCAATCATCAGCGTCTTTTCTTTGCTAAAACCTTCAATCTGCTGACCAATTTTTTCATAAAAGAGAGCATCCGGTTTTTGTGTTTGCAGCTGTTCAGAGATAAAAACTTGATTGAAATAAGGTGCCAGACCCGATTGAGCCAAACGTCCCGTCTGAATGCCAGTAATGCCATTTGTCGCAGCATAGAGCTCATAGTCTTGTTTTATCAAATTTTTTAATAAATCTTCCACACCTAGGTAAGTCTGCCCCTGTTTGGAAAGGAAAAACTGGTAGCGCTCTGCTAAGTAGGACCCATCTTTTTCAATACCAAAATGAGCAAACAATTTTTCAAAACGAGTGTTAATTAACGCATCCTTTGTAATTTTTTTCTGTTCCAAATCCTTCCAAAGGGCTTTGTTCATGGGCACATAATAATCTTTGTAATTTTGGATATCCTCTACTCCTTCTTCTTCTAAGAGTTGCGTCAGAGCTATATCCTCAGCAGCATCAAAATCGAGTAAGGTGTGATCGAGGTCGAAGAGTAGAAATTTGTAGGACAATTTGAGAGTTTCCTTTCTAGGTACTTAATAGATTAGTTTATTTCTTCTTATTCTTAGTTTTATTCATCAACATACCAACTACAACTGGAGTAACCACACTTCCAACTTGTCCAACAACTTTAAGTATCTTTTTTGCTTCATCTATTTTTTTGTTTCTACATGATTCGCACTTATTGTGCTTATAACTTGATGGTAAATCCCTAGTACATGTCTTGCATTTTTTTATTTTTTTCATTCTAACACCTCTGTCTCAATAGAATCTGGTTTATTTGGCAATTTCATTATAGAAGTTTCAATTTTTGGCAATTCTTTTGTCCAGTAATTTGTAGGAGAAGGATCAAGTAGATCGAGTCTCTCTACTAATTCCTGAGAACTGAGATAAGTTTCGTTAATAAATTTCCCAAAGTAATCCAAACTTTTTTGAGCAGCTTTTTTCTCGCCCAACTCATTATAAGCTATTGCTGCTGATAGTGAAACAATATTTACAGCTGCTAATCCATCTCTAATCTCATTCATACGAGCTTCAATTTTATCTGGTTTATCCCCTTTTAATAACTTACCCCAAGTAGAATCTGGTTGTTCTTTGATAAAATTTACATTTGATTTTTGACTAAGCATTAAGAGATTTCTACTATCTTCTGCATCTGAAATAACTTGCAGTAACATCATTGTTCTAATGTTTGAATCTGATATTTCTCTAGCTTGCAAGAGTTTCTGTTGACAACTATAGGCTATTGCAAGTCTATCTGACTCCTGTCCTTTTCTGACGTCCTCAATAGCATATTGTACATTCTGAATCTCCTCTGCAATCTGAGCCATTTGAATTTGTGACGAATAATCGGCTAACGCTTTATTTAATTCTGGTGTCAACTTAACAGATTTCAATGGTACATTTCCAATGACTTTATTAGTATTAGTGTTTACTAATACAGCCAAGAGAGAGCCATCTTTCTTTGTCATTAATTTTAACACTCCTTGAGCAATTTGTTCCCGTTGTTCTGGAGAAAGAATTGCCTGAAAAACCTCTTCAGGTATACTAGATTGGACAACATTGATAAAGGCTGGAGCAGAATATAACATTTTTTCTACTTCAGATAAGATTTTATTTGCATTTTTGACTAAAGGTTTGGCTATTTCTGGTAACTTATTAAAAAACGATGAGGGTTTTAGTTCATAACCATCAATATCAAGAATATCGAAGTCATCTTCTCCAAAAAATAAAACTTCATCCATAAATTACTACCTCATTATGTTTAAATTATTAGAAATATTATACCATATTAAACAAAATTATGATTTTGATTTTTCTTTAATATCATTTATCCAATCATTTTTACTGGAATCTAACATAGAATAATACTATCCTACACAATTGACAGCTCAAATCTTTCAGAATAGAACAATCCTATCTATCGAATATTCTGTTTTCATAAATATCCATGCAATTCTAGACTTAGAATCCCTATAAATTAAATGTTTTTGTACTCTTCTAAGTAATTGATTACCTTAAATGTTAATTTTTGAAGAATTCTAAAGCTAGAATAGTCCCATCACAATCTGTTTTGAATGATTAACAATTTAGAAACGCTATGATTCTACTCCTTTTACATTAAAAAGGAACTGCCCAAAGCAATCCCCTCTAATTCCACCTTATGCACCAGAAATGAACCCTATTGAACAAGTCTGGAAAGAAATTCGAAAACGAGGCTTTAAAAATAAGGCTTTCCAAACATTAGAAGCCGTCATTGATAAGCTTCAAGAAGTTATTCAAGGACTGGAAAAAACCGTTTTAAAGTCCACTGTCAGCAGACAATGGACTAGGTTGCTTTTTGAAAATAATTGATTATGAGTATAACTTGCCCCAAAGTCTAGTAAAAAACAAAAGGCCTTCTTCAATTACTCCCTACTTGAAAAGCTCCTTTAACAGAAAAGGAGCTATCTTGTATTTTATTGGTGTACAGCTTGGGCTGCTGTGATAAGAGTAAGTTTGAAGACGTCGTCTGAATTACATCCACGTGAAAGGTCATTAACTGGTTTGTTCAAACCTTGCAATACTGGACCAACCGCTGCAAAGCCACCGAGACGTTCTGCCATCTTGTAGCCAATATTCCCTGCTTCGATACCTGGGAAGATAAAGACGTTTGCTTGTCCAGCAACCTTACTTCCTGGTGCTTTAAGAGCAGCTGTTTCTGGAACAAAGGCAGCATCGAATTGCAATTCCCCATCAATTTCAAGGTCAGGACGAAGATCATGAGCAATCTTAGTTGCTTCAACAACTTTATCTACGCTTTCACCAAAACCAGAACCTTTAGTTGAATAGCTTAGCATTGCAATTTTTGGTTCGATACCGAACATCTTAGCTGTGATAGCAGAGTTAATCGCAATTTCTGCCAAAGCTTCAGCATCAGGATTGATATTGATGGCACAGTCACCAAATAGGTAACGCTCAGTGCCACGAACCATAAGGAAGGCACCTGAAGTACGACTAACATTTGGACGTGTTTTAATGATTTGAAGGGCTGGACGAACAGTTGCCGCAGTAGAGTGAATAGCTCCCGAAACCATTCCATCTACCAAGCCCATGTATACCAACATAACACCAAAATAGTTCACGTCTTTAACCAAGATTTCTCGAGCTTCTTCTTCAGTCATTTTTCCTTTACGACGTTCTACAAGTGATGCTACCATGTCTTCAAATTGAGGATAATGTGCAGGATCGATTACTTCATAACCATCCATGATTCCTTCGATTTCAAGATAGATTTTAATTTTATCAGGATTTCCAAGTAGGACAGGAATAACTTCTGTTTCTTTTACGATGCGTTTTGTTGCTTGAAGAATGCGTGGTTCTTCACCTTCAGGCAAGACAATACGTGCATTTTTACCAACTAGGTTGGCTTTTAAATTTTCAAAAACTTCCATGAGTTTTGACTCCTTTTAAGATAAATTATTATTTGATAACTGAGTTATAAGAGTATTGAAATCATCCGGCAGTGGACTTTCCATCTCCAACTGCTCTTCAAGAAAAGGATGATAAAACGATAAGTAATGGCAATGCAGAGCTTGACGCTCTATGCCATGTTCAAGACTACCACCATAGAGGTCATCACCAAGCAAAGGGAAACCGATATGGGAGAAATGGACACGAATCTGGTGTGTCCTTCCTGTATGCAGTCGAATATCAACTAGATAAATATTGCCATAAGACTCCACTATACGATAGGAAGTATGGGCATACTTACCACCTTTTGCAACTCGTCTAGTAATGATTGAATCTTCGTCACGGGCAATCGGTGCAATAATCTCACCTTGAGGTTCCAGAAAACCATCTCCTTTAACCAGAGCAAAATAGCGCTTTTCAATGGCTTTCTTTTGCAACTGTTTGTCTAGTCTAGCATGAGCATAACCATGTTTCGCAAAAAGCATCAAACCCGAAGTATCTCGATCTAGTCTGGTTACAATGTGAACCTGCTGATTTTCATAGTTCTGTTTCACATAGTAGCCCTTGATAAAGTTAGCTATGGTATTAGAATGATTGACGCTCGGAATTGATGCCACACCAAAGGGTTTGTTTAAAATCAAGAAATGATCATCCTCAAACAGAATATCCAGTGGATAATCAATGGCTTCCAGTGTCTCGAAACCTTCCTCAGGAGGAATGTCGATGACAACCACATCTCCTATATCCAAGAGATAGGTTGCATTTTGTGGATGACCGTTTACGCGAATATCTCCACCTCGAAACTTGATTTTGGCTAGCAAACCTTTAGAGACTTCATGCTTTTTTAAAAAGGTCTTTACCTTGACGTGTTCGTCAGCAATGAACTCAAATCTCATTCATCCACCTCACCAATAAAGGCATCCTTGACACGATTCCAAAAACTGGTATGACTTGGAGTTGCGACAAAGTGGATCTTGTGGTGATCAATCTGGTACTCTATTCGCTCAATATTACGGAAGGAATAAACACTATTGTCAACTGATATCGTATGATAGTCATTGCGAGTCGGTATCAACTCGATCTTATCCTTCTTAGGTACAATGATTGACGAACCGAGGGTTCGGTAAACACGATTGTTCAAACTGGCAATCTCCGTTAATTGTAGAGCTTCGATAGTGTGATGCAATACAGCCCCACCGAGAGATTTATTATAGGCGGTACTTCCAGTTGGTGTCGAGACAGTCAAACCATCTCCCCGAAAGCGTTCAAACGGTACATGATTGATGACAACATCCGCTACCATGGTTCTGTCAGTTCTCCGAATGCTTGCTTCGTTCAAGGCACGGAAAATTTTCACTTCACCATTTTCCAGAAAAATCTTTACATTTAAAAGCGGGTATGATACTCGAGCTCCACTGTCTAAGAGCAAATTAGTAACCAGTTGATCTAGTTCGAAATCACGATAGTCCGTATAAAATCCCAGGTGTCCCGTATGAACTCCCACAAAGCGAACCTTATCCAGCTGGTCTTCATACTTGTGAAAGGCAGACAAGAGCATGCCATCTCCACCAATGGAAATCACAATATCTGGATTTTTGTCGTTTAATATAAAGTTATTTTTCCTGAGTCGATCTTTTAACTCATATAGGACTCTTTGACTTTGAGGCTTGCGGTTAGCGATTAGATCAATTCGTTTACCTGTATTCTTCATCGGTATCGTCACTGTTTCCTACCCCGTCATTTAACTTTCTATGTAAGGGATCAAAGAGAGCTTGTGCTTCTTGAATATCATCACGAATTTTGCTCATTTCTTCGTCTAACTGGTGAGAAATCCTCGCTGTAATGGCAAGTCTTTCCTTGATTTCCTCTGGGAAATCTCCCTGATATTTATAGTTGAGCGAATGTTCGATTGTTGCCCAAAAATTCATAGCCAAAGTTCGAATCTGAATCTCAACTAAAATCGTTTTAGCACCCTTAATCGTGTCAACAGTGTACTCGATAATCAAGTGATACGAACGATAGCCAGAAGCCTTACGATGCTTAATATAGTCTCGTTCTTGGACGACTCTCATATCCTGTCTTTTATGAAGGATAGAGACAACTTCTTGCACGTCATCTACAAACTGAACCATAACACGCAAACCTGCAATATCTTGCAAGTCTTGCTCAAGTGTATCATAGCCGATTCCACGACGCACCATTTTTTCCTTTATACTTTCAATCGGTTTAACGCGACCAGTTACAAACTCGATTGGAGAATGTTTATTTTGCTTACGGTATTGTTTGCGAATACCACGAAGTTTAATCTTCAACTCTCCAACAGCCTGAATGTAAGGATCTAAAAACTCTTCCCATTCTGTAATCATATATTTTTTGTGTCCAATTCTCTATACACTTTAGATTTATCTAGTCTTTGATTTTATAGAAAAAATCATATACAATAAATACAATGCTTATTATACCATATAATCGCTTTCATAGATAAGGAAAAGGTTAAAAAAATGAAACATTTGGAAATTGAAATGAAAACTCTTTTAACCGAGGAAGAGTACCACCAATTACAGGCAAATTTTTCGGAAATTTTACCGATAACACAGAAAAACTATTACCTAGACACGCCAGATTTTTATCTCCGTCAGAATAAAATCGCCATGCGCATTCGTACTTTTGAGGATAGTGCTGAATTGACTATTAAAATCCCACAAACCATAGGAAATATGGAATATAATCAAGCTTTAAGCTTAGAAGAAACCACCAAATGCCTTGAATCAGGAAAACTCCCTCAAGGAATGATTCTTGATGAACTCCTCTCCCGCGGTATTTTACCAAGAGATTGGACTGTTTTAGGTTGTTTGACGACCATTCGTTACGAAAAGGAAACTTCTATAGGTCTTATGGCACTTGATCAAAGCCATTACTTCGATATTGTTGACTACGAACTGGAGTTAGAAGTGGAAAATGGCGACCAAGGAAAGCTTGATTTTAAGGACTTTTTAGAGGCAAATGGCATCGATTATCAAAAAGCACCCTCAAAATTAGTTCGTTTTATAGAAAATATGAAAAAATACTGAAATAATCTTCTTTTTTTGATAGAATAGAAGGGATAAAAAATAATAGAATCTGTGTCGCAAATACTTTCTTCAAATAAGCTTTTCTCAGACTAAGAGACAAGGATTTTTAAGAAAAATAGTTTACTACACAGCTTCACATAGTTTATAGAGGACGGTTTATCAATGTCAGATACAAAAAACATGAAGCTTTTCGCTCTCAATTCCAATCAGGAAATTGCTCAAAAAATTGCTGATGCAGCTGGTGTACCACTTGGGAAGTTGTCTTCCCGTCAATTTTCAGACGGTGAAATCCAAGTCAACATCGAAGAAAGTGTCCGTGGTTATGACGTCTATATCATCCAATCAACCAGCTACCCTGTCAACAATCACTTGATGGAACTCTTGATTATGGTTGATGCCTGTGTTCGCGCTAGTGCAAATACGATTAACGTTGTCCTTCCTTACTTTGGCTACGCGCGTCAAGACCGTATCGCTTCTTCTCGCGAACCACTTACTGCCAAGCTTGTTGCAAATATGTTGGTCAAAGCTGGAGTTAGTCGCGTATTGACTCTAGACCTCCATGCCGTTCAGGTTCAAGGTTTCTTTGACATTCCAGTTGATAACCTCTACACAATTCCACTTTTTGCAAAACACTATTGTGATAAAGGACTCGTTGGTTCAGATGTGGTTGTCGTTAGCCCTAAGAACTCTGGTGTAAAACGTGCTCGTAGCCTTGCTGAATATCTTGATGCTCCAATTGCGATTATCGACTATGCGCAAGATGATTCTGAACGCAACCAAGGCTATATCATTGGTGATGTTGAAGGTAAAAAAGCAATCTTAATCGATGATATTCTTAACACTGGACGTACTTTCTCTGAAGCATCTAAAATCGTGGAACGCGAAGGCGCAACTGAAATCTATGCTGTTTCAAGTCACGGACTTTTTGTTGAAGGTGCTGCAGAATTGTTAGATGCAGCAAATATCAAGGAAATCTTGGTAACAGACTCTGTTGCAACTAAAGGGAAAACACCTAAAAACGTACAATACATCACTGCTAGCGAATTGATTGGTGATGCTATGGTTCGTATTCACGAAAGAAAACCAGTTAGTCCACTATTTAAATAGAAATCAGGTGAGCTTTTGATTTATTTGGATAATGCTGCTACGACTCCTATGTCAGCAGTTGCTATCTCAGCAATGACTCAAGTCATGCAGGAAACTTATGGCAACCCTTCTAGTATTCATGGACATGGGCGCCAAGCAGGTAAACTATTACGAGAAGCTCGTCAAGAACTAGCAAGTTTACTAGGAACAAAGCCACAACATATATTCTTTACCACTGGTGGTACTGAAAGCAATAATACTGCTATCATCGGCTACTGCCTTCGCCATCAAAATCGTGGAAAGCACATTATCACTACTGCGATTGAGCACCATGCTGTTCTAGAACCCATCAAATACTTGGTTGAAAATTTCGGTTTTGAAGTGACTATTTTACAGCCTGAAAATCAAGAAATTACTGCAGACCAGGTCAAAAATGCACTGCGTGAAGATACCATTCTTGTTTCTACTATGTTTGCAAACAATGAAACTGGTACACTTTTACCTATTGCTGAAATTGGGGAAGTTCTAAAAAATCATCCAGCCGTCTATCATGTCGATGCGGTTCAGGCAGTTGGTAAATTAGAGATTCTTCCCGAAAAATTGGGAATTGATTTTCTTAGCGCTTCTGCACACAAATTTTATGGTCCAAAAGGAGTTGGTTTTCTCTATGCTGCATCTACAGATTTTGACTCCTACCTTCATGGTGGCGATCAAGAGCAGAAAAAAAGAGCAGGAACAGAAAATCTTCCTGCCATTGTGGGAATGGTAGCAGCTCTAAAGGATGATCTTGAAAACCAAGCACAAAACTTTGAAAAGGTTCAAAAACTAAAAGAAACATTCTTAAAGGAAATGGCTGACACAGACTATTACCTCAATCAAGGAAATGACCAGCTACCTTATGTCCTTAATATTGGATTCCCAGGTCAACGTAATGATCTACTACTCCTTCGTCTAGATCTTGAAGGTATTTCTATTTCAACTGGCTCTGCTTGTACTGCAGGTGTCGTTCAAGTTAGTCATGTTCTTCAGGCTTTCTACGGTGAAGACTCTCCTCGCTTACACGAATCCGTTCGCGTCAGCATTTCACCTCAAAATACAGAGCAAGAAATAATCACTCTCGCACAAACTCTAAAAGAAATCATTGGAGGTTAACTCAATGGCATTCGAAAAAACCATTAGTCTTAAAAATTGCCGTTATAATTACACACTTAGCCCAACCGTCAAAAAGTTCACTCTAAAAGATAACACTTTTTTTGAAACTAAGGTTGGTAACTATGAACTAACACGTCTTCTTGAAAAAGTTCCAAATAGTGGGGAAGGTTTCCAACTTAAGATTATCATCAACAAAGACTTAACAGGTGCAAAAATCAACATCACTGATAAATTTGGTCTACGTTTAGTCGATATCTTTAAGTCAGAAAAAACTCATATCCACCAAGAGAAATTTTACTTCTTGATGGATAGTCTTGTTGAACGTGATGTCTTTACTAAAAGCGAAAGATAGAAGGCAATCATGTTTCGATTAACTTACAAAGACACCTATCAAGTCGATCGCGTTTTAGAATACGAAGATTATGAAGCACTCATGCTATCACTTTCAGGCTGTGTGACTCTTCCAGATACTACTGTCATTACTTCTCTGACCTATAATGGAAAAGAAATCTATCAGGGGCTTCTGGGAAATCTCTATCGTTTTCTATCTCACTATGATTTTACGAAGATAAGCTAAGATTTTTCTTAGTTTTTTCTTATTTTTGTTGATTTTTTCACAATCTTTCTATAAAATAGTATTTAGAAAGGTTGTGATTTTGTGAAAGAAAAACAGTCTGCTATTCCAAAAGCAACAGCAAAGAGACTTTCTCTTTATTATCGTATCTTTAAAAGATTTCATGCAGAAAAGATTGAAAGAGCCAACTCAAAACAAATTGCCGAGGCCATTGGTATTGATTCTGCTACCGTTAGACGAGATTTTTCCTACTTTGGTGAACTTGGTCGCCGTGGATTTGGCTACGATGTCAAAAAACTAATGACGTTTTTTGCTGATCTTCTAAATGATAATTCTATTACAAATGTTATGTTGGTGGGTATTGGTAATATGGGGCACGCTCTCCTTCACTACCGTTTCCACGAACGAAACAAAATGAAAATCATTATGGCTTTTGATTTGGATGATCATCCTGAGGTTGGGACAAAAACTCCCGATGGAATCCCAATTTATGGAATTTCCCAAATCAAGGAGAAAATAAAAAATGCAGATGTTAAAACTGCAATCTTAACTGTTCCGAGTGTCAAATCACAAGAAGTAGCTAATCTTCTTGTTGAAGCAGGTATTAAAGGAATTTTAAGCTTTTCACCCGTTCATCTCCAACTACCAAAAGATGTGGTAGCTCAGTATGTGGATTTAACTAGTGAATTGCAAACTCTCCTCTATTTCATGAGAAAAGAGGATTAGAAAGCGTAAGCATTTATGAAAAAACCAGTTATTGGGATTACAGGAAACGAAAAAGCTCATCCTGATGATGAGCTGATGATGAGCTATGCTGCGAAGGGCTTTGTTGAAGGAGTCAAGGAAGCTGGGGGAATTCCCATTATCCTACCAATTGGTGATCAAGAAATGGCCAGTTACTACATTAGCTTGATTGATAAACTCATTTTAACTGGTGGACAAAATGTCGATCCAAAGTTCTATGGTGAATCTAAAACGATCGATAGCGATGACTACCACCTTCAACGCGATTTTTTTGAGTTGGCACTCATTGAAGAAGCAATCAAACAAAAGAAACCAATTTTTTCTGTTTGTCGAGGCACCCAGCTCTTTAATGTGGCTATGGGAGGAACTCTTTATCAAGATATTGAAGACCATTGGCAGGATACTTCAGCCGAGTATACAACTCAACGTTTAGTCACCGAGCCTGATACTATTCTTCGAGAAATCTATGGAGAAATCTCTCATATCAACTCTTTCCACCATCAGAGTATTAAGGACCTAGCTCCAAATCTCAAGGTTGTAGCTCATGATCCTAAAGATGGAATTATCGAGGCTGTTACAACAACGGATGGTTTCCCTTACCTCGGTGTTCAATGGCATCCTGAATTTCTCTTTGAAAATCGCCCCAAAGATAAAACACTTTTCGACTATGTCGTCAATGAATTGTAAAACCTGTATCATATACAGGTTTTTTACACCAGATCCGTCTTCTCACGGTAACTAAAATAATCGGAGTGTGAGACGATAAGATGATCCAATAAGACCAACCCCATTAATTCACAGGCTTCTTTGACAAGCTTCGTAACATGGTCATCATTTCTACTTGGCATGACAGCACCAGAAGGGTGATTGTGAACCAGTATCACAGATGTTGCCATATGCTTTAAAGCATAGTGGAGAATTTCCCGTGGTTCAGCAATACTTCTAGTAGCTGAGCCGATAAAAATGGTTTGCTGATGAATGATTTGATTTTGAGTATTAAGATAGAGCGCCACCAGGTGCTCTTGTTTTTTATCTCCCAGTTCAGCTTGCATCTTTTTAGCCAACCTTTGACTACTGAGAATACTCTCTGCCTCCATGGTTTCTTGCTTATGAATACGATGGCCCAGTTCAATCATGGCTTGCAACTCAATAGCTTTCACTCTACCAATACCTGATAATCCCTGTAGTTCTTGTAGGGTCATTTTTTTCAAATCAGTTAAGCAACTTAATTGATTCAATACTTTTTGAGCGATTTCAAAAACAGTCGATTGACGAGTTCCTGTTCTGAGTAAAATAGCTAGTAATTCCTGATTGCTCAGAGCTCCCACTCCTTCTGTCACCAGCCGTTCTCTTGGCAAGAGTGAATCTTCTTGAAATGAAATACTATACATAAAAATCCTCCTCACTTTATTATTCGTGAGAAGGATCTTAAACCAGATAAATTTTATATATTTTTAAATATTTTCAAGAGCAAGACGCAAATCTTCAATCAAATCATCAACATTTTCAAGACCAATTGATAGACGAATTTGATTTTTAGTTACCCCTGCTGCTTCTAAATCTGAGTCAGACAACTGGGCATGAGTTGTAGTTGCTGGATGAACGACCAATGATTTTGCATCTGCCACATTGGCTAGGTTTGAAAAGATTTCCAAGTTGTCAATCACCTTACGTGCTTCTGCTTCTCCACCTTTAACATGGAAGGTAAAGATTGAACCAACACCTTTTGGTAAATATTTCTCTGCTAAGGTATGGTAAGGGCTATCAGCTAATTTTGGATAATTAACTTTTTCAACCTTTGGATGGTTCACAAGGAAATCAACGATTTTCTCAGCGTTTTGAACATGGCGTTCTACACGGAGAGAAAGTGTTTCAAGGCCTTGCAAGAGCAAGAATGAGTTAAATGGTGAAAGGGCAGCTCCCATATCGCGAAGCAGTTGAACACGAGCAGCAACGATAAAAGCTGCAGCACCAACATCACGAGTATAGCTGATATTGTGGTAGCTTGGATCTTCTTCGACTAATTGAGGGAATTTCCCTGAAGCAGTCCAGTCAAACTTCCCACTATCAACGATAACACCACCGATTGTTGTACCATGACCACCGATAAACTTAGTAGCCGAGTGGACTGCGATATCTACACCGTGAGAAAAGACATTGATCAGATATGGTGTTGCAAAGGTATTGTCTGCAACCAAAGGAATCTGATGTTTATGAGCAATTTCAGCAATTTTTTCGATATCAGGAATGTTGATGACTGGATTTCCCAAGGTTTCAATCAAAACAAGTTTGGTATTGTCTTTAATCGCTGCTTCTACCTCTTCTAGATTATCGATATCAACAAAAGTTGTGGTGATTCCGTAACGAGGAAGGGTTTCTTTCAATAGGTTAAAAGTACCACCGTAGATAGTTGAAGCTGCAACAACATGGTCACCTGCGTGAGCAAGTCCAAGAATAGTATAAGTAAGAGCTGCCATCCCAGATGCTGTGGCAAGAGCACCAACACCACCTTCAAGAGCTGCAATACGCTCTTCAAAGGATGAAGTTGTTGGGTTAGTAATACGAGTATAGATATTCCCAGCTTTCTGAAGTGCAAAAAGTTCTGCTCCTTCTTGTGTATCTTCAAATACAAAAGATGTTGTTTGGTAAATGGGTACAGCACGAGATTTGGTAGTAGCATCTACAACTTGTCCTGCATGCAATTGTAGGGTTTCAAATTTAAATTCACGAGTCATCATCAGACCTCCAAAGATTTCATTAGGTTCATTGTATCACCTATTTCACTAGGTTACAAATACAACTTTGTTATATCTTGGCATAAGCAATAGCTATGGCTATGCCTGATAGAGAAAAATAGCAATCTTTTATTAGAATTGTAGAACTTTTTTCAGATAGTTAAAAATGTTTGTTTTCACTTCTCCTATCCTTTATACTAGATATAAAGGAGAATACTATGTCAGAAAATAAACATGAAATAGATACAAACTTTGCTGGTCGTTTAAATATCCTACGTGCTGGTGTTCTTGGAGCTAATGACGGGATTATTTCCATTGCAGGTGTTGTTATAGGGGTTGCCAGTGCAACCAGCAATATCTGGATTATCTTTCTCTCAGGTTTAGCAGCAATCTTAGCAGGTGCCTTCTCAATGGCTGGAGGCGAGTATGTCTCTGTATCTACTCAAAAAGACACTGAGGAAGCCGCTGTAGCGCGTGAACAATTACTTTTGGATAAGGATCTCGAAGCTGCAAAAAAATCCCTCTATGCTGCTTATCTTCAAAATGGTGAGTGTGAAACTTCAGCTCAACTTTTAGTCAATAAAGCTTTTCTAAAAAATCCTCTCAAGGCTTTGGTTGAGGAAAAATACGGAATCGAGTACGAAGAATTTACTAATCCTTGGCATGCTGCAACATCTAGCTTCATCGCTTTTGTTCTTGGTAGTTTACCACCAATGCTTTCGGTTACAATCTTTCCAAGTGACTACCGAATCCCTGCTACTGTTGTTATTGTAGCAATTTCTCTATTAGTTACCGGCTACACCAGTGCTAAACTTGGAAAAGCACCAACCAAAACAGCTATGATTCGTAACCTTTGTATTGGTCTTTTAACCATGGGAGTGACCTATCTATTTGGACAATTGTTTAGTATTTAAAAAAGATACCGCGCGGTATCTTTTTTGCTATCAAAATATAAACAGTTAATAAAAATCACCAAAACCAACCTTCGTCATCATTGATAGGCTGGGCATCTTTGATCTTGCGTGGGCCTGTTCCATACATTTCAGCTTCGATATCTTCTTTTGTTGGTAGGATCGAAGCGAGGATAATGTAGATAATAATCCCGAGTCCAAAGTTTGCGATTGTAAAGATTGCAAAAAGGAAACGAACTAGGGTTACATCAAGATTCCACTTATCAGATAGACCTGCAAGAACACCTGATATCATGCGATTTCTTCTCATTTTATAAAATTTTGTATTCATAATTTATTCCTCTTTCGGTTTTCTTAATATTAGTATAGCACTAAGCTAAACTGTCTACATCAGTCCTTAGGCCGATTTAACAAGAGGAGCTTTCCACGACAGAGACCACAACGATAGCGTTTGGTATCGATTTTTCGCTTTCTTTGATAGATTTGGTGACAAGTCTGACAAGTATAGACTAAGCTTGGCTTTTGATTGGCACTTGATAAGGGAGGAACAAAGCGGAGACCATCGACCTCTTTTAGAAGTTGCTTAAAGGCTAAATCCTTATGCTGATAGCCCTTGCCTTCAAAGTAAAGATGATAATGGCAGAGCTCATGACGAACAATTTTACGAAAAACCTCTAAACCAAGTTCTTGATATACTTTGGGATTGAAATCCAAATGACCATCCTTAGGAAAAAATCGTCCACCTGTCGACCGTAGACGAGTATTCCATTGAGCTTGGTGTTTGAAAGGTTTTCCAAAGTCTTCTATAGAAACCTGTTTAACGTAATCAGTTAGATTCATTAGGTGCAAGAAGCGACAGATTCACTTTTTCGCGGTCAGCATCGATTTTTTTCACCCAAACGGTTACCAAATCACCGACCGATACTACCTGACTCGGATGCTTGATGAATTTCTTGCTCATGTGAGAGATATGAATCAGGCCATCCTCATGGATACCGATATCAACAAAGGCACCGAAGTCAACGACGTTGCGCACAACTCCTTCAAGCTTTTGCCCAACTTGTAAGTCTTTGATATCCAAGACATCCTGGCGAAGAACTGGAGCGTCAAAAGAATCACGGAAATCACGACCTGGTTTGAGAAGGTCTGCGATAATATCTTTAAGTGTTTCTTGACCGAGGTCTAGCTCTTGAGCCATTTCCTTGATTGAAACAGATTTGAGTTTGGCTTGCGCTTCTTCATTTAGGTCTTTAATGTCCAAACGTTTGAAGAGTTCCTTAACAGCAACATAGTTTTCTGGGTGAACACCAGTATTGTCAAGGATATTGCTACTTTCAGGGATACGGAGGAATCCTGCAGACTGTTCAAACGCTTTAGCACCTAAACGGGGAACTTTCTTGATTTGAGCTCGTGAGGTGATTTTTCCTTCTTCTTCACGATACTTAACAATATTTTCAGAGATTGTTTTGTTAAGCCCAGCTACATGCGAAAGTAAGGCTGGACTAGCTGTATTGACATTGACACCGACTTGGTTAACTACTGTATCAACAACAAAGTCTAGACTTTCAGATAGTTTCTTTTGACTAACATCGTGCTGATATTGACCGACACCGATGGATTTGGGATCAATTTTAACCAACTCAGCAAGTGGGTCTTGCAAGCGACGTGCAATAGAAATAGCAGAACGTTTCTCAACGGTTAAGTCAGGGAACTCTTGACGAGCAAGTTCACTAGCTGAGTAGACAGATGCACCGCTCTCATTGACAATGACATAGCTAATTTCTGGAAAATCCTTGAGCACTTCGGCGACAAAAGCTTCACTCTCACGACTGGCAGTTCCATTTCCGATAGCGATGATTTCAACACCGTATTGGCCAATCAAATCAGCCAAATCACGCTTGGCTTCTTCAATCTGACGAGCTGAAGCTGGTTTGACTGGATAAATGACTTGCGTTGTCAGCATCTTACCAGTCGCATCAACGACCGCAAGTTTGGCACCTGTACGAAAGGCAGGGTCAAATCCAAGAACCACGCGCCCTTTAAGAGGTCCTACCAGAAGAAGATTACGCAGATTGTCAGAAAATAGTTGAATAGCTCCTTCTTCTGCCTTCTCTGTTAACTCTGTACGGATACGACGCTCGATAGCTGGCAGTACCTTCTTCTTAACAGATTGCTGAATAACTTCTTCAATATAGGCATTTTTAACCTTAAAACGAGAAGCAAAGAAGGCTTGGATACGATCAACTGCATGCTCAAAACCAATCTTCAAGATGCCTAACTTCTCACCACGATTAAGGGCAAGAGTACGATATCCCTGCATGTTAGCAACCGTCTCTGAGAAATCGTAATAAATCTGAAAGACTTGCTTTTCATCAAGACTCTCGTCTTTGACTTGGGATGTAATCTTAGAATGTCTAAGGACCTCTTGATAAGTCATTGAACGTAAGTTGACATCCTCAGAGAGAGCTTCGACCAAAATATCAACTGCACCCGCTAAAGCATCTTGTGGAGTCTCAAAACCTTCACAGACAAATGTTTCTGCTTCTTTTTCTAGGTCAGAAACATTCTGTAGGATTAGACGAGCAAGTGGGAAGAGTCCCGCCTCACGCGCAATCGTTGCCTTGGTGCGACGTTTTTCCTTATAGGGAAGATAGAGCTCTTCAACGTCTGCGAGTTTTTCAGCAGCTAAGATGGCTTCTTCTAACTCTTTGGTCAACTTACCTTGCTCTTTGATTTTTGCCAAAACAGCTTCCTTACGGTCATTGAGGTTGGTAAGACTTTTATCAAGGTCGATAATAGCTTTGATAGCTACTTCATCTAAACTACCAGTCATGTCTTTCCGATAACGAGCGATAAAGGGAATGGTTGCTCCTTCTGCTGTCAAAGACAAGACCGTATCAATTTGCTTTAAGGTTACACCCAAATCTTGGGAAATTTTTTCATATTTTTTATCCATGAGACTATTATACCATAAGGAAGAAAGCTTGTTTTCATTAATGTCACAGTTAGCTTGGTATTTGTTGAAGATAAAAATTCATTGGTCTTAACAATTTAAAATTAAACCTTTTGGCTGAAATAATAGTATAATAGAGGAAACAATAAGAATTGAGGTATGCCCAATGGCTGTTAAATTTACAAAAACTGATGACTTAGATAAGATGTTCGAAGAGTTCGCTAAACTACCTGATTTAAAGCAAGTGACATTTCCAGATGACAAAGAAAAGAAAGAAAAGGCAGAAAAGAAAAAATAGATGGATTTCTTTCAAAGCCTACCTTCTAGTATTTTACAAGCTGGTGCTATTTTTCTATCAATCATCATTGAAGCCCTACCCTTCGTTTTGATTGGTAGTATTATCTCTGGTGCTATTGAAGTCTATGTGACTCCTGAAAAAGTATATAGATTTCTCCCTAAAAATCGTTTGGGGAGGATCTTTTTTGGTACATTTATAGGGTTTCTCTTCCCCTCTTGTGAGTGTGGAATTGTTCCGATCATCAACCGTTTCTTGGAGAAGAAGGTTCCAAGCTATACAGCTGTTCCCTTTCTAGTAACAGCTCCTATCATCAATCCCATCGTACTCTTTGCGACCTATTCGGCCTTTGGTAATTCATTTAAAATGGTCTTACTCCGCGCTTTGGGTTCGATTCTTGTTGCTACTATATTGGGTATTTTCCTTGGATTTTTCTGGGAAGAACCCATTCAGAAGGAAAATAGGTTGGCTTGTCATGAGCATGATTTTTCTCACTTGACTTCAGGTCAGAAACTTCTTCAGGTCTTTATCCAAGCTATCGATGAATTCTTTGATATGGGACGTTATTTGGTTTTCGGTTGTCTGTTTGCTAGCATAGTCCAGGTTTATGTACCAACTCGTATTCTGACATCTATTAGTGCAACACCACTACTCGCTATTGTTCTTTTAATGCTCTTATCTTTCTTACTATCGCTTTGTAGTGAGGCAGATGCCTTTATTGGCTCTTCTCTTCTCTCCAGTTTTGGTTTTGCTCCAGTTCTTGCCTTTCTAGTTATAGGTCCTATGTTTGATGTTAAGAACTTACTCATGATGAAAAATTATCTCAAAACTCGCTTTATTTGGCAGTTCATGACCATTGTGACTCTTGTTGTTCTTGTCTATTCTTATCTAGTCGGGGTGATGATATGATACGATTTCTTATTTTGATTAGTTATTTTTTCTTAACCCTTTATCTACACCTATCTGGTAAGCTCAATCAATATCTAAACCTCCACTACTCTTATCTGGCTTATATAACAATGGTTCTATCTTTGTTACTAGCCATTGTTCAAGCCTATATTTGCTTCAAGCGTTTGAAAGAACACAGTCACTTACATAAGTTTTCTGCCAAGCTTGCTAGTTCTGTCCTCCTAAGTTTACCTTTGTTAGTTGGGTTTACATTTCCAACTGTCGAGCTAGATTCGCAAACAGTATCGGCAAAAGGATATTATTTTCCTCTGTCAGAAGGAACGGACAAGGCAATCCAAGCAAGCGAAGGTACGAGCAGTCAGTATCTTAAACCGGATACCAGTAGGTTTTATTCACACACAGCTTATGTAGACACTGTTCGTAAAATTGCTGATAAATACTTAGCTCAATCTAGTATTGTCATCACCGATGAGAATTACTTGGAAGTCATGGAAGCTATCTATGATTATCCAAATGAATTTGAAGGCAAGGAAATCGAGTTTATTGGCTTTGTCTATAACGATCCTAATCATACCGATAGTCAATTTGTCTTTCGCTTTGGTATCATGCACTGTATCGCTGATTCAGGAGTTTTTGGTCTCTTAACCACAGGAAATACCAATCATTATGAGAATAACACCTGGGTGAGAGTCAAAGGTAAGATTAGCAATCACTATCACAAGGAACTTAACCAAGTCCTCCCAACCCTTGAAGTCCAGTCTTTCATCAAGGTCGATAAACCAGAGAATCCTTATGTTTATAAAGAATTTTAAAAAAGTAGCCTGAGTGGGCTACTTTTTCTTGTTTAGTAAGTTTTTAACTTCTCGGGCTCCGACCTGATCTCCTGCTTTTTCAAAAAGTTCAATAGCTTGTAAAAAATTCTCTTGCAATTTTTCTGAATTTTCAGCAGAATAAATCTCACCTAAACCTCTATAGGAACAGGCTTGAGCTATCAGATCATCTGTTTGTAATGCTTGCTTTAAGGACTGTTCCATATACATGATTGCTTTTGCTATTTCCCCTAGTTTTAATCGTAAATAACCTTGCTCATAATTATTGACAGAAGATTTGAGTGCATCCTCTGAAAAAGAATCTTCAATAACTTCTCGCTCTTTTTCTATATAGCTAAGAGCCGTTTGATAGTCATTCATTTCACGATAAACCATGGCTAACTGGTGATAGCCGATATGTTCGTTTTCTTTATCCTGACTTGAAATTGCCACATCTAGATAGTTTTGATAAATCAGCAAAGCTTCTTTGTAATCTTTTTCAAAGAGCTTAATATACCCCATTAAATTGAGAAGGCTATAATCCTTACAAGTTTCTAACAAGAAGGTTTCTGAGACTAATTTCTTGGCCTCATCAATCTTCTCTTCAAACAATAATTCCCAGGCTTGATTCATGCTTATTCTCCTCTAGCTTATGTTGTATAGAAATTAATCGACAAATCACTATCAGACTCGTATTTTTTCCAGGCTATACTGAAGCCATAATAATCTTCAAATTCTGGATGCCAGTCATAATAAAGTGGGATACGGCTAAATTTTCTTGCAACAACTTCATCTTCAAATTCTGTGGACTCTCCTGCAGTAATTCCAAATTGAAGGTCATTTAATTCCCAAGTATTTCCCCAAACATTTTCATCTGATAGAACGTCAATCCAACGAGAGGCGTCAATATCAAAATCTGCACATAATTCAAGTTCTAACAATTTTCTGTAGTTTACCTTGGCAGGCTTTATATAAAAGGCTCCATCAACCTGATACTTTTTATCTTGTACTTGAATTTGTGTGATTTTCATCGGAATTGGAACTCTATTTAACTCCAACCAAAAATAGCCTAGAGGAGTTTTGATTGCATGGTAAATTTGTTTAGACTCTATTTTTACTTTTTTCGAGCAAGCATTTAAAATTCTTCCATGCTCAAGTATATTTTTACAAACTATTTTTGAAGTCTCAGGATCAAAAATAGAATACCTACGGATAACCCTTTTTAACTTTTCAACGGGAAAAGTGATATCCTTTGGTAGGGCATGATACTTCTGGACAACTAAAGCAGTTTTTTCAGTATTTTCCTTCCCGGTTGGAACAATCACACCATGCCCGACATGAATAGTTGGGTCGTCACAGATATAAGTATAACCATTTCCACCTTCTTGAAACTCAACGACAACGA
Organism: Streptococcus taonis; assembly: GCF_029948085.1. GTDB lineage: Bacteria > Bacillota > Bacilli > Lactobacillales > Streptococcaceae > Streptococcus > Streptococcus taonis. Next base: position 33,468 of record NZ_JARZZP010000014.1, on the reverse strand, counting down.
TATTTAACTCCTGATCAGGATCGAAAAGTGGTTCAGCTTTTGCACTGGTCTGGCGCTCATAAAAAGTGAAACAATCTTTATTATCCTCTTCACCAAAGACCATAAAACTACCACAATTTGGGCATTTCCACATATAGAAGGAAGCCTCCGAAATGTCTTCATAGGAAATTCTATCATGTTCATCAGTATTGTTAAAAATATCCTCAAGCAACTCATCCGAATAAACCGAATAAATATTTAGATTGAACGCTTGGTGGTCGTTCATTGTTTGACCACATCTACATGTCCATTTTCCCATATCTAACCTCAGTCACGACTTAATTCTTCAAGGAAAAAATGATTGAGAGCTTCCCAGTCTTTCTTCTCCTCGGTAACACTTTGGATGTAATCGTCTAGTTCTTGTATATTTTTGGTGATGTAGTCCTGGATGGGCTTAATCGGCTCAATTTCCATACCTTCAGGTCCATTTATCTTGATATCAAGCAATCTAGACACATGCTCTTTCATTTCATCAGGAAGCAATTCTTTCACTAAATCATCAAATAAAATCGGTGGAACAGAATGATATTTTTCTATCCAACGACAGGCTAAAATTGGACGCAGAGCATAGAAGTACTTTTTAGGTTTGACCTTGTCTCCTGAAAGATACTTATTCATTTGAGTTCTAGCAGTATTCAAGTAATGGTGGAGCATCTTTTTCTCTGAAAAATACTGACTAACAAGCGGACGAATACGGTCAATAAAGCCTTCGTCTTGCTGGTAAACGATTGGCGACTGTAACCACTCAAAGAGAGTTGGATTTGACTTATAAAGCAACTTTAAAGCCTTGTCCAAATCCCAGCCACTCACATCCCAGGTATCGTCAATTGGTAGTTCTATGACATCGCGATGATCGTTCAAACTAAGATAAAAATCTTGCTTATGCTTGTAAATGAAACGCACATCAAAGTCACTATCCGGAGACTCAAAGCCCCAAGCGCGACTGCCAGACTCAATTGCCCACAATACGGTAACATCATAATCACGTTCAATTTCCGCTAGTTTTTCAGGTACCAGAATATTCATTTCTTCTTGTGTTTGCATGGTGCTTCTCTTTCTTATTAATTTCTTATACCCCATTTTATCAGAATCCTAGGACATTATCAAAAAATTATTATAGTATGTACAGAAAAAAGCCTACAATAGGCTTTTTTCATCTGACAATATCTTTATACATGTCTGGTCTTCTGTCTCTAAAGAGACCCCAATTCAGGCGCTCATTTGCTCCCTTGTCAAGGTCATAAGTAGTTAACAAGATAGCTTCGCCTTGTCGTTCTGCTTGACTTAAAATAGCTCCTGTTTCATCAGTCATAAAGGATGAACCGTAGAAATTAAGACTAGAACTTTGCCCCCCATTTTCCTCACAAGGAGAGACTTCTTCCAAACCATAACGATTAGCAGCAATAACTGGCACAATATTTGCTGCTGCATGCCCTTGCATGGTACGTTGCCAATGACCACAACTATCTGTATCTAAAATAGGCTCGGATCCAATAGCTGTCGGATAAAAGAGTAATTCTGCTCCATTTAGTGCAAGACAACGGGCTGTTTCAGGGAACCATTGATCCCAACAGATCCCAATTCCAATCTTGGCGTAGCGAGTGTCCCAGACCTTGAAACCAGTATTTCCAGGTGTGAAAAAGAATTTCTCCTGATAATAATGGTCATCTGGGATATGAGTCTTCCGATAAACGCCCAGCACTTCTCCATCTGCATCAATGACAGCAATAGAATTGTATAAGACATTACCATCTTTTTCATAGAAACTAATGGGTAAAATGACTTTAAGCTCCTTGGCAATTCCTTTAAAATGCTGAATAGCCGTATTTTCTGTTACCGACTGGGCATACTGGTAGTAGTCATACTGACGCTCTTGACAGAAATAGGGACGTTCAAATAATTCAGGCAAGAGAATAATTTGGGCTCCTTGCTCAGCAGCTTGACGGACTAAACGTTCAGCTGTTTGGATATTGGTTTCCACATCCTTAGCGCATTGCATCTGAATGGCTGCAACCGTTACATTTCTCATCTTTTTCTCCTATTCTGGAATTTGTTGGGTAATACAGTGGATATTTCCACCACCTAATAGAATATCTCTTGCAGGAATTCCGACAACATCACGGTCTGGGAAACACTGGCTCAGAATATTCAAGGCAACTTGGTCGTTTTCATCCTGAAATTGTGGAACCAAGACAGACTTATTAGCAATGTAAAAATTCACATAGGAAGCTGCTAGTCTTTCACCTGCATAACGCTCCTCTTCGCCTTCTTCATAAGTATAGCCCGGCAAATCCTCCTCTGTAACTACTTGATGAATAGCTGGGATTGGAAGTTTATGAATAGTGAAATTCCGGCCTTTTGCATCAGTTTCCTTCTCTAAAAGAGCTAGATCTGCTGCAGACATGGCATACTGAGGATCTTCTTGGTCGTCCGTCCAAGCTAAAACAAGCTCTGCAGGACCTACAAAGGCAGCAACATTGTCGACGTGTTCATTTGTTTCGTCTTGATAAATACCGTAAGGCAACCAGATAACTTTTTCAGCACCAAGACTCTCTAGTAAGGTCTCTTCAATCTCCTCTTTAGTCAGGTGAGGATTACGACCAGGACTGAGCAAACAGCTTTCTGTGACAAGAATGGTTCCTTGACCGTCACTATGAATAGCTCCGCCTTCCAGTACAAATGGTTTGGCATCGTAAACAGGTATTTCCAACTCCTCAGCAAAACGACTAGCTACTTGGTCATCTGCTTCATAGTCTTGGTAGAGACCGTCAACAGCACCACCCCAGGCATTGAAAGACCAATCTACCGCCAACTTTTCCCTTTGATCATCGAGGAGAATTGTCGGACCAGTATCACGAGCCCAGGCATCATTTGTCTGAATATCTAGATAAACAACCTTGTCTCCAAGATAAGATTGTGCTTCAGATAGATAGTCTTGTTCCACCAAAAGGTAGACTGTTTCCCCTTGAGCAATGGTTTTGATAATCCGGCTAAAAGCTGCTTTAGCGGCCTTGCCTTCAAATGGCCAAGAACCTGGTCGAGTAGGCCATATCATGAGAGTCCCATGATGGGGTTCATACTCTGCAGGCATACGATAACCTAATTTCTTTGGGCTGTCCATCATGATAATCTCTCCTTAAAGTCTTGGTAGCCAAATGCTTTGACTAGACTGCACTCACCCTCTTTATCCATGAGATACAAACTTGGAAGTCCAATGCCGTTAAAGGTATTATTTTTGACAAAGGAGTAAATAGCCATGTCTTCAAAATAGAGGCGATCACCGATTTCAATCGGTTTTTCAAAGCTGTAATCCCCAATGATATCCCCTGTCAGGCAAGTATTTGAAGAGAGTCTATAAGTATAAGGTTTTTCTTGCGCTTCAAATCCATCTCTCAATGGGGGGCGATAAGGCATCTCAAGGACATCTGGCATATGACAACTTGCTGAAGCATCTAACACCAAGGTCTCAATCCCGTTTTCAACAATATCTAAGACTTCTGTCGCTAGACAGCCCGCATTAAGGGCAATAGCTTCACCTGGTTCGATATAGACATCAAGGTTATAAGTTTCTCGAATTCGTTTAATCTCAGAAATCAGTAAGTCCACATCATAGTCATCTCTCGTAATATGATGACCACCACCCATATTGAGCCATTTAACTTGGTGCAAATAGGCACCAAACTGGTCTTCTACTGCTTTCAAAGTCGTTTGTAAATCATCTGCCCCTTGCTCACAGAGGGTATGAAAATGAAGTCCGTCAACCAACTCCAATAAATCACTTGGTATCTTGTCTGAAGTCACTCCAAAACGAGAGCCAGGAGCACAAGGATCATAAAGCGCGTGGTCACCCTGCGTTGAACATTGAGGATTGATGCGAAGACCCACACTGATACCAGCCTCACGACAACGTTGACCATATTTTCGTAGTTGTCTCTCTGAGTTAAAAACAATATGATCAGATATTTGCAGTAACTCTTCCATATCTGATTCCTTGAAAGCAGGCGCAAATACATGGACTTCCCCCGGAAACTCTTCTCTAGCTAACTTAGCCTCATAGAGTCCACTAGCCGTCGTACCTGATAGATACTGGCTAATTAAAGGATAGGTTTTATAGAGAGAATAAGCCTTTTGAGCTAGCAAAACCTTACAACCTGCCTTTTCCTGAACCTCTTGCAGAATGCTACAATTTTCTTCTAGTTTTGCTAAATCAATGACATAGGCTGGCGTTGGTACTTGATCTAACTTCATTAGTCCACCATTTGTGGGTTTTCTACCACAACCCATGGCAAACCGTATTTATTCAAAGCTTCCATGAATGGGTCTGGATCCAACTCTTCAAGGTTATAAACTCCAGGCTGTTTCCATGTACCATCCATCACTAATTTTGTCCCAATCATAGCAGGAACACCTGTTGTATAAGAAATGGCTTGTGAACCAACCTCTGCATAGCACTCCTGATGGTCGCAAACATTGTAAATGTAGATTGTCTTTTCAACGCCATCTTTGACACCTGAAAAGATACATCCAATATTAGTTTTACCAACAGTACGTGGGCCAAGGCTTGCAGGATCTGGAAGCAAGGCTTTCAAGAATTGGATTGGTACGATTTCTTGTCCGTTAAAATTAATAGCATCTGTACGAAGGAGCCCAACGTTTTCCAAGCATTTCATGTGAGTTAGATAAGATTGGCCAAAAGTCATAAAGAAGCGAATGCGTTTAACTCCGGGAATGTTTTTGGCCAAAGATTCAATTTCTTCGTGGTGAAGAAGATACATGTCTTTTTGCCCAACTTGAGGGAAATCATACTCACGTTTGATAGACATAGCTTCGACTTCTACCCATTTTCCATCTTCCCAGTAAGAACCTGGTGCAGAAACTTCACGTAGATTGATTTCTGGGTTAAAGTTTGTCGCAAATGGATAACCGTGGTCCCCACCATTACAGTCTAAAATGTCGATATAGTGGATTTCATCAAAATAGTGCTTGAGGGCGTACGCTGAAAAGACGCTGGTTACCCCTGGGTCAAAACCAGAACCAAGTAGAGCAGTCAAGCCTGCTTCTTTGAATTTTTCTTGGTAAGCCCATTGCCATGAGTAGTCAAAGTAGGCTGTAAAACCAAGTTCCTTACAACGTTTCTCATAAATAGCTCGCCATTCAGGGTCTTCTGTATCCTCAGCCTCATAGTTGGCAGTATCGATATAGTGGACTCCTGTTGCCAAACAAGCATCCATGATGGCCAAGTCTTGGTATGGTAGTGCTACGTTCAAAACAGCTTCTGGTTTGTAGCTTTCGATCAAGGCAATCACTTCTTCTACCTTGTCAGCATCAAGAGCAGCTGTCTCAATTTTAGTATTTGTTTTACCTTCTAATTTAGCCTTCAAGTCATCGCATTTTGACTTGGTACGGCTAGCAATCATAATCTCTTTAAAAGTTTCTCTGTCTTGACAAATCTTTGAAATAGCAACCTGGGCAACGCCCCCACATCCGATAACTAATAAACGACTCATTTTCTTCCTTCCTCTTCTTCTAAAATGTCTTCTACATACTTAGGCAACATAAAGGCACCAATATGTAGGTTTGCAGTGTAGTATTCTGTGAAAAGCTGGCGTTTTTTCCAACCTTCCTTGTCAAAATCTTTGACAGGGTGGTATTTTTTCGAAGCAAACCCAAATAACCAATAGCCTGCAGGACTGGTAGGGATATGTGCCTGATAAACTCGACTGATTGGAAAGGCTTGATTAACCTTACGGTGCATGCTTCGACAAGCTGACTCATCTTCGTCAAAGAAGGGACTACCATGCTGATAGATCATGATTCCGTCCTCTTTAAGAGCCCTATAACTATTGCCGTAAAATTCCTTAGTAAAGAGCCCTTCCGTATGGCCAAATGGATCAGTCGCATCATTGATAATGATATCGTAATCATCTTCGCAGTTTCGTAAAAAGCGAAGCCCATTTTGGTAGTAGATGGTAACACGAGGATCATCTAGACCAGCAGCAAATTCTGGGAAGTATTCTCGACAAACCTCAACCAGCATCTCATCTGGTTCTACAATATCGATTTGTTCCAATTCTGGGTAGAGAGTTAATACTTGGGCAACACCACCGTCACCACCCCCAATAACCAAGACTTTCTTTGGATTGGGATGGACGGCCATAGGAACGTGAACTGTCATTTCGTTGTAGACAAAGTCATCTGCATCTGAGAACAAGACGTGCCCATTTAAAATCAAAATCTTTCCAAAAGCTGGCGTATCTAAAACTTCAATATCCTGCCATTCACTTTTACCTGCGTAAAGTTGCTTAGCTGTTCTCAAAGACAATTTCACATCTGGAGTATGAACTTCAGAAAACCATAAATCCATTTAGTTCTCCTTTCTCTCAATGACATTAATGTGGTTGACCTCTGGATCTTCCGTTCCTTGGAGAGAACAACCACGTTCTTTGGCAAATTGAATATAATCGACAAGACCTTGTGTAATGCGTTCACCGGGCGCTAGGATTGGAATTCCTGGAGGGTAACACATGACAAATTCCCCACAGACTTGCCCAACGGACTCGTCCAGGGTTAAACTTCTTCTCTCTGAATAGAAGGCTTCCTGAGGAGACAGCACTAACTCAGGTTGGATATATTCTCCAGCAATCAAGTCCTTCCCATCTCTTGAGTAGAGTCTCTTGATGTCAGCCAGAGCACCAACCAAGCGCTCAATATCTTGGATACGGTCCCCAATCGAAATGTAGGCCAAGATATTGCCAATATCACCAAACTCAATCTGAATGTCATATTCATCCCGTAAGAGGTCATAAACTTCAATACCTGTTAAACCAATTCCCTGAGTGTAGACTGAAAGCTTGGTCACGTCAAAATCACAAACGGTCACGCCATCTACTAACTCTTTTGAGTAGGCATAGTAGCCACCGATGGCATTGATTTCACGACGAGCATACTCAGATAGCTCAATGACCTTCTCAAATGACTCTTTACCACGAAGGGCTAGATTGCGGCGTGAAATATCCAAACTAGACATTAACAAATAGGATGCTGATGTTGATTGGGTCAGGTTAATGATTTGACGCACATACTCAGGATTCATCTGATCCCCAACTAAAAGAAGTGAACTTTGTGTCAAGCTACCACCAGACTTATGCATAGACACTGCTGACATATCTGCTCCTGCATCCATAGCAGATAAAGGAAGTTTATCTGTAAAGTGGAGATGAGCACCGTGAGCCTCGTCTACTAAGACTTTCATTCCTGCAGCGTGGGCCATCTCTGTTAGCCCCTTAAGATCTGAACAAATACCATAGTAGGTAGGATTGTTGATTAGGATAGCCTTGGCATCCGGATGGTCCTTAATAGCTTGTGCCACACGATCATTTTCAAGCCCCAAAGCAATACCGATTTTGGGATCCACACTCATCTCGATATAGATGGGAATAGCTCCACATAAAACGAGTGCATTGATGGCTGATTTATGGACATTTCGTGGTAGGATGATTTTATCCCCTGCTTTACAGGTGGAAAGAATCATGGTTTGCACGGATGAGGTTGTCCCGCCAATCATTAAAAAGGCATGGGCAGCTCCAAAAGCCTCTGCTGCTAGCTCTTCTGCATCTCTGATAATCGAAATAGGATGCCCAAGATTGTCCAAGGGCTTCATAGAATTGACATCAATACCAACGCATTTTTCCCCTAAAAGTTCAACTAACTCTGGATTCCCACGGCCACGCTTATGACCTGGCACATCAAAAGGTACAATCCTTTTTTTTCGTAACTTAACTAACCCCTCATAAATGGGAGCTTGGTTCTGATTTAACATTATAAAGACATACTCCTTTACTGTATTTTTCACACCTTAATTTAACTTAGGCGCCAAGGATACTTATGAAAAAAGAGCAGGTTGGCACCTGCTCTACAATCTACTGACGTGTTTATGTTTGTTTCTTTTGAGTATGTCTGTTCCTGATGTTTCCTAACTCTCTAGTAGCAAATATTACGTACTTTATTGACCGTTTCACAAGATGACGTGTGCTTTCACCACACTAACAAATCTATACGAATTAGGACAAGTGTTCTAACATCAACTTATAAAAGTAGGCTTTTAACCCTATCAATAATGTGGCTTTTCAACCACGCTTCGGCATTCAACCCTGCCTGTCCGTAGGCATTTTTTACTCGGGTTTATATTTGCTAGAAAACATCATCTCATTTTCTAAGCTTTATTACTATAACATGTTTTCAGAGGCTTGTAAAGTATTTTTAGAACTTTTTTAAAACAATTTGACATTTTGTTCGTGAAATTGCTTTAGTTTCAAAATAGAAATCGTTTTAAATTTAAATCAAAAAACAAAAAAAGAAACTAAACAGATTAGTTTCTTTTAATGAATCATAAGCATAATCAACTATTCAAAACCCTATCTACTCATCTCGTGCTACTTGAACAGCTAGCTCAAAATCAGTCATCAAGTAATTTTCATCTAGACGGATGAGACTATAATACTCATTCCAAAATAGAGAGTCACTGTTGCTGGACCACTTTAATCCATACCACAATTGAGTGACATCACTTGTATGTGATGGGGGAATTGACCATAGATGCTTTTTAAAAGTTTCTTGAACAAGAGAAACATCCAGTCGAGTAGTCAAGTCAAGTTCATCTAATTTGAGAGTGATAGAATGTTTTTTAGCTGCCTCAATACTTTCCTTGTTAAATCGAACCTGAATAATCTTAGAATCTTCTAAAGCCACATCCTGGTCCTCAGCACCGTAAAAGGAAATACTGCCCAGTACTATTCCATCTTTTGCCAGGAGATAGGGAGCGTAAGGAACAGCATTGCTATCAAGTCTGAAGCCTTTTTCGATAGTAACTGATTTATCGCCTGGATACTTTTGGAAACTTCCCTCTGTCAAGAGCTCTTCGTAGTCGCTAGCACCATCGCCCTGTCTTATATAGATGTCAAATCCAGCATTCATCAGCTCACTGGCTTTAGTTTCTGCTAAAATGATTTTACTTTCATTAATTTGCAAAATTGGTGCTTGAGGTGGCAAACCAATCGTGAGATTAAACATGACTCCTACCAGAAAGACCATAAAGGTTATAAGGAGGGCAAGTAAAGACTTTCCAGTCCTTTTTCTTGCATTGAAAAGGGCCATTAGAGCAGGTAGAAGGATCATTTTGGCTAAAATAGAATTCCCAACACCACCTCTATTTAAGGTCTGAAAAGCAAAGATCCCGGCGATTGCAATCAGGGACAGGTAGACTAAAATCTCACCTAGACCCAGTTTTTCTGTTCGAGTTTGTTGGTTTACAGGCGTTTCGTACAATGACTGCCCATTCTCTTTCCTCTTTTTTAGAAAGAGATAAAACCCCAGACCAAGTAGCAGATTAAAGATTGCAAAAACTATTAAAGTACCTATTATCGCCGTTCTAGCCATGGCTCTCTACTCCTTTATGTTCTCTCTCAAATCTTATCTTTCTCTTTAATGTCCAATTCCCAACTAATAAAACCAGCAAGAAGAAGGGGCCACCTTCTATCAGTACAATCGGTAAAGCCAGTATAGCGATCATCAAAAAACTAGCTTTCTTTTGACGCCAACTACCGCCCCATTCTCCGTTTATCAGCTGACCCAAATAGTCGATATAGTCAGTATACATCATAAACAAAGGATTTTGGAAATCACTGGTCTTAAGGTAAATGAACAAAGCAGAATTTAGAAAAACATAAAGAATTCCTAAGACTAGAATAATCTTTTGACTAGTTCGAGTAGCCTCTAGAACGATTTTTTCTCTCTTCTCTGGTTTTATTTCCTTGAGACTTGGATTCTTACAAGAGAGTTTTTCAAATCTATAGGCCAGAAATCGGTAGAGATAATACTTTTTTATATCACGCTTCATAAAATCCCCAATCTAAGAAGGATATTCAAATATAAATCATGGTTTAAACATCTAATTTCAAGGAATTTCCTTCCAAAAAGACTGCTTTTGACTCAGTGATTTTTATTTTTTGATCTTCTGAAAAGCCAATGGTTTCACCGTCCTTTAAGGTGACATCACTGCCTAAAACATACTGAAGAATAGACAAGAGGAAATAATATAAGTCATCGCTATTCATAGAAGACTCGATAATTTCAATCTCAGTTTTTCCAAACTCTTTCAAACCATAAGTGTAAATACTAGTTTTATCTCCCTGGTTGATAATGCCCATATAAATCCAAAGTTGAAGGGGAAGCATTTCTTCTTTCAAAAGGTCAGCCAGGTCTAGATAAAGATCTTTGGATAAGAGCAAGGTGGCAGACCCCTGATAAATACCAATAGCTGATTGACTAGTTTTTAGGATAGAGGCATTGACTTTAGTTAATAAGGAATAAGTTTCTACTGGCGAAAGATTGTCAGACAAAATAGAAACAATGGCGTGTTGTGTGTGCTCCTGTGTTTCCTTCTCAACATCCTGCCAGAGGTAAGAATAGGCATACAATTCTTCAAATTCTTGACTTGGGATAGGCAAATCCATTAAAGCCAGCGCAACGAGAGCACCATCAATCTCAAAGGTTGCACTAGAATCATCCCCAGAAATTTCGGAAACTTGAAGCCCCCAATGAGATTTCAATTCCTGAATAACTTGGTCTAAAGAATAGGCTTGATTGCCTTTGAAGAGGGGCATGGACAAGATCAGTTGTTTTTTCTTCTCTGATTTTTCTTTCTTACTAGTAAATAGATTTTTTAAAAAATTCATAGGACTTCTCCTTTATTTCATATCAGTTGGGAAGCAAAGCTATCTTGGTCAAAGTGAGTCGAGATACCAAGTTTCCTCATCATCAAAACCGTAGAATTTCTCATCAAGTAGCCAATTTCCATCTACCAATCTAAGTACAAACTGATGCTTCATTTCTAAAGCTTCTTGATAATGGGTGATGACTCTTGCTTCTTCAGCTTTTGTCATGATAAAATCTACAGAAAAATCATTCGTTTGAACATAGTTATACTCACTTGGGGATCCATAAGAATTTCGAACTCCTCCTTCCAAGCATTTTTGAGTCACTCGTCCAGTTAGAAGCTGCATTTGTCTCTGAAAATAGTCATCCATAAGTTCATTCCACTTGGGATGAAGCTGATTTGCTGGGATGCCAAGTCCTTCTTTTTCCTTATCCAGTGCTCTGTTACGCTCAAAAATTTCCTCTTCTAACAAGGTTAAACTTTTGAGTAAATTAAGCAAGGGTGGGATGATTATTTCCACCATAGCTCGATAGTTTTCAGGGGTATTTTTATAGTTTACTCTCATGATAAACCTCTTAATTTTTCTGGATTAATTGGTTTAATTCTAGGTCTGAAAGTTGTCCTTCCATGTAGAGTTTCTCAAGTAAATCTTTATCAACTGTAATTTCATAATAGTCTGTCACAAACTCATGAAATCTCTCAAAGCTATCAAAAAGGTAAGAGAGCAACCATTCTCCGCCATCCTGATCTTGGTAAGTGTATTGATGCGCATGACCGTCATACCAGATAAAGAAGGTTGTTTCATCTTTTTGGTCTTCTGAATAAAGTAAGAGATCCTTTTCATCCAGTCCTTCATAAAAACCATCAATGACGTCTTGATCCCACTCGTCAGCAGCAAACTGGTTTAAACTACTCTCATGATCAAAGCCTTTTATAAGGATCATTTTATCAGTCAAAATCACATCCAAAGAATCACCAGAGCCATTGTCAATAAGGTAGCGGAGTCCATAGTCTTCCTCAGTCTTAATCACGAGTCTGAGCCAATCTTCACTCGGATCGGTCAGATACTCATCAATAACCAGCAAGGCATCTAAGCGAGTCTTTATCTTGTCCCAATCAATCTTTCTCATTTCTAAAAACCTCCGTCTTATTCTTGCGATTTATCAAGATCACAAGCCCTATAGCGAGCTGTTAGATAGCCCGAAAAGCTAATCTGAGGGATATTCCACTCATTGGGCAAATAAATCGAACAATCTACCTGATCACCTAGAGGGGAACTTGCTGAAAAGGCATATCTTCCCAAATTCTCATTATTAGGATTTCTTTCAACTTGACCCAATCTGCTAGCATTGAACCAGTCTTTGAACAGTAACCAGATTTGCTCGGCATCTTCGTTTAATAGGGAGACTTTCAAGTTGTAGCTGATTCCGACCCTACATCTTTTTTTGAATCCTGACTCATCAGCCCTACAAACTTTTATCGATCCCTTATCATACTGCCAGTTATCACTATCTAATAGGGGAAATTGAGCAGATAGATTGTCTTTAAATCCCTGCATAGTATCTAATAAATCTTTGGAGGCAGCTTCGAATACTTCTAGTTCTTCCATAGTCTTCTCTTTAATTTTCATAGTGAATCACAATCCGATTTAATCTGCATCAACCCAGATCTGGTATTTTTGACAATGGAGACATCTGAAAAGGTAACCACAGATAGGTCCGTCTTTGACCAAGTAGTCTTCTACCTCTTGATATTCTTCACGCGCTTCATAGTCTGCCAAGACTTGCTCAGCGATTCCCATGGCCTTCAATTCTCTAGTTCCAACTGTACCCAAGTAAGCACAATAATCTTGGCAACAAGAAAGCCAATATTCTCCCTGCCAACTAAAGTAGCCTGGGGTCTGACAAAAAAGCAGCTGATTCTTTTCTGGATCCAATTCACCCTGCCACTCGGCATCTTGGATAAATTCCGCATCGAATTTCTTAGCCGCTTGACCGTTTGCAATGCACATTGGGCAAAGGTATTCTATATCCTCGATACTATAAGGTATAAGGGCATAATAAACATTGCTTTCTTTCCCACAAGATGGACAAACCTTGGCTTCTCCTTCAACAAATGAACCTGTAGCTAAGGGATCTGGATGATAAAGAAAATGGGGTAAGTCTTTTAACAGGTCCTGCCTCTGCTTCTTCTCTTCTTTTCTTAGGGGACGAGGAAGGGCAAAACGATCGCCATGACTCTGACTCATTTCTTGTAAACGGCTCAGTTTCTTTATCTGTTTTCGATCAGGTTTGTCTAAGATTTCAGTAAATAAGCTATAGGCGCTAGTGTAGAGACCCAATTGCTCATAGAGGTCAACTAAGACTTTCTTCGCTTCTAAATCATCAGACTTAGCTAATTCATCAGCCAAATCATAGAGAGCCGTAACACTTGAAGGCTTTCCATCTTGGTCCAGGTATTGCTTTTTTAATGTAATATATTTTTCTAGAAATGGATTCATGGAACTACCTTTCTAATGGATGACATAAAATCTTAACAAATAGTGACTAGGACATTTCCCTTGTGGTTTAAGATTTCCTTGTAAAAGTCTTTCATTTTGACAAAGCAGGCTAAAATGTCATCCTTGATTTCTTCCTCTTCCTCAAGATAATCCCAAATATCAGGATACAAATCCGCTTTCTTACAGGCTTCCATACTAAAGTCAGTCATAGCCCTATCCATGTCAAAACTTTCTAAAGCTTCTACAATCTTGGATATCTTGTTTTTTTCAGTATAGGCGATATATTCAGATACATCCTCTAGAGGAGTCACCCCTAAAACCGCTTCTCTCAAGGGATTGTCGTCCAAAAATTCTGAACTACTAAATCCTGTCAAGACAAAGACCAAGGCATCCCACATTTTATCGATATCCAGAAAAATTTCATATTCTTCTGCATAATCTTCCGCTAGGTCCAGCAAGTCATCTTCCTCATTAGAAAGTAGCTTTATTTGTTTTAATTTATCGTCTGGTAAATATTGATAATTGGCAATCATTCCCATGATTTTTCTCCTTTGAATCTGTTAGTATCATACGGATGTTTCTAGCTCTATTTCCCTAGAAAATGCTATAATGGAGCTAACAAAATTGGTCTCTAGCAATTGAAAAACGGGGGAAGTAGTCATGTTCACTACTATTATTTTAGGTTTTTATGCTCTTTTCTTTCTATCCTTATCCTTTACCATCTATCTCTATATTAGACTTGTAGTTGCGGTTAAAAAAGGCAAAGACATTCCCAAATGGATTTATAAACTTGGCCATGCTGTTCAAGGAAGAATTCACGTTGACTATGAAGAAATCACTGATGCTAATGCCCTTAAAGAGATTCATTGGTTCTTGCTGATCTATTTAATCGTAAATCTACTCGTATTGGCTGGCTTCTACTATCATGATAATAGCTTCCCGCAAGCAGTTTATGAATGTTTGAAAAAACAATTTTTCATCGTACTTGTTAGTATGATTTTAAAAAGTCTTGGAAAATTTGTTGTACTAGCTATAAGAAAAAACTTTCATAACAGTCATGCCTATGCATCAACAAACGCTGTTATTGGGACAGCTTTTTTAACGAGTTATGTTTTTATGTTTTGCATGATGATGAGTGGCCTTCCAGCTCAACCTGTTCCAGTAACCATTCAAGATACTACTGTCATTATCGGTGAGACCAAGGCTTCCGAGCTTTTGGACAAAGGCTTTAGCTTCGAAGATAAAAGTCCAGAGACTTCCATCACCAATCCCAAAAACGACCACTTTTACTACGATCAGCTTCTCGAAGTCAAGCGTGATGATCAGTCCTATGGCTTTATGAGCCTTACTCCTATAGGAAGAGATACTGATCAACTCAAAAACTGCGTCGTCACCTATTACAGAACACCTAAGGATAGCAAACAACTAGAAAAAATTTCCATCAATCATGTCAAGCTAGCCAATCTCAAACTCCAAGATTTTCAAACACGAAAATTAATCGATATCTTTGAAGTCAATCCTGCTGATTATAATGTCTCTGATACCGATGCCAACTTTATCCTAACCATTCAAACAGCAGATTACGACCTCTGGAAAAGATACCGGATTGAAGCCAAGTTTAATAGAGATGGCTCCCTAGATAGCTATGGTGTCAGAGCCCAACACAGTATGTGGGAATAAAATACTATCATTTCAATACGAACAAGTATAAGATTTAGTAATTAATTAAAAACTACTTAATCTTATGCTTGTTCATTTTCTCTTGGAAAATATCTGTAAGAATTTGTCGCAATTCTTGACCTTCCTTTTCAGGAAGTTGGCCTTCTTGTTCAGCTACAGCATACAACTCTGGATACTCGAGCGAGATTCTCTTAACAGTACGTGTAATGGCATGTTTTCTAACAAAAAATGGAATTCGTTTAATCATATCTTGAGGAATTAAAGCGATAATTTTATCGGCAGTTTCCTTATCGGTCAGCTTAGAGAAAGTTAGTCCCTTTTTAATCATTTCTTGTTCTTTTTCTGTAAAATCTTTAATATCCATTGTGTCTCCTTATGACTATTTTATTCACTACTATTATACTATTTTTTTAATTGGTCGAATGAAAAGTCTCTATAAATCACTTCTTTGCCAAGAACGGAATCTATTGTAACAGGTAGTTTTTTCAGCAAATCTTGGATATCAATATCATTAGGAAGAGGATTCAATTCTCCCAGACTATTTTCCTGAAGATGTGCTGCAAAGATAAACTCTCCCTTTTCCCAATCCATAGCAAAATCATTGATAACATTTACTGGAGACAGGTCCAGCAGTTCTTGCTCTTGCGCTATAAAAGTTTCGTAGATCAACTCAAAAATAGCTTCCTTATCAATTTTTACAACTCTTAATGTATGTTCATCCATGCTTGCTGTCCTCTAATCATATCAATTTAGCTATCATTCGATTGGTAACTTCTTATCCCACTCTTTAAGCAAATCATCCTTTTAGAGTTGAACCCACTTATCATTATCCATAATAAAGGGCTTCGCTAGACCTTCACCTGTATAGTTTTCGTATTTTGTATCTAGATATTTGTAACAATCTTCCTTGGTTGCAAATTTGATAGCTTGATAAGGCTCCTCAAAGGTTATCTTTTCGACAAAGAGATAACCGTCCTCGCTTGGCACAAGTATGCCGACATGGCCGATAAAGAGGGATTGCCCATCCAGATCATCATGGACGACTACGGATAGCATTCTTGCATTTTCACTAAACTTAAATTGAGAAAGGAACTGCTCCATCTTTGCAGCATGAACCTTGACATCAGTTATTGCTTCGGTCTTGACTCTTGAGAATAGAATATCAAAGGCATCCTTGTCTTCTGCACCAAAGACTTTTCCCTTATCAATAGCATCATTATCGACAAATAAGAGGGAATCATCTTTCTCTAACTTAGGAATTTCGATGGAATTTCTCAATAAACAATAACTGTTGATACGACAGTTGGTACCTACAAAATCACCTTTTTTCGGTGTCCAAAGATTGCTAATCTTTTCTACGTCATACTCGTTTTTGGTAAATGTAGAAAAATCTCCAGTTAAACCAACTGAACCAACAGTTTCATTGTAGTCATTGACAAGATTGAAAAATGCATCCACACTGTCTTCATCCAAATATGCAGCCAAGACTTTTCGAACTTCTTCTTCACTGGGCTTACTGTTCATATTGCTATAAGTAGCTTTCCAAGAAACCTGATTAGACTGTGCTTGAGTGATTGAAGTATCAGTAGTTCCATCACTCGATTTTTGAACTTGACTACAAGCCACTAAGGTCAAAAGGAGTGTTGAGCAAAGACCAATAGTCGCTAATCTTTTAAATTTCATAGGCTTTCCTTTGTTTAAAAAAATTGTTGTTAAAGGTAAATAAGATTATGCTTTCGGTTGTGAATAGACTTCGATATGCTGCCCTAGTACCTTAATTTCCACTGGTAGATTATCAGATTTATCTCCATCAACATCCGTTTCCAACTCAACATCTGAAGAGATTTTTATATGACGAGCTTTCATATACTCGATATTATCATTTACGACGACATCCCCTTTTAATA
This sequence comes from Streptococcus taonis, assembly GCF_029948085.1. GTDB lineage: Bacteria > Bacillota > Bacilli > Lactobacillales > Streptococcaceae > Streptococcus > Streptococcus taonis. The sequence continues at coordinate 16,628 of NZ_JARZZP010000014.1, read as the reverse complement.
AATCAGGGATAACTGACAATTTAGTAAGAATAGATGCATCTTTAAGAATCAGAACGTTGACATATCCGTTCTTATCTTCTTCAAAAATTTTTTTGTCAGCAAAATAATTGGTGAGGAGAACTAAAACGTGACTTGCTGAGCCAATGTAATTTCCATTTTCTGTTTCGACTTGAATGTTAAATGCTTGATCTGTCACGACAGACTTTACAGTATTAACCGCATAGGCTAGCATACCAAACTTTGTTTTATCTTCAATTCCAACGTTATGAATGGCTTCTGGTAGTGAACCAATACTAAAAATGTAGCCGAAATAGTGGCCATTGGATTTTCCGATATCAATCTTATTTGTAGAATTAAAATCAAGCTCGTCAATAGCACCATTTATATCTTGATTGATTTCTAATAACTTTGTAATAAGATTTCCAGTTCCTCCTGGAATAATCGCTAGTTTAGGAATACAGTCTCTTTCAGCGATACCTGAGATCACTTCATTGACTGTCCCATCTCCACCGAATACGAGAACTGCCTCATATTTTTCTTTTGAGGCTTCTTCAGCAAAATGTGTTGCATCTTGCGCTTTTTGTGTAATTCTGGTATCGACTTGCTCGAAGTATTTTTTAGCCTTATTTTCTAACTTTTCCTTATAATCTAAAGCCTTTTCTCCACCAGATGTTGGATTGATAATCAACATTATTTTTTGCATTCATTTTCCCCTCAATATCTATTTACATCTTTAGGCTATCAATATATCTTTTTTGATATACTTTATTATATAATGAAATTTCTAAAAACAAAAATTGAAAGTAGTAAACTAAAATAGATACAATCCTGAACTGTCTAAGAATTTTTCTTTCAAAATTGGAAAAATAGATTTGTGGTAAAAATTTTATCAAGTTACGAACTGAAGAAATCATCTCGTTCACTCTTTCTTCATATACATCAGTTTTTATTTTACTTTAAAACAAAATCTATGCTTCTATTATTTTTTTAGCCACAAATGTTGTAAAAAACTAATATCTTTATAGGGTTTTAAATCACATACTGCAAGTTCAATCTTTGTCATTTCTTCTAACCAGTTTTCTTTACTCTTAAATTCATTTGGTTGTAGACTGTAAAATGTTCGGATCCCCAAATAGTTTTCTAATTTAAGACCAGACAAAGCTAATAATTCCTCTATCGTATAAGTAGAACCACTTGCAAAAGATGGACTCTCAAAATTTTCACCATTGAGTAAGCTAAATGCTTGATTGATCTCATTAGCAAAAACAACACTTTGTAGAACTTTTCCAACTTGATTATGCTTGATAATTGAAATTAAGCCATCATCTTTTAAAATTCTTTTGAACTCCAGAAGATAGTCTTTTCGATCATTAGGATCTATATATTCTAAAACATTATGGCAAAGGACAAGATCAAAGGATTTATCCGTAAAACGAGCGAGTTGGTCAATACTTCCCCACAATTTTTCATAGGATGTGGAAGAGTTGGCATAGAGCATTTCCTCATTAGGTTCAACAGAAATAACTTGATTCTTGCGAGAAAGAAATTCACTGACCAAGCCAAATCCAGATCCAAAATCAAGAATTTTCTTACCTTCCAAATGAACGAGTTGGGCAAAGGTTATTTCATATTGTATCTTTCCCCAAGGTTGTTTTAACATATTTCTATAATGTTCAAGATCAGATTTTTTGCTTGTCATGTGTTACCTCATTAAAACTGGTATTTTTCTTTACAATCATTTCTTTTAATAATTTACAGTAAACTGCCGAATTTTCAGTGATCTTGCAACAGTGGTCATATCCTTGCCAAATGTGAAATGTGGCGTGAGGATACTTTTTTGGAAGAACTTTTTTAGCAGCTATCAAGTCGAATTCTTTTGAACCATAAAAGAAAACACAGCTTTGTTGTTCCTCTGGCGTAAGGTTAGGCAAAGCTACGAAGGCACAATCATGGGAAATATGTTTGATGCTTTCTTCATCCATAGCAATGAAAGAATCCGCCATCATCTCTCCTTTTTCTCCATAAAGTGCAACCATCTTACGAACAGCAAGATCTCTATTTTGCAGAGCTTTTCTATGCTTTATTAACAATAAATACCTAGTAAATACATCAAGCAAGGGCGCATTTATCCATAAACTAACTCCTTCAAAAACAAGTTTCCCAAACCTGATATCCTTATGATTCAATAATTGCAGCAACACAACTCCACCTAAGGACGCTCCAAAGGCTAAACTCAAGTCTTTTATATGATGAGCCTTTAGATAATTATAAATCATCTGGCTTTCCTTAAGAGCCGATTCGTAGATGAGCGAAGCTGATTGCCCATGCGCCGACAAATCCGGAATAATATATCTAAACCCTTGCCCCATCTGATCTGCAATGAGGGACTTCATCCCTTGAGCAGAAGATAACATAGGGTGAATTAACAATATCGTCTCTTTCTGATTAGAATTAAGATCAAGAATGTTCATTTTCCAACACCAGATTTCTTTCCTTTTTTAGCCCTTTTCCTTAAAGAACTTATCCCATCCATTTATGATTTATTAAGATAAATGCAACAATTATAATACCTTCACTTGAACCCCTTGCTTGTCGAACATTTCTTTGACATGTTCAAAATTACTGCTTATGATAGTCGCTTGCTTCAGATTTGGAAACTGTTGCAGTTCTTTAAGACTAACTTCATTTAGATCGAAACCATCATCTTCTCCATCCCACTGAGGTATCAGATTCAGATAAATTTCATTTCCGCCATCCATGTAGATTTCTTGGACTTGTTCGGCATATTTCTTAGGTATAGGAAGATCTATCATATAATCAAGGGCTGGCTGAATAATCTCCATACTTTCTGTATCGATTTCCAGTTCACTAAATTCTTCCGCAAAATCATGGATGTCAAAGTAGGGTTTCAGTACTCGTAAATCGTACATCAAAACTTGGATAATAGTTAGTTTAAAATTTATATTGTCAAAATGTAGCAGTTCTTCGTCAGTTTCTTTTAACTTGTAGCTTTCCCGTTCATGTTTGACCTCTGGGAAGTAGGAAATTGATAGTGTATCTGTAATGGTCTCTGGAATTCCATTAAAATTAGTTCCGTAAGGAGTCCATAAAATCAAGTTAAAATCCCCTACTCTCTGTCTATCAGAAATAAAATAAGGGCTTTTTCCATTACAAGTTATCAGGGTCTTGCAAGGATTGAGAGGTAATTCTTCCTCGTTCCACATGGGGCTAACCTTCTCTCCAAAATATAAATAAAGCGAAGTAATTAAATGCTCCTTATCAATATAGACGTCACAACTCTTTAAGTGTTGTTTAACTTCAAAGGAATGCACAAATACGAAACCAAGTTCATCATAAATATATTTGATAACCTGCCCTTCTTTTTTGAATAATCGGTCAGGTTTTCCAAAAACAGTTTCTATATCCTTTAATGATAAAGGAAAATGCAAGCTTGTTTCTGGAACATCGATAGAATTTCCGTGGAAATTCATAGAAAGGACCTTAGCTTTTTTCTTTCTAAAAAAATGAAACATTTAACTCCCCTTCTTAAGTTTCTTCCAGATAAATCTTGACCGCTTTGTATTCCTGCTCTTTAGCATAGGCAAACACCTCTGAAGCTCTAATGTAGTCAAAAATATTTTCCTCTAAATCTTCATCCCAGGTTGATTCACTAAAGATTTGATTGTCTTGACTAGCTTCATAGAAAATATCAAGGTGAACTTGATAAAACTCTTCATCTTCATTTGGAGCTTGCCTTACCAACGATAGTTGAAACAAGGGATTATCAGATATACTTGTAAACGTCCCTGATTCAAATAAAATCATCTCATCATCAATAGGCTCACGACACAAGTCTTCAAAGATAGCTACCATATCCTCTAAGGGCATCTTATCGGTGATTTTTTCTCTTAAAAATTCAAGTGATTGCTTCATGCTTCTCCTCTTTCTAATTGGAGTTTCGTTCTTAGAAAAATCCTTTTAAAAAATAGAATCCCTACACCTTTTATTATACTACATTAACAGAAAAAAGACTGAAGCAGATGGCATTCACGGATATATACTATTGTAATCGGTCAATTCCCTAAAATGATTACCTAGTCCATTTTATTGTATACAGATGAGGTGTTATTTGAGCATGCCCTTTTATAACTCAATTAGTATTAAAAATAAGATAGAAACTTCAGGATGTCTACTGTCTTGTAGCATTTTTTTACCTTGATAAGTTTAACAAATCGTAGAAAATAGTTAAAAAGTCTTTAAAATTAAAAAAACGTATAATATCAAGACTTCAATGAACTGATACGATACGTTTTATAATGGGCAGATTTACTTAATTTTATCTTCAATTTTGATTTTGCTCACTCGAATCCTTCTTCTGTCTTTTAATATAGACTATCGATACCAACGAAAGAAAAATAACTCCAAGTCCGATAATCAAAAAGGAAGCTAAGTGCACACTTGGTAAAAATGTCATCACACCTTTCGCAATCGGCATAAAGAGAATTGCCAGTGTAAAAATGGTACTCAATACCCTCCCCAGATAGTCTCCGTCAACCTTGGTCTGTACCTGCGTAAAGAAGTGAATATTAAAAATCGTCATAAATAGTTCACAAACAAGGTTTCCTGAAAAAGTTAGAAAATTTGGCAGTGGCAAGCCCATCATGAAAACTCCCACTCCTGTGAGGATCAATAAGAACAAAAGTGTATTCATACTGGATTTAAATTTATTTGCAATCAATGCTCCGATGATTGAGCCAATTGCACCCATGGTTAAGATAGTTGCATAGGCTCCTTCTACACCATAAAGTTTATTTGAAAAAGGGAGCAAAAACTCAAAAGCTGCAAAAAAGAAATTCACACTGGAAGCCACTAACAAGAGAAAGAAAATTTCTTTTTGATGCCAGATATAGTGCAAACCATCTTTGATATCCGCAAAAATATCTTTCCCAGTAAAATGTTTCTGCTCTTGAACCTTTGGTTCTTCTTTTGGAAGTAAAGCAACTAGGGCAAAAGCAATGAAAAAAGTCAGTGCATCTAATAAGAGCGTCAGATGGAGACTTGCAAATTGTAAAACAAGGAAAGAAAGCACCGGAGAACTGACTCCTACAACCTGTAAAACTAACTCCAAGCGAGAGTTATAGGTCACTATCTCGTCCTTTGCTACAACTTCCGTTATGATAGCTTTATTGGCAGTGCGAGAAAATGCAAAGGCAACTGCCTGAACAATATTAGCAAAAATCAAAGCGCCAATCATCAAGCTATCATTTCTTATAAAAGAAATAACTAGACAGAGAATCCCACAAACCAAGTCTGTTGTCATCAAAATCTTGCGACGGGAAAAACGGTCTGAAATCACGCCTCCAAAGGGATTAACTAGTATGGATGTAACGAGTTCAGAGATCTGATAAATCCCTAGAACGGTTTGCCCAATCGTTCCCATCGATGCCAACCAAACACTATTTCCATAATCATAGAGCATATTTCCTAATTTGTTAATAGCTCCGCGACTAATCAACTGTACTGCATATCGATTCATAAAAACTCCTCTCAAATTTTGAAACTATTGTATCAAAACTTGGAGGAGTTTCTCATTTTTCCCATATTTGGGAAAATTAATCTTTGACAAATTTCTCGTAGTGTTCCTGATAGTAAGCTACCTGCTCTGGAAGACCTAGTAGGTCAAAAATACTCATGGCCTCTTTCATCTGCTTACAGCCTTCTTTACACTGTCCTTTTTGGTACAAGGAAAAGCCTTTTAGATAATGGAAAATATTACGCTCATATAGTTTGATCCCTTTACCAATAATCTTCTCTGTATAAGTCTCAAAATAGCTTGCATTTTCAAAAGAAAGATGCTCTAAACAATGCTGGTAACAATTAAGGGCTAAAATCAAGACCAGTTTTCGATGGCGACCAATCTCTTGGTAAAATTCTTCCCTCTCCATCACTTCTCTACCAAGTCGAGTGACATAGTCCACATCGTAAAAACTATAGAGGTTACCGAAAAGAATCAACTCATACATGGTCCATTCTTCCGTTTGGAAAAGATAATCTGCCACCTTATCCAGATCACCTTGCTTCATAGTGAAGCTAGCATCTCTTTGACAAATCAGACCTTGTAACAAAATCCAGTTCAGCTCAAAATAGAGGGGATTTGTTGAACTCTTAGCTTTTTCAAGTTGTTCTTCTTGAAGTTTTTGAAAACCTGCAATATCATTTGAGTAGTAAAGTGGAATAATCTGAGCCATCAAGCTGACATGCTCATGATGTTGAAAATTTCTGGCCTTATCCATAAAATTTTCAATCGTCACGTGAATATTATCTAATATTTCAAAGAAACGTGAAGCAGCCAGATCAGACTCTCCCAATTCAAAGCGAGATAATTGGGAGGTCGAACAGGCCTCTCCTGCAGCTTCTTTTAGAGAGTAATTTTTACTGATTCGAAATTCACGAAAGACTTTTCCAAGATGTTCCATCTTTACACCTGCTCTGATAATTCTTCCCACTCTAACATAGCTTCTTCTTGACGCTGGGTGATCTCATCAAGTTCTGCTTGTAATTGCATGAGTTCATCTGCATCATTGGTTGTATGCATTTGTTCAGAGATAGCTTGGGCTTGCGTTTCCAATTCTTCTATTTCTGTCTCCAAGTTCTCAATTTGTCTCATCAATTTACGCAGTTCTTTTTGACTTTCCTTTTGAGCTTGGTAGTCATTAACTGGTGAAACTTCTTTTTCTTGGTCAACAGCTGCCGCTTCTTCTGCTTGGCTAGCTGCTAGCTCTGCTTTTTTATCAACATAATAGTCATAATCACCAAGATAAAGTGTTGATCCATTCTCAGATAATTCCAGCACATGAGTGGCAACACGGTTGATGAAATAACGGTCATGGCTGACAAAGAGAAGAGTTCCATCAAAGTCGATCAATGCATTTTCCAGAACTTCCTTGCTATCAATGTCCAAGTGGTTGGTCGGCTCGTCGAGGATCAAGAAGTTATTGTTTTCCATGGAAAGTTTAGCCAGGAGCAAGCGAGCTTTCTCTCCACCTGAAAGCATGCCAACTGATTTCTTAACATCGTCACCAGAAAAAAGGAAGGCACCTAGGCGATTACGGATTTCAAGTTCAGGTGTCAATTTAAAATCATTCCAGAGTTCGTCTAAGACTGTATTGCTCGGTGTCAGTTTGCTCTGAGTCTGGTCATAGTAACCAACCTCAACATTAGCACCAAAGCGCTTCTCACCCTTGATAAAGGGAATTTGGTCCACAATGGATTTAATAAAGGTTGACTTACCAATACCGTTAGGACCAACAATGGCAATAGCGTTCATCTTACGAAGATCAAGGTTGATGGGTTCTGATAAGATTTCACCATCATAGCCAATAGCAGCATTTTCAACTGTCAAAACGACATTACCAGATACTCTATCAGAATGAAAGGTCATATTAGCTGATTTCTTACCAGCTTCAGGCTTGTCCAAACGCTCCATTTTCTCCAGTTGCTTGCGTCGAGATTGAGCACGTTTGGTTGTTGATGCTCGAACAAGATTTCGGTTAACAAAGTCTTCTAAGGCAGCAATTTCCTTCTGCTGCTTTTCGTAGTTTTTAGCTTCAGTTGCGAGCTTCTGCTCCTTCTGCTCAACAAAGCTTGAGTAGTTTCCTACATATCTGTCCAAAGAATGTTTGGTTAAGTCGAGTGTTATGGTCGCAACCTTATCGAGGAAATAACGGTCGTGGCTGACGATAATTAAAGCACCGCTATAATTAACTAGATAGTTTTCTAACCAGGCAATCGTTTCAATATCTAGGTGGTTAGTCGGCTCGTCCAAGACCAAGAGATTAGGCTTTTCAAGGAGCATTTTGGCTAGCGCTAGACGAGTATTTTGACCACCAGATAACTCTGCTATTTTCATCTGCCACATAGACTCGTCAAACTTGAAACCATTTAAGATAGCACGGATATCAGCTTCGTATGTAAATCCTCCAGCCTGACGAAAATTTTCTGATAGGCGATCATAGTCTGACATGAGTTTATCAAGTTCTGCTCCAGTCTTTTCCCCCATCTCCAACTCCATCTGGCGAAGTTGTCTTTCAGTACGACGCAAGTCATCAAATACATGTAGCATTTCATCGTAAATAGTATTCTCAGACTCAAAACGGCTATCCTGTGCTAGATATGAGAGAGAAATATCTTTTTTCTTATTGATTTCACCCGTGGTTGGCTCCTCTTCTCCAACCAATATCTTGAGCAAAGTAGACTTTCCAGCACCATTTTTCCCAACGAGGGCAATACGGTCTCTTTCATCTACTTGTAGGTTTATATTATCAAAAAGAACCTCTCCTGCAAAAGAACGTTCAATTTTATTAGCTTGTAAAATAATCATACAGTTAGTATAGCATGTTTCTCTAAGCCGTTCAAGACTTGTGGTTTAGGTATATTTCATAACTTTTTCAGAAACTTATGCTAACGTTTTACTAAAACTTCAAATCGTGGTATAATGTATGCGATTAGATTATATATTAAAGGAGATTTCCTATGTCTTACCAAGAAAATTACCAGAAATGGGTTGATTTCGCAAAACTTCCAGACTATCTTCGTCATGATTTGGAAAATATGGACGAAAAAACTAAGGAAGACGCATTCTATACAAATCTTGAGTTTGGTACTGCAGGTATGCGTGGATTGATTGGTGCCGGTACCAACCGTATTAACATTTTTGTAGTCCGTCAAGCAACTGAAGGTTTGGCTCGTTTGATTGAATCAAAAGGTGGAAATGAAAAGGAACGTGGTGTTGCCATCGCTTATGATAGCCGTCACTTCTCTCCAGAATTTGCCTTTGAATCTGCAGCAGTTCTTGCTAAACACGGTATTAAATCTTATGTTTTTGAAAGTCTCCGTCCAACTCCAGAGCTTTCGTTTGCCGTTCGTTACCTCAACTGCTTTGCAGGTATCATGATTACTGCCAGCCACAACCCTGCACCATTTAACGGTTATAAGGTTTATGGTGAAGATGGTGGACAAATGCCTCCACACGATGCGGACGCTTTGACAACTTACATCCGTGCGATCGAAAATCCATTTGCTGTTGAAGTTGCTGATGTAGAAGCTGAAAAAGCATCTGGTTTGATTGAAGTTATTGGAGACGCTATTGACACTGAGTACCTCAAAGAAGTAAAAGACGTTAACATCAACCCTGCCTTGATTGAAGAATATGGTAAAGACATGAAGATTGTCTACACACCACTTCATGGTACTGGTGAAATGTTGGCTCGTCGTGCTCTAGCTCAAGCAGGATTTGACTCAGTACAAGTCGTTGAAGCTCAAGCAACTCCAGACCCAGACTTCTCAACTGTTAAATCTCCAAACCCAGAAAGCCAAGCAGCCTTTGCACTTGCTGAAGAGCTTGGTCGCCAAGTAGGCGCTGATGTTCTTGTTGCAACCGACCCTGATGCTGACCGTGTCGGTGTTGAAGTCCTTCAAAAAGACGGTAGCTACCTTAACCTTTCTGGTAACCAAATCGGTGCTATCATGGCTAAGTACATCTTGGAAGCCCACAAAAATGCTGGGACACTTCCAGAAAACGCAGCTCTTTGCAAATCTATCGTATCAACTGACTTGGTAACTAAGATTGCTGAAAGCTACGGCGCAACCATGTTCAACGTTTTGACTGGTTTCAAATTTATCGCTGAAAAAATCCAAGAATTCGAAGAAAAACACAATCACACTTACATGATGGGGTTTGAAGAAAGCTTCGGTTACTTGATTAAACCATTCGTTCGCGATAAAGATGCAATCCAAGCAGTTCTTGTCGTTGCTGAACTTGCTGCCTACTACCGCTCTCGTGGTTTGACACTTGCTGATGGTATCGAAGAAATCTACAAAGAGTACGGCTACTATGCTGAAAAGACAATCTCTGTTACCCTCTCTGGTGTTGACGGTGCTGAGCAAATCAAAGCAATTATGGCTAAATTCCGCAACAATGCACCAAAAGAATGGAATGCAACAACTATCACTGTCGTTGAAGACTTTAAAGCACAAACATCTACTGCCGCTGATGGAACAGTTACAGCTTTAACTACTCCTCCAAGTGATGTGTTGAAATACACACTTGCAGATGGATCATGGATTGCAGTTCGCCCTTCAGGTACTGAACCAAAAATCAAGTTCTACATTGCAGTTGTTGGTGAAAGTAACGAAGATTCACAAGCTAAGATTGCTAACATCGAAGCTGAAATCAATGCCTTTGTAAAATAAAATCCTATAAAAGATGAGACCAACCAATCTCATCTTTTTTTCGTATCAAATCTAAGCAATTTTAGAAACTTTATGGCATACTAGACATATCAATGAAAGCGAGGTAATCTCATGGAACAATTTTTAGAAAACATCAAAGATCTTGAAGTTACAACTGTAGCGCGTGCGCAAGAAGCTCTTGATAAGAAAGAAACTGCAACCTTCTTTATCGGTCGCAAAACTTGCCCTTACTGCCGTAAATTTGCTGGTACATTGGCTGGTGTGGTGGCTGAAACCAAAGCGCACATCTACTTCATCAATAGCGAAGAACCAAGTCAACTTGAAGCTTTACAAGACTTCCGCTCACGCTACGAAATCCCAACTGTACCAGGGTTTGTTCACATTGCAGATGGACAAATCAATGTCCGTTGTGACTCTTCAATGTCAGCACAAGAAATCAAAGAATTTGCAGGATTGTAAAAGAGATATAAAAAAGAAGGTCAATGCCTTCTTTTTTATATATCAGTCAGTGGTGTTGCGGTGTCTGGTGAAGTGTCGTAAACCTGAAAATCTACTCCTACTCCTAGGTCTGCTTGAGCTAACTGATTGACCATAGTCATGTGGGCTAGCTCCTTGATATTATTTTCCTTAGACAAATGGCCTAGGTAAATCTTCTTGGTACGATTACCTAGTGTCCGAATCATAGCATCTGCTCCATCCTCATTTGAGAGGTGGCCAAGGTCAGACAGGATCCGTTGTTTGAGTCGCCATGCGTAAGATCCTGCTCGCAGGATTTCAACATCATGATTAGACTCAATCAAGTAGCCATCGGCATTCTCGACAATGCCAGCCATACGGTCACTAACATAGCCTGTATCCGTCAGCATGACAAAGCTCTTATCGTCCTTCATAAAACGATAAAACTGGGGCGCAACTGCATCATGACTCACACCAAAGCTCTCAATATCGATATCGCCAAAGGTTTTGGTTTTTCCCATCTCAAAAATATGCTTTTGCGACGAGTCAACCTTACCGAGATACTTACTATTTTCCATAGCCTGCCAAGTTTTCTCATTGGCATAAAGATCCATGCCGTACTTGCGAGCAAGGACGCCTACACCGTGGATATGGTCTGAATGCTCATGCGTTATCAAGATAGCATCCAAATCCTCTGGTTTACGATTGATTTCACTCAAAAGGCTTGTAATTTTTTTGCCAGATAGTCCCGCATCTACTAAAATTTTCTTTTTTGGTGTTTCCAAGTAGAAAGAATTTCCACTGGAACCCGATGCTAAAATACTGTATTTAAAACCGATATCACTCATTCTAGTCTTCTACTTCATCCTCCCAAATCTCTTCTTTCACGGCATCTTTATCGTATGGAAGTACGATGGTAAAAGTAGAGCCCTTGCCATATTCACTCTTGGCCCAGATAAAGCCCTTATGTTGCTTGATGATTTCCTTGGCGATAGCCAATCCTAATCCTGTTCCACCCTGAGCACGACTTCTTGCTCTGTCAACTCGATAGAAACGGTCAAAAATCTTCGGCAAATCTTGCTTTGGAATCCCTAAACCTTGGTCGGAGATAGATAAAATCATCTGATCATCTGTAGTTTTCATACTTACAGTGATTTTTCCACCATCTGGTGAATATTTGATGGCGTTATTTAGGATATTATCAATCACCTGAGTCATCTTATCCGTATCAATTTCAATCCAAACAGAGTTAATCGGATAATCTCTCACCAACTCGTACTTCTTCTCCTCATCTTGACTTCTCATCTTATCAAAACGATTGAGTATAAAAGTGATAAAGGCAGTAAAGTTAATCAACTCAACATCCAAGTGACTGGACTCATTGTCAATCCGTGAAAGGTGCAAGAGATCCGTCACCATCCGCATCATGCGGTTGGTTTCATCCAAAGAAACCTTGATAAAATCTGGAGCAACTGGTTCTGTTAGGGCTCCCTCATCCAAGGCTTCAAGGTAGGATTTTACACTTGTCAAAGGTGTACGCAATTCATGACTAACGTTCGAAACAAAAAGCCTTCTCTCACGCTCTTCTTTCTCTTGTTCAGTCGTATCATGTAAGACAGCTACTAGACCAGAGATAAAGCCAGACTCTCTCCGAATCAAGGCAAAGCGCACACGCAAACTGATATATTCACCATTAAGATTCTGCGAATAAATCATCAGCTCAGGACTCTGAGTAATAAGTTCTCTCAGCTCATACTCTTCTTCAATCTTGAGTAACTCTAAGATATTTTGATTAAGAGCATCATCCCTTTCAACTCCAAGTTGTCTCTTGGCCATATCATTGATCATGATGATTTGCCCACGACGGTTGGTTGCAAGCACTCCGTCTGTCATGTAGGACAGAATACTATGCAACCTTTTACTCTCTTGTTCCAGATTTTCTTGAGTCAGACGAATGACTTCAGACAAATCATTAAGATTGTTAGTGATATTAGTTATCTCTGAGCTTCCTTGCATATCCAAAACCTGAGAATAATCACCATCAATCAAATCTTTTATTTTCTGATTGATCTGCCTCAAACGAATATTATCACGACGACTCTCAAGCAAGAGAAAAGACACTAACAGAATAAAGCCAATTAAGATGAGGATAAAGATAAAGTCGCTCGTCAAAATTGTTTGTCTAATTACTTCAATCATTATTTCTCATATAATATCCTACTCCACGACGAGTTAGGATGTATTCAGGTCTACTTGGTGTATCTTCAATCTTCTCGCGCAAACGTCTAATGGTTACATCAACTGTACGGACATCTCCAAAATAGTCATATCCCCAAACAGTTTCAAGAAGATGTTCTCGGGTAATAACTTGACCAAGATGAGAAGCTAAATGATGCAAGAGTTCGAATTCACGGTGGGTTAGGTCTAACTCTTCACCATATTTCTTAGCCACGTAGGCATCTGGTAAAATCTCCAAATCACCAATCTGCAGACTTTGTAATTTCGTTTCAGGTTCTTGGTTATCAACTGAGACAAGATCTGTACGACGGAGAAGAGCTTTAACACGGGCCTGTAGTTCACGATTTGAAAATGGCTTGGTCACATAGTCATCTGCTCCAAGTTCAAGCCCAATAACCTTATCAAACTCGCTGTCTTTAGCTGAAAGCATGATAATAGGAACACTACTTGTCTTACGAATAGTTTTTGCGACCTCAAGTCCATCAATCTCTGGAAGCATCAAATCCAAGATAATAATATCTGGTTGCTCAGCTTCAAATTGTTCAAGTGCTTCACGACCATTAAAAGCAGTTACAACTTCATAACCTTCCTTGGTCATATTAAATTTTATAATATCTGAGATGGGTTTTTCATCATCTACAATTAGTATTTTTTTCATTTAGTCACCTTTTTCCTTATCTCATTATACCAAAAAAATGTAAAGAAGACACGAAAGACCGATGCTAGTGGCTTCTTTTCAAGTAGGCTTGCCAAATCTTTTGCTGAGGTTTAGCTAGGGGATAATTGCTAAATTCTTCTGGACTTAACCAAAGGACTTCTCTATCTGTATATTCCTGTGTCTCAGCAACTCGGCCTGCAATTATCTGGATATGCCATTTACGATGGCTAAAAATGTGCTTGACCTCTTCAAAACGTAGATCTTGCCACTCAACTTTTAAATCATAGTCCTGTTCAAAACTCTCCTGTGGAGATGGTCCCAGTTCTAGAATCGGCTCCGCTACTTGACTAAAAAGGTCCAAGTCCTGAGTCTGGTCTGAGAATTCATCAACTTCAATCAAGGGAAAATGCCAAAATCCAGCAAGTAACTTCTCACTTTCATTCTTTTCTAATAGAAACTGACCCTGACTATTTTGCACTACAAGAGCCTTTAGATAAATAGGGATTGGCTTTTTCTTTGGAGCCTTAATTGGATAGCGATCCATGGTCCCATGTTGGTAAGCAGCACTGAACTCCTTAACAGGACTCTCCTCAGGTCTTGGATTAACAGGAGCCTCAATATCTGAACCTAAATCCATCAAAGCCTGATTGAAATCACCTGGACGATCAGGATCTATCAAAACCTCCATCATAGCTTGAAATATTTTTCGATTGCTAGGATTTCCAATATCATGATTGACTTCAAATAAACGTGCCAAAACGCGCATGACATTGCCGTCTACTGCAGGCTGTGGAAGGTTAAAGGCAATACTAGAGATTGCACCAGCTGTATAAGGACCTATCCCTTTCAAGCTTGAAATACCTTCATAAGTAGACGGGAACTTGCCTTCAAATTCATTTATAATCTGTTGAGCGGCTGTTTGCATATTGCGGACACGAGAATAATAGCCAAGTCCTTCCCAGGCTTTTAATAAGCGCTCCTCAGGAGCATTTGCTAAGCTTTCTACGGTCGGAAACCAGTCTAAAAAACGTTCATAATAGGGAATGACGGTATCAACTCGAGTCTGCTGCAACATAATTTCAGATACCCAGATATGATAAGGATTCTTGCTTCGTCTCCAAGGTAAATCCCGCTTGTTTTTGTCATACCAGGCTAATAATTTTTGACGGAAAGAGAGAATCTTGTCCTCTTCCCACATGGTCACACCATATTTCTCCAAATCTAACATATTTCTAGTATAGCATAACCTTTTAGGATACTCAAAAAATCAAGATAGACATTCAATAAAATAAAGACTATAAGACTAAAAGGAAGAAAAAGGAAATCTAAAGATTATCTTGTTTAAATTTTGAATAAACACATAGTTTAAAAAAGTTTATCAGAGTCTAGGATGTCTGGAAACAAAAGTAGAAAAGATTTATTCTATTCATAATACTCTAATTTTTATATAGCTACTTGTCAGTTTTAATTTAAAAATGTTGATTTAAGTTAAATATAGTGGATTGAAATAAGATATGAATAGAGAGGTTAGGAAAGTCAAATAAATCTCTAAAAATATTTTTAGCAGTTGTAGCGTACTACTCTAGATTCAATCTACCATAATTTCTAAAAATGTTTTAGAATTCGTAGCGTACTATTCTAGGTTCACTCCACTATACCAAAACTATCGTAAACATGTAAAAAAGCAACGGCAAAAACCGTTGCTTTTTTTAGGAGATACGGACTATTATCCCAGACTCCTTTGTCTTCAATCTGAACTTTCAGATTTTTTGATCAGAATAATCAAATTACTGATTAGTTAGAAAGCTTATTCTTCATCATCACGCTTACGACGTTTAGCTACTAATCCTAATCCTGTTAGACCTGCTACAGCTCCTAGGAGCAGATTTGTAGCCGAAGTTGCTGTTCCAGTATTTGGAAGTTGCTTACGTGTCTTAGTGGTATCAGTTTGAGGAGCTTGACTAGTCGAATGAATCACTGACTGGCTTACGCTTACTGATAATGATAGTGATTGCGATACTGATGTGCTAATTGAATCCGATGTAATCACACTATCGATATCTAAACTATCAAGTGATAAGCTCTCTGGCATTCCCTTACTTGTAACAACAGATGTGCTTGCTGATTCAGACGCTGATGTTGATGCGCTTGTGCTTGCTGACTCTGAGGCGCTTGTTGACGCTGATTCAGAGGCGCTTGTTGATGCTGACTCAGAAGCCGATGTGCTTGCTGATTCTGACGCACTTGTGCTTGCTGACTCTGAGGCAGACGTTGAGGCTGATTCAGAAGCGCTTGTTGATGCTGATTCTGATGCTGATGTACTTGCTGACTCTGATGCACTTGTTGAGGCCGATTCAGAAGCAGACGTTGAGGCTGACTCAGATGCACTTGTTGATGCTGATTCTGATGCTGAGGTGCTTGCTGACTCTGAAGCACTTGTGCTTGCTGATTCTGACGCAGACGTTGATGCTGATTCAGATGCTGATGTACTTGCTGATTCTGATGCACTTGTTGATGCTGACTCAGAAGCTGATGTACTTGCTGATTCTGATGCACTTGTTGACGCTGACTCTGAAGCTGATGTACTTGCTGACTCTGAGGCACTTGTTGATGCTGATTCAGAAGCTGATGTACTTGCTGATTCTGATGCACTTGTTGATGCTGACTCAGATGCTGATGTACTTGCTGATTCTGACGCACTTGTTGATGCCGATTCAGATGCAGATGTGCTTGCTGATTCTGATGCACTTGTTGATGCGGACTCAGAAGCGGATGTACTTGCTGATTCTGATGCACTTGTTGATGCTGACTCAGATGCTGATGTACTTGCTGACTCTGACGCGCTTGTTGACGCTGACTCAGATGCTGATGTACTTGCTGACTCTGACGCACTTGTTGATGCCGATTCAGAAGCGGATGTACTTGCTGATTCTGACGCACTTGTTGAGGCTGACTCAGATGCTGATGTACTTGCTGACTCTGACGCACTTGTTGATGCTGACTCAGAAGCTGATGTGCTTGCTGA
>NZ_JARZZP010000013.1 GCF_029948085.1 Streptococcus taonis | reverse complement strand
CGAACACAGAAGTTAAGCCCTAGAACGCCGGAAGTAGTTGGGGGTTGCCCCCTGTGAGATAAGGAAGTCGCTTAGCTTTAATCCGCCATAGCTCAGTTGGTAGTAGCGCATGACTGTTAATCATGATGTCGTAGGTTCGAGTCCTACTGGCGGAGTATGTAGACGTTCCAAGGAACGTCTTTTTTTATTTATCTTTCAGAGGTCATTTTTGTCTTTTTTTTTGCCACTTTATTAATATTTAATATCTTTTATAAGTTTGTTAGATTTGAGTGTTTTATTTTAAGTCTTTTTAATAGGTCTTATAAGTAATTCTTTAATGGATTGTGTGGGGTTGTTTTTTAGTTCTTATGATTCTTTTTCAATTAAGTTAGCTCCCATATTTTCTACAATAATTTTTCCTATAGCTCTTTTTTATTTTGAAATGTATTATTATATATCTGTTCTGTCAATTTTCTTTAACTGTTATTAATTTTACTATTCACAATAAGACATGATAGAAGTATTCTCCCAACTTTTTTTATTTTTTTGTTATACTTATTTTATCAATAGAAATGGAGTCAAATAAAATGATTGAACAGATTTATGAACAATATCTTGATTTTTATGATGTTATTGAAAAGGAATATAGTTATTTAGTAGATAATGATTTAGAATGGGAAGTTTTTCATCTTCGATTTTTACTCTATTATTTAGTTCGGTACAAGTTTGATATTATGCATCCTTTATTTTCTTACCACTATAGAGCTTGCTACCGTTTGTACATTGAACAGTTATTGATTTCAAATGATTATGTTCTAGTTTAATCTTTATTTATCGTTATTTCCGAACAATTTTATTATTTTATCTTATCATAATAAAAATTTGCAATATTTTTTCAATATGATTTTTTCAATTTTCTCTAAATTCCTAATGTTTCAGGTATTTGGTCTTGAAAAAATAGAGAATCTTTATTATAATAAATTGTAAGATATAATTGCAGGTGAGATTCCTGCCATGTATGTGAGAAAGGAAGAGCCTAAGGGCTCAGACAAGATTATGACTTCAGTTGTTGTTGTAGGTACCCAGTGGGGTGATGAAGGTAAAGGGAAGATTACAGACTTCCTTTCAGCTAATGCAGAAGTGATTGCACGTTACCAAGGTGGTGATAATGCTGGTCACACAATTGTGATTGATGGAAAGAAATTTAAGTTGCACTTGATTCCTTCTGGAATTTTCTTCCCTGAAAAAATTTCTGTCATTGGGAATGGGATGGTTGTAAATCCTAAGTCACTTGTGAAAGAGTTGAGCTATCTTCATGATGAAGGTGTTACAACAGATAATCTACGTATTTCTGATCGTGCGCATGTTATTTTGCCGTACCACATCGAGTTAGACCGTCTGCAAGAAGAAGCTAAGGGTGAAAATAAGATCGGTACTACTATCAAGGGTATCGGGCCAGCTTATATGGATAAGGCTGCTCGCGTTGGGATTCGTATTGCGGATCTTTTGGATAAGGAGATTTTCCGTGAACGTTTAGAACGCAATCTTGCTGAGAAGAATCGTTTGTTTGAAAAATTGTACGAAAGCAACCCTATTTCATTTGATGATATTTTTGAAGAATATTATGAGTATGGTCAACAAATCAAGCAATATGTAACAGATACTTCTGTTATCTTGAATGATGCACTTGATAATGGCAAACGTGTCCTTTTTGAAGGTGCACAAGGGGTCATGTTAGATATTGACCAAGGTACTTATCCATTTGTTACGTCCTCAAACCCTGTTGCGGGTGGTGTGACGATCGGTTCAGGTGTTGGTCCAAGCAAGATTGACAAGGTTGTAGGTGTATGTAAAGCTTATACAAGTCGTGTTGGTGATGGTCCATTCCCAACTGAATTGTTTGATGAAGTGGGAGAACGCATTCGTGAAGTAGGTCATGAGTATGGTACAACTACAGGTCGTCCACGTCGTGTGGGTTGGTTTGACTCAGTTGTGATGCGTCACAGTCGTCGTGTTTCTGGTATCACTAACCTTTCACTGAACTCTATCGATGTTTTGAGTGGTTTGGATACAGTTAAAATCTGTGTAGCCTATGATCTTGATGGCCAACGTATTGACTACTATCCAGCTAGTCTTGAGCAATTGAAACGTTGTAAACCTATTTATGAAGAATTGCCAGGTTGGTCAGAAGACATCACTGGAGTACGTACTTTGGAAGATCTTCCTGAAAATGCACGTAACTATGTTCGCCGTGTTAGCGAATTAGTGGGTGTTCGTATTTCTACTTTCTCAGTAGGGCCTGGTCGTGAACAAACCAATATTTTAGAAAGTGTTTGGTCATAAGAGATTTTTTAAGATTTGTTTAAGATAGTTCAGCTATACTATAGACAGTTACAAGAAGACCTCCTAACTTGTTGTAACAAATATCCTAAACTTTTCTTTTTCATAATAATCTCCCTATAAAGTCACCGCCTTCGGTGGCTTTTTTTGTATTGGGATTCATGATATAATAATAAAATCGATAAGCAGGAAAAGGGAAAATTGATGAATTATACAGTTGAAGAAAAAGAAGTCTTTATGAGGGAGGCTTTGAGAGAGGCTGAGATTGCCTTGGAACACGATGAAATTCCAATTGGTTGTGTGATTGTCAAGGACGGAGAAATCATTGGTAGGGGCCACAATGCACGTGAGGAGTTGCAACGTGCGGTCATGCATGCGGAAATTATGGCCATCGAGAATGCGAATCTGAGGGAAGAGAGCTGGCGTTTGTTGGACTGCACACTTTTTGTGACCATTGAGCCTTGTGTCATGTGCAGCGGGGCGATTGGGCTTGCTCGTATCCCTAAGGTAGTTTATGGGGCTAAAAATCAGAAATTTGGTGCAGCTGGAAGTCTGTATGATATCTTGACAGACGAGCGTCTTAATCATCGTGTGGATGTTGAGACGGGCATTTTAGAGAGTGACTGTGCTGGCATTATGCAGGAATTTTTTAGAAATCGACGGAAAAAATAATTTCTCTTTTAAAATCTTTGGGAATGTGGTATAATGACTAATGGAGCAACAGTTCTGCGTGAAGCGGGTCAGGGGAGGAATCCAGCAGCCCTAAGCGAAGTGAATTGTGTGCTCTTTTTTCGTGCTTTTTTCGAATAAATAAGATAAAATAGCCTAGAATATAAGATTTAAAAAGAGGGAAATATGAAAATTCGTGGTTTTGAATTAGTTTCTAGTTTTACAGATGAGAGTTTGCTACCCAAGCGTGAGACAGCACATGCAGCTGGTTACGACTTAAAGGTTGCGGTGCGCACAGTTATTGCTCCAGGAGAGATCGTCTTGGTTCCGACAGGGGTTAAGGCCTATATGCAGCCGACTGAAGTGCTTTATCTTTATGACCGTTCATCAAATCCTCGAAAAAAAGGTCTAGTCTTGATTAACTCTGTGGGTGTCATTGATGGAGATTATTATGGTAACCCAGGAAATGAAGGACATATCTTTGCACAGATGAAAAACATTACTGACCAAGAAGTGATTCTTGAAGTTGGGGAACGCGTGGTTCAGGCTGTCTTTGCTCCATTTTTGATTGCGGATGGCGATGCGGCAGATGGTGTTCGGACCGGTGGATTTGGATCAACTGGGCACTAAGATGAAGATTATCTTTGTACGTCACGGGGAGCCAGATTATAGTATGCTTGATAAACTTGAAAATCCGCAACTATATAGTGGTTTTGGTCGTGATTTAGCACCATTGACAGGAAAAGGTCGCAATCTGGCAAAAGAAGTTGCTAAAACTGCTTGTTTTGGAAAAGCAGAGATTATTATTTCATCGTCTGTGACGAGGGCTTTAGAAACAGCACATTATATAGCAGTTGAAACAGGATTGGACTTATTTGTGGAGCCGTTTTTTCATGAGTGGCGTCCGGACTTAGATGGCACTAACTCTGATTTAACTAGTGTATTGGTAGCTCATAAATATTATCTAAAACATCAAGGAGCTTTATCTGAAGATTCTCCTTATCGCTATGAAACTGATCTAGAGATGCGTCATCGTTTTTTAAGAGCTTTGGAAAAATATAAAAATTATAAAACTATTATCATTGTAACTCACGGAATGCTCATGCGCCAATTTGTACCAGACGAGAAGATTGATTTTTGCCAAGTGATTGAATGTGAGATAGAGATATAGAAAGAGGTTTATTATCGCAAAGAAAAAAGGCGATATTTGTGTTTCAAAATTGTGAATATAATTCCCCCAAGTATTTAGGGCGCTGTCCAAACTGTGGGTCTTGGTCTTCTTTTGTTGAGGAGGTTGAGGTTGCAGAGGTCAAGAATGCGTGTGTGTCCTTGACGGGGGAGAAAAGACAGAAAGAAGAAATTTGCGACCGGCTTGCTGCTTGTATCTTCTCGTATCTTTGAGAAGCGTCGGGCTTCTTGCTTTACTAATCTAGATTTAAAAGATTTTTTAGAGGAAAACGGTGCTAAAAGCATAGAGTTTATAGGGGTAGATGGCAATGGCTGTGTTAAGGATTCCGTTTTGGCAGCTACCAAGGAGAATTATCAGGTTTCTGAAGCAGTGGCAAGATTGCGGAATCAAGATTGGATAGTTTTATGGGGATCTTAATATGAAAATTATTTTTATCCGTCACGGGGAGCCAAATTACCGTGAGTTAGAGGAGCGTTCCTATACTGGATTCGGGATAGATTTGGCACCCTTATCTGAGAAAGGAAGACAACAAGCTCAGGAACTTTGCAAAAATCCTTTGTTTGGCTCAGCTGATATCCTGGTGTCTTCTGCAGTGACGCGAGCTTTAGAAACGGCTTTTTATGTATCCTGTGCTACTGGCCTTCCTTTGAGGGTAGAGCCATTATTGCATGAATGGCAGGTTTATGAAACAGGTATAGAGAACTTTGAAACAGCTAGATGTCTGTTTTTAGAAAACAAGGGGGAGTTGCTCCCAAATTCTCCTGTTCAATATGAGACAGCTGTAGAGATGAAGTCTCGTTTTCTAGAATGCATGGCTAAGTATCGGGAACATCAGGTAGTTGTAGCCCATCGCATGCTCATGCGTCAATTTGTACCGAATGAAACCATTGATTTTTGCCAAGTGATTGAGTGTGAGATAGAGATTTAGAAAGAGGTTTATCATCGCAAAGAAAAAAGCGACATTTATATGTCAAAATTGTGGATATAATTCCCCTAAATATCTAGGACGGTGTCCAAACTGTGGGTCTTGGTCTTCTTTTGTTGAGGAGGTTGAGGTTGCAGAAGTCAAGAATGCGCGTGTGTCCTTGACAGGTGAGAAAACCAAGCCCATGAAACTGGCTGAAGTAACTTCCATCAATGTCAATCGAACCAAGACTGAGATGGAGGAGTTTAACCGAGTTCTTGGTGGAGGTGTGGTACCAGGAAGTCTTGTCCTTATCGGTGGGGATCCTGGGATTGGAAAATCAACTCTGCTTTTACAAGTCTCAACCCAGCTGTCCCAAGTGGGAACAGTTCTCTATGTCAGTGGGGAGGAGTCTGCCCAGCAAATCAAGCTACGAGCAGAGCGCTTGGGTGATATTGATAGTGAGTTTTATCTCTATGCTGAGACCAATATGCAGAGTGTTCGCGCAGAGGTGGAGCGCATCCAGCCAGATTTCCTTATTATTGACTCCATTCAGACTATTATGTCTCCTGAGATTTCAGGTGTGCAAGGATCTGTGTCTCAAGTCCGTGAGGTGACTGCAGAACTCATGCAGTTGGCTAAGACTAATAACATTGCCATCTTTATTGTCGGGCATGTGACCAAGGAAGGAACCTTGGCTGGGCCTCGGATGTTGGAGCATATGGTGGATACGGTGCTTTACTTTGAAGGGGAACGCCACCATACCTTCCGTATCTTGAGGGCGGTCAAAAACCGTTTTGGTTCAACAAATGAAATTGGGATTTTTGAGATGCAGTCGGGTGGTCTGGTTGAGGTGCTCAATCCTAGTCAAGTTTTCCTAGAAGAACGTTTAGATGGAGCAACTGGTTCGTCCATCGTGGTGACTATGGAAGGAACCCGTCCTATTCTTGCGGAGGTTCAAGCCTTGGTAACACCGACTATGTTTGGTAATGCCAAGCGGACTACAACAGGCCTTGATTTCAATCGTGCAAGTTTGATTATGGCTGTTTTGGAGAAACGTGCAGGGCTTCTCTTGCAAAATCAGGATGCCTATCTCAAATCTGCTGGTGGTGTCAAATTGGATGAGCCTGCCATTGACCTGGCTGTTGCGGTTGCCATTGCTTCGAGTTACAAGGATAAACCAACCAACCCGCAGGAATGTTTTGTGGGAGAGTTGGGCTTAACTGGAGAAATTCGGCGCGTAAATCGTATCGAGCAACGTATCAACGAAGCTGCTAAACTTGGATTTACAAAAATCTATGTACCGAAAAATTCCTTGACTGGTATCAAGCCACCTAAGGAAATTCAGGTGATCGGAGTGACAACTATCGGAGAAGTCTTGAAAAAAGTCTTTTCCTAATAGTCTTACTCAGTTTTAGATTGCAAAACACTTTATAGCCGATATTTATTAAAAACAAGGAGGAATTTCTGATGAAATTTTCTATGGACAGTCATATGCAATTTCCTTTGGTAGAGTTGTCACTCAATCAAGGAGAAACCGTCTATATCCAGCGAGGTAGTATGGTCTACCACACGCCTAACGTAAGCCTCAATACCCAGCTCAATGCTAGCGGTTCTGGTTTGGGACGTTTTGTCAAAGCTGTGGGGCGTTCCATGGTTTCTGGCGAAAGTACCTTTATCACGCAAGCTGTTGCTGAGTCTGACAACGGCAACCTTGCTTTAGCACCAGATACTCCTGGTCAAGTGATTGCTCTCGAGCTAGGAGAAAAGCAATATCGATTGAATGATGGAGCCTTTCTAGCTCTTGATGGTACAGCTTTCTATACAATGGAGCGTCAGTCTATTGGGAAGGCTCTGTTCGGAGGGCAAGGCGGTCTCTTTGTGATGACAACCCAAGGTCAGGGAACGCTTTTGGCAAATGCATTTGGTTCGATTAAGAAAATTGAACTCCAAAACCAAGAAGTGACAATTGACAATGCCCATGTGGTGGCTTGGAGCCAGTCTTTGGACTATCATATCCACTTAGAAAATGGTTTCTGGCAATCTATTGGTACAGGTGAAGGAGTGGTGAATACCTTCCGAGGTACTGGTGAGGTTTATGTACAAAGTCTCAATCTTCAAAGCTTTGCAGGCTCTCTCAACAAGTATATCCAAAAAGAATCATAACAATAAAAACTAGGATAGGGACCCAAGCTAGATGCTAGAAGTTTCTGTTCTAGTTTTTTTATATGGAAGTTGAAAACTGACAAGACAAAGAAAAGATGGTAAGATAGAAGATAAATAATTTGGTTTTCAAATTATCTTAAAAGTAAGAAAGTGTGTTGTCATGTCGTATTTTGAACAGTTTATGCAAGCTAACCAGGCTTATGTTGCCCTGCATGGGCAGTTAAATCTGCCAATCAAGCCGAAAACAAGAGTAGCCATTGTGACTTGTATGGACTCACGTCTGCACGTTGCACAAGCTTTGGGGCTAGCACTTGGAGATGCTCACATTTTACGGAATGCGGGCGGTCGAGTGACAGACGATATGATTCGCTCACTCGTGATTTCCCAGCAACAAATGGGAACAAGAGAGATTGTGGTTCTTCATCATACAGACTGTGGTGCTCAAACATTTCAAAACGAAGAGTTTCAAGAACATTTAAAAACAGAATTAGGAGTTGATGTCTCGGGTCAAGATTTTCTCCCTTTTCAAGATGTTGAGGAGAGTGTTCGTGAGGATATGCAGTTACTTCGAGAGTCTCCACTGATTCCAGATGATGTCGTTATTTCAGGGGCTGTTTATGATGTGGATACAGGCAGTATGAGAGAGGTATACTAACTTTTCCTTTGTAAGTTTCATCTTCCCATGAGATAGAATGTCTAAGTTGTCACATTTCAGCTTGAATATAAGGAATATAAATGAGCACAAGGCAAGGGTATAAATGTCTACTCTTGTCTTATTTTTTATTGAAAAATCAAGAAAAAA
Organism: Streptococcus taonis; assembly: GCF_029948085.1. Classification (GTDB taxonomy): domain Bacteria; phylum Bacillota; class Bacilli; order Lactobacillales; family Streptococcaceae; genus Streptococcus; species Streptococcus taonis. The sequence continues at coordinate 63,687 of NZ_JARZZP010000013.1, read as the reverse complement.
GCGCTACAATGGTAGTTGGAAAAATGTTGTGAAAAAACACAAGCGATACATAAATACTGGAGGAAATCATGTCTTTTTCTGATTTAAAGCTGTTTGCCCTTTCTTCAAATAGAGAATTGGCAGAGCGTGTGGCGCAAGAGATTGGAATAGAGTTGGGAAAATCGACCGTACGTCAATTTTCAGATGGAGAAATTCAAGTTAATATCGAAGAATCAATCCGTGGAAAACACGTCTTTATCTTACAATCAACTAGCTCACCTGTAAATGACAATCTGCTAGAAATTTTGATTATGGTAGATGCTTTGAAACGTGCCAGTGCAGAATCTGTCAACGTTGTTATGCCTTACTATGGCTATGCACGTCAGGATAGAAAGGCGAGAGCGCGTGAGCCAATCACTTCAAAACTTGTAGCAAATATGCTTGAAGTAGCTGGAGTGGATCGTTTGTTGACGATTGACTTGCACGCTGCGCAGATTCAGGGATTCTTTGATATTCCTGTTGATCACTTGATGGGTGCTCCTTTGATTGCAGATTACTTTGAGCGTCGTGGCATGGTTGGTTCTGACTATGTGGTTGTCAGTCCAGACCATGGTGGGGTGACTCGTGCTCGTAAATTAGCAGAGTTTTTGAAAACTCCAATTGCTATTATTGACAAACGTCGTAGTGTAGATAAGATGAATACTAGTGAAGTGATGAACATCATCGGTAAGGTTGAAGGAAAAACTTGTATTTTGATCGATGACATGATTGACACAGCTGGTACAATCTGTCATGCTGCTGATGCTTTGGCTGAAGCAGGAGCAGTTGAGGTATATGCAAGCTGTACGCACCCAGTACTTTCAGGACCTGCTATGGATAATATCCAAAAATCAGCTATTAAAAAATTGGTTGTTTTGGATACCATCTACTTACCAGAAGAGCGTTTGATTGATAAGATTGAGCAAATCTCTATTGCTCACCTTCTTGCGGATGCTATCGTCCGTATCCACGAAAAACGTCCTCTATCTCCATTATTTAGTATTGAGAAAAAAATCTAACGAATTCGTTGGATCAGACAAAACTCCTAACAAAGTGATAGGCCTTGTTGGGAGTTTTTTGGTAGCAGAATTCTGCAAACCCTTTCAAAATGTGCTATACTGCTGAAAAAGGAGGATTTTTATGACTCAAGAATTTATCAATCCGAGTGATGGCGTGATCCGTCAGTATCTAGCAACTAGTAAAACTCTAGCAGTAGTAGGCTTGTCTGATCGTGAGGAAACAACGAGCAATCGAGTGACCAAGGAAATGCAGGCTCGTGGCTATAAAATCATACCAGTAAACCCTAAGGCTGCAGGTGGGGAAATCTTGGGAGAAAAGGCTTATGCCAGTCTAGCTGAGATTCCTTTCCCCGTAGATATCGTCAATGTCTATCGTCGTAGTGAGTTTCTACCTGATGTGGCGCGTGATTTTCTCAAGGCAGATGCTAAGATTTTCTGGGCGCAACTAGGACTTGAAAGTCTAGAAGCGGAAGAAATTTTGCGTGCTGGAGGTTGCGATGATATCGTGATGAACCGTTGTATTAAGAGAGAACATACACGCTTAATACTTGAACAATAAAAAGGTAGCTTGCGGGCTACCTTTTGTGTTATACTCAATGAAAATCAAAGAGCAAACTAGGAAACTAGCCGCAGGTTGCTCAAAGCACTGCTTTGAGGTTGTAGATAGAACTGACGAAGTCAGTAACACATATCTACGGCAAGGCGACGTTGACGTGGTTTGAATTTGATTTTCGAAGAGTATTAGAAAATACCGATGAGCGTTTGCATCCCGAGACTAGTCAGGATGATGGCAATCCAGCAGAGGGCACCAAGAAGAATGGATTTACCACTGGATTTGATCATGGCAATGAGATTGGTTTTGAGGCCGATAGCGCTCATGGCCATGATGATGAGGAATTTAGACAGTTGTTTGAGAGGGGTAAAGAAACTACTGCTGACACCGAAGGAAGTAAGGACGGTGGTTAGCAGGGAAGCTAGGATGAAGTAGAGAATGAAAATAGGGAAGATTTTTTTAAGTTTTACTCCGTGGTTGTTGCCTTGTTGACGGCTTTGCCAGTAGGAGAGGAAGAGAGTGATGGGAATGATAGCTAAGGTGCGTGTCAATTTGACAATGGTAGCAGACTCAAGAGTGTTTGTGTGGTAAAGACTATCCCAGGCGCTGGCAGTGGCTGTTACAGAGGAAGTATCATTGACCGCAGTACCTGAAAAGAGGGAGAAGCCCTCATTTGATAGGTGAAGCCAGGTTCCTAGGGTTGGGAAAATAAGCGCTGCTAAGACATTGAAGAAAAAGATAACAGAGATGGCTTGGGCGACTTCTTTTTCCTTGGCATGGATGACGGGAGCTGTCGCTGCAATGGCAGAACCTCCACAGATAGAGGAACCAACACCGATCAAGGTAGCTAGTTTTGTATCTAAATCAAAAAAGCGTTGGAAAAGATAAGCTACAATCAAGGCTATAGAAATGGTAGATAGAATGACAGGAAGGGAAGATTTTCCAACTGCGAAGACTTGCGAGATATTGAGCCCAAACCCAAGCAAGATAACAGCATACTGAAGCAATTTCTTGGAGCTGTAAGTCAAACCGGCATCCAGTTGTTTAAAGGAAGTGAGAAAGGGGTGGAGAATCATACCGATAAAGATGGCAAAAACAGGTGCCCCAATAACAGGCAAGAAGCTCCCTAAGGTCCAAGAGATGATGGAAATGATAAGACAGGCTAAAAGTCCGGCCCCATTTTTTGATAGAAATGACATAAAAACCTCCTAAAATAAGTACTTCTTATTATAGTCTTGTCCAGAAGAAAAGTAAATAGAAAGTAGGAATTAGGCTGTCATTAAATGGAATTTTGCGGTCAGAGAGCTTTTGTAGTATAATAGACATATATTCTTTAAGCAAGGAGGGTATCTATGGACTTAACCAAGCGCTTTAATAAACAATTAGATAAGATTCAAGTTTCCTTGATTCGTCAGTTTGACCAGGCTATTTCAGAGATTCCTGGGGTTCTACGTCTGACATTGGGAGAGCCTGACTTTACAACTCCAGACCATGTCAAGGAGGCAGCTAAGCGCGCCATTGACCAAAATCAATCCTACTATACAGGGATGAGTGGTTTGATGACCTTACGCCAGGCAGCTAGTGATTTTGTAAGAGAAAAATACCAGCTAGACTATAATCCTGAAAATGAAATCTTGGTCACAATTGGTGCGACAGAAGCCCTATCTGCTACTTTGACAGCTATTTTAGAAGAGGGTGACAAGGTTCTCTTGCCAGCTCCTGCCTATCCAGGTTATGAACCAATTGTTAATCTAGTTGGCGCAGAGATTGTCGAGATTGATACGATTGAGAACGGTTTTGTCTTGACTCCTGAAATGCTGGAGAAGGCAATTCTGGAGCAGGGTGACAAGCTCAAGGCTGTTATTCTTAACTATCCAGCTAATCCTACAGGAATTACTTATAGTCGCGAACAGTTGGAAGCCTTGGCAGACGTTTTACGTAAGTATGAGGTTTTCGTTGTCTGTGATGAGGTCTACTCAGAATTAACTTATACAGGGGAAAATCATGTCTCTTTGGGGACTATGCTGAGAGATCAGGCCATTATCATCAACGGTCTATCTAAATCACATGCCATGACAGGTTGGCGTTTAGGCTTTATCTTTGCCCCAGCAAACTTCACAGCCCAACTCATCAAGAGTCACCAGTATTTGGTAACTGCTGCAAATACTATGGCTCAACATGCTGCAGTAGAAGCCTTAACAGCTGGTAAAGATGATGCAGAACCTATGAAGAAAGAGTATATTCAACGTCGGGACTACATTATCGAGAAAATGACTAATCTTGGTTTTGAGATTATCAAACCTGACGGTGCCTTTTATATCTTTGCTAAGATTCCAGCAGGCTACAATCAAGATTCTTTTGCTTTTCTGAAGGATTTTGCTCACAAGAAGGCTGTTGCCTTTATCCCTGGTGCAGCTTTTGGTCAATATGGAGAAGGTTATGTGCGCCTGTCTTATGCAGCTAGCATGGAAATCATCAGAGAAGCTATGAAACGTCTTGAGGAGTACATGAAAGAAGCATGATTCAGTCTATTACGAGTCAGGGGTTGGTGCTCTACAATCGTAATTTTCGTGAGGATGATAAGCTAGTCAAGATTTTTACAGAGCAGGTCGGCAAGCGGATGTTTTTTGTCAAACATGCCGGTCAGTCCAAACTGGCTCCAGTTATTCAACCTTTGGTGCTGGCTCGTTTTCTTTTGCGAATCAATGATGATGGACTTAGTTATATTGAAGACTATCATGAGGTGATGACCTTTCCAAAAATCAATAGTGATCTCTTTGTCATGTCCTATGCGACCTATGTGGCAGCTTTGGCAGATGCTAGTTTGCAGGACAATCACCAAGATGCTCCCTTGTTTGCTTTTTTACAAAAGACTTTAGAGTTGATGGAAGAGGGTTTAGATTATCAGGTCTTGACCAATATTTTTGAAATTCAGATCTTAACCCGTTTTGGGATTAGTCTTAATTTTAATGAGTGTGTTTTTTGCCATCGGGTGGGTCAGGCCTTTGATTTTTCTTTCAAATATGGTGCTTGCTTATGTCCTGATCATTACCATGAGGACGAGAAACGTTGTCATCTGAATCCAAACATTCCCTATCTGCTCAATCAATTTCAAGCTATTAACTTTGAGACTTTAGAGACTATTTCGCTCAAGTCTGAAATCAAGCAAGAATTGCGTCAGTTCATGGATCAAATTTATGAAGAGTACGTCGGAATTCACCTAAAATCAAAGAAATTTATTGATTCCCTAGCTGATTGGGGACAATTACTAAAAGAGGAAGACAAATGAAAAAAATCGCAGTAGATGCAATGGGTGGCGATTACGCACCTCAAGCCATCGTTGAGGGTGTCAATCAAGCCCTTACTGACTTTTCAGATATTGAGATTCAACTTTACGGAGACGAAAGCAAAATCAAGCAATATCTAACAGCTACAGAACGCGTCAGCATTATCCATACAGATGAAAAAATAAATTCTGATGATGAGCCTACAAAAGCTATCCGCAAGAAGAAAAATGCCAGCATGGTATTGGCAGCTAAGGCTGTCAAAGATGGGGAGGCGGATGCCGTGCTCTCAGCTGGGAATACAGGTGCTTTGCTTGCGGCAGGATTTTTCATCGTGGGTCGTATCAAGAACATCGATCGACCTGGGCTCATGTCAACCTTACCAACAGTTGATGGGAAAGGTTTTGACATGCTAGACCTCGGTGCCAATGCAGAAAACACAGCCCATCACTTGCATCAATACGCCATCTTAGGTTCTTTCTATGCTAAAAATGTTCGTGGAATTGCAAAACCACGAGTTGGTTTGCTTAATAACGGGACAGAGAGTAGTAAGGGCGACCCGCTTCGCAAGGAAACTTATGACTTGCTAGCGGCTGATGAGAGTTTGAACTTTGTCGGTAATGTGGAAGCGCGTGATTTGATGGAGGGTGTTGCAGATGTTGTCGTGGCAGACGGTTTCACGGGAAACGCTGTGCTAAAATCCATCGAAGGAACAGCCATGGGAATCATGGGCTTGCTTAAAAATGCTATCACAGGTGGCGGTTTGCGAGCTAAATTAGGCGCTCTTCTTCTTAAGGATAGCCTTAAAGGCTTGAAAAAGCAACTCAACTATTCAGATGTTGGGGGTGCGGTCTTGTTTGGTGTTAAGGCGCCGGTTGTTAAGACTCATGGCTCAAGTGATGCCAAAGCTGTGTATAGTACGATTCGTCAGATTCGTACCATGCTAGAAACAGACGTAGTTGCTCAAACTGCGCGTGAATTTTCAGGAGAATAATATATATGACAGATAAAGAAATTTTTGACCGTGTCGTGACCATTATCCAAGAACGTCAAGGGGAAGACTTTGTAGTCACAGAGGCCTTGAGCTTGAAGGATGATTTGGATGCTGATTCGGTAGATTTGATGGAATTCGTACTAACCATTGAGGATGAATTTGGAATCGAAATTAGTGATGAAGAAATCGATCACCTCCAAAGTGTGGCAGATGTGTTACAAGCCATTAAAGATAAAATCTAACATATAGCAACATGCAAGTCATGTTGTTTTTTTATTTCTTGAATAGATAAGAGAGAAGGCTGGGAAGGAGAGAAAAGAATGATTATTTTAGTTATTTATCCAACTTGGCTTTTAAAATGGTTTAAAGGTTAAAAATCGCAAACAAAAAAAATAAAAATGAAGGAGGAAACGAATGACAAACTTTGACAAAATGGAACAGAATTTTGTAGCTCTTACGTAAGAAGAGTTGATGGAAGTGGATGGGGGAGTTATCCTTCTAGTAATCGTTGGAATATCTGTTTGGAAAGTAGGTGCAGCGGTAGCAGGTGGAGCAACAGTTCTTTTTGCTGGTGGAACAGCATTAGGATATTATGCAAATCGACTATAATCTGGTTGTTGCTGGATTATTAAACGCTGGCGTAAAAATTTTTAATGTAGGTTACAAATTTGGTTCAGAAACAAAAATATAATTTTCATGCTATATTCCTTTTGAAATCATATTTTTAGCAGGTAGGACGTTTGTTCTACCTATTTTCTTTGTCCAAAAGGTACATTTGATGTGTCTATTTGTATCGTTTATAGTTTATTTGGAGTTTTACATGTATTTTTTGATAAAATGTGATAAAATAGGTGTAGAAATTAGGAAAGTTGAAGAAAAGAAATGAAGAAGATTTTAGGATATTTTTTAGTATTTGTTTTTCTATTTTTGATGAATATTTTCATTTTTAAGATACTAACAACTCTGGGATTTCAGCTGACAATGAGTGAAAAGAGTTATCTTGTACCACCTCTATTTTCGTTTATAGTCTTGTACATGATTGATAAAAGAATTAGGAAGAAAAAGAAATCTTTATAAATATATATTTTAGGTAGGACCTTTGTTCTACCTATTTTTATGTAGGAAAAAGTGCTGTTCAGGTGCAGTTATTGTTTTTTTAGAAATAATTCTCTTTTTGCTTCTTTGTTTGGATAAAATAATCTTACAAAGTTTTCTTTGGAGATTGTTAGGAAAAGGAGTAGGATATGAAATTTGGGAAACGTCATTATCGTCCGCAGGTGGATCAGATGGACTGCGGTGTAGCTTCATTGGCCATGGTCTTTGGTTATTATGGTAGTTATTATTCTCTGGCTCACTTGCGAGAGTTGGCTAAGACGACCATGGATGGGACCACGGCTTTGGGACTGGTCAAGGTTGCTGAGGAGATTGGTTTTGAGACGCGAGCCATTAAGGCCGACATGACTTTGTTTGATTTGCCAGATGTAACCTTTCCTTTTGTGGCTCATGTGCTTAAGGAAGGGAAATTGCTCCACTACTATGTGGTGACTGGGCAGGATAAGGATAGCATTCATATTGCCGATCCAGATCCCGGGGTGAAGTTGACTAAACTGCCACGTGAGCGTTTTGCGGAAGAATGGACAGGAATGACTCTTTTTATGGCACCGAGTCCAGACTATAAGCCTCATAAGGATCAAAAGAATGGTCTGCTCTCTTTTATCCCTATATTAGTGAAGCAGCGTGGCTTGATTGCTAATATCGTTTTGGCAACACTCTTGGTAACCTTGATTAACATTGTGGGTTCTTATTATCTGCAGTCTATCATTGATACCTATGTGCCAGATCAGATGCGTTCGACGCTTGGGATTATTTCTATTGGGCTGGTTATTGTTTATATTCTCCAGCAAATCTTGTCCTACGCTCAGGAGTATCTCTTGCTTATTTTGGGGCAACGCTTGTCCATTGATGTGATTTTGTCCTATATCAAGCATGTTTTTCACCTGCCTATGTCCTTCTTTGCGACACGTCGTACAGGGGAAATCGTATCTCGTTTCACGGATGCAAATAGTATCATTGATGCACTGGCTTCGACTATTCTGTCAATCTTTTTGGATGTATCTACTGTCTTGATTATTTCAGTAGTTCTATTTTCACAGAATAGCAATCTCTTTTTCATGAGTTTGCTAGCCCTTCCTATCTATACAGTGATTATCTTTGCTTTTATGAAGCCCTTTGAAAAGATGAATCGGGATACCATGGAAGCCAATGCGGTTCTGTCTTCTTCTATCATTGAGGACATCAATGGCATTGAGACCATCAAGTCCTTAACTAGTGAAAGTTCACGCTACCAAAAGATTGACAAGGAATTTGTAGATTATCTGAAAAAATCTTTTACTTACAGTCGGGCAGAAAGTCAGCAAAAGGCTCTGAAAAAGCTTGCCCAACTCTTGCTCAATGTTGCCATTCTCTGGATGGGGGCTCTCCTAGTCATGGACAAGAAGATGAGTTTGGGCCAGTTGATTACCTATAATACCTTGCTTATTTACTTTACAAATCCATTGGAAAATATCATCAATCTGCAAACCAAACTTCAGACAGCGCAGGTTGCCAATAACCGTCTAAATGAGGTTTACCTGGTAGCTTCTGAGTTTGAGGAGAAGAAAACGGTTGAGGATTTGAGCTTGATGAAGGGAGATATGGACTTCAAGCAGGTTTCCTACAAGTATGGCTATGGTCGAGACGTCTTGTCGGATATCAATTTGACTATTCCTCAAGGCTCTAAGGTGGCTTTTGTGGGGATTTCAGGGTCAGGTAAGACGACATTGGCCAAGATGATGGTTAATTTTTACGACCCAAGTCAAGGAGAGATTAGTCTGGGTGGTGTCAATCTCAATCAGATTGATAAAAAGGCTCTGCGTCAGTATATCAACTATCTGCCTCAACAACCCTATGTCTTTAATGGAACGATTTTGGAGAATCTTCTCCTTGGAGCCAAGGATGGGACGACTCAGGAGGATATCTTGCGGGCGGTCGAGTTGGCAGAGATTCGGGAGGATATCGAGCGCATGCCACTGAATTACCAGACAGAATTGACTTCGGATGGAGCGGGCATTTCAGGTGGGCAACGTCAGAGGATCGCTTTGGCGCGTGCTCTCTTGACCGATGCGCCTGTCTTGATCTTGGATGAGGCGACCAGCAGTCTAGATATTTTGACCGAGAAGCGAATTGTCGATAATCTCATGGCTTTGGATAAGACCTTGATTTTCATCGCTCACCGTTTAACCATTGCTGAGCGGACAGAGAAGGTGGTTGTTTTGGATCAGGGCAAGATTGTCGAAGAGGGTACACATATGGATTTACTGGCTCAGGGTGGATTTTACGCCCATCTAGTGAATAGTTAGAGAGGAGAAAAGATGCAATCAGAATTTTTAGAAAGTGCGGAGTTTTATAATCGTCGTTACCATAATTTTTCTAGTTATGTGATTTTTCCAAGTTTTATCTTGTTTTTGTTCCTAATCGTTTTTTCAATCTTTGCACAAAAGGAGATAAGCTTGACAGCTGGAGCTACTGTCGAACCTAGTCGTATCCTTGCCAATATCCAGTCAACTAGCAACAATCGCATTATTGCCAATCATTTGGAAGAAAATAAGCTGGTTAAGAAGGGGGAGCTTCTGGTTCAATACCAAGAAGGGGCAGAAGGGGTTCAGGCTGAGAATTATGCTAGTCAGTTGGAAATGCTCAAGGATCAGAAGGTTCAACTGGAGTATTTAAAAGCAAGCCTTCAAGCAGGAAGTGATCAATTTCCTGAAGCAGATAAATTTGGCTATCAGCATAGTTTTTTAGATTATCTAAATCAAGCTGCTAGTCTGCGAAGTCAGGTTGAGCAACAAAATGCTAGTATATCATCTCAAAATGCAGCAGCCAGTGGTAGTCAGGCAGAGTTAGGCAATCTCATCGGTGAAACCCAGTCCAAAATTAAAGAATATCAGCAAGCCAAGTCTGCTATTCAAGCTGATGGAGTCTTAGAGAGTGATCATTCAGCTTATGCCATTTATCAATCTTATCAGTCAACAAAAGAGCAGGGATCGGAAGCCAAACAGCAGGCCTTATCTCAGCTAGATGCTCACATCACTCAGTTGGAGTCAACTCTTGCAAGTTATCGAGTACAGTATGCAGGTTCAGGAGCCCAGCAAGCTTATGCATCTGGATTAGGAAGTCAGTTGGAGTCATTAAAATCCCAGCAACTAGCCAAGGTAGGCCAGGAATTAACGCTCTTGGATCAGAAAATTCTTGAAGTGGAGTCAGGTAAAAAGATTCAAGGAAATCTTTTAGAGAAGGGGAAAATTACAGCAACAGAAGATGGTGTTTTACATCTGAATCCTGAGCATAGTCGATCTACCATCATTCCGGAAGGAACGATCCTTGCTCACCTATTTCCGCAGTTGGCTAGGGAGAGGAAGGCAAAACTGACAGCTTATATCAGTTCTAAGGAAGTGGCTGGTCTCAAGCATGGAAATGAGGTACGATTTACAACGGTAACGGATGCCAATAAGCAGCTAGTGTTGACATCCAAGATTACTAATATCGATACCAGTGCGACTCAGACAGAAAAGGGCAATTTCTTTAAATTAGAGGCAGAGACGGACTTGAGTGCTGAACAGGCAGAAAAGGTTCGTTATGGACTTGAAGGTCGTTTGACTATGATTAGAGGTAGGAAGAGTTTCTTACGCTACTATCTTGACCGCTTTTTGAAACAAGAATAAAGTTTCTATTTTTAACTCAAATCGATCTTAGAAAATCGCAAATGAAAGTTCGTTTGCGATTTTTCTGTACCTTTTCAGATATGACATTAAATATAGTTCGTGAAATATTTGATATTTAGTAAAAACTGTGTTAGAATGATGTAAAGTAATACGAAAGGCGAACAATAAAATGTCCAGTAAACTTATTTATACGGGAAAAGCTAAAGATATCTATACTACTGAAGACGAAAATGTGATTAAGTCGGTCTACAAGGACCAGGCAACCATGCTGAATGGAGCTCGCAAAGAGACCATAGAGGGGAAAGGTGTGCTCAATAATCAGATTTCGTCTCTTATTTTCGAAAAATTGAATGCGGCTGGTGTGGCGACACACTTTATCGAACGTATTTCTGACACTGCACAACTCAATAAGAAGGTGACCATCATTCCTTTGGAGGTTGTTCTTCGTAACGTGACTGCAGGTTCTTTTTCTAAACGTTTTGGCGTGGAAGAAGGTTTGGACTTGAAAACTCCTATCGTTGAATTTTACTATAAGAACGATGATTTGGATGATCCATTCATCAATGATGAGCATGTCAAGTTCTTGGATATTGCCAATGATGAACAAATTGCTTATATCAAGGAAGAAACACGTCGCATCAATGGATTGCTGAAAGATTGGTTTGCACAAATTGGTCTTCGTTTGATTGACTTTAAATTGGAATTCGGTTTTGATAAGGATGGCAAAATTATCTTGGCAGATGAATTTTCACCAGATAACTGCCGCCTTTGGGATGCTGAAGGGCACCACATGGACAAGGATGTTTTCCGTAGGGACTTGGGAAGTTTGACAGATGTGTACAAGGTTGTGGTGGAGAAATTGCAGGGCTTGAAGTAAAGTTTTACTTGGTCCTCACTACAATCTTTAAGTAGAAATAGATAAAGGAAATAAAATGGATAAACGTATTTTCGTTGAGAAAAAAGCTGATTTTCGTGTGAAATCTCACTCTTTAGTAAAAGAATTAAAGCATAATCTTCAGTTGAAAACTTTGAATGATTTTCGTATCGTTCAGGTTTATGATGTCTTTAATTTGGCAGAGGACTTGTTTGCGCGTGCGGAAAAACATATCTTCTCTGAACAAGTGACCGATACTGTTTTGGATGAAGCGTCTGTGCAAGCAGACCTTGCTAACTATGCTTTCTTTGCTATCGAAAGCTTGCCTGGTCAATTTGACCAACGTGCAGCATCTTCACAAGAAGCCTTGCTTTTGCTAGGAAGTTCTAGTGAAGTGACAGTCAATACTGCTCAATTATACTTGGTGAACAAGGATATTGATGCGAATGAATTGGAAGCTGTTAAAAACTACCTCTTGAACCCAGTGGATTCTCGTTTCAAAGATATCACTGTTGGCATTGCGAAACAGGATTTCTCTGAGTCTGACAAGACCATTCCAAGTTTGGATTTCTTTGAAACTTATACAGCAGAAGATTTTGCACAGTATAAGGCCGAGCAAGGATTAGCCATGGAAGTGGATGACCTTCTCTTCATTCAAGATTACTTCAAATCCATTGGACGTGTACCAACTGAGACTGAGCTTAAGGTCTTGGATACTTACTGGTCTGACCACTGTCGTCACACAACTTTCGAGACGGAGTTGAAGAATATCGACTTCTCAGCTTCTAAATTCCAAAAACAATTGCAAGCGACTTATGACAAATATATCGCCATGCGTGATGAGTTGGGACGTACAGAAAAACCTCAAACCTTGATGGATATGGCGACTATTTTTGGTCGTTATGAGCGTGCCAATGGTCGTTTGGACGACATGGAAGTGTCAGATGAAATCAATGCTTGCTCGGTTGAAATTGAAGTGGATGTCAATGGTGTGAAAGAGCCATGGCTTCTCATGTTTAAGAACGAAACTCACAACCACCCAACGGAAATTGAACCATTTGGTGGAGCGGCAACTTGTATCGGTGGGGCTATTCGTGACCCATTGTCAGGTCGTTCATACGTTTACCAAGCCATGCGTATCTCAGGTGCTGGTGATATTACAGCTCCAATTTCAGCGACTCGCGCTGGGAAATTGCCACAACAAGTGATTTCTAAAACAGCGGCTCACGGTTATTCTTCATACGGTAACCAAATTGGTCTTGCAACAACCTATGTTCATGAATACTTCCACCCAGGTTTCGTTGCTAAACGTATGGAGCTAGGTGCCGTGGTCGGTGCGGCTCCTAAGGAAAATGTTGTCCGTGAAAAACCTGAAGCAGGTGATGTGATTATCTTGCTCGGAGGTAAGACTGGACGTGATGGTGTCGGTGGTGCGACAGGTTCATCTAAAGTTCAAACAGTTGAATCTGTTGAAACAGCTGGTGCTGAGGTTCAAAAAGGGAATGCCATCGAAGAACGGAAGATTCAACGTCTTTTCCGTAATGGGGAAGTGACCCGTCTGATCAAGAAATCAAATGACTTTGGTGCTGGTGGTGTCTGTGTGGCTATCGGTGAATTGGCAGATGGTCTTGAAATTGATCTAGACAAAGTGCCATTGAAATATCAAGGTTTGAACGGTACCGAAATTGCCATCTCTGAATCTCAGGAACGTATGGCTGTAGTGGTTCGTCCAGATGATGTAGACGCCTTCATTGCAGCATGTAACAAAGAAAATATTGACGCTGTTGTCGTTGCGACAGTGACTGAAAAACCAAATCTTGTTATGTACTGGAATGGCGAAACCATCGTTGATTTGGAACGTCGTTTCCTTGATACAAACGGTGTACGTGTAGTTGTGGATGCTAAAGTCGTTGACAAGGATGTCAAGCTTCCAGACGAACGTCAAACATCTGCTGAAACCCTTGAAGAAGATACTCTTGCAGTTTTGGCTGACCTTAACCATGCAAGTCAAAAAGGCTTGCAAACCATCTTTGATAGCTCAGTTGGTCGTTCAACAGTTAATCACCCACTTGGTGGTCGCTACCAAATTACACCAACGGAAGCTTCTGTACAGAAATTGCCAGTTCAACATGGCGTGACTCATACGGCATCAGCCATGGCGCAAGGCTTCAACCCTTATGTAGCCGAATGGTCTCCATATCATGGTGCGGCTTATGCAGTCATCGAAGCAACTGCTCGTTTGGTTGCTGCTGGTGCAAACTGGTCTAAGGCTCGCTTCTCTTATCAAGAATACTTCGAGCGGATGGATAAACAAGCAGAGCGTTTTGGTCAACCAGTAGCTGCTCTTCTTGGGTCCATTGAAGCTCAGATTCAACTTGGGTTGCCATCTATCGGTGGGAAGGACTCTATGTCTGGTACCTTTGAAGAATTGACAGTACCACCAACCTTGGTTGCTTTTGGTGTCACAACTGCAGATAGCCGTAAGGTCCTTTCTCCAGAATTTAAGTCTGCTGATGAAAATATCTATTACATCCCAGGTCAAGCTTTGGCACAAGAAATTGACTTTGATCTGATCAAGTCTAACTTTGCTAAGTTTGAAGCCATCCAAGCTGATCACAAAGTGACAGCAGCATCAGCTATCAAATATGGTGGTGTCCTTGAAGCTCTTGCCCTTGCAACATTTGGTAACCATATTGGTGCTACTGTAAGCCTTGAAAATATTGAGACTGCTTTGACAGCTCAATTGGGTGGATTCGTCTTCACATCTCCTGAAGAGATTTCAGGTGTTGCCAAGATTGGACAAACAACAGCTGACTTTACACTTGCTGTCAACGATGTAACGCTTGATGGAAACAAGCTTGACAGTGCCTTCCAAGGTAAATTGGAAGAGGTTTATCCAACGGAATTTGCACAAGCAACTGAGTTGGAAGAAGTACCTGCGGTGGCATCAGATGCTGTTATCAAAGCCAAAGAAACAGTTGAGACACCAGTGGTTTACATCCCAGTGTTCCCAGGTACTAACTCTGAGTATGACTCCGCTAAGGCCTTTGAAAAAGAAGGTGCAAAAGTCAACTTGGTACCATTTGTAACACTTAATGAAGAAGCTATTGTCAAGTCTGTTGACACCATGGTTGACAATATCGAAAAAGCTAACATTATCTTCTTTGCAGGAGGCTTCTCAGCAGCAGATGAACCAGATGGATCTGCTAAATTTATCGTTAATATCTTGCTTAACGAAAAAGTGCGTGCAGCCATTGATAGCTTCATCGAAGGTGGTGGTTTGATTATCGGTATCTGTAACGGATTCCAAGCTCTTGTCAAATCAGGTCTTCTTCCATACGGTAACTTTGAAGATGCAAGCAACACTAGTCCAACCCTCTTCTACAATGATGCCAACCAACACGTAGCTAAGATGGTTGAAACACGTATTGCTAACACGAACTCACCATGGCTTGCTGGAGTGGAAGTTGGTGACATCCATGCCATCCCAGTATCACACGGTGAAGGTAAGTTTGTCGTGACAGCTGAAGAATTTGCAGAGCTCCGTGACAATGGTCAAATCTTTAGCCAATACGTTGACTTCGAAGGTAAACCAAGCATGGATTCTAAATATAATCCTAACGGATCTGTCAATGCGATCGAAGGTATCACAAGCAAGAACGGTCAAATTATCGGTAAGATGGGACACTCAGAACGTTTCGAAGACGGTCTTTTCCAAAATATTCCAGGAAATAAAGACCAATATCTCTTTGCATCAGCGGTTAAATACTTTACTGGAAAATAGGCTTTGCAGATTTTCTGATAGATAACCATCAGTAATTGTAAAATCAAGTAAATCTAACTTACGACAATTGCAAATGATTTATTGTTGCGAGTGAAACGAGCTTCTACCGTATCATTCCGCTCTAGTATCGCTAAGGAATGATGCAGAAATGAAAATTAGGTATATAAAATGACATACGAAGTAAAATCTCTTAATGAAGAATGTGGTGTTTTTGGTATCTGGGGTCACCCAGACGCTGCCAAATTGACCTATTTTGGACTCCATAGTCTTCAGCACCGTGGTCAGGAGGGGGCAGGAATCCTCTCCAATGACCAAGGGAAATTGAAGCGTCATCGAGATATGGGGCTTTTATCAGAAGTCTTCAAAAATCCTGCGAATTTGGATAAATTGACAGGAACTGGAGCGATTGGGCACGTGCGTTATGCGACTGCGGGAGAAGCTTCTGTAGATAATATCCAACCTTTCCTTTTCCGCTTTCATGATATGCAGTTTGGTTTGGCTCATAATGGGAATCTGACCAATGCAGAATCTCTCAAGAAAGAATTGGAACAAAGAGGAGCAATCTTTAGCTCGACTTCTGATTCAGAAATCTTAGCTCACTTGATTCGCCGTAGCCACAATCCAAACCTGATGGGTAAAATTAAGGAAGCCCTCAGTCTTGTCAAAGGTGGTTTTGCTTATCTCTTGATGTTTGAAGATAAGTTAATTGCAGCGCTTGATCCAAATGGCTTCCGACCTCTGTCAATCGGGAAAATGGCTAATGGAGCAGTAGTGGTTTCATCTGAAACCTGTGCTTTTGAAGTAATCGGTGCTGAGTGGATTCGTGATGTGAAGCCAGGCGAGATTGTCATTATTGATGACAATGGCATCCAGTATGACAGCTATACAAACGATACTCAGTTGGCTATCTGTTCCATGGAGTATATCTACTTCGCACGTCCTGACTCTAATATCCACGGAGTCAACGTCCATACGGCTCGTAAGAGAATGGGAGCTCAACTGGCACGTGAGTTAAAGCATGAAGCAGATATTGTGGTTGGGGTACCAAACTCCTCACTCAGCGCAGCCATGGGCTTTGCCGAAGAATCAGGTCTGCCAAATGAAATGGGGCTTATCAAGAACCAATATACCCAACGAACCTTCATCCAGCCGACCCAAGAATTGCGCGAGCAAGGGGTTCGGATGAAATTGTCTGCCGTCTCTGGTGTCGTTAAAGGCAAGCGCGTGGTCATGATCGATGACTCGATTGTACGAGGCACAACATCTCGTCGTATCGTAAAATTGCTGAAAGAAGCAGGTGCTACAGAAGTTCATGTGGCGATTGCTAGCCCAGCTCTGGCTTATCCATGTTTCTATGGAATTGATATTCAGAGTCGTGAGGAATTAATTGCGGCCAATCATACGGTTGAAGAAACCTGTCAAATTATTGGTGCAGATAGCCTGACTTATCTTTCTATTGAGGGCTTGATTGACTCTATTGGTATTGAGACAGATGCGCCAAATGGCGGTCTCTGTGTGGCTTACTTTGATGGGAACTATCCAACTCCTCTCTATGACTATGAAGAAGAATATCGTAGAAGTTTAGAAGAAAAAACTTCATTCTATTAGAAAAGGGTTAGTGGTGAAAATAGAAAATAAAATTACTGAGTTTCTGCTGTACCTTGAAAAAAATTCGGAAAAAGATTTTTCAAGATGGTTAACGGGAGTTAATATTTTTGAAATTTTAGGGATAACTAGTGCTGAAATTCGTCATAGTCGGGTATTAGCTTGGTTGCTTGATCCCAGAGAAAGTCATAAATTGGAAGATAAGTTTTTCAAAAAAATATTGATGAAAGTGTTTGATAATAATCTATCTTTTGCAACAATTAAACCAACTGAAATAATATTGAAAGATTTCTCAAAAGCAGAAGTATATAGAGAAAGTAAAAATAATATTGATGTTCTGTATACAAATAAAGAACATCGAATAAATTTAGTTATTGAAAATAAAACTTTCACTTCCGACCATGACAATCAGTTGAGAAAATATAGAAAATTTATTGAAAATTCTTATGTTGGTTATCGTAATATATATATTTATCTGACACCAAATGGAGATGCACCGATAGATGCTGATGTTGAGGAAAGGCAATTTTGGAGTTTACTTTCATATCAAGATATTTCAGATATACTAGAAGAATTGTATGTGGATGAGGTTGATAATGAGAAAGTTTCTTACATTCTTAAAGAGTACAATGATAATATTAGGAGAAATATTTTGAATGATATAGAGTTGAAAGAGTTAAGTGCTGAAATTTATTTTAAATATAAAGAAGTTTTAGATCTTATTTTTGAAAACAGACCTGATACGCAGATGCTTCGTGAAAAATTAGTCGGTATTTTAAATTATCTAAATGAACAGGGAAATTTAATTTTCGATGAAAAATATTGTTCAAAAACTTTTTTACGTTTTAGAACAAGACGGTTAGATAATTTTATTGACAATGTTGTTAAAGAGGAAAATACAGAATGGTCTACTGGTTCAGCCTATTTTTATGAGATAACATATAGTAATTTTCAGACAGATGTTTATTTATCAATATCTAAAAAAAATTTAACAGACATACAGTCTCGGAAATTTAAACTTTTGACATTTGACAAATATAGTAAATATGGTTTTAATACTTCTAATAAATTTCTAAATTTTGATGCTTCAGATGAAAACTTGTTGTTATCTGAAGCAACTCAAACACTCATTGACTTTCTATTAGAAAATCTTCAACAAATAGATGAATTTGAAAAGGTATTTATTGAAACTTGGAATGAAAAGGAAAAGGAGAAAGATTATGTCTAAAAATGCATACGCTCAATCTGGTGTGGATGTTGAAGCGGGTTATGAAGTTGTTGAACGCATCAAAAAACACGTGGGACGTACAGAGCGTGCAGGTGTGATGGGCGCTCTAGGTGGTTTTGGTGGCATGTTTGACCTTTCAAAGACAGGTGTCAAAGAGCCTGTTTTGATCTCAGGGACGGACGGTGTTGGAACCAAGCTTATGTTAGCCATCAAGTATGACAAGCACGATACCATAGGTCAAGACTGTGTAGCCATGTGCGTCAATGACATCATCGCTGCAGGTGCTGAGCCCCTTTACTTCCTTGACTACGTAGCAACTGGTAAAAATGAACCAGCTAAATTGGAACAAGTCGTTGCTGGTGTAGCCGAAGGGTGTGTACAAGCAGGTGCGGCCCTCATCGGTGGGGAAACTGCTGAAATGCCTGGTATGTATGGTGAAGACGACTATGACTTGGCTGGATTTGCTGTTGGTGTTGCAGAAAAATCTCAAATCATCGACGGTTCAAAAGTGGCTGAAGGTGATGTGCTTCTTGGACTTGCTTCAAGCGGAATCCACTCAAATGGTTACTCGCTCGTCCGTCGTGTCTTTGCGGATTATACAGGTGAAGAAGTCCTCCCAGAATTGGAAGGCAAGAAACTCAAGGACGTTCTTTTGGAACCAACTCGTATCTACGTTAAGGCTGTCTTGCCACTCATTAAGGAAGAGTTGGTCAACGGGATTGCCCATATCACAGGTGGTGGTTTCATCGAAAATGTACCACGTATGTTCGCTGATGACTTGGCTGCTGAAATTGATGAAAGCAAAGTCCCAGTTCTTCCAATTTTCAAAGCTCTTGAAAAATATGGCCAAATCAAACACGAAGAAATGTTTGAAATCTTCAACATGGGGATTGGTCTCATGCTTGCAGTAAAACCAGAAAATGTGGAACGTGTCAAAGAACTTCTCGACGAACCTGTCTATGAAATCGGTCGGATTGTCAAGAAGACAGATGCAAGTGTGGTGATTAAATAATGGCTAAAAAGATTGCTGTTTTTGCCTCTGGCAACGGCTCAAACTTTCAGGTGATTGCAGAACAATTTCCAGTAGAATTTGTCTTTTCAGATCATCGGGATGCCTATGTACTTGAGCGTGCAGAGAATCTTGGGGTATTATCCTACGCTTTTGAACTCAAGGAGTTTGAAAACAAGGCAGACTATGAAGGAGCCATCGTCGATCTCTTGGATGAACGCCAGATTGACTTGGTTTGTCTTGCAGGCTACATGAAAATCGTCGGTCCAACCTTGCTAGCAGCTTATGAAGGCCGTATCATCAATATTCACCCAGCTTATCTCCCCGAATTTCCAGGTGCTCATGGTATTGAGGATGCTTGGAATGCAGGCGTTGACCAGTCTGGCGTGACTATTCACTGGGTGGACTCTGGTGTTGATACCGGTAAGGTTATCAAACAAGTCCGTGTGCCACGCCTTGAAGGGGATACCCTTGATACTTTCGAGACTCGCATCCACGAAACAGAGTACAAACTTTATCCAGAAGTATTGGAACATTTGGGAGTGGAGAGTAGATAAAAAGTAAATCAAGTTTTGATTATGCAATATTGCTAGGAGAAAAAATGATTGAGATGAAATTAGTAGATGAGAGCAGTTTTCAGGCAGTGCTGGATTTGAAAATATCTGACGCTGATGAACGAGCACGTTTCGTGGCTCCAAATGTACGCTCTTTAGCTGACGCATGGCTCTACCGAGAGAATGGGGATGTGTTTCCAATGGCAATCTATTGGAATAAGCTTGTAGTTGGTTTTCTCCTGTTGGAAATAGATAAGGATGAAGCGGAATACTTTATCTGGAGGATAATGATTGGCCAGCAGTACCAAGGAATAGGTTATGGACGAAAAGCCTTGGAAGTTTTGATCAAAAAGGCTCAGATGGATAGCACTTGCAATCATATTATCGCAGATTATGTGGTTGGAAATGAAAAAATGAAGCACCTACTGACTAGTTTGGGTTTTCAGGAAACAGGATTTATAGAAGAAAATAACGAAGTCGCTATGCGCTTGGATCTAAAGAAAGAGGAATAGAATGACGAAAAAGGCCTTAATCAGCGTCTCAGACAAAGCGGGCATTGTAGAATTTGCCCAAGAACTTAAAAAACTTGGTTGGGATATCATCTCTACAGGTGGGACCAAGATTGCCCTTGACAATGCTGGGGTGGACACCATTGCCATCGACGATGTGACTGGTTTCCCAGAAATGATGGACGGTCGTGTCAAGACTCTCCACCCAAATATCCACGGAGGGCTTCTTGCTCGTCGTGACTTGGATAGCCACTTGGAAGCGGCTAAGGACAACAAGATTGAATTGATCGACCTTGTTGTGGTCAACCTTTACCCATTCAAGGAAACGATTCTTAAACCAGATGTGACTTACGCTGATGCGGTTGAAAACATCGATATCGGTGGGCCATCTATGCTTCGTTCAGCAGCTAAAAACCATGCCAGCGTGACGGTTGTGGTAGATCCTGCGGACTATGCAGTGGTCCTTGACGAATTGGCAACAAATGGTGAAACTACTTATGAAACTCGCCAACGTTTAGCAGCCAAGGTTTTCCGTCACACAGCAGCTTATGATGCCTTGATTGCAGAATACTTCACAGCTCAAGTGGGTGAAGCAAAACCAGAAAAACTCACTTTGACCTATGACCTTAAGCAACCAATGCGTTACGGTGAAAACCCTCAACAAGACGCTGACTTCTACCAAAAAGCTTTGCCAACGGATTATTCGATTGCATCAGCGAAACAGCTCAACGGTAAGGAATTGTCCTTCAACAATATTCGCGATGCAGACGCTGCTATCCGTATTATTCGCGATTTCAAAGAACGTCCAACCGTTGTGGCTCTCAAACATATGAACCCATGTGGGATTGGTCAAGCTGACGATATCGAAACTGCTTGGGATTACGCTTATGAGTCTGATCCAGTGTCTATCTTTGGTGGTATTGTCGTTCTCAACCGTGAAGTAGATGCTGCGACAGCTGAGAAGATGCACGGCGTTTTCCTTGAAATCATCATCGCACCAAGCTATACGGATGAAGCGCTAGCTATTTTGACCAACAAAAAGAAAAACTTGCGGATCCTTGCCTTGCCATTTGATGCTCAAGACGCTAGCGAAGTAGAAGCAGAATACACTGGTGTTGTTGGTGGTCTCCTCGTTCAAAACCAAGACGTGGTCAAAGAAAGCCCAGCTGACTGGCAAGTGGTGACTAAACGCCAACCAACTGAGACAGAAGCGACAGCTCTTGAGTTTGCTTGGAAGGCTATCAAGTATGTCAAATCAAATGGTATCATCGTGACCAATGATCACATGACACTTGGTGTTGGCCCTGGGCAAACCAATCGCGTGGCTTCAGTTCGTATTGCTATTGACCAAGCTAAAGACCGTCTTGACGGCGCTGTTCTTGCTTCAGATGCCTTCTTCCCATTTGCGGATAACGTGGAAGAAATCGCCAAAGCAGGTATCAAAGCTATCATCCAGCCTGGAGGCTCTGTCCGTGACCAAGAATCCATCGAAGCTGCTGATAAATACGGCTTGACTATGGTCTTCACAGGAGTAAGACATTTTAGACATTAAGAAAATGAAAGGGAAGAAAACAGTTTCTTTCCTTTTTTTGATTAAAAAGCTGAACGAAACAAGATTAAAGCGAACGTTTGTGGTATAATGTTATTAAATAATTCGCAAAAGAGGTTGAGAGATGAAACTGTTAGTTGTTGGCTCAGGTGGTCGTGAGCATGCGATTGCTAAGAAGTTATTAGAGTCTAAAGACGTTGAGAAAGTTTTCGTGGCTCCTGGGAATGACGGGATGACATTGGACGGTCTTGATTTGATCAACATCGGAATTTCCGAACATTCTAAGCTGATTGACTTCGTAAAAGCGAACGATATTGCTTGGACCTTTATCGGTCCAGATGATGCCCTTGCGGCTGGTATCGTGGATGATTTCAATGCGGCTGGACTCAAAGCTTTTGGTCCGACAAAGGCTGCTGCTGAGCTTGAGTGGTCCAAGGATTTTGCTAAGGAAATCATGGTCAAATACGACGTTCCGACAGCAGCCTATGGCACATTCTCAGATTTCGAGGAAGCCAAGGCCTACATCGAGGAAAAAGGCGCTCCAATCGTCGTCAAGGCAGACGGTTTGGCCCTTGGGAAAGGTGTCGTCGTTGCGGAGACAGTGGAGCAAGCAGTCGAAGCTGCTCACGAGATGCTTTTGGACAATAAATTCGGTGATTCAGGTGCGCGTGTGGTTATCGAAGAATTCCTTGACGGGGAAGAGTTTTCTCTCTTTGCCTTTGTCAATGGAGACAAGTTCTATATCATGCCAACGGCTCAGGACCACAAACGTGCTTATGATGGCGACAAGGGTCCTAACACTGGTGGGATGGGTGCCTATGCACCAGTTCCTCACTTACCACAGAGCGTGGTTGACACAGCGGTTGACACCATTGTCAAGCCAGTTCTTGAAGGCATGATCAAAGAAGGTCGTCCGTATCTTGGTGTCCTTTACGCGGGGCTAATCTTGACAGCTGATGGACCGAAAGTCATCGAGTTCAACTCTCGTTTTGGAGATCCTGAAACGCAAATCATCTTACCTCGTTTGACATCTGACTTTGCACAAAACATCACTGACATTTTGGATGGCAAAAAGCCAGCCATCACTTGGACGGACAAGGGTGTGACACTAGGTGTGGTTGTAGCCTCAAATGGCTATCCACTCGCTTATGAGAAGGGTGTCAAGCTTCCAGCTAAGACAGAAGGTGACATCATCACTTACTATGCTGGTGCCAAATTCGCTGAAAATGGCCAAGACCTTCTCTCAAACGGCGGACGCGTCTACATGCTGGTCGCCACAGCAGACACCGTCAAAGACGGCCAAAACATCATCTACAGCCAACTCAACAAACAAAACACAGAAGGCCTCTTCTATCGAAATGACATTGGAAGCAAAGCGTTAAAAGATTAACAGATACTATATTTGACAATGGCGAGCGAAAGCGAGCCAAAGTAAGATAATGGTCGCCGTGGTGAAAAGACCAGAACAGTGAATGTTCTGGTCTAGGGAAAATTTGAGACTTGGGCTCAAATTTTAGGAATGAAATCGAAGGTTTGCTTCCGTCCCCACCACCTAAGACCATTATCAAAAAAGAAAAGGATATTAACTATGAAACCAGTAATTTCCATCATCATGGGCTCAAAATCTGACTGGGCAACCATGCAAAAAACAGCAGCAGTTCTAGACCGCTTCGGTGTAGCCTACGAAAAGAAAGTTGTTTCCGCACACCGTACACCAGACATCATGTTCAAACATGCGGAAGAAGCACGTAGCCGTGGCATCAAGGTCATCATCGCAGGTGCGGGTGGTGCAGCTCACTTGCCAGGGATGGTCGCTGCTAAGACTACACTTCCAGTCATTGGTGTGCCCGTCAAATCACGTGCGCTTAGTGGCGTGGACTCGCTCTATTCTATCGTACAGATGCCAGGTGGTGTGCCTGTTGCGACAATGGCTATCGGTGAAGCAGGTGCGACCAATGCGGCCCTCTTTGCCCTTCGTCTCCTATCAGTAGAGGATCAGGCTATCGCGATAGCTTTGGCAGATTTTGCTGAAGAACAAGGAAAAATCGCAGAGGAGTCTACAAATGAGCTCATCTAAAACAATCGGAATTATTGGAGGCGGTCAGCTTGGTCAGATGATGGCCATTTCTGCTATCTACATGGGTCACAAGGTTATCGCGCTGGATCCTGTGGCGGATTGCCCAGCCTCTCGCGTGGCGGAGATTATCGTGGCTCCTTATAATGATGTGGACGCTCTTCGCCAGTTGGCGGAGCGTTGCGATGTCCTCACTTATGAGTTTGAAAATGTGGATGCCGACGGTTTGGATGCTGTTATCAAGGATGGGCAACTCCCTCAAGGAACGGACTTGCTCCGCATTTCTCAAAATCGCATTTTTGAAAAGGACTTTCTCTCAAACAAGGCCAAAGTAACCGTTGCACCTTACAAGGTTGTGACCTCAAGTCAAGACTTGGTAGATATCGACCTATCGAAAAACTATGTCCTCAAGACGGCGACCGGTGGTTACGATGGCCATGGTCAGAAGGTCATTCGTTCGGAAGCAGACTTGGAAGAAGCCTATGCACTAGCTGATTCAGCAGACTGTGTCTTGGAAGAATTTGTCAACTTTGACCTTGAGATTTCTGTCATCGTGTCAGGAAATGGCAAGGATGTGACAGTCTTCCCTATTCAGGAGAATATCCATCGCAACAACATTCTTTCAAAAACTATTGTACCTGCTCGCATTTCTGAAAGTCTAGCAAACAAAGCCAGAGCTATGGCAGTGCGAATTGCTGAACAACTGAACCTTTCTGGAACTCTTTGCGTGGAAATGTTTGCGACTGCTGACGACATCATTGTCAATGAAATTGCACCACGTCCACACAACTCTGGGCATTACTCTATCGAAGCTTGCGACTTCTCGCAGTTTGACACCCATGTTTTAGGCGTTCTCGGAGCACCATTGCCAGCAATTCACTTTCATGGACCAGCTGTCATGTTCAATGTCCTCGGCCAGCACGTCGAGGCCGCTGAAAAATATGTCACAGAAAATCCAAGCGCCCACCTCCACATGTATGGTAAAATAGAAGCGAAACACAACCGCAAGATGGGACATGTGACTTTGTTTAGTGATGTGCCAGATAGTGTGGATGAGTTTGGGAAAGGGATTGATTTTTAGGTGAAAATAGCAATTTTAGGGCTTGAGGTACTGATTCCATACAAAGCTGGTAATTTCTTTGGTTAACCTCATCCAGTCACTGTGCTTTGCTTTAGTAGATGATCTCATATTTATTAAAGTGCTAGATATTGCTTCCACAATGATGGTTATAGTGTTTATATTTGCAATTGCTTATGGAATGTGGGATATATCAATGAAAAAAGAGCTCAGAATTCCATTCATGTAGCAACTGGCGTATGTACCAATCTATGTTGATTTAGTATCAAACTATTCGTAAAAATAGTGTTGATAATTAAGAGTAGAAATAGTGGTAAAATCTAATAGGAAAGCGAGTTTTTCCTGGTCTATTGATAAAGTTTGGGAATGTGTGACTGATTTATCAAATCAAACTTGGAGAAGTGATCTTGGTCGGTTTGAAAAAATAGATGACAGTCACTTTATTGAATACACTGAAAATGGTATCCAGACAAATTTTAAGGTAAAAAAGGTTGACTTACATAAGCGTTGGGAACTTGAGTTTGAAAATAAAAATCTCCAAGGAACTTGGCTAGGACGATTTGATTATAAGGATGGACAAACGGTTCTGTATTTTACAGAAGATATTACTGTTAAAAATATCCTACTGACATCATTTGCTTGGTTCTATTTAAAAAACAAAAAAACAGTATTTCCTTGATTTGGGAAAAGCACTACAAACTAGATAATGAGAAGTAAACGGAGATTTATAGTATCTAGGAGGAAATAGTGTTAAATTTCTTAAGAAAATTATTTAGCAGTATACAAGGATCAAAAAGTGTGATTGATTATAAAGGTTATAAAAATAAATTTACAAACTATATGAATATGGTTGAAGGCTGTAGTAAAAATGAAGACAGAGTGAGAACAGCTCAAAATCTGTTGATGGTTGTGGTTGAGTATCTAAATTTTGATGAGGCTATTCAAGCAGTTGAAACTAATCATGAAGCACAAGATAATTCTTTGATTGAAGACATTTATAACGAAATTGTATACGAAATAGATTTAACTATTAATGAGATTATCTGCCGAAGCATACATCCGGATGATGCGAAATATTATAAAAACAAAACAATTCGAGAGCAAGGGCCGATTGAAATAATGGTGAAGGAGTTGCCTATTTTGTTAAATCCATGGAATTCAAACAGAATAATAAGTAATCTCGATACAATAAATAATCAAAATCCTTTTTATGGGGATCGCTACAGTTACAATATAGAGAATCACTATGTATATCCAATGGATATTGCGATTTGTAATGGAGC
Source organism: Streptococcus taonis (assembly GCF_029948085.1). Classification (GTDB taxonomy): domain Bacteria; phylum Bacillota; class Bacilli; order Lactobacillales; family Streptococcaceae; genus Streptococcus; species Streptococcus taonis. The sequence continues at coordinate 37,512 of NZ_JARZZP010000013.1, read as the reverse complement.
TAATCATTCGCAGTTTGCGGCAAGAATGATTAATAAAGGAAATACTGTTATTAAAGAAGTGAGGGATTATTCTGTTCTATATGATCATGTTTACTTTGATGGAAAAGATTATAGAAATAAAGAAGGTCATTTAATTATTAGCTTAGATTATAATAAAAAAGTAATTTTCTATTCAGGGGTTATTTTTGAGTTGGGGCGGTTTTTGCTTGACGCTGATTATCATAGATTTGAAGAGACGAGGAAGACTGCTTTAGGCCTTTAGCTTTTTAATAACAAACTTACTACAATGAAGTAAGTATTTATTAATAGTGTATGGTTGCAATTCAAATAAATATCAATAAACTTGCACAAAAAGAGAGTTGTAAGTACTGGAGAAATAGAATTTTATAGTTAAGTATAAGAGGCTCATTGATCAGTATTTGTATTGTTATAGGAGAATCTGCACTTGTTATTGAGTATCGTTTTCAAAAGTATATTGTATTATTTATTATTAGCTATAGAAGTGGATGGTTTAAGTGAAATACAGTAAGTGTTATGAGTTAGTGAAAATTTTTTATAGAAGCATTGTAAAGATATTTGAAAACTTTAAAAGAAGGATTAGGAGTCAAGAAAGGTATCCTAAAAGTCTAGAGGACATAGAGAAAGAGATATACCAACTTAGTAATATTGATGATATTCTGAATTATATTTTAAAGTACTATAATATTTATTATTCAATAAATAAATTAAATACTGTGATGAATTTAGCTATTATTCAAAGAAAGCGAGAATCAAATTCACAATTTTCACTGAAACTTATGGTTCAGTTATATGTATACATATTATTGAAGTATAACGGAGAGTCAAAGAAGGATGTAGTTACTTCAGATGAAATTGAAATTTTCTTTTTATTCATAAATGTCCTTCAAAATAATATATCTAATAACCAAGTGGAACAGTCAATACAAGATAGAAGGAGCGATAGTTTACAAAGTTATCTAAGCTACCATTTTGATTTTCGAAAAGAACTTTGGGAGTATTATGAAATATGTAGGATGTTTGATAATGAAGCAAGAAAACAATATGGATTTTCAATTTACGAAAATTTTGACAAGTTATTATATATAATCTGTAATGTTAAATCTCGCCTAGATGGATTAGTGTGTAGTTGTAGCCAATTTTTAGATAGAGAGTTGGATGAAATCTTTGGGGATATTGATTATAGTAAATTATTTATGACTGCTTCAAAAAATATGGAAGTAAGATATTTGACCTCTTCTATACAAATATTAGGGGGTTCTATTGGGATTAAAAGGAATTTGACATATTTTTTACCTGCATCAGAACATATTCTATCTAGTATTGAACAAAAACTAATTTCTTCTTCAAATAATAAAGGAGACATATTAGAGAAGGAATTAAAAACTATTTTGGAAAATTATTTTGATGTTGATAATGTTTATCAATCTTTATATTTAAAAACTAGTAAAAAAGAAGAACAAGATTTCATTGTTATTTCAGGTAACAATATCCTATTAATAGAATGCAAGGCTAGGGATTTTAAAGAGATTCCGTTTAATCAAAAAATGTCAGAGGAGCGTCGCCAGCAGCTGTTTAAAAAAGTGGTATTGGCAGCTTCTGAACAAGCTGATAGAGCTAAGCAATATATCCTTAATAATGAAATTGCAATATTCACTGATAAAAAGGGGAGTACTGAGCGACTTAGAATTGAAAATATAAAATCTAAAAAAATATATAAGGTAGTCGTAACATTAGATGATTACTATAAATTATCTGAAATGGCAATAGATTATTTTAAAGGTAGGAATAGAAATGATTTGATTGACACATGGATTGTAAATTATTTTGATTTCCAAAAGATAATCTGGCATAGTGGAATAGAGAAGATATTTGATTATATATCTTATAGGACATCTGGAATTGAAACTATACGTTCTATTCAAGCTAGTGAGATAGCACAGTATGGATATTATATCAGTCCTAACTATAATTTTATCCCACCTAATGGTTACAATATTGAAGTTAACATAATGGGACGATTTGAAAATTGGTCACTACCTTTCGAAGAAAGTAAAAATGAACTTGTTTTAAACGACATTATATTTAAATATCAAAAGGAGAAATAACATGATCAACCGTTACTCTCGCCCTGAGATGGCGAACATTTGGAGTGAAGAAAATAAATACCGTGCTTGGCTTGAGGTGGAAATCTTGGCTGACGAGGCATGGGCTGAGTTGGGGGAAATCCCTAAGGAAGATGTGGCTTTGATTCGCGAAAAGGCGGACTTTGACATCGACCGTATTTTGGAAATTGAGCAGGAGACGCGTCACGATGTGGTGGCTTTCACGCGTGCGGTTTCTGAGACGCTTGGTGAAGAGCGTAAGTGGGTTCACTATGGCTTGACTTCTACTGACGTGGTGGATACGGCCTACGGTTACCTCTACAAGCAGGCCAACGACATCATCCGTCGTGACCTTGAAAACTTCACCAACATCATCGCTGACAAGGCTAAGGAGCACAAGTTCACCATTATGATGGGTCGTACCCACGGTGTGCACGCTGAGCCGACAACTTTTGGTCTTAAATTAGCAACTTGGTACAGCGAAATGAAGCGCAATATCGAGCGTTTCGAGCATGCGGCTGCTGGTGTGGAAGCTGGTAAGATTTCTGGTGCGGTTGGTAACTTTGCTAACATCCCAACATTCGTTGAAAAATACGTCTGCGATAAACTTGGTATCCGTGCTCAAGAAATCTCTACACAGGTCCTTCCTCGTGACCTTCACGCTGAGTACTTTGCGGTTCTTGCTAGTATCGCGACTTCAATCGAACGTATGGCGACTGAGATTCGTGGCTTGCAAAAATCTGAACAACGCGAAGTAGAAGAATTCTTTGCCAAAGGGCAAAAAGGTTCATCTGCAATGCCTCACAAACGCAACCCTATCGGTTCTGAAAACATGACTGGTCTTGCGCGTGTTATCCGTGGTCACATGGTCACAGCTTACGAAAATGTGTCCCTTTGGCATGAGCGTGATATCTCTCACTCATCAGCTGAGCGCATCATTGCACCAGATACAACCATCTTGATTGACTACATGCTCAATCGTTTTGGAAATATCGTCAAGAACTTGACGATCTTCCCAGAAAACATGATCCGCAACATGAACTCTACATTTGGTTTGATTTTCAGCCAACGTGCTATGCTTACCTTGATTGAAAAAGGCATGACGCGTGAACAAGCTTACGACCTTGTTCAACCAAAGACAGCTCAATCATGGGATAACCAAGTAGACTTCAAACCACTTCTTGAAGCAGATCCAGAAGTGACTTCACGCCTCACTCAAGAAGAAATCGACGAAATCTTTAACCCAACTTACTATACCAAACGTGTGGATGAGATCTTCGAACGCATCGGTTTGGGTGACTAATAATCACAATAAAAAGCGAGACTTTTGTCCCGCTTTTTATTTGTGCTTAATCTTTTTTCTTGCTAAGTCCGTAAGCTGTGAGAGCTGACATAAGACCAGTAGCAATTAACCATTCTGAGCCTTGAGTTCCTGTTTCAGGTAGTTTTTTCTCTTTTGCTACAGGAGCTGGACCTTGAGGAAGAGCTTTATTTTCCTTAGCAGGAACAGTTGCTGGAGCTGGCTCGCTTGGGATTTCTAGTGTTGGTTTTTCTTCAGCGATAGCAGCTTGACCATGTTCATCGCCGACGTGAGTGATAGGGTTGCCCACTTCAATCACTTGAGCGACAGGTTCTTGCGCCACGACACTTGTAACCAATGTTTTAACTTCAGTTCCGTCAGCAGCAGTAGTCACAGAGTAGAAATGGCTACGACGACCGTTTACACCTTCAGTCACGATACGAGATTGTCCTTTAGGTAATTGATTACTTTCACGAGTGATGGTTGTAAATGGAATTTCTTCATTTTGGATGTCAACTCTCGGTTTGTTTTCAGCAATAGTAGCTTGTCCCTTTTCATCCCCAAGGTGAATAACAGGGTTCCCCACTTCTACCACTTGAGTGACAGGTTCTAGGCTTACTTCACTGCTTACTAGAGTTTTAACTTCAGTTCCATCAGAAGCCGTAGTTACAGAATAGAAATGACTTAGACGACCATTTACACCTTCGGTCACGATACGAGATTGTCCTTTAGGTAATTGATTAGTTTTGCGAGTGATGGTTGTGAATGGAATTTCTTCATCTTGGATGTCAACTCTCGGTTTGTTTTCAGCAATAGTAGCTTGTCCCTTTTCATCCCCAAGGTGAGTGACAGGATTTCCTACTTCAACCACTTGAGTAATCGGTTCTAGGCTTACTTCACTGCTTACTAGAGTTTTAACTTCAGTTCCATCAGCAGCCGTAGTTACAGAATAGAAGTAGCTGCGACGACCGTTCACTCCTTCAGTCACGATACGAGCTTGTCCCTTAGGTAACTGATCGGTTTCACGAGTAATAGTTGTAAATGGAATTTCTTCGTCTTCAATCACAACACGTGGTTTTGCATCTGCCACAGGAGCAACTCCTTCTTCGTCGCCGACCTGAGTGACAGGGTTTCCTACCTCTACCACTTGAGCGACAGGTTCTACTGTTACCTTAGAATCAAGGAGAGTTTCATGTGCTTCACCATTTTCAGTTACGACAGAAAGGTAATTTGTACGTTCTCCTTTGACACCGACAGTGATGACTTTCTCTTGTCCTGCTGGAAGGTTAGGATTTTCTTTCTTAACAATCTCAAACGGAATTTCTTCTGTCTTAACAAGAAGCTCTGGTCGGTTTTCAACTGCAGCAGCAGTTTCGTTTTCATCAAGACTTCCTGAGTGAGTTGCGGCTGGCTTAAGCCCTAGTCTAGCAGCTTTGAGATTAGCTACAAGTGTGTCCAATTCAGCTTGTTTGTTACGATTGAGGTTGTAGTTAAGAGCGTCTTTAGCAGCCTTGAGAGCGTCGAGGCTTTCTGTGCTATATCCTTCTAAGTTTTCAGGGATTTGAGCAAGTTCTTCGCGTAGCGCTTTGTAGTCAGCACGGAAGTAGTCTTTGTTGTGATCTGCAAAAGCAGTCATGAGTTCAAAGATTTCTTCTTCCTTGTATTCTGCGCTTGGTCTATCAGCCCAGATAGCTAACATACTACCAACAGTAGGTAGATCAACTTCAGGATATTTAGTTGATGCTAGTTGGTTAAATGGAGTTTTTTCAGTATTTTCAATAGCTTTCTTGAGGAAGCCACCACCATCTTCTGGTTTTTGACCGAGAATGTAGTACCAATCTCCATTCGTGTTAAGGAATTTATAGCCTTTGCTTGCTAGATATTGAGGAGACGCAAGGTTGTAACCCCACCAGCCTTTAGACCAGTAAGAGATGATAACGTCTTTATCAAACTCGACATCGTCCTTGTCTTCGTAGTAGAAGCCATCGTTAAAGGCCATTGGTTGAAGACCTTTTTCTTTAGCCATGGCAGCTAGGCTATTAGCGTACTCAGCAAATTTACCGTAGAGGCCATACCACTTGAGGTAGTACCAACCTTGAGCATTGGTAGCGTCATTAGCATACTCATCTGTACCATAGTTAAAGATTTTAGTCTTACCAGCAAAGAAGTCCATGTACTTGCCGATAAGGGCTTTTGTAAAGTTCATCGCTTCTTCGTTTTCAAGGTCCATAGTTGTTTTTGAAACCTTGTCAAAGTTGGCTTGAGGGTTTGCGATGCCTAATTTTTCCATAGCGACAAGCATAGCATCCATGTGACCTGGGCTATTGATAGCTGGGATTAGTCCAATACCTTTGTCCTTAGCATACTGGATAAGCTCAGTGATTTCAGCTTGGTTCAAAGTAGTTCCATTAGGATCGTCGTAGTAAGATTTTGTTCCTTCGATGATGGCCTTTTTCACATCGTCGCTTGCATAAGTCTTGCCGTTTGCAGTGATCGTCATGTCATCCAAGAGGAAGCGAAGTCCATCATTTCCAAGGAGGAGATGAAGGTCAGAGTAACCAAGTTCGCTGGCTTTATCTACGATACGTTTGAGTTGGTCTAGCGTGAAGTATTTACGACCAGCATCGATAGAGATGACCTTGTTCTTAGCTAGTTTTTCAACTTCGCGTTTAGCATCTTCTTCTTTTTGAGCTTCTGGAGTGAAGGTCAAGTTGCTAACAGCTTCTTGGAGTTTTGCGATCGCTTGATCAATAGTATCTTGTTGAGCACGGCTGAGGTTGCTATCGAGAGAACGGATGTCTTTTTCAGCTTCTTTAACGGCTGCAATACTTTCTTCTGTGTAGCGAGTAAGGTCTGTTGGCACTTCTTTCAAAGCTTGTTCAGCAGACTCGTAATCAGCAGCGAAGTATTCAGCATTTGAGTTTGCGAATTGACGCATGAGTTTGAAGAGACGAGATGGAGAGTAGCGAGCAGATGGAGTATCAGCCCAAGCAGCTACCATACCACCGATAATAGGAACGTCAGCTCCTTCAGTTTTTGGTACAGAAGTAATCGGTGTACTCTTAATACCGTTCAATCCTTGATCTAGGTTATACCACCCTTGTCCGTCAGCATTACGGCCGAGAACGTAGTACCATGCATCATTAGTGTTAAGGATTTCGTGTCCTTTTTCAGCTAGTAATTTAGAAGAAGCGACATCGTAACCGCCCCAGCCACCAGTCCACATAGAGACGATGATGTCCTTGTCAAAGGTACCAAAACTTGTATCGCTATTATAGTAGATACCGTCGTTGAAGGCCATAGGTTTTAGACCGTGAGATTTGACGATACGAGCTAGGTCATTAGCATAGGCGATGAATTTATCATAGCCCTTGTCTGGGAATCCATCTTCTGGATACCATTTATAGGCTTGAAGTACGCTCCATCCTTTAGCATCCGTAGCATCGTTAGCGTACTCATCCAAACCGATGTTGAAGATTTCAGATTTACCAGCAAAGTAGCCTGCATACTTGTCAATCAAAGCTTTTGTGAAGGCAACTGCTTTTTCATTGTCAAGGTCGACAGTACGTGCTGATTCTTTACCAAAATAGTTAAAGTTAGGCTTTTCAATACCCAGTTCTTTCATGGCATTGAGGATAGCATCCATATGACCTGGGCTATTGACTGTTGGGATAAGTCCAATTCCTTTATCCTTGGCATAGTTAATCAAGTCGGTCATTTGGCTTTCAGTTAGATGATTGCCGTTTGGATCGTTGTAGTAGGCGTTTGTTCCGTTTTCAACAGCGCGTTTGACATCGTCGCTGGCATAAGTCTTGTCCCCTACAGTTAGAGACATATCATCAAGCATAAAGCGCAAGCCATCATTGCCGACTAGGAGATGAAGATCAGTGTAACCATAGTGTTTAGCTTTGTCGATGATTTCTTTCAATTGTTCAGGAGAGAAGTATTTACGCCCTGCATCGATTGAAACGATTTTCTTTTTAGCTAGTTTTTCATTGACTTGAGCTGCTTTATCTGTAGCGACTACAGGAGCTTCAACTTTAGCAACTTCTTTGTTTTCTGCCTTTTCTGGTTCTGGCTGCTTAGCTTCTTCAGTTATTTCTGGTTTTGCTGGAGTTTCTTCGGTTGCAACAGTTTTTTCTACGACAGGTGCAGGAGTAGCTTCAACTTTTGGTGCTTCAGTGTTTGTTACAGGTGTCGCTGGAGCTGCAGGAGCTACGGCTTCTGGTGTAGGACTAGTTTCAAGTTTTTTTTCGCTGGCCTGTGGAGACGATTCACCTGTAGCTTGGATAGTAGGTTGATTCTCTGTTGTAGTAGGTACGACTCCATCAGCGGCAACAGCTTGCGCATGAAAGGCAAGGCCGATCAAGACAGAAGCGGCTCCGATTGCGTATTTACGAATAGAGAAACGCTGTTTATTTTCTGGTTTCATTAAATAACCTCCTAATTTATTGTTTTGGTAGCGTTTTCACAAACTGATTCCATTGTATTATCTGAATCTAGTAAAGTCAAGTATTTTAATAAAATACCTATAAAAAATATAAGAAGTTATTTAATTTGAACTGCTTTTCAATTTTTGCTCTGTTTTTAGTAAAATTTCTCCAAATTATAGTTTAAAGTCATTTGATATTTCCTACTAAAAGCTGGCGTGCTATAATGAAAAACAGAAAAGCCTGAAACAATTGTCTCAGACTTTTTAATGTTTAGTGATCGCGATCACATGAGATAAATTTAATCTTATAGAAATCAGAACGTTTGTAAGTTTCAATGTATTCCAACACTTGGCCAGTTGACTCAAGTTTCGTTGTCTTGGTTTGGAGAACAGTTGGGAATTGAGAGTCGATTCCTAGGATAGAAGCAGCATGTTCTGGAGTTGGAAATACAATTTCATTGATTTCTTCAAAATGCTCGTCATTCATGTGAATGTGGTAGTCCAATTTGAAACGATTATAGATAGAACTATAGTATTCAAGATTTGGATAGTTTGCATTGATGTATTGTTCAGGGATATAAGATGTGTGGTAGATATAAGTAACACCGTTAGATTCACGGATACGTTCGATTTTGTAATAAAATTGATCGCCACGCAATCCTAATTTTTCTAAGTAGTTAAGATCGTTACCGCGTTCAATGGAAAGAACAGTGACTTTATCGTCCTTGGTTTCAAAAATTTCTACATCAGAAAATTCTACGAGTTTGTGCTTGCGAGCGCGAGCCACAAAGGTTCCCTTTCCTTGTTGGCGGACAATATAACCGTCCTTAGCAAGGTCGTTTAAGGCGCGAACAACAGTGATCGAACTTACGTCATACATTGCAATCAATTCTGCTTCAGTGTAGAACTTGTCGCCACTTGCAAATTGACCTGAAATGATTTTGTTTTTTAATTCATCTTTGATATATTGATACTTTGGAATTGCCATATTTTTACCTCATTTTTTCCTTCTCCATCTTCGATTTTATCATAAATGGTTTGGAAATGATAGTAAATAATGTAAAAAAAAATAAAATAATAGGCTAAGTGATTGACTTACATATTATTTGAGGTTATAAACTTATATATTTATGCTATCTGGATCGAAAATATTTAAGAAAAAAATTTTTTTAAAAGAATTTTAGAAAATAATTCAGTAAAAAAAAGAAAAATTTTAAATAATTTTCGAAAAATCTATTGACAAGATGGATTCATTAGTTTATCATTTAATATAACAACAAATGAAAGCGCAAACGAAAAGTATGAGGTGGTAAAATGACAAGATTTAAAATTGAGGATGATTTTTACCTAGATGGGAAATCATTCAAAATTTTATCGGGTGCCATTCATTATTTTAGAATTCCTGAAGAAGACTGGTATCATTCATTGTACAATCTCAAGGCTTTAGGTTTTAACACTGTTGAAACCTATGTCGCTTGGAATTTACATGAACCAATTGAGGGAAACTTCAATTTTGAAGGCAATCTTGATATTGAAAAATTTCTTCAGACAGCTCAGGACTTAGGCTTGTATGCTATTGTTCGACCATCTCCCTTTATCTGTGCAGAGTGGGAATTCGGTGGTTTACCAGCATGGCTTTTAAATAAAGACATGCGAATCCGTTCCTCTGATCCAGCCTTTGTTGAAATGGTAGGACGTTACTATGATCATTTACTTCCACGTCTTGTTTCAAGATTGTTGGATAATGGTGGTAACATCCTCATGATGCAGGTTGAAAATGAGTACGGTTCATACGGTGAGGACAAAACCTACTTGCGTGAGATTCGCCGATTGATGGAAGAACGTTCAGTGACTTGTCCGCTCTTTACATCTGATGGTCCATGGCGAGCAACTCTGAAAGCTGGTACCTTGATTGAAGATGATCTCTTTGTAACAGGGAACTTTGGCTCGAAAGCTAACTTCAACTTCTCGCAAATGCAAGAGTTCTTTGATGAGTATGACAAGAAATGGCCACTCATGTGTATGGAATTCTGGGATGGATGGTTTAACCGATGGAAAGAACCAGTCATCACGCGTGAGCCAGAGGAGTTAGCAGAAGCCGTACATGAGGTACTAGAGCAAGGCTCTATCAACCTTTACATGTTCCACGGTGGAACCAACTTTGGTTTTATGAATGGTTGTTCAGCTCGAGGAACTATTGATTTACCACAAGTAACATCTTATGATTATGACGCTCTCCTTAATGAAGCTGGCAATCCAACTGCTAAATACATGGCAGTTAAAGAAATGATGGCGACTTACTATCCTGAGTATCCACAATTAGAACCGCTTTACAAAGAGAGCATGGAAGTTGAAAACATTCCACTGGTTGAGAAAGTTTCTCTGTTCGAAACCTTGGATAGCTTAACAAGTCCTATCGAGAGTCTCTATCCTAAGAAAATGGAAGAGTTGGGACAAAGCTACGGTTATCTACTCTATCGTACAGAAGCTAGTTGGGATGCAGAAGAAGAACGTATCCGTATCATTGACGGTCGAGACAGAGCTCAGCTATTTGTAGATGGTAAATGGGTTACAACTCAGTACCAGACAGAAATTGGTGAGGACATCTTCTATCAAGGAGAAAAGAAAGCGCTCTCTCGTTTTGATGTCCTGGTAGAAAATATGGGACGTGTCAACTATGGGCATAAGTTCTTAGCGGATACGCAACGTAAGGGAATTCGGACAGGGGTTTGTAAGGATTTGCACTTCTTACTAAACTGGAAACACTATCCACTCCCACTAGACAATCCTGAGAAAATTGATTTTTCAAAAGGATGGACAGAAGGGCAACCTGCCTTTTACGCCTATGATTTTGAAGTTGAGGTGCCAAAGGATACCTACTTAGACTTATCTGAGTTTGGTAAAGGGATTGCCTATGTCAATGGCCGTAATCTAGGACGTTTCTGGAATGTTGGTCCAACCTTATCGCTTTATATTCCGCACAGCTATCTCAAGGAAGGTGCTAACCGCATCATTATCTTTGAAACTGAAGGGGATTATAAAGAACAAATACATTTAACTCGTAAACCTACACTAAAACATATAAAGGGGGAAAATTTATGACAATTGTAGGATGCCGTATCGATGGACGTTTGATCCACGGACAAGTGGCCAATCTTTGGTCTGCTAAACTCAATGTTTCACGCATCATGGTCGTTGACAATGAGGTTGTGAACAATGACGTTGAGAAGAGCGGATTGAAACTTGCAACACCACCAGGTGTAAAACTTAGTATCTTGCCGGTTGATAAAGCTGCAGCCAATATCCTTGCTGGCAAATATGACAGCCAACGTCTCTTGATTGTAGCACGCAAACCTGACCGTTTCCTTGGTTTGGTTGAAGCAGGCGTACCGCTTGAAACAGTCAATGTCGGCAACATGTCTCAAACACCAGAAACTCGTTCTATCACACGTTCAATCAACGTTGTAGATAAAGACGTAGAAGATTTCCACAAATTGGCGGAAAAAGGTGTAAAACTTACTGCTCAAATGGTTCCAAATGATCCAGTTTCAGACTTTTTGAGCTTATTAAAATAGGAAAAAATTTTTAGGAGGTCATTGTTATGATACAATGGTGGCAAATTTTACTTCTCACTTTGTACTCAGCTTATCAAATCTGTGATGAGTTGACGATCGTTTCTTCTGCAGGTTCCCCTGTATTCGCTGGTTTCATTACTGGTTTGATCATGGGAGATTTGACAACTGGTTTGCTTATCGGTGGTAACTTGCAGTTGTTTGTCCTTGGGGTTGGTACCTTCGGTGGTGCTTCTCGTATCGACGCAACTTCTGGTGCGGTTCTTGCAACAGCATTCTCAGTTTCACAAGGGATTGACGCACCTCTTGCAATTACAACAATTGCGGTTCCTGTAGCGGCACTTTTAACTTACTTCGACGTACTTGGTCGTATGACTACTACATTCTTCGCACACCGTATTGATGCTGCGATCGAACGCTTTGACTACAAAGGAATCGAACGTAACTACCTTCTTGGTGCGCTTCCATGGGCTGCTTCTCGTGCCCTTCCAGTATTCTTCGCCCTAGCTTTCGGTGGAGAATTCGTACAAGCAGTTGTAAACTTTGTTAAAGAATTCCAATGGGTTGCAGACGGTTTGACTCTTGCAGGTCGTATGCTTCCAGGTCTTGGATTCGCTATCTTGCTTCGTTACCTTCCAGTTAAACGTAACCTTCACTACCTTGCTATGGGATTCGGTTTGACAGCTATGTTGACTGTTCTTTACTCATACGTAACAGGTCTTGGTGGAGCAGTTGCTGGTCTCATTGGCACTCTTCCTGCTGAAGTTGCAGAAACTATCGGTTTTGCTAACAACTTCAAAGGATTGTCTATGATCGGTATCTCTATCGTAGGTATCTTCCTTGCAGTTGTTCACTTCAAAAACAGCCAAAAAGTTGCTGTAGCAGCACCTTCTACACCATCAGAAAGTGGGGAAATTGAAGATGACGAATTCTAATTACAAATTAACAAAAGAAGATTTTAATCAAATTAACAAACGTAGCTTGTTCACTTTCCAATTGGGATGGAACTACGAACGTATGCAAGCATCAGGTTACCTTTACATGATCTTGCCACAATTGCGTAAAATGTATGGAGATGGAACTCCTGAGTTGAAAGAAATGATGAAAGTTCATACTCAATTCTTCAACACTTCACCATTCTTCCACACAATCATCGCTGGTTTTGACCTTGCCATGGAAGAAAAAGATGGCGTTGTCTCAAAAGATGCGGTTAATGGTATCAAGACAGGTTTGATGGGACCATTCGCTCCTCTTGGAGATACTATCTTTGGTTCACTTGTACCTGCTATCATGGGATCTATCGCTGCAACAATGGCTATCGCTGGTCAACCTTGGGGTATCTTCCTTTGGATTGCAGTTGCAGTAGCGTATGACATCTTCCGTTGGAAACAGTTGGAATTTGCCTACAAAGAAGGGGTTAACCTTATCAACAACATGCAAAGCACTTTGACAGCTTTGATTGAAGCTGCATCTGTACTTGGTGTCTTCATGATGGGTGCTCTTGTAGCAACAATGATCAACTTTGAAATTTCATACAAATTGCCAATCGGTGAAAAGATGATTGACTTCCAAGACATCTTGAACTCAATCTTCCCACGCTTGCTTCCAGCAATCTTCACAGCCTTTATCTTCTGGTTGCTTGGTAAGAAAGGTATGAACTCTACAAAAGCTATCGGTATCATTATCGTGCTTGCCTTGGCACTTTCTGCCTTTGGTAAATTTGCACTTGGAATGGGCGCATAATTTATGACTAAATCATTGATTTTAGTGAGTCACGGTCGTTTCTGTGAAGAACTTAAAGGTAGCACAGAGATGATTATGGGTCCACAAGACAACATTCATGCAGTAGCTCTTCTTCCAGAAGATGGGCCAGAAGATTTTACTGCGAAATTTGAAGCTGCTGTCGAAGGTTTGGATGATTTCCTAGTCTTTGCTGACCTCCTTGGTGGAACACCATGTAACGTTGTGAGCCGTCTTATTATGGAAGGTCGTGACATCGAACTTTATGCAGGAATGAATCTTCCAATGGTTATTGAATTTATCAATGCAAGCCTAACTGGCGCTGATGCAGATTATAAAAATCGTGCTTCAGAGAGCATTGTCAAAGTTAATGATTTATTGGCAAGCTTCGATGACGATGAAGATGAATAATACTCTTCAAAAATCAAATTCAAACCACGTCAGCTTCGCCTTGCCGTACTTGAGTACAGCCTTCGGCTAGCTTCCTAGTTTGCTCTTTGATTTTCATTGAGTATACGATGTGACAACGTGAAAACCGTTAGAGCATTTTATATAGAATATACATGGGAATGGGGCTTACTCCCATTCCCATATTTTAGATAAAAAACAATATAATAATAGATTAGAGGAACTCAATGCTAGATTATACAAAAGAAGAATTGCTTGAGTTGGGGGCAGAAATCACAACACGCGAAATCTACCAACAACCAGATGTTTGGAAAGAAGCTTTTGAAACTTATCAAGCACGACGTGATGAAATTGCAGCTTTCTTGCAAGGAATTGCAGATAAGCATGACTATATCAAAGTAATCCTAACTGGTGCTGGAACTTCTGCTTATGTAGGTGATACTCTAGTTCCTTACTTCAAGGAAGTTTATGATGAACGTAAATGGAATTTCAATGCTATCGCGACAACTGATATCGTAGCAAATCCACAAACTTATTTGAAAAAAGATGTGGCAACTGTTTTAGTATCATTCGCGCGTAGCGGGAACTCACCTGAAAGTGTGGCAACAGTTGACTTGGCCAAGGCTTTGGTTGATGAGCTTTATCAAGTTACCATCACATGTGCAGCTGAAGGGAAATTGGCTCTTCAAGCTCATGGTGATGACCGCAACCTTTTGCTCTTGCAACCAGCTGCTTCTAACGATGCTGGCTTTGCTATGACTTCAAGCTTCACTTCAATGATGTTGACAGCGCTCTTGGTATTTGATCCAACAGACTTTGCTGTTAAAGCTGAACGTTTCGACGTGCTATCTAGTTTAGCTCGCAAAATTCTTGACAATGTGGCAGATGTCAAAGAGTTGGTTGACCTAGACTTTAACCGAGTGATTTATCTAGGTGCGGGCCCATTCTTCGGACTTGCTCACGAAGCCCAGCTTAAAATTTTGGAATTGACTGCTGGTCAAGTCGCGACTATGTATGAAAGTCCAGTTGGCTTCCGTCACGGTCCAAAATCTCTTATCAACGAAGATACAGTCGTTTTGGTATTTGGTACTACAACAGATTACACTCGTAAATATGACTTAGACTTGGTTCGTGAAGTTGCAGGCGACCAAATTGCTCGATGTGTTGTTCTCTTGAGCGACCAAGCCTTCGGACTTGAAAATGTTAAGGAAGTCGCGCTTGGGTGCGGTGGGGTTCTGAATGATGTTTACCGTGTCTTCCCTTACATCGTTTATGGTCAGTTATTTGCTCTCTTGACTTCACTTAAAGTTGGTAACAGACCAGATACACCATCACCTACAGGTACAGTGAACCGTGTTGTTCAAGGTGTCATTATTCACGAATTTGAAAAATAAGGAAGAATCTATGAGTAAATTAACATTAAGCCCAAATAAACTTGCTTGCTTGCAAAAACTCTCAGACGAAAATGGGATCATCTCAGCTCTTGCTTTTGACCAACGTGGTGCTTTGAAACGCCTCATGGCTCAATACCAAACAGAAGAGCCAACAGTAACTCAAATGGAAGAACTCAAAGTATTGGTAGCGGATGAATTGACTAAATACGCTTCATCTATGCTTCTTGACCCTGAGTATGGACTTCCAGCTACAAAAGCTCTTGATCCAAAAGCTGGTCTTCTCCTTGCTTATGAGAAAACTGGATACGACACAACAAGTACAAAACGCTTGCCAGACTGCTTGGATGTTTGGTCTGCAAAACGTATCAAAGAACAAGGGGCAGATGCTGTTAAGTTCTTGCTTTACTATGACGTAGATAGCTCTGACGAACTTAATCAACAAAAACAAGCCTACATCGAACGCATTGGTTCTGAGTGTGTGGCTGAAGATATTCCATTCTTCCTTGAAATTCTTGCTTACGATGAAAAGATTGCTGACGCTGGTTCTGCAGAATACGCTAAAGTAAAACCACACAAGGTTATCGGCGCTATGAAAGTCTTCTCAGATCCACGTTTCAACATCGATGTCTTGAAAGTAGAAGTTCCAGTTAACGTGAAATACGTTGAAGGCTTTGGTGATGGAGAAATCGTTCATACACGTGAAGAAGCTGCTACCTTCTTTAAAGCCCAAGACGAAGCTACTAACCTTCCTTACATCTACTTGAGTGCAGGTGTATCAGCTAAACTTTTCCAAGAAACTCTTGTCTTTGCTCACGAATCAGGCGCAAACTTCAATGGTGTTCTTTGTGGACGTGCAACATGGGCTGGATCTGTTGAAGCTTACATCAAAGATGGAGAAGCAGCAGCTCGCGAATGGCTTTGTACAACTGGATTTGAAAACATTGATGAACTCAATAAAGTACTTCAAACAACAGCTACTTCATGGACTGAACGTGTAGAAGCATAGATCAGAAATAGAAGAAACGACTTTTGTTAATAAAATATCTATGGTTTCTTGACAAAGGTGTCTGTAAATCATAAAATGAAACCATAGAAAGTGAATGCGCTTTCTATGGTTTGTTTACTTAATTGAATTAGAAAAAGGAGAGAAGGATGAAAGCATACACAGAACGTGTATTTGGGAAAGTTGATGGCAAGGATGTCCTCGCTTACCGTTTTGAAACGGAGGCAGGATACCAACTGGAAATCATGACTTATGGAGCAACAATTTTACGCTATGTAACTCCAGATAAGACTGGCAATTTTGCCAATGTTATCCTAGGTTTTGACGATTTCGAAAGCTATGTGGGAAATAGCCCTAAACATGGAGCAAGTGTAGGTCCAGTGGCAGGTCGTATTGCAGGAGCAACATTTGAACTCAATGGTAAGACCTATGATCTTGAAGTCAACAATGCTAGCAACTGTAACCACAGTGGCTCAACTGGTTGGGATTCTAACTTGTTTGAGCTAGTCGAAGTGAGTGACCATGGTTTGACTCTTTACACAGAAAGAACAGATGGGACTGGAGGTTTCCCTGGAAATCTTAAGATCTGGATTAGCTACAACTTGGAAGAAAGTGGTGCCTACGAAGTTAGCTACAAGGTGACGACAGACCAGGATACCTTGGTCAATCCAACCAACCATAGCTATTTTAACCTGTCAGGCGATTTCACTCAGACTGTTGACCGCCATGTCTTCCAATTGAACACTGAAGGCATCTATCCAATCGCTCCAGACGGCGTGCCAGCTAAAACACCGGATGCTAATCGTGATGTGGTCAAGCATATCTACAATGGAGCTTTGCTTAAGGATATTTTTGCAGACGAAGATGAACAAATCAAACTCGTATCTGGTTTGGACCATCCATTTGCTCTTCCTGCAGGACATGACAATGCTGGTTTCCTCTATGACCAAGGTTCAGGTCGCTTCCTGCTCTTCAAGACAGAGGCTCCTTGCTTTGTGGTCTACACAGCAAACTTTGTGGATGAGAGTGTCATCATCGCTGGTCAGTCAATGATTCAGCACAATGGGATTGCTCTTGAAGCGCAAGCTTTACCAGATGCTATTCATAGCGACCTTAAAGACCAAGTCATCCTCAAAGCAGGTGAAACATTCACCAGCAAAACTCGTTATGAGCTTGTTGTGAAATAATGATTGTTTTCTGAGTAAACCTATACTTTAACCGTTAGTTATTTACTAGCTGTTAGAATCTAGGTTTTTTGATTCTTGAAAAATAAGGAAATAATCTCAAGTTTAGAAGATAATTCTATATATCAAATATTCTTACTGAATAAAGATGATTGACTTATATTGATAGTTGAATGTGTCAATAATATCTAATAGATATATTTATATGATAGCTCTTTTGCTAAAAATAATGTATAATTAAAATGGAATAAATCTAGACTTTTGACTAAAAAATACTAGATTTTCATAAAGATTTTTTTGGGAAAACTCTCTATAGAGACTCGTGTTCTTGGTCAAAGTTATAAGGGGAAGATTAGCAATGGTATCAGTATCTGGAAAATTCTGTATATTTTCACATAAAAATAAGCAACATCAGCGCTTTTTTCAACTTTTACCCGATGGTCAAATCAAGGATATTGGTGGAACCGGTCAGAGGAGTTGACTACTGAGAGGCTGGATAAAATCATGAGTAAAGATATCTCAGCTTTCATCAGAGAATTTTTCCGCAAACTATAGAAAGCTAGTAGTGAATTGGGAATCCTACTGAAGAACCGTTTTTCATAACTTTGGAAAAGTATAAAGAGAAATATAAAAATGACAGAAAAATTAGTATAATTGTATCAGTTTACAACGTTGAAAACTACTTACGACAATGTCTAGATAGTATTCTCAATCAAACCTATCAAGATCTAGGGAAAAACTGTGCTGCCCTTAGATATTGTAGCCCATCAAGCAGAACTCTTTGATAAAGTAATCGCCCATGAAGAACCTCAAAAATGGTAGATGAAATTCGACAGATTTTATTAGTTAATAGAAAAAGAAAATAAACGTTAGATAAAAGGGATTGAAAAATGAAGAAAGCAATCGTACTTGGAGCAGATAATGGATATATGGATAAGGTGGAAACTACTATCAAGTCTGTTTGTGCTTATAACGATAATATAAAATTTTATGTTTTTAATGACGATCTACCTTCGGAATGGTTTCGTATTATGAATCAGCGATTGAAAGCTATTCATTCAGAAATTGTAAATGTAAAGATTTCTAATAATCATCTCCGAAAATATCGTTTACCAACGGCGCATTTATCATACGCAGCTTATTTTCGCTTTTTTATTCCAGACATACTGAAGGAAGATAAGGTTTTATATCTTGATTCGGATATTATTGTCAATGGAGATTTAACACCCCTTTTTGCAATAGATCTAGGTGATGGCCCAGTCGCAGCAGTTAGAGATGAATTGCAGCAAACAAATTTCAATTCAGGCGTTTTATTGATAAATAATGCCCATTGGAGAGAGCATGCGATTTCAACAAAATTGTTTGAATTAGCAGATCAGTACCATGAAGTTGAGTTTGGTGATCAAGGAATTTTAAACCGATTTTTTGTAGGGCAATGGAAAGAGCTAGACGTCAATTACAATTTTATGGTTGGAATGGATACTATTGCGACACGTTTTCAAAAAGATGAATGGTATGTAAAAGCGAATCAATATGAATCAGAGGTTTCTGTTATTCATTATACAGACGAAAAACCATGGTCAGCTGTATATAATAATCGCTTGGGAGATAAGTGGTGGTTCTTCTATGCTTTAGATTGGTCAGATATTATCTTACGGAAAGAGATTATCAAACATGGTTTAGATGAGCTTACAGAAAAAGAAAAATATCATACTGCAATCTTTACAAATGCTTGCGAGATGGAGCACTTGGAGTTTTTGATAAAAGCACTACCTGAGGTTCATTTTCATATTTTGGCTCATACAACTTTTGCCTCCCAAGTGGTCGATTTACAACGATATTTAAATGTGTCCATTTATCCACAGTTCAATCCTTATAATTTTGAAAATGTTCTTAGCAAAATCGATTTTTATTTGGATATCAATCATTTTAACGAAATTATGAATATCACTCAGGAGATTCATAAATTAGGGAAACCGATCTTTGCTTTTGATAATACCAGTAAGGACCCAACAGGAGGAAGTCAGATTTTTTCTTCACAAACTCCTGAAGCGATGGTAGTGGCGATTAAAGCTTACCTC
Source organism: Streptococcus taonis (assembly GCF_029948085.1). Classification (GTDB taxonomy): domain Bacteria; phylum Bacillota; class Bacilli; order Lactobacillales; family Streptococcaceae; genus Streptococcus; species Streptococcus taonis. The sequence goes on along the minus strand of NZ_JARZZP010000013.1, from coordinate 18,275 downwards.
AATTCGTTAGATAAATGAGAAAGTTTTAGTAGATAATCTAATCATTCGCTAGTTCACTTCTTTTATGGAGTCCATGCTTTGATGCTTGTGATTAGAGTTTAGTTTGGAGTTAAAGAATGCTTTACACTTTTAATCTTATGGTGGGTTTAGAACCAAATGGTGTAGATGTTGCTCAAGCATATCGTGGGAAGGTTTTTCGCGACTTGGACCTTCCTGCCAGTTTTGTTTTTACACAGGTCCCTCCTCGATTTAAATGGGACTATTACCTTTCTTTGGGTCATCTTGAGGAAGAAATCCTATTAGCACATATGTTGTTGACAGATCAGCGTGATATGAGCTTGGGGATCCGTATAGATGATATGAAGCAGCTCTTACACCTGACTGCTGAATATAAGGAAAATAATTGTGAAGTGATTTTTCAAGAACAAGATGGTGTGACTACCATTCTACATAAAAACAGTCTAAAACCGGATTATGTGGATTATGTAGATTATTATGTATTTGGTCGTTTACTTCGTAGAGAACATTATGGTAAGAAAAAGCTGTTCACAGAATTTTTTACAGCAGTGGATGCTGGATTTGGTATAGTAGCTAGAGTTGTTCGCCGACTGTTTCATAATAGAGATGGTTCCATAGCCTTTGAAGAGATTAAGAAAGAACCAGGTGAGGATACTGAAGCAGTTTATCGGTGTGGATCGGAGTGGTTCTATAGTGAGTCTGAATTTTTAGAGCGAGCCTTATCAGAGTTGCAGTTTAGTAAAGAGGATCATGTATTTATTGATCGTCTAGAGAATCTTCCCTTCACATCACCTCTTTTACGTTTAAAAGGAGAAGCAAGATTATCCTGTGTTGTGCACTCTATTCATTATTGGGGAGATCAGATCAATTCTGAATACTATCACCTTTTTCAATATGCCGAGGAATTTGATGATATTTTAGTATCAACGCAATCACAGAAGGATGAATTGGAAAAACATTTAGCATTACTAGGGAAAACTGGTCAAGTTCGCGTTCTTCCAGTAGCTGCCCTAGAACAGTTGCAATTAGCTGATGAACGAAAACCTTATTCTGTGATGATTGCCGTGCGGTTTGAACGCCGAAAACGGTTAGACTTAGCAATCAAAGCCATCGTTGCTTTTCATGAAATTTTTCCAGACGTCAACTTAGATATCTATGGGCAAGGGATGCTATGGCAGGATATTGAAGCAGAGATTGCCAATCTAGGAGCACAAAATTATATCCATCTTAAGGGGCATCAGACAATTTCAAACCGTTTCAAAGAGTATGAACTTTATTTGGCTACCTCGGAATGGGAAACTTTTGGTATAACTTTGTTAGAAGCAATTGGTTCTGGACAAGCTCTTGTTGGTTTAGATGTACCTTATGGAAATCAGACCTTTATTCAAGAGGGTAAAAATGGTTATTTAGTTCCTTTTGATGCTCGTTCGGATGAGGAAATTGTGGTTGATTTAACAAAAGCTTTAGAGAAAGCCTTCAAACAGATCAAACAGCTGAGGGAAGGCTCTTACCGCTTGGCTGAAGAATATTTATCAGACTGCATAACAAAACAATGGTATGAATTTTTGACTAGAGAATGGGAATAAAAAAGCAATGATGTATTATTATCTGACGAGGGAATGGTCTTCAGATGACGATCGCCTAAAAAAAGATTTAGAACTCATGGGGATGGATCTGAAACCATTAACGATTAACAATATTTTTACTAGTTTTTTTTCTAATCATGAAAATTCAAGTCCCTTACACATGACTCAACTTCCCTTACCTCGATTTTGGGAGGTTCTTTCTACAGGTGATATCGTAGCGGAAGGAAATAAAAAAGGGAAGATTTTCTGTTATCCTCAGTGGCCACAAATGGTGGAGTTGGTCGAATGGTATGATAACAAAGGTATTTGTTGTGCAAAAGATCATTATGATTTATCGGGAACTTGTTTTCAGAGAGAAATTTGGAGTGGTGGAAAAAAAGAGATAGACATTTATGGTCAGGAAAATCAAGAGCAACTCTATCTTTTTTCATCTCATGATCGTGCACTTTTTCGAGAAGCAAATGGTCGGGAAGAGGGGCTTTCTTCAATTGATGAAGCAAGAAAACTGATTTTAGATAAACAATTATCTACATGTGATTGTTTAGTATTATCAGATATAAACTTGCTTAGGGAGATGCTTAATCTCTCATCTAATCAGCTAGTATTTTATATAAGAGAGGAGTTATCTGCAGAAGATATTTCATATCTAAAAGAGCGTTGTGGGAAACTACTGACCCGAGATTTTAAATTAAAGACAGACAATATGAATCTTCCTCTGATTTATCTACCAACGTTTCTTGGCGCCTTTAGGGAGTTTCGTCCGCATATTTTAATTTTGACAGATACGCAAGAACTAGAGCAAATTGAAGTCCTTGTATCTGCCCTACCGAATTTTGAATTTCATATTGCTGCACTAACAGTAATGGGAGGGCGCCTGCTAGATTTGGATTGCCTTGCAAATGTTCATCTCTATCCGGGACTATCTAGAGAGATATATGAGAAACTTTTACAAACGTGTAGCATTTATCTGGATATTTCTCATGCGCAGGAAATACTGGATGGTAGCCGTGCAGCTCTTGAAAACGGCATGATCCTTTATGCTTTTAAGGAAACGTGTCATCAACCAGATTTCTATGCCACTGACCATCTGTTTCCAAAGGATGGTGTAACAGAGATGATTGACGAACTATCTCAACTTGTAAATCCAGAAAAATATCAATCTGCTTATGATAAACAAAAGATGAATCCGTACTTAGCGATCAGGGAAGAGTTGAAGTTACTTTTTTAAATGATGGATAAATAAAGGAAGTATCGTGAAAGCTTTAGAGTAGATCTTCCTAGATAAAGATATCAATAACTATATAGCGTTTATCTTAGTATTTCACTTGCTGACAATTTGTATTTCAATCATCAACTTACTATGGAAGAAATATAATCAAGAGTTTGTGGCTAAGAGAATATGATTGTATCAATCCAGCGATATTTGAAGCACTTAGACTAAAAATTGAAAAAATAAGTGTTATCGTTCCTGTTTATATGTCAGAGGCCTATCTTGAAAATGTTTAGATAGCATTCTTCAACAAACTTATCAAAATCTTGAAGTTATTTTAATCAATGATGGCTCAACTGATGGTTCAGCAGCTATTTGTCAACGCTATAAAAATCAAGATGCGCGTGTTAAAGTATATCATAAGCCGAATGGTGGAGTTGCGTCCAGTCGCAATCGTGCTTTGGAAGCTGTAACAGGTGCTTACATTGTCTTTGTGGATAATGATGATTGGCTAGAGTTAGACCATATTCAAAGCCTTTATGATTTATTGAAAAAAACGGATGCAGATATTGCGATTGCTAATTTCACTCAGTTTATTGAAGATCAGGGAAGTTTTTTAATCCATGTAGGTGCAGACAACTATTTTGAACAAGTGTACAGCCCTTTTGATTGGTTCTATCATCAATATGACGGAAAGTATAATCTTAGTCAACGTTTTACAGTTCCATGGGCAAAACTCTATAAAGCAGAGCTTTTCAAAGATATTGTCTATCCAACGGATCAGAAGGTAGAGGACGATTATACGACCTATAAGGTTTACCTTCAAGCAGATAAGATTGCCTATATGAATAAAGCCATTTATATGCATAGAAAACGCTCCGCAAGTGTAACTAGAACAGTTAATCTTGCAGATGTTTATCCTTTAAAGAGTATTGAAGAGCGTCTGACTATTTTGAATCTGATTGGGGCACCTCAGCAGTTGTTGGATAAGGAAATTCAGGCTTATAAATGGCGATTATCCATTCATGAAGAAGAATCATTGAAACGCGGAGATATGGAAGCTTATCAACAGATTTTGGTGAAAAAAGCTATTGAGACTAAGCAGCGGTAAGAGTTATAAGTCTTATAGAATAGTTGATTAAAGAAAAATAATTGCTACAATTTATCATAAAATAACAAAAATTCTCTGAAGTCATAGGACTTCAGAGAATTTTTTCTTATTCTTCATCTGGTGTGAGAATCATCGGAATGATGATTGGTTCACGTTCAGTATTTTCGTAAAGGAATGGTCGAATGGCGTTTACGATAGCGCCATTGACAGACTGGACGCTGGCATCTTTGTTTTTCAAAGCGATACGAATTGCATTGAAAAGAATGCGTTGGCTTTGGCGAATCAAATCGCCAGACTCTCTCATGTAGACAAATCCACGACTGAGAATATCTGGTCCAGATAGGATCATCTGAGATTTAAAGTCAACTGTTGCGACAGCTAGAACGACACCGTCTTCAGATAGATCGCGGCGATCTTTAAGCACAGCTGCACCGATTTCACCGATACGATTTCCATCGACATAGATGTCTTGGGCGTTGAAATGGCCTGCGATACGAGCAGAGTTTGCAGTGAGGGCAAGGACATCACCATTGCTCATGATAAAGATATTGTCCTTCTCAACACCAGTATCTACGGCAAGTCCAGCGTGGACTTTTTGCATGCGGTATTCACCGTGGACAGGCATGAAGTATTTTGGCTTAATCAAGCGGAGCATAAGTTTTTGCTCTTGCTGACCACCGTGTCCAGATGTATGGATATTGTTCACTTTACCGTGGATAACTTCGACACCAGCTTCAGAAATGATGTTAATCAGCTTGTTAACGCTAGTGGTGTTTCCTGGAATTGGGCTAGATGAGAAGATGACCGTATCACCTGGTTGGAGTTGCACTTGACGGTGAGTTCCGTTAGCGATACGAGAGAGGGCTGCCATAGGCTCGCCCTGACTACCAGTACAGAGGATAAGAATCTCACCCGCAGGATAGTCTTTGATTTCATTTGGCTCGATGAAGGTTCCCTTAGGTGCCTTGATGTAACCAAGTTCAATCCCGTTGACAATGGCCTTTTCCATAGAGCGCCCAAAGACTGCGATCTTACGCCCGGTCTTAACAGCAGCTTCCGTTGCTTGCTGGAGACGGAAGATATTTGAGGCAAAGGATGCAAAGATGATACGTCCCTCGATACCTTGGATAATCTTCATGATCGACTGGCCGACAACCTTTTCAGAGTTTGTAAAGGTTGGAACCTCAGCATTGGTCGAGTCAGAGAGCAAACAAAGTACTCCATCTTCACCTAAGGCTGCCATACGGTGCAAGTCTGCAGGTTCTCCAACTGGTGTAAAGTCGAACTTGAAGTCACCTGTACAGACGATTTTCCCTTGAGGGGTATGGATGACAATTCCCAATGGTTCTGGGATAGAGTGAGTAGTTCTAAAGAAAGTTGCTTTAAGGTTTTTAAAGGTCAACTCCGTGTTGTGGTTGATTTCGTGAAGTGTAGCATTGCGCAAAAGTCCATGCTCTTCGAGTTTTCCACGGATTAAGGCAAGGGCCAGTGGACCAGCATAGATAGGGATGTTTGCTTGCTTGAGCAAGAAAGGAATCCCTCCGATATGATCCTCGTGTCCGTGGGTAATCAAGAGAGCCTTGACGCGGTCGATATTTTCTACAATGTAAGAGTAATCAGGGATAACGTAGTCGATACCAAGTAGGTCATCCTCAGGGAATTTAATCCCTGCATCAACGATGATGATTTCGTCTTGATATTCGATACCATATGTGTTTTTTCCGATTTCTCCTAGACCACCAATGGCAAAAACGCCGACTTCTTCTGGTTTAAGAGTGTAGGCCATATTAGAACTCCGTAATTTCGAATGCGCCAGTTTCTTTTTCGTAGTCTAGCAATTTGTCAGACAAGAGTTCGATATACTCGATATTATATTCTGGACGATTTTCTTCGACAAGCTGGCGAGCAGCGATACGTCCTTCAAGTTCTGAATTAGCATCGATGTCTAAGTATAGTGAGCGTGTTGTTTCACGACGTGGGCTGCGTTCTTTTGTTTCTTGATAAAAAACTTTGTAAATCATATGTTTCCTTTCTGCTTTCAGGTCAGCTATATTCAAAAATGCTCAGTTTGAAGCTGGTTTGATTCCAGTTCATTTTTTGTCTTTATTGACCTTGATTCGTTACAATTATCTCAATTATAACATAAAAAGGGGAATTAGTAAAAGCAGGAAACATGAAAGTAAGGAGCTTGAAATGGGTTTCATTTTACCTTGTATAAGTATTTGAAGACATCAGATGCAAGTGCTATAATAAAGTTAGAAAAGAGGCTTTTCTTGATGAAGGAGGACTAGCTATGTTTGATTTTGTGTTTCACTTATTTGTATGAAAATTCTACATACTGCTACAACTGCTTGGGATCCTTTTCGTTAGATGATGATTTTGAAATATTTGCTTTTAGAATTGGAGAAAGGAGGCTCTCTATGTTTCAACTAGCTATCGCGATTCGTCTCTTGGTATTTGCTGTTTTTGTTGCCTGTGTTTACGGTGGCAATCTACTATTTGTTCGGTTGGAACATAGAAAAACAGCTATACACTGGAAAATTCTCTTTGTAACACTGTATTCCATTTTCCTCCTTCTTGTGACCTATGTGGTTTGGCTTGTATTTTACTTTGGTTTGAATACTTAAGTACTTGTCCTGTCTGTTTGGCAGGATATTTTTATTTCAAAACAAAGAAAATTCCCATGTGTCGGCTTTTGTAGTATAATAGTAAACAGACAAAAAGATAGGAATGTGTTATGAAAGTATTAGCTTTTGATACGTCCAGCAAGGCTCTTTCTCTTGCTATTTTAGAGGACAAGCAGCTTCTTGCCGAGACGACAATCAATATCAAAAAAAATCACAGTATTACCCTTATGCCAGCCATCGATTTTTTGATAGCTAGTCTAGATTTGACGCCCAAAGATTTGGATCGAATCGTTGTAGCAGAGGGGCCAGGTAGCTACACAGGTTTGCGAATCGCGGTAGCAACTGCCAAGACCTTGGCTCATACCCTGAACATTGAGTTAGTGGGGATGTCTAGCCTTTTGGCTCTGGTACCAAGCCAGCAAGTAGGTCTTGTAGTACCTTTGATGGATGCGCGTCGCAACAATGTTTATGCAGGATTTTATGAAAATGCTCAGCCTGTCTTTCCAGAGGCGCATCTGTCCTTTGCAGAAGTTTTGGGGCAAGTCAAAGATGCTGAACAAGTCACTTTTGTCGGTGAAGTAGGAGCCTTTGTGGAGCAAATTCGAGATCAATTACCACAGGCTAATTACCAAGAAACTTTGCCAAATGCAGCTAATCTGGCTCTATGGGCTTGGGACAAGGAAGCAGACTCCTTGCACGACTTTGTGCCGAATTACCTCAAGCGTGTCGAGGCTGAGGAAAACTGGCTCAAGAATCACACTGAGTCTGGCGAGTCTTACATTAAACGCCTATGATAGAAATCAAACGAATCCAACAGCAACCTGACTTGGCTCAATCCATCTATGCTGTTATGGCAGATGTTTATCCAGTCAGTCCTTGGACTTTGAAACAAATCCAAGCAGACCTGTCTCAAGACCAAACCTGGTATGCTTTAGCTTACGATTGCTCTGAAGTGATTGGTTTTTTAGCCGTTCAGGAAAATAACTTTGAAGCAGAAGTCCTGCAAATCGCTGTTAAAGGAGCCTATCAAGGTCAGGGAATTTCGTCAACCTTATTTGCTCAATTACCGACAGATAAGGAGATTTTCCTCGAAGTCAGAAAGTCAAATCAACGAGCACAGGCATTTTATAAGAAAGAAAGAATGGCAGTCATCGCTGAGAGAAAGTCCTACTACCATGATCCAGTTGAGGATGCCATTATCATGAAGAGAGAAATAGATGAAGGATAGATATATTTTAGCATTTGAGACATCCTGTGATGAGACTAGTGTCGCCGTATTGAAAAACGATGACGAGCTCTTATCCAATGTCATTGCTAGTCAAATTGAAAGTCACAAACGTTTTGGGGGCGTAGTTCCTGAAGTGGCTAGTCGTCACCATGTTGAGGTCATTACAGCCTGTATTGAGGAGGCGCTGGCAGAAGCAGGGATTACAGAAGAAGATGTAACAGCTGTTGCGGTTACCTATGGGCCAGGATTGGTTGGAGCACTGCTAGTTGGTTTGTCAGCTGCCAAGGCCTTTGCTTGGGCTCATGGCGTTCCGCTTATCCCCGTGAACCACATGGCTGGTCATCTCATGGCAGCTCAAAGTGTGGAGCCTTTGGAATTCCCCTTACTAGCTCTATTAGTCAGTGGTGGACACACAGAGTTGGTCTATGTTTCTGAGGCTGGTGATTATAAGATTGTTGGTGAAACTCGTGATGATGCGGTTGGTGAAGCCTATGACAAGGTCGGTCGTGTCATGGGCTTGACCTATCCAGCAGGTCGTGAGATTGACGAATTGGCTCATCAAGGTCAGGATGTTTATGATTTCCCACGTGCCATGATCAAGGAAGACAATCTGGAGTTTTCATTCTCAGGTTTGAAGTCTGCCTTTATCAATCTTCACCACAATGCCGAGCAAAAGGGAGAAAGCTTATCCAAGGAAGACCTGTCGGCTTCCTTCCAAGCAGCAGTCATGGATATTCTCATGGCAAAAACCAAGAAAGCTCTGGAGAAATACCCTGTTAAAACCCTTGTCGTGGCTGGTGGTGTAGCAGCTAACAAAGGATTAAGAGAACGCTTGGCAGCTGAGATCACTGACGTCAAGGTTATCATTCCACCTCTGCGCCTTTGCGGAGACAATGCGGGCATGATTGCCTATGCTAGCGTCAGCGAGTGGAACAAAGAAAACTTCGCAGGCTTGGAGCTAAATGCCAAACCAAGTCTCGCTTTTGAAACTATGGAATAGAAAGTCAGTTTGAAGCTGGCTTTTTTGCTAAAATATTTTATAATATGTTAAAAAAGTAAAAGTTTTTACGAATAGAATAGTAAAGGGGATATTAAAAAGGGAGTTTGGCAATGATTGAAAAACAGGAATTAGGAGAATTTTACAAGGAATTGCGCTTGGCCAGAAAGCTCAAGCAGTCAGATGTGGCTTGTGCTGGACTAACAGCCTCTCAGTTATCCAAGTTCGAACTAGGGCAGTCCATGCTGTCTGCAGATAAGCTGATCCTAGCTATCCAGGGGATCAATGTGACCTTTGATGAGTTTGGGCATAAGCTCAACAACTACCAAGAATCTCCACATATGCGATTTGGTAGAAGGATTGTGGATCGCTTTGCCCATCAAGATATAGCTGGCTTAGAGCAATTGTTGAAAGAAATTGAGCAAGAACAGATGGCGCAGACCTATCGTCGTTTGAACTCTATTGTGATTAAAGATGCTATCCATTCACTAGATAAAAGCTATCCGCTAGCAGAGGAGGATAGCGAGTTTTTAACTACCTATCTCTATGCTATCGAATCTTGGACCTGGTTTGAACTCTATATCTTTTGCAATACCATGCCTTTTTTGGGCAACCAAGATTTGATATTTTTATCAACCTCCTTACTCGAAAAATCCAAGGAATTTAAAGAATTGGCACACAATAGACTGTATATGAAAAGTAGCTTTCTAAATATCATCTCAGAGCTTATGGAGCGTAAACTTTTCTCCTACATCCCAATCTTTGAGTCCGCGTTGGAGAGCATACTTCGCCCGTATGATGTTTTTGAGAAATTACTGTGGCAGTTTTTAAAGAAAATGAGTGTTTTCCTTCAGACCAAGGGAAGCAATCAAAAAGAGATTGAATACTTTATCCAATCTCTGCAAATCTTAGAAAATCCACAATTAACAGCCCTTTTTGAATTACGCTTACAGCAATACAAAGACCTTATTGATTAGTTAAAGATGCAAAAAGATAATAATCTCAGCAACGATTGTCAATAATGTTATGATTTGTTTCTTCATTTCATGTCCTCCTACATAATGGTAACTACATTATATCAGTGAAAAAGTCAAATCCATAAAAATCGCAAATGTGAAATTTTCATCAGAAAAAATATCAAATATGCGATTTTATAAAATTGCCTACTTTCCGTGCTATACTGTTCTTGTAAAGCACCTGAAGCAAATCCTAGGTCGCAGAAGTGGTTTACAAATAAAATAATTAAGGGAGTGTAAATGATGTTGAATTTACAATTTGCAGAAACAATGGAATTGACAGAAGCTGAGTTGCAAGATGTTAGAGGAGGAAACACTGTGGTTAACCCAGGCAGTGGAATTGGAGTAGGATGGGGAGGCCTAGGAACACCTTGGTCAATCACTAATTTCTGGAAGAAAAATTTTAACTTTAAGCCTGATTCTGATCCTGACCGCCGTCGTTATTATTAATATATAATGCCCTTGCCTTTTTCTTGGGTAGGGGCTTTCTTCATTCCATAGTATAGGAGAAAAAAGAATGAAAAAGATCATCTCACGCTACTACTTTTTTGTAGCCATTCTACTTATCATTGCGGACCAGTTCTTCATCCGTCTGGTTTTACACAGCGACTTGGCTGCTGGTCTATCTGATTTTAGCTATTACTTTTCGGATATGATATTAAATTTTCTTGTAGTTTTGCTTGCTCTTGTTGCCATGATTTGGTCAGGAAAATGGCAACAAATCAATAGCAGAAAATTTAAATGGTCCTATCTTTTCTATTTCTTTTTAGCTCTTCTAGCTTTTTTTGTTTGGAATTTCGTTACATTTTTTATTTTCCCGTCCACCCAAAATGAAATTTCTTATCAACTGGATCTTCCTACTTTTACAGGTCTTACTGCATTTTTGATGTATTTTTTCTATCCAGTGATTGCAGGTCCCATTTTTGAAGAGATGATCTATCGTGGATTGGTGATGACCGCTTTGGAAAAAGGGAAGAAGTGGGGACTGGATGTCCTTGCTTCTGCTGCTTTATTTGGGATTTTGCATATCAGTAACCATGGTTGGGTATTGACAGACTTTTTCGTATATATGGGTGGTGGTCTAATAATGGCAGTCTTTTTTAGAGTGACAAAGTCTATTTATTGGTCTATTGGACTGCATATAGTTGATAATGCCATTGCTCAAATTCTGCCCTTGTTATTTTAGTGGGTTTTAAGAATCTTAAATCAAGGGAAAAGTCCTAATTGCGGTGCTTTTGATTGGATAAAAGGGATTTGGGTAAGTTTAGCTGGAAGATGGTGTAACTAAAACTTAAAAGGATCAACGATGAAAAGGAAAGAAACGAAATTCTACTTGTCAACTGTTTTGATAATAATCATCTATTACTTAATTTTCAATTTTGTAGCAAGGTTAGAATTTGTTAACCAATTATCAGATTTTGGATTTTATGGCTTACAAATTTTGTTGATCGCCCTTGAGGGGATTGCTGCTACAGTGGTTCTTGTAAAGAGTCAAGGTTGGAAAGAATGCGGTCGCTTCCAGTTCCGTTGGGCTTATCTGGGTGTCTTCTTTCTTTTCTTTATACTGATGTTTGTGTGGGTAAATATAACGACTCTGATTTTTCCTAGCACGCAAAATGGGAGCGAAATCATGAAAGAAGCTACTAATTTGACAGGAATTAGTTACTTTATAATGCGCATTCTCTATGGCAGTCTCATTGCTCCTATCGTTGAAGAGTTAGTTTTTCGTGGGCTTCTGATGACGGCATTGTCCAAATTTAAAAAGCACTATATAGATGTCGTCATTTCCTCCACACTCTTTAGTCTTATCCATGTTTTACAGTATGGCTGGGTGTTAACAGACTTCATCGTTTATGCAGGAGCAGGTCTCTTGTTCTGTATGCTATTTCGTTATACTCGTTCAGTTTATTGGCCAATGGCTCTTCATATCTTGTGGAATACATTTTTAATCATTGCCAGTTTATTGGTATTTGGGTATTAAATCTAAAATAGTTTATAAGTTGCATCGTAAGACTGGCCTCCCAGTCTTTTTCTGTTCTTGTCAATCAGCAGACTTTTTTCTATTTTACGAATATGTTATAATAATGTTTGCTGTGACTGTTTGGAAAGCAGTTGCTGAAGGAATGATTAGTGAGGAAATCTATGAAAGAAAAAGGATTTTGGGAGGGTGTGCAGGCTGCGGTGCCGACAGCTCTGGGCTATGTTAGTATCGGTCTTGCCTGTGGGATTATCGGTGCGCCCTATGTGACATCTGTAGAGATGGGCTTGATGAGCCTCTTTGTTTATGCTGGGAGTGCTCAGTTTGCCATGATAGCCTTGATAGCAGTTCAAGCGCCTGTGGCAGCCATTGCCATGACGGTCTTTTTGATTAATCTGCGTCTCTTCTTGCTGAGTTTGCATGCGTCGACTTATTTCCGTCATACAAGTCTCTGGCACAATATCGGCATGTCCAGCCTCTTGACCGATGAGACCTATGGCGTTTTGATGGGTGAGTTGGTGCATACGGATAAGGTCAATCCTATGTGGATGCACGGGAACAACCTTAACAGCTATGTGGCTTGGTTTGTCGGAACTGTAGTCGGAACTGCTCTAGGTGGACTTCTACCAAATCCAGAAATTTTTGGCTTAGATTTTGCTCTAGTGGGGATGTTTATTGGGATTTTTACTTCCCAATTTCAGATTATGCAAAAACGGATTCCCTTGCGCAACCTCTTCATCATTTTAGGAGTTGTTGCCCTTTCCTTATTTATGCTTTTGACAGTGGTGTCCCAGTCACTAGCTGTACTGTTTGCGACCTTGCTAGGTTGTACGATGGGGGTGATTTTGGATGGTCAGTAAGTATATTTTAATGGCAATTATCTTGTCTGGCTTGGTGACTTGGATTCCGAGAATGATTCCTTTCATCCTTGCTAAGTACAAAGGATTGCCAGCAATCGTAGAGCGTTTTTTGAAATTTTTACCTGTATCTATTATCTTCGCCTTGATTCTTTCAAGTGTAGTAACAGGAAAAGTTGGAAGTTTCCCACAGATAAAGTGGTTAGACTTTTTAGCAGTCTTTCCAACAGCCTTTGTAGCCTTTCGTTACCGCAATCTGGTGGGGACGGTTATCTTTGGAGTAGCCTTGATAGCAGTCCTCCGTTTGGTCTTTTAAATCAGTCATAAAGAAAACTTATCACAGAGATAGATATCATATAATGGCGTAAATTCCTTTTTTCTGTTAAGATAATACAGTATTCTATTTTGGAGGAAATGACATGAAAAAAATCGTTAAATATTCATCACTTGCTGCCCTAGGGCTTGTTGCTGCAGGTGTATTAGCAGCTTGCTCAGGTGGTGAGAAGAAAGATGCTGCATCTGGTGAAGCAACATCTGGTAAGAAAGAAATCGTTGTAGCAACTAATGGATCACCAAAACCATTTATCTATGAGGAAAATGGTGAATTGACAGGTTACGAGATTGAGCTTATTCGTGCTATCTTTAAAGACTCAGACAAGTATACTGTCAAGTTTGAAAAGACAGAGTGGTCAGGGATTTTCCCAGGACTTGATAGCGATCGTTACCAAATGGCCGTTAACAACCTCAGTTATACCAAAGAACGTGCAGAGAAATACCTCTACGCAGCGCCAACTGCTAAAAACCCTAACGTTCTTGTTGTGAAGAAGGACGACACTAGCATCAAGTCTCTTGATGATATCGGTGGAAAATCTACTGAAGTCGTTCAAGGAACAACCTCAGCTAAACAATTGGAAGCATACAACACAGAACATGCAGACAATCCAACTATCCTTAATTATACTAAGGCAGATTTCCAACAAATCATGTCTCGTTTGAGCGATGGACAATTTGACTATAAGATTTTTGACAAGATCGGTGTAGAAACAGTTATCAAAAACCAAGGTTTGGATAATTTGAAAGTCATCGAACTCCCAAGTGACCAACAACCTTATGTTTACCCACTTCTTGCAAAAGGTCAAGATGAGTTGAAGGCTTTTGTGGACAAACGCATCCAAGAACTATATAAAGATGGAACGCTTGAAAAACTATCTCAACAGTTCTTTGGTGGCTCTTACCTGCCAGCAGAAGCTGACATTAAATAGTTGTATGAAATCATCTAGTCTGAGAAAGGCGGATGATTTCTCAATTTTTAGGCCTATAGTTTCAAACTATATGCCTGCCTATCTAATAACAATTTGCGAAATCAAATAAAGTATGAGATACTATTACGGTATTATTTTTAAAGGAGAATGAATCATGAAAATCAAAAAATGGTTAGGTGTAGCAGCGATTGCTACAGTAGCAGGCCTTACACTTGCAGCTTGCGGAAATTCAGACAAGAAAGCAGACAATACAACTACAGTTAAAATTGCGACTGTTAACCGTAGCGGTTCGGAAGAAGCACGCTGGGACAAAGTTCAAGAATTAGTTGAAAAAGACGGAATTAAATTGGAATTCACAGAGTTTACAGACTACTCACAACCAAATAAAGCAACTGCTGATGGTGAAGTAGACTTGAACGCTTTCCAACACTACAACTTCTTGAACAACTGGAACAAAGAAAACGGTAAAGACCTTGTAGCGATTGCAGATACTTATATCTCACCAATCCGCCTTTACTCAGGTAAAAATGGGGAAGAAAACAAGTACACTAAAGTGGAAGAAATCCCAAACAACGGTGAAATTGCTATTCCAAACGATGCTACTAACGAAAGCCGTGCCCTTTACCTTCTTCAATCAGCTGGTTTGATTAAATTGGATGTTTCAGGAACTGAACTTGCTACAATCGCAAACATCAAAGAAAATCCAAAGAACTTGAAAATCACTGAGTTGGACGCTAGCCAAACAGCTCGTTCATTGACTTCAGTTGATGCAGCAGTTGTCAACAACACTTTTGTTACAGAAGCAAAATTGGACTACAAGAAAGCACTCTTTAAAGAGCAAGCTGACGAAAACTCAAAACAATGGTACAACATCATCGTTGCGAAAAAAGATTGGGAATCATCACCTAAAGCTGATGCAATCAAGAAAATTATCGCAGCTTACCATACTGATGAAGTGAAAAAAGTCATCGAAGAAACTTCAGACGGCTTGGATCAACCAGTTTGGTAATAAACACAGGGAGGTGGGAGAGATTTTTTCCACCTCTTGCTTTTATATAGAGACTAAAGAAAAGGAACATCCACTTGTATTGATTCCAAAGGTACAAGTCCTAGTAGAAAGGTAGAGAGAAAATGGTTTTCCCTAGCCAAGAAGAACAAATTGAAAAGTTTGAAAAGGATCATGTAGCGCAACATTACTTTGAAGTGTTGCGGACCTTGATTTCTAAAAAATCAGTCTTTGCCCAACAAGTCGGCCTGAAAGAGGTGGCTCGTTATCTAGGCGAGATCTTCAAGCGTGTAGGTGCAGAGGTCGAGATTGATGAGAGTTATACGGCACCCTTTGTCATGGCGCATTTTAAAAGTTCACGCCCAAATGCCAAGACTATCATTTTCTACAACCACTATGACACCGTACCTGCGGATGGCGACCAAGTCTGGACAGAGGATCCATTTATGCTTTCTGTGCGTGATGGCATCATGTATGGACGCGGGGTTGATGATGATAAGGGACATATCACTGCCCGCTTGAGTGCTCTTAGAAAATACATGCAGCATCATGATGATCTACCAGTCAATATCAGTTTCATCATGGAAGGCGCAGAGGAATCTGCCTCTATGGACTTGGACAAATATCTAGAAAAACATGCGGACAAGCTTCGTGGTGCAGATTTATTAGTCTGGGAACAAGGAACAAAGAATGCTTTAGAACAGTTAGAAATCTCTGGTGGAAACAAGGGGATTGTGACCTTTGATGCCAAGGTCAAGAGTGCAGACGTCGATATCCATTCTAGCTATGGTGGAGTCATCGAATCAGCTCCATGGTATCTGATTCAAGCTTTGACTAGTCTTCGCGCTGCCGACGGCCGTATCTTGGTAGAAGGCTTGTACGATGATGTGCAGGAACCAAACGAACGAGAGTTGGCCTTGGTTGAAACCTATGCCCAACGCAATCCAGAGGAAATCAGCCAGATTTATGGCTTGGAATTGCCACTTTTACAAGAGGAACGCACAGCCTTTCTAAAACGTTTCTTTTTTGAGCCAGCGCTCAATATCGAAGGAATTCAGTCTGGTTATCAAGGTCAAGGAGTAAAAACAATCTTGCCAGCAGAGGCTAGTGCCAAGCTAGAAGTCCGTTTGGTTCCGGGGCTTGAACCCCATGATATTTTGGAGAAAATCCGAAAACAACTAGACAAAAATGGCTTTGATAAGGTAGAATTGTACTATACTTTGGGTGAGATGAGCTATCGAAGTGACATGAGTGCGCCGGCCATTCTCAATGTCATTGAGCTAGCCAAGAAATTTTATCCACAGGGTGTATCTGTCTTGCCAACAACAGCTGGTACAGGTCCAATGCATACGGTATTTGATGCCTTAGAAGTACCTATGGTTGCATTTGGCCTAGGAAATGCTAATAGCCGAGACCATGGTGGAGATGAAAATGTGCGAATCGCCGATTATTACACCCATATTGAATTAGTAGAGGAGCTGATTAGAAGTTATGAGTAGAGACATTATCAAATTAGACCAGATTGATGTGACTTTCCACCAAAAGAAAAGAACCATCACAGCGGTCAAGGATGTGACCATTCACATTCAAGAAGGGGATATCTACGGGATTGTAGGATATTCTGGAGCAGGGAAATCAACCCTGGTTCGTGTTATTAACCTTTTACAAAAACCATCTGCAGGTCGAATTACTGTAGATGATGATGTGATTTTCGATGGTAAAGAAACCTTAACTGCCGGGCAATTACGACGCAAACGTCAGGATATTGGGATGATTTTCCAACACTTTAACCTTATGAGTCAGAAGACAGCAGAGGAAAATGTAGCCTTTGCCCTCAAACACTCTGGACTCAGTGAGAAAGATAAGAAGGCTAAAGTGGCTAAGTTGTTGGACTTGGTTGGTCTTGCAGACCGTGCCGAAAACTATCCCTCACAATTATCTGGAGGTCAAAAACAGCGTGTAGCCATTGCGCGTGCCTTAGCTAATGATCCAAAAATCTTGATTTCGGACGAGTCAACTTCAGCTCTTGATCCAAAGACGACAAAACAAATCTTGTCACTCTTGCAAGAATTGAATCGTAAACTAGGCTTGACTATTGTCTTGATTACGCATGAAATGCAGATTGTCAAAGACATTGCTAACCGTGTGGCAGTCATGCAGGATGGTCGCTTGATTGAAGAGGGCAGCGTTCTTGAAATCTTCTCAGATCCTAAGCAACCATTGACCCAGGACTTTATCTCAACGGCTACTGGTATCGATGAAGCTATGGTCAAGATTGAAAAGCAAGAAATCGTGGAGAACTTATCTGAAAATAGCATTTTGGTACAACTCAAGTATGCAGGTGCTTCTACAGATGAGCCACTTTTGAATGAATTATACAAACACTACCAAGTAACAGCCAATATTCTCTATGGGAACATTGAAATTTTGGATGGTACTCCTGTGGGTGAGCTTGTGGTTGTTTTGTCTGGAGAAAAAGAAGCACTGGCAAAAGCTCAAGAAGCTATCCGTCAGGCTGGTGTGCAACTAAAAGTATTGAAGGGAGGACAGTAAGATGGCAGAATTGATTAAAGCATACTTACCAAACGTCTACAAGATGGGTTGGTCTGGTCAAGCTGGCTGGGGAACAGCAATCTACTTGACCCTTTATATGACGGTTCTTTCCTTCATCATTGGAGGTTTCCTAGGGCTGGTTGCAGGGCTTTTTCTTGTCTTGACAGCTCCAGGTGGTGTCTTGGAAAATAAAGTTGTTTTCTGGATTTTAGACAAGATCACGTCAATCTTCCGTGCAGTGCCATTTATCATTCTCTTGGCAGTCTTGTCACCCTTCTCTCATCTAATCGTAGGAACAAGCATTGGTCCAAATGCGGCTATCGTACCCCTATCTTTTGCAGTCTTTGCCTTCTTTGCCCGTCAAGTACAGGTGGTATTGGCTGAGCTAGATGGCGGTGTCATTGAAGCGGCTCAAGCTAGCGGAGCTACATTTTGGGATATCGTAGGAGTTTACCTATCAGAAGGACTTCCAGATTTGATCCGCGTGACGACTGTAACCTTGATTTCACTAGTCGGTGAAACAGCTATGGCTGGAGCAGTTGGGGCTGGAGGTATCGGTAACGTAGCGATCGCTTATGGTTTTAACCGTTACAATCACGATGTGACTATCCTTGCAACCCTCATCATTATCTTGATTATCTTTACGATTCAGTTCTTGGGAGACTTCTTGACCAAGAAATTAAGTCATAAATAAAAAAAGAGCCAAGTGGCTCTCAGATTGAAGAAAAAGTCAATTTTGGACAATTTTCTCAGAACGAAGACAAACGTTATTTTTGGCGTTTGTCTTTTTCTCTTTTCAAAAATGGTTTGTCTCATCATCTGATAT
>NZ_JARZZP010000012.1 GCF_029948085.1 Streptococcus taonis | reverse complement strand
ATGGGACTTTTTTTCTACAACAAAATAGGCTCCATAATTCCTATGGTGGTTTTACCCACTACAGAAATTATAGAGCCTTTTAAAAAATGTATTGATTATCTGCAATATCCTGAGAAGTTTGAATTTGTTGATTTAGATAATGAAGTATCTGCGATTGAACTTCTTTAATGTTGTGCATATAAATAGAAATGAAGCAAGAGTGAAAAATTGAATGGGATAGGGGAAACAAATAAAATGTTAACTATGGAAAAGATTATTGCGGAATTTGATAAAAGTTCTAATGATATTAAATTCCTTGAATTTAACAAAAAACTAACGGATAGTATAGAAAGACCACAAGAACTGAAGTTTATCTTAGAACATTTTTCTTATGTAACTGTTAATGGTTATTTAAAAATCTTGGGGAATGATTCAGAGAATGGCTTCAGTTACTGTAATGAATTGTTTTCAAAATGTTATAATTCGAATCGTTGTTTGATAGCTTATGATATCTTGTGTGGTCTATTTGCAATAAATATTGAAAAATTAAATGCAATAGAATATTTCGCTCCCGATACATTAGAATGGGAGGATTTGGAGATAGATTATAAGGACTTTTTGTATTGGGTGACGACAAATCAGTTAGACACATTTTATCAAGAACTGATAGTACCAGATTTGTTCACATTAGATTTATCGCTTGAATCAAATGAAGTTGTTTTGACCTATCCTTTTATTTGGTCAATGGAATACACTCCATCAGGTGCAGTTAGAAAAATAGTCCCTTTTAAAGAATTGTTAGAAATGAATGCTGATTTTTATAGACAGTTAAAGATGTGATAAATAAAGGGTTTAATGCATGAAAAAGATATTTGAAATTAGTACGCACAGTAAAATAGTATTAAATGGGAAATAATCATTAATGTAAACTGTTATTATTAAAGGATTCCAAAGCAAAAAGCTTTTTTGTATAAATGTGTATTACGAATGTGTGACTGATAGATAAACATTAAAATATATGATAAACAAAAATAGAAAAAAATTAAAAGGAGAATCCTTATGTCAGTAATTTCATCAGTGGGCCTCACATATTGCTTGATAAAAGAAAAGCATATTATTAGATGTTTAAAAACCGTGATTTAACGCGATTCTTGAATTTTAAAATTTCGATGTATTGCAATAAAAATTAACCGAAAAACTACATTCTTTGTGAAATAAATTAGATGTTCGGATATATAGAGAAACGCTCTAGTCCTATTGTCTAGAGTGTTTTTGTGTTGTTTTGAGAACGCATATAAATTTTGGTAACTTGTTATTTATTCTATCAATGCACATTTTGCAGAAAAAAAGAATACAGGACGAACAAATTCCTGTACTCTTAAAATAACTTAGAATAGAAATGATAATGCTGCGACTGCTGCTATTATAGTGCAAATTATTTTTCCAATTTTTGCATGTTGTTTGAACAATTTATCAGAGAAAAGACTCAATACAAGAGCAATCCAAAACAAGGTAGTTCTTAAAATAAAAATAGTCATAACTAGTACTCCTTTCGTTATTTTGTAAAGCCAATAACTAAGTTGAGGAGTAATTATTTAATCTGCAAAGATGTTTATCTTCTCTGGAAATAACTTTGATCATTAATCGATATCTCTATCTTTATTATAGTACAAATACCTTTATTAAACAACTATATATACTTATTCATTTGTACACCTTTGACAAGGATGGATGCTTACTCCGGACTTGATACTAAAAAAGTAGCGAGATAAACTCTCACTGCCTTTTCTCTCCTCCTATTTTTGAGAGCGCTTGAAATATGTTATAATAGTTCTAGATTATTTTTTTGGAGGCAAACTGTGGGAAATTTTATTGAGCTAGTCTTTCATCGTTTCTTTTTAGGGATGATTGCAACGGCTTATTTTTGGTTATTGACACTAGCAGGAGGTGTGTTTTTTGGTATAGCACCAGCTAGTGCGACTATCATGAGTTTATTTGCAGAACATGGTTATTCATACCGTGCCTATGGTTTTAAAGAGGCTTGGACTCTTTACAAGAGTAATTTTATTAAAAGCAATCTCAGTTTCTACACCTTTATGGGACTTGACTTGATCTTGATTTATGGTTTGTATCTCATGATCCAATTGCCGCATCAGACCATTATCCATTTGGCAGCAACATTTTTAAATATCTTTTTGGTGGCCTTGGTATTTTTGGCTTATACAGTTTCTCTAAAATTGCAAGTTTATTTTGACTTATCCTATCAAAATACCTTAAAGCTTGCCTTTATCGGAATTTTTATGAGCCTATCAGCAGTGGCTAAAGTTCTTCTTGGTAGCGTCTTGTTAGCCATTATTGGGTTTTATATGCCTGCCCTCATTATTTTTGTAGGGATTGGTATGTGGCATTTCTTTATTAGTGATTTATTGGAGCCTGTTTATGAAAGCATTCATGAAAAATTGGCGTCCAAATAGAATGAAACAATTTTGGCTTCATTCACTCCTTCGAACCTATACTTGGGTGATGATTGTCATCATTGCTAGTTTTGCCCTGTTGATTTCCTATGTAAACTGGGATAGTCGAGAAAAAGAAGCAAGACAGGTTTCCCAGCGGGTTTTGACTCGGACAGTGAGTGAGGTTGAGTATTACTATCGAGAATCAGCGCGTTCAGCCCAAAGTTTAGTAGAGAATCAAGCGCGAATCGAGGGAATCTATAAGTATTTTAGCCTCAGTACACCAGATTATTTCTATTGGCAACTGGAGCGTAAAGCATCACCCTATATTTCGGTATCCATTTATGAAAATATTGATGACCTCTATGTGCGCAATGATTTTGTAACGGGTGTAGCCTTTGTCTTGCAAGACTCGACAGAAGTTTATGTTTCGAAGAGGGACAATCGTAGTGGTTACAAGGTTTCTGCAGATGCCTTTAAGCCAGATGCTAATAGTTTCGCCATTCCTGTATCCGATCCAGTATCGGATCAAGCTCTTGGTGTTATTTATGTCTCTGTATCTTCCGATGTTTTTTATAAGGCTATTGACAATACCAGAGGAAGTATTCCAATTGCAGTGAGCATCACCTCTCCTTTTGAAACGGATATGTTTCATCTCGGTGAAAAAAATGACCGTGAAGAGTGGCTGTTAGATGAGACTGCTCATGGTTATCAGGTTCAGGTTGCGGTTCCTAGGGATTATGTCCTTAGTGGGAGTATCTTTAGTTCGATTTTTATTCTTGCTTTGAGTCTCCTCTTTATCGTTATTTTATATGTAACCTTGAAAAAAACATTTTCGAAGTATCAAACCCAAGTTGTTGATCTAGTGGAAACAATCCATGATATTGCGCAAGGGGAGCAAGGTAAAAGAATTGATCTCACGAAAAAAGACCAGGAATTACTTTTAATCGCTGAGACAACAAATGATATGTTGGATCGATTGGAGAGAAATATCCATGATATTTATCAACTTGAACTGAGTCAAAAAGATGCCAATATGCGCGCTCTACAAGCTCAGATAAATCCACATTTCATGTACAATACTCTGGAGTTTTTACGGATGTACGCGGTCATGGAGAACCAAAATGAACTAGCGGATATTATCTACGAATTCAGTAGTCTCTTGCGCAACAACATCTCTGATGAGCGAGAAACAACATTGAAGCAAGAAGTGGAATTTTGTCGGAAGTACAGTTATCTCTGTATGGTGCGTTATCCAAAATCCATTGCTTACGGATTTAAAATCGACCCTGGATTGGAAGAAATGCGCATTCCAAAATTTACCCTCCAACCCTTGGTGGAGAATTATTTTGCCCACGGAGTTGATCATCGACGTACAGATAATGTGATTAGTATCAAGGCCTTGAAAAAAGAAGGATATGTTGAAATCTTGGTAACCGATAATGGGCGTGGAATGCCTGCTGATAAGCTAGCAGAGATACAGGATAAATTAGCTCAAAGAACCTTCGAACATACGGTGGATTATAGTGGGAAACGCCAGTCCATTGGGATTGTCAATGTTCATGAGCGCTTTGTACTCTACTTTGGCGACCGCTATGACATCAGTGTAGAATCAGTTGAACAAGAAGGTGTTCGCTATCGAATCACCATTCAAAATGAAGAGAAAGGATAAAGATGTATAAAGTACTTTTAGTTGACGATGAGTACATGATTACAGAAGGACTCAAACGTTTGATTCCTTTTGACAAGTGGGATATGGAAGTCGTTGCAACAGCCAATCATGCTGACGACGCTCTGGACTACGTACGAGAACATCCCGTAGATATTGTCATTTCTGATGTCAATATGCCTGACAAGACAGGGCTTGAGATGATTGGGGAGATGAAGGACTTGTTGCCAAATGCTTACTATATCCTCCTTTCAGGCTATCAAGAATTTGACTATGTCAAAAAAGCCATGAATCTCAATGTCGTTGATTATCTGGTCAAACCAGTCGATAAGCTTGAGCTTGAACGCTTGCTTGAAAAGATTGCCAGTCAGCTTGGTGAAAAATCTCATGAGCCAGAAATCTTGAGCCAGCAACTAGATGAGGAAGCCTTTCTTGCTTATCTCACCCAAAAAGAAAGTTGGTGGATTGGGCTTTCAAAGGAAAAACAAGGGAGTTTTGTCATTCCCTACTATGTTCTAGGTCAGGACTGGCAGATTGTCCTTGCAGATCAGGAATTTGAGGGCTTGCTAGTCATGCCTTTTGAAGTTCCTTATCAAATCAACTTTGAAAAATGGAAGCGTGATGTGGAAAAGACTCTCTTTTATGGTTCGGTCAATTTAGATCAATCTGAAAGTCTCTTTTCTTACTACGAGCCTATCTATCGAGTGATCATCCAGGGGAATCTTCAGCAAATTATCGAGGAGTTGACCTTGCTTGAGCAAATTGTCCTTGAAAACACCCCGAGGGTTTCCATTACCAAGCAGTTGTTTACCCAGTTTGTCATGGATGTCTTCCATCTCTTTGAACATTTGAAAGCAGACGATATGACAGATATTGTCAAGAATATTCATGCTATTACAACTTTTGAGGATTTAGTCGCTTATACCAAGGAAACCTTGACATCATTCTTCGGCCAATATCGAATGAATGAAAATGTGGTCAGCGTGCTTGAAGTTATTGGTAGAGATTACCAAAAAGAGCTTTCTCTCAAGGATATCAGCAAGGAACTCTTTATCAATCCAGTTTATTTGGGGCAGTTGATCAAGAAGGAAACCAATTCCACTTTTGCAGAGCTTCTCAATAAGCAACGCATCAAGGCGGCCCAACAACTCTTGTTATCTACTAATGATAGTATCGAGGATATTTGCTATACGGTTGGTTACAGTAATGTAGGTTATTTCTATAAGGTCTTTCGAAAACTGTGTGGAAAGTCTCCTAAAGCCTACCGTAAACAGGTGGAAGCGAACTTGTAGTAGTTGTTCTCCCTCGTAAAATATGCTATAATAAACTAAAAAACATAAGGGGGTTGCTTTGATGAAAAAGAAACCAATCTATCTATGGGTATTACTGATTTTTTCAGCCTTACTCTCAGCAATGTCACTATTTGGAATCATATCTCCAGTACCTACTGCGGATGGTATGAGCAATCTAGAAACATCAGCATCAGGTGTTAATGCTACTTATGCTAAGGAGCTCGTTGATTACACCATTAAGGTATCGGAGCATGGTCATTCTGTCTTCAGCATTCTCTTGGTTGTCTTATCTGTTATTCTAGTTGTTGTGGCTTTGTTTTTCCTCGTTCGTAAAAAAATCCAATTGGCTAACTACACTTATCTTGCTTATGTCTTCGTTGCCATCGTTGGTTCTATCTACAACTTTATCGGCGTTCAGGACGCGGTTTCACTTTTTACAGACCCTAACATCCGTATGGGAGCGGAGCTTGGTGCCAAAGGTTCAGCCATTTTTGGGATCGTACTCAATGTTATCTTCCTAGCAATCGTCTTCTATAAAATGTGGCGTCAGCAAAAAGAATTAACAGAAACTCAAGAAGAGGAAGAACTTGCCTAAGAGTTGACAAAGCATAACTATCAAGATACAATCTTGGTAGTTATTTTTTTGAATTCAAAAAAGAAGGAGGAGAGCATGAAAAAAATTTCCTTAGTCTATATCAGTCTGAGTGGAAATACTGAGAGTTTTGTAACACGTCTGAGGGCATACCTTTTAGAACAGTATGGGAACATTGAAGTGGAAAAGATCCATATTAAAGATTTGGTCAAGGAGGGAGAGAATTTCTTTGAGATGACCAATCCATATGTCGCTTTCCTACCGACTTATCTAGAAGGTGGCAATGGTGTTGATAACGGAGATGTGGAGATTTTGACCACTCCAGTAGGGGATTTTATCGCCTATGGTGACAATGCCAGCAAGTGTTTTGGTGTTGTAGGATCCGGTAATCGTAACTTTAACAATCAATACTGTTTGACGGCTAAACAATACAGCCAACGCTTTGGTTTCCCTGTTCTAGCTGACTTTGAGATGCGTGGAATGCTGGGAGATATTAAAAAGGTTGCAGGGATTATTGCGGACTTGTATGAGTTAGATAGTTAAGAAGTGTGAGGAGTCAATATGCAAAATATGGGAGAGATTTTTAAAGAGTTACGAAAGAGTCGGAATATATCCTTACAAGAGGCGACGGGAGGAGAGTTTACTTATTCCATGTTGAGCAAATTTGAACGAGGGGAGGCTGATTTATCATCTGTGAAATTAATTACTGCTTTAGATCATATTCATTCTGATTTGAATGAATTTATGTATTTGGTACGTGGTTTTGCTCAGAAAAAGAATTTGACTTTTACAGAAAATCTTTGGAACACATATGAAAAAGAAGGTCTTGCTTCTCTTCAAGCATTGTACGAAAGGACATCTAAAAAGTATGCCTCAAGTGCTGAAAAAAGCTATCTTTTACAAATGATTCGTATCAAAAGTGTTCTGGTATTTTTTGATTTAGAAGCAACAGCAACTGATGAAGAGTTGGATTTTCTTTATGACTATTTTTTTACTATTGATATTTGGGGAAATTACGAATTAGAACTATTTTCAACCATTTCTACCTTGTTTCCTCTTCCGCTCTATTTTAAATATGCTAGGGAGATGCTACAAAAAACAGATTTATTAGGTTCTTTACCGGATAATAAAGTTAGTATTGATACGATTTTAATTAATGGACTATTTAAAGCAGTAGAGGAAAAAGATAAGTTAAAGGCAGATTATTTCATCTTTCAGATTGAAAAGCGAGATTTACCAGAGCAAGAAGCCTATCTTAAAATTATTTATATGATTGCCAAAGGTTATTACGATACTATTTTTACATTATCGGATAAAGGGGGTGTAAGAATTAAGAGAGGTATTGAGATTTTGAAGGATTTAGAATACGTAGATGGTGCGACATACTATGAAAACTACTTTTTAAATCAATTTTCATGCAAGGGGTTGTAATATATTCTTATGGTGTTAGCTGACAAAAAATAAATTCGATTCTTAATGTTGCATATTTAATAGTTTCTAGAATATAATTTATCTATTTTGAAGAAAAATATATTACAAAAAAGTGGGGACTCCCGCTTTTTTTGTTATACTTGATTCATAAAATAAAGGAGGTAACAGAAATGACAAAATTTGCAATGATTGCATCAACACATGCAGAACCAGTCAAAGAATTTGTAGCAACATACAAGTGCACAGTTCATAAAGGATAATGAACTAAGGTATAGATTGGTAGTGTTTTATAAGGAGTATGGACTTGTATATCATACTCCTTTATCTATTTGTAAAAAGGTGAACTATGGATAGAACGGATTTTACATATTGTAATGAAAATTTATATGAATTGGAAGAGTTTGGTTTTAAAATTCATATTTCTGCCACTATAAATAATTATAAACAAGTATTTGATGTAGTTAGTGAGTTGTTAGAGCAAGAAGGAGCTATGTACAAGTATTTGTCTGACTTTAATAAAATTTATAAAAATTTTTCTGAAACTGAATCATTGGCGGAATCAGGGAAGTTTATAACAATTTATCCAAGGAATAGAGAGAATTGTATAAAGTTACTTGAAAAGATTTATCAAAAATTACCTTGTAATTTACAAGGCATTTATATACTAAGCGATAGAAACTATAAAAATTCTAATAATATTTTCTACAGATTTGGATGCAACATAGTTAATGAAAATAATTTAATTGATGGTTTTCCAACTATGTATGGACCAGATGGTGAAATTTGGCAAGATTATCAAAAAGTCTATTTTGATTTACCTAAATGGATTGAAGATATTCAAGAGCCTCAGAGATTTATAGATACGTATATGTCTGATAATTATGAAATAAATTCTATTCTAAAAAGTAGCAATGGTGGTAATATTTATTTGGCTAATCAAAAGGAATCTACTGAGAGAGTCATTATAAAGGAATGTCGAAACCATATATTGTCCCATGAGAATATAGAAAGAAGAAAATTAAGAGAAAAAGAGTGGATTATATCTAGTAAATTTATTAAATACAGTCCTAAGCCATTGGAAAAAATTAATGAGTGGACAAATGGATATTTTATATATGAATTCATAGATGGAGTTGCATTAAAAGATTTTGTAGATGATTATAATTTATATTCCTACTCTAAAAACGACATCACTAAAAATTATTTTAAATTTCTTACTCTTTTAAAAATTTTCGAAAAACTAATAGAATTAGTCGGATACTTTCATCAAGAAAATATTGTTTTGAATGATATTCATCCAGACAATATTATAATTACAAATATGTTGGAACTATACTTTGTTGACTTAGAAAATTCTTATTTATCAAATGAGAGTCCATTAGTAGGAATCTACAACGATATCTGTCTAGAAAAATGGAATTATATAGAAGGTAAAAAAGCAGATTGTTATAAAATCGCAAATTTGATATTATTTTTACTAGGTAGATTACAGTTAAAAGGAGAAAGAGACTCTAAAATTGATAACATCAAAGAATTACTGCTTCAAAAAGGTATTGATACTAATATAGATATTCTGATAAAATATTTATTCAGTGATGAACCAGATATATTTACTTCTAAAAAAATATTTTCAAATATATATGTTAGAAAAAATAAAGAAAAAAAAATTGATGCTTGGATAAATACTGAATTATTGCCACTAAGCAATCAAGAATTTTTTAATCTATTAGAATCAAGAGTAATCTTCTCTGTAACTACAAATACAACATCTGCTGAAATATTAACCTTATTTAATAACTTTCGTGATTTTGGATTAGAAGGTTTATCTGGTTTTTTAATTTTCTTACATAATATTTCTTTTGATAAAAAAATTATAAACAAAGGTGTTGAGATTGTACTATCAAATACGTTAGATATAGACGGTAAAAAATTTTTAAAAAATTCTTCAACAACGGCCTCTCCGTATTTATTGGATGGAACATCGGGTATTATTCGAATGTTACTATACATCGATCCATTTGAGTACAAGGATATTATTTTGGATTTGAGTTCGAGCTTGTTGGTTGAATATGCTCAGTTTTCTGGATATTGGGGAGGGATGATTGGCCTTGCAGATACTTTATTAGCAGTTTGTAAATATTTTCCTAATGATGATTTTATTTTAATAGCAAAAGAACTACTAATAAGTGGGTTTATTCTGCAAAGGGTTGCGCTCCGAAATTTAGAAGAATCTCCTCAAATCATAAATATGTATAAAATTTTAAACTATAGGAGCGATCTGTTATGAGACTATTTTTAAAACATCATCTATTTAGAATACTTACTTTATCAAGGTTTTTAAGTTCAAGTGGAGCATATATTTATAATTTGGTGTTTGTCGTCTATGCTGCTAGTTTGCCATTTAAAAGTCTAGCTGTATTTGTGGCAAATATGATTACGATTTTGCCATTCTTATTTACTTTTTATGTGGGAATTAAGGCTGATCAGACTCAAAATAAAGCAAGGATGATTATTTGGGTTGGATGCTTGCAAAGTATTTTATTTCTCTTGATTGCGATAGTAATTCGTGATTCTAATTTTTTTACTTTTGCCTTTATTTGTTTAATGAATATATGTTCAGATGTCTTATCAGATTATACAGCGGGATTACGTATGCCGATTATTCAGTATAATATTTCAGAAGATAAACTCTATGAAGCCTACTCCTTTACTCAATTTGTATCTTATTTATCAAATCTAGGAGGTCAAGCTCTGGGGGTATGGATACTCACTACAAGTCAACAAAATTTTTCTTTAGTTGCAATTGTGAACTCAGGTTTCTTTCTGTTATCTTCTCTGATTTTGTTAAAAAATAGAAAAGAACTGACACATTTGTCTATAACTGTGGAGACTCAACCAATTAATTTAGTCCAACAAATGAAAACAATCTATGCAGATATGGACTATGTGTTTAGAAAAAAGGAAAGTAAATCCTTATTCAAAATTGTACTTGTTATTCTAATTATGAACACTTTAGGAGGTGCTATTGGAGGTATTTATCATTTTTACTTATTAGACCATGATATCTATCATCTCAGTTATGCCCAAGCTCTTTTTTTGATTGAAGGTGTCAGCTTAGGGGGAGCTATTATTGGAAGTTTAACTCCTAATGATTATTTTGGGAAATTATCTTTTTCAAATTTGTTATCCCTTAATGCTCTCCTATTTGTATTACTTGCTATTGCCAATATTTTAGATTTTCCTCCTCTGGTCGGTATTATTTGCTTAGCCTTTGTTATGTATTTTATGTCGAAATCAATGCCTAAATTAGATACTCTGTTACTGTCTAATTTGAGTTCAGACGTATTAGCTAGAAGTAATAACTTCTTGAGTATGATTTTTTCCTTAACATTACCTTTTGGAATGTCTCTATTTTCCTTTTTAGCTTTACAAGATATCAGGATTTGCTGGTGGGTATTTATAGCTGGTAGTGTGATAGGTCTGATTTTGTCATTGGAGACCAATCGAAATGAGTAAACTACAGAGATCATTTTTAAAGTATATAAAACGAAAACCAAGCTTCAAGGATATTATGCTATGCAGTGCTTTGCTACTCTTAGAGTTCGCTCTGTTGCAGTTCTCCAAGAAATTTCTTGATGAAAGTTTGTCAGCATACGGAACCATGGCATCACTAGGGATTGTTATACTGGTGGGAATCTTAGTTCTCAGGAAAAAATGAGAGTGGGACAGAAATCGGTAATTCGTTAGAATTCGATTTCGTCGTCCCACCTCCGCACAGTTGAGTAGGGCTGTAAAAGCTGATGAAATCAGCGTAGTAAAGCTCACTCAACCACTGCGTCTTGCTCGACTATCCAAAGACAATTGAGAGGCTAGGACTTTTGTCCTAGCCTCATTTTCTGATGTCTTCCACAATTTCCTTTGAAATCATAATTCCCAAACGATATCCCTTATTGATGTAGTCGATGACATCGTTGATGTTTTCTGTTGTTTTAATTTTTTCCTTGATAGTAGCTCGAAAAGTTTCATCCTTTAAAAGCTGTTCTTGTAGAAGGCCTTGTAGTTTTTCCTTTTCGTATTTGTTAATGAGAAAAAGAACGACAAGACTGATGACAACTAAAATATAAGCATATTGGCTCATAAAGTCTCTCCCTCTGTGATAAAGAAGTTAATAACAAGAGAAAAGCGAAAAAGATTTTTCGCTTTTCAAGTAATGACAATATAGAAATTAGGCAAGTGATCGCTAATCTAAAATAGTGGATGTAATGCCCTCTGCCCCTAGTACCAAATAAAAGTCCGTAGAGGTTTAGGATTGGTTACTTAGAACGCTCTGCAATTCAGTAACTTTAAGATTGCGACGTCTTTCGGTAGAAATCGATAATATTTCTATCGAAAGACTAGTGAAGCGCCTAGCCAAACTCTGAATAGGATTTGGCGTTAGTTACTTAGACTGCATTACAATAAAGTGATTAAAAGCCTACGACATGAGCCTAACCAAATCGATATTATTTGGTTAGGTGAATTAGTGAAGCGTTTAGGCAAATCGCCTCATTTACGACGTCGTGGCCCCTAAATCGATCATATTTATGTCCTAAAACTAGTGAAGCACCTAGCCAAAGTCCGAATAGGATTTGGCGTTAGTTACTTAGACTGCTTAGTAATAAATTAATTTAATAGATCACGACATGCATCCAAATAAATCGATATTAATTATTTGGATGCATTAGTAAGGCGTTTAGGCAAATCGCCCGATAGCGATTGCCGTCAAGAGACTAGGAACTTTAGTTCCAGTCTCTTGTAACGAATTACATCTTCTCTGGTGCTTCTACGCCCAGCAGACGAAGTGCTTCTTTGAGGACAACTGCAGTTGCATAGCTAAGGGCTAAACGACTGTCGCGTTCTGGACTTTCATCCAAGATACGAGTGTGAGCGTAATATTTGTTAAAGGCTTGCGCTAAGCTAATTGCAAATTTAGCAATGATAGAAGGTTCAAAGTTATCCGCCGCACGGTTGATAATACGTGGGAAATCTTGGATGAGTTTAATAATTTCCCAACTTTCAGCGTCGTTCAAGCTATAGTTGGCGGCTGTTTCTGGTTTGAAATCGGCTTTGCGCAAGATAGATTGGATACGAGCATAGGCGTATTGAACATAAGGACCAGTCTCGCCTTCAAAGGATACCATGGCTTCAAGGTCGAAGTCGTATCCATTTGTACGGTCAGTTTTAAGGTCATAGAATTTAATGGCTCCAACTCCAACAGCATGCGCCACCTGGTCTTTATTTTCAAGTTCAGGATTTTTGGCTTCGATTTGGGCTTTGGCACGACTGACAGCCTCTGCAACTGTAGGCTCTAGCAAGATGACATTCCCTTTACGAGTAGAGAGCTTCTTCCCTTCTTTTGTAACCAAACCAAAAGGAACGTGAGTAATGTCGTCACTCCAGTCGTAGCCCATTTCTTGCAAGACAGCTTTGAGCTGTTTAAAGTGGGCAGATTGCTCTTGACCAACGACGTAGATAGATTTGGCGAATTGGTATTCGTTTTTACGGTAAAGAGCTGCAGCCAAGTCACGTGTGATGTAAAGAGTTGCACCATCAGATTTCTTGATAAGAGCTGGGTGTTCAATTCCATATTTTTCAAGATTCACAACTTGGGCTCCTTCTGACTCAACAAGAAGTCCTTTTTCAGAAAGGATGTCTACAACTGCATCCATCTTGTCATTGTAAAAGGCTTCCCCGTTGTAGCTGTCGAATTCAACCTTCAATTCATTGTAAAGGCGGTTAAATTCCACCAAACTTTCATCACGGAACCATTGCCAAAGTGCGAGAGCTTCCTCGTCTCCATTTTCAAGTTTACGGAACCATTCGCGTGCTTCTTCATCCAAGCTAGGATCATTTTCAGCTTCAGCATTGATGCGAACGTAGAGTTTAAGAAGTTCATCAATAGGATGAGCTTTTACAGCTTCTTCGTCGCCCCATTTTTTGTAGGCAACGATCAGCATCCCAAACTGTTTACCCCAGTCTCCCAAATGGTTGACCTTGACCGTTTGATAACCGATTTTTTGGAAAATATGTGACAAGCTATCTCCGATAACAGTTGAGCGCAGGTGGCCAATAGAGAATGGCTTAGCAATATTGGGACTAGACATGTCGATAACAACATTTTCTTGTTTACCAATATTTTGGTCAGCATAGTGTTCTTTTTCAGTGATAACAGCTTGTAATACTTGAGCAGAAATGGCATTTTTATCAAGGAAGAAGTTAACATAAGGTCCAGTAGCGACGACTTTTTCAAATGCTTGGCTATTGATTTTTTCAGCGATATCTGCCGCGATCATTTGCGGAGCTTTTCTCTCAACTTTTGCTAGAGTAAAGGCAGGAAAGGCGATGTCTCCCATATCAGAGTTTTTGGGTTGTTCTAGTAAATTTAAAATAGCCTCTTGATCCAGGCTGTCAATGACGCTAGCCAATTCGCTAGCAATCAATTGTTTTGTATTCATTATAAACTCCTTTGGACTTTTCTTCTATTTTATCACAATTTTGAGGAATGATAAGAATTTTTTTGAAATATTCGGTTTTTTTGGTATAATGTTCTTAATTAAATAGTTGTAAAATATTATAAATATTCACTCGAGAGGATGTTATGAGAAAAAGAGAACGCCATCAGTTAATCAAACAAATGATCACTGAGGAAAAATTAGGAACTCAAAAGGAGATTCAAGATCGTTTGGAAGCACGCAATGTTTTTGTGACGCAAACGACATTGTCGCGTGACCTTCGCGAACTGGGCTTGACCAAGGTTAAGAAAAATGATAAGGTCTACTACGTACTAGCAAATGAGACAGAGAAGATTGACCTTGTTGAGTTTTTATCCCATCATTTGGAAGGTGTAGCAAGAGCTGAGTTTACCTTAGTTTTGCACACTAAATTGGGTGAAGCCGCAGTTTTAGCCAATGTTGTCGATGCCAACAAGGATGAATGGATTTTAGGAACAGTTGCGGGTGCCAATACTCTCTTGGTCATCTGCCGAGATCAGCATGTCGCTAAACTCATGGAAGATCGTTTGTTAGATTTGATGAAGGATAGATAAGGAGGTTGGGACAAAAGTCCTAGCCTCTCAATTGTCTTTGGATTGTCGAGCAAGACGCAGTGGTTGAGTGGGCTCTACTACGCTGATTTCATCAGCTTTTACAGCCCTACTCAACTGTGCGGAGGTGGGACGACGAAATCGAATTCTAACGAATTACCGATTTCTGTCCCACTCTCTATTTTTAACAAGGAGAGAATGGATGACGACAGAAAAATTATCACCAGGCATGCAACAGTATGTGGATATCAAAAAACAATATCCAGATGCTTTTTTGCTCTTTCGTATGGGTGATTTTTATGAGTTATTTTACGAAGATGCAGTCAATGCTGCCCAGATACTAGAAATTTCACTAACCAGTCGCAATAAAAATGCTGACAATCCTATTCCCATGGCTGGAGTTCCCTATCACTCTGCTCAACAGTATATCGATGTTTTAGTGGAGCGTGGTTACAAGGTTGCCATTGCTGAGCAGATGGAGGATCCTAAGCAGGCTGTTGGTGTTGTGAAACGCGAGGTTGTGCAGGTGATTACCCCTGGTACAGTCGTCGATAGTAGTAAACCAGATAGTCAAAACAACTTTTTGGTGGCTATTGACCGTGACGGTCAGCAATTTGGCTTGGCATACATGGACTTAGTGACGGGTGATTTCTATGTGACAGGCTTATTGGATTTTACTCTGGTATGTGGTGAAATTCGGAACCTCAAGGCCAGAGAAGTCGTCATCGGCTATGCCTTAACTGAAGAGGAAGAACAGATTCTCAGCCGTCAAATGAATTTGGTACTTTCTTATGAGCAAGAATCATTTGAAGACATCCATCTGCTGGATCCACGATTGGCACCTGTTGAACAGACTGCCAGCAGTAAGCTTCTTCAGTATGTCCATCGGACTCAGATGAGAGAGTTGAATCACTTGAAGCCAGTTGTCCGTTATGAAATTAAGGATTTCTTGCAGATGGATTATGCAACCAAGGCTAGTTTAGATCTAGTAGAAAATGCTCGTTCTGGCAAGAAACAAGGGAGTCTTTTCTGGTTGCTAGATGAAACTAAGACTGCCATGGGAATGCGTCTTTTGCGCTCTTGGATCCACCGTCCCTTGATTGACAAGGATCGTATCCTTGAACGTCAGGAGGTTGTACAGGTCTTTCTGGATTATTTCTTTGAACGTAGTGATTTGACAGAAAGCCTAAAGGGAGTCTACGATATTGAGCGCCTTGCTAGTCGTGTTTCTTTTGGGAAAAGCAATCCTAAAGACCTCTTGCAGCTAGCGACTACCTTGGCCAGTGTTCCAAGGATTCGCGCAATTTTAGAAGGAATGGAGCAACCAGCTCTAGCTTATCTGATTGAACAACTGGATGCTATCCCTGAGTTGGAAAGTCTTATTAGCGCAGCCATTGCTCCTGAGGCTCCTCATGTGATTACCGAAGGTGGTATTATTCGGACGGGCTTTGATGAGACCTTGGACAAGTATCGTCGGGTGCTTAGAGAAGGAACTAGCTGGATTGCTGAAATTGAGGCTAAGGAAAGAGAAAATTCTGGCATCAATACTCTCAAGATTGATTACAATAAAAAAGATGGCTACTATTTCCATGTAACCAACTCGCAGCTAGGCAACGTACCAGCCCACTTTTTCCGCAAGGCTACGCTGAAAAACTCTGAGCGTTTTGGGACAGAGGAGTTGGCGCGTATCGAGGGAGAAATGCTAGAGGCGCGTGAGAAGTCAGCCAGCCTTGAATATGAAATCTTTATGCGTATCCGTGAAGAAGTTGGTAAGTATATCCAACGTCTACAAGCCCTGGCCCAAGGAATCGCTACTGTCGATGTCTTACAAGGACTAGCGGTAGTAGCAGAAAATCAGCACTTGATCCGTCCAGAGTTTGGTCAGGATTCGCGAATTGACATTCAAAAAGGTCGTCACGCTGTCGTTGAGAAGGTCATGGGAGCCCAAACCTATATTCCCAATAGTATCCAAATGGGTGAAGATACTAGCATCCAGCTGATTACAGGGCCTAATATGAGCGGGAAGTCAACCTATATGCGTCAGCTAGCTATGACAGCAGTTATGGCCCAGCTGGGTTCTTATGTGCCAGCAGAAAGTGCTCACTTGCCAATTTTTGATGCAATTTTTACCCGTATCGGGGCGGCAGATGACTTGGTTTCAGGCCAGTCCACCTTTATGGTCGAGATGATGGAGGCCAATAATGCCATTGCGCATGCGACTGAGAAATCCCTCATTCTCTTTGATGAGCTAGGACGTGGAACGGCAACCTATGATGGCATGGCCTTGGCTCAGGCCATCATCGAGTACATCCATGAGCATATTGGAGCCAAGACTCTTTTTGCGACTCACTACCATGAATTAACCAGTCTGGAAGCTAGTCTTGAACATCTAGTAAATGTTCACGTGGCTACGCTTGAGCAAAATGGCCAGGTCACTTTCCTTCATAAGATAGAACCAGGACCGGCAGACAAATCGTACGGTATTCATGTTGCTAAGATTGCGGGTTTACCAGTAGACTTACTAGCAAGGGCAGATGCGATTTTAACTCAATTAGAGAGCCAGGGAACAGAGAGTCCTGTTCCAATGAGACAAACGAATACAGTCTCTGAACAAATTTCCCTATTTGACTCGGCGGAAGAAAATCCTATTCTAGCAGAATTGGCTAAAGTAGATGTGTACAATATGACACCGATGCAGACCATGAATCTCTTGTTAGAGCTGAAGCAAAAATTATAAGTCAAAACCCACTCAAAAGACTGAGTGGGTTTCTGTTGTATTATTTTTTCTGAGCCAATAGTTGATTGATGTGGGCAACCTTCTTTGATTCTCTTTTATAGAGAATCGCCCAGATGATGAGATAGACGATGGCAAACTCTGGGATGAGTTGAAGCAAGAAAGTCCAGCGAAGTGGAAACCAACCTGCCAGAATTGCAAGAGGAACAAAACCTAGCAACATAAGGAAGAAGTGAGTGACAGTAGCTCGAAGGAGGCTCCAGTCTTGAGTGAATAGACGACTGCCAAAACTAAAGAGAACTCCGATAGCTGCCCAGATGATAGAACAGTAGAGCAAAACTAGAGCGCCATGTACCTGTTGTTGGATCATGAATTGGCCAATCAAAGAGTTGGGGCTAAGTGGTGCATAGTTGCTTGGCGAATAGATAAAAGAAAAGATAATAGATAGGATGAGGCCGATGAGGATACCAGTTGTGGTATCGTGGAAAATTTGTTTTTTCATAGTTCTAATTTCTCCTTAATAGCTTTGAGGTAACGGCGAGATGAGTAGGTAAAACTGTCGTTTTTAAGATAGATTTCAATCAAGCCGTTAGAGGTTAGTTTTAGATGACTGATAGCATCAATGTTGACAATTTCCGATTGGGAAATTTGGATAAAGGAAGTAGGTAAGATTTCAACTGCTTGGTAGAGACGAATATCGAGCGTATAGGTTCTAATATCCGTTTCAGCCAACACTTTACGGTTTTCAATATAAACGCGCTGAATAGTACCGACTTCAATGAGATAAAGCTGATCTTGAAATTTTCCTTTAAGAGTTTCTTTTTGATCCAGTGATTGAACAAAGTCTTGAACTTTTTGAACTCTAGGGGACAAAGATGGTGCTTCTATGATGATTTGTTCTTCTGCATATTGTTGATCAATGTCAAGTCTGACTTTCATATTTTCTCCTTTGTAAAGTTGTAATAGAGATCTCTTACTTACAAATCTATTAAACACCATTTTCTTGACAAATACAAGAAGCTTTGCCTATGTGGTCGGTTGAAGAGCCTATCTGGTAGGTGACCGTTTTCATAGAATTTTTAGAGTAAAGAAGTCAAAAAATAAGAAGA
The DNA here is from genome assembly GCF_029948085.1 of Streptococcus taonis. Classification (GTDB taxonomy): domain Bacteria; phylum Bacillota; class Bacilli; order Lactobacillales; family Streptococcaceae; genus Streptococcus; species Streptococcus taonis. Next base: position 58,915 of record NZ_JARZZP010000012.1, on the reverse strand, counting down.
AATATATTGACAAAAATAGAAAAAACGTGGTACAATAATAGACGGTACTTTTTACTTTTGGTCTCTCAAGAGTGTACAGGGACGTGCTGACAAATGTTGCAAAAGTACACACAGATGATAGCTGTCACCAAGTGTATCATCACCAAAAATAAAAAAACACAGGAGAATGTAGATGCCTACAATTAACCAATTGGTTCGCAAACCGCGTAAATCAAAAGTAGAAAAATCTAAATCACCAGCTTTGAACGTTGGTTACAACAGTCATAAAAAAGTTCAAACAAACGTTTCTTCACCACAAAAACGTGGTGTTGCAACTCGTGTTGGAACAATGACACCTAAAAAACCTAACTCTGCCCTTCGTAAATTTGCTCGTGTACGTTTGAGCAACCTTATCGAAGTTACTGCATACATCCCAGGTATCGGACACAACTTGCAAGAGCACAGCGTGGTGCTTCTTCGCGGTGGACGTGTAAAAGACCTTCCAGGGGTACGTTACCATATCGTCCGTGGTGCACTTGATACTGCAGGTGTTAACGATCGTAAACAAGGCCGTTCTAAATACGGTACTAAACGTCCGAAAAAAGCATAAGGAAAGGGGATAAAGAGAAATGAGTCGTAAAAATAGAGCTCCAAAACGTGACGTATTGCCAGATCCGCTTTACAATTCACAATTAGTTACTCGTCTTATCAACCGCGTTATGCTTGACGGTAAACGTGGTACAGCTGCTTCAATCGTTTACGGTGCTTTTGAACAAATCAAAGAAGTTACTGGTAACGATGCACTTGAAGTATTTGAAACAGCTATGGAAAACATCATGCCTGTACTTGAAGTACGTGCACGTCGTGTTGGTGGTTCTAACTACCAAGTCCCAGTTGAAGTTCGTCCAGAACGTCGTACAACACTTGGACTTCGTTGGTTGGTAACAATCGCTCGCCTTCGTGGTGAACACACAATGCAAGACCGTCTTGCAAAAGAAATCTTGGACGCTGCTAACAACACTGGTGCAGCAGTTAAGAAACGTGAAGACACTCACCGTATGGCTGAAGCTAACCGTGCCTTCGCACACTTCCGTTGGTAATAAAATGATACTAAGAGCGGCAAAGGCCCAAGGCAAAAATAGGAAACTGATGCAGTGTTCCGTGAACACAAAGCAGTTTATCTTTTTTGCACCGGGCCTCGCTCGGGTTCAAATCAGTTAACTTGAGCTTTTAGCCCGGGTTCAATTTAGCTCGGTCAGCTCTTAGCTACAACTCAACTTACCATTTCGTAAGTTGAAACCAACAATAACATGAAAACATTGAGAACGGGTGGGTCCTGCCTATCCGTTTTTATTAAATCGTGTTATAATAGAATAGAAATAAAAAAATATAGGAGAAACAAACCTCATGGCACGCGAATTTTCACTTGAAAAAACTCGTAATATCGGTATCATGGCTCACGTCGATGCTGGTAAAACAACTACTACTGAGCGTATCCTTTACTACACTGGTAAAATCCACAAAATCGGTGAAACTCACGAAGGTGCGTCACAAATGGACTGGATGGAGCAAGAGCAAGAACGTGGTATCACTATCACATCTGCTGCGACAACAGCTCAATGGAACAACCACCGCGTAAACATCATCGACACACCAGGACACGTGGACTTCACTATCGAAGTACAACGTTCTCTTCGTGTATTGGACGGTGCGGTTACAGTTCTTGACTCACAATCAGGTGTTGAGCCTCAAACTGAAACAGTTTGGCGTCAAGCAACTGAGTACGGAGTTCCACGTATCGTATTTGCCAACAAAATGGACAAAATCGGTGCTGACTTCCTTTACTCAGTAAGCACACTTCACGACCGTCTTCAAGCAAACGCACACCCAATTCAATTGCCAATCGGTGCTGAAGATGACTTCCGTGGTATCATCGACTTGATCAAGATGAAAGCTGAAATCTATACTAACGACCTTGGTACAGATATCCTTGAAGAAGATATTCCAGCTGAATACCTTGACCAAGCTCAAGAATACCGTGAAAAATTGGTTGAAGCAGTTGCTGAAACTGACGAAGAATTGATGATGAAATACCTCGAAGGTGAAGAAATCACTAACGAAGAATTGAAAGCTGGTATCCGTAAAGCGACTATCAACGTTGAATTCTTCCCAGTATTGTGTGGTTCTGCCTTCAAGAACAAAGGTGTTCAATTGATGCTTGATGCGGTTATCGACTACCTTCCAAGCCCACTTGACATCCCAGCAATCAAAGGTATCAACCCAGATACAGATGAAGAAGAAACTCGTCCTGCATCTGATGAAGAGCCATTTGCAGCTCTTGCCTTCAAGATCATGACTGACCCATTCGTAGGTCGTTTGACATTCTTCCGTGTTTACTCAGGTGTTCTTCAATCAGGTTCTTACGTATTGAACACTTCTAAAGGTAAACGTGAACGTATCGGACGTATCCTTCAAATGCACGCTAACAGCCGTCAAGAAATCGACACTGTTTACTCAGGTGATATCGCTGCTGCCGTTGGTTTGAAAGACACTACAACTGGTGACTCATTGACAGATGAAAAAGCTAAAATCATCCTTGAGTCAATCAACGTTCCAGAACCAGTTATCCAATTGATGGTTGAGCCTAAATCTAAAGCAGACCAAGATAAGATGGGTATCGCCCTTCAAAAATTGGCTGAAGAAGATCCAACATTCCGCGTTGAAACTAACGTTGAAACTGGTGAAACAGTTATCTCTGGTATGGGTGAGCTTCACCTTGACGTCCTTGTTGACCGTATGCGTCGTGAGTTCAAAGTTGAAGCGAACGTAGGTGCTCCTCAAGTATCTTACCGTGAAACATTCCGCGCTTCTACTCAAGCACGTGGATTCTTCAAACGTCAGTCTGGTGGTAAAGGTCAGTTTGGTGATGTATGGATTGAATTTACTCCAAACGAAGAAGGAAAAGGATTCGAATTCGAAAACGCAATCGTCGGTGGTGTGGTTCCTCGTGAATTTATCCCAGCGGTTGAAAAAGGTTTGGTAGAATCTATGGCTAACGGTGTTCTTGCTGGTTACCCAATGGTTGACGTTAAAGCTAAGCTTTACGATGGTTCATACCACGATGTCGACTCATCTGAAACTGCCTTCAAGATCGCTGCATCTCTTGCACTTAAAGAAGCTGCTAAGACTGCACAACCAGCTATCCTTGAACCAATGATGCTTGTAACAATCACTGTTCCTGAAGAAAATCTTGGTGATGTTATGGGTCACGTAACTGCTCGTCGTGGACGTGTAGATGGTATGGAAGCACACGGTAACAGCCAAATCGTTCGTGCTTACGTTCCACTTGCTGAAATGTTTGGTTACGCAACAGTTCTTCGTTCTGCATCTCAAGGACGTGGTACATTCATGATGGTATTCGACCATTACGAAGATGTACCTAAGTCAGTACAAGAAGAAATCATTAAGAAAAACAAAGGTGAAGAATAATTCATCGACACCCTAAAAGAAGTCACTTTGTGGCTTCTTTTTCTGTTTGGTAGAAATAGGTAAAAGTGCCTCAAATATGGTAAAATAGAAGGAGTATATTGTGAGGAAAATGGATGTCAACCACTTTTGAAATTTTAATGAATCAGTTGGGAATACCCGCTGAAATGAGAAATCATGAGGCCTTCTCTCAGGCTGAAATAGAACAAGTCATTGTTCATAAACGAAGCAAAGTTTGGGAGTTTCATTTTGTTTTTGAAAATATCTTGCCTTTTGAACTTTTTCTAGAGTTGAAAAGAGGCTTGAAAGAAGAATTCTCAAAAACGGGAAATCAGGCTAGTTTTGAGATAAAAACGCGAAACCAGGAATTTTCTAGAGAACTTTTACAAGCCTACTATCGAGAGGCTTTTTCGGATGGACCTTGCGCCAGTCAAGGTTTTCGTTCTATCTATCAGAATTTTCAGGTTCGCTTTGAAAATGACCAGTTAATCATTGAAGCTTCTGAAGCGGCAGATACAGAGCATTTTAGAAAAAATCATCTGCCAAATCTTAGCAAACAGCTGGAACTTTTTGGCTTTCCTAAACTTTCCTGCAGTTTAGAAAAAAATGAAGAACTCACGAGGGAAGAGCAAGAGGCCTTTCAGACAGAAAATCAAATGATTATCCAAGCTGCTAATGAAGAAACACTTCGGGCTATGGAACAATTGGAACAGATGGCGCCGCCTCCTCCAGCTGAGGATAAGCCTGTCTTTGATTTCCAAGCCAAGAAAGCAGCTGCCAAGCCTAAACTTGACAAGGCAGAGATTACTCCAATGATTGAGGTCAATACTGAGGAGAACCGTCTGGTTTTTGAAGGAGTCGTCTTTGATGTTGAGCATAAGGTGACTAGAACAGGTCGTGTTTTGATTAACTTCAAGATGACAGACTACACTTCTAGCTTCTCCATGCAAAAATGGGTCAAGAACGAAGAAGAAGCTCTGAAGTTTGACATGATCAAGAAAAATTCTTGGCTCCGTGTTCGTGGGAATGTTGAGGTCAATAATTTCACGCGAGACTTGACCATGAATGTACAGGATGTTCAGGAAGTCGTCCACTATGAGCGTAAAGACTTGATGCCAGAGGGTGAGCGTCGCGTTGAGTTTCATGCCCATACCAATATGTCGACCATGGATGCTCTACCTGAAGTTGAAGAACTCGTTGCGAAAGCAGCTAAATGGGGTCATAAAGCGGTAGCAATCACGGACCATGGGAATGTTCAATCCTTCCCTCATGGCTATAAGGCGGCTAAGAAAGCTGGCATCCAGCTAATCTATGGGATGGAAGCCAATATTGTTGAAGACCGTGTTCCTATCGTCTATAATGAAGTGGAGATGGACCTTTCTGAAGCTACTTATGTAGTCTTTGACGTGGAAACGACTGGTCTATCTGCTATCTATAATGACTTGATACAGGTTGCGGCTTCCAAGATGTATAAGGGTAATATCGTCGCTGAATTTGATGAGTTTATCAATCCAGGTCACCCCTTATCAGCCTTTACGACAGAATTGACGGGGATTACGGATGATCATGTAAAAAATGCCAAACCCTTGGTTCAAGTTTTAAAAGAGTTTCAAGAATTTTGTAAGGATACCGTTCTTGTCGCCCACAATGCAACCTTTGACGTTGGCTTTATGAATGCCAACTATGAACGTCATGGCCTGCCAAAAATCACTCAACCCGTCATCGATACGCTAGAATTCGCAAGAAATCTCTATCCTGAGTACAAACGTCATGGTCTAGGACCTTTGACTAAACGTTTTGGTGTAGCTTTAGAACACCACCACATGGCCAATTACGATGCGGAAGCAACTGGCCGTCTGCTCTTTATCTTTATCAAAGAAGTAGCAGAAAAACACGGTGTGACAGATTTGGCACGATTAAACCTTGATTTAATCAGTCCAGATTCTTATAAAAAAGCTCGAGTCAAGCATGCGACCATCTATGTGAAAAATCAGGTGGGCTTGAAAAATATCTTTAAGCTGGTTTCTCTCTCAAATACTCAGTATTTTGAAGGAGTACCGCGAATTCCACGTACGGTACTGGATGCCCATCGAGAAGGTTTAATCTTGGGCTCTGCTTGTACAGAAGGGGAAGTTTTTGATTCAGTCGTATCACAGGGAGTGGATGCAGCGGTCGAAGTCGCTAAATATTATGACTTTATCGAGGTGATGCCTCCAGCTATCTATGCACCTCTGATTGCCAAAGAGCAGGTCAAGGACATGGAAGAACTCCAAACCATTATCAAGAGTTTGATAGAGGTTGGAGATCGTCTCGGTAAGCCGGTTCTTGCGACAGGAAATGTCCACTATCTCGAACCCGAGGATGAAATTTATCGAGAAATCATCGTCCGCAGTCTAGGTCAGGGTGCCATGATTAACCGAACTATCGGCCATGGAGAAGCTGCCCAACCAGCTCCGCTACCAAAGGCGCATTTTAGAACCACCAATGAAATGTTGGATGAATTTGCCTTTCTAGGGGAAGATTTGGCTCGCAAGATTGTCATTGAAAATACCAATGCCATGGCAGAAATCTTTGAGCCTGTGGAGGTTGTAAAGAGTGATTTGTACACGCCTTTCATTGACAAAGCTGAAGAAACAGTTGCTGAATTAACCTATAAAAAAGCCTTTGAAATCTATGGAAACCCACTGCCAGATATCGTTGATTTACGGATTGAAAAGGAATTGACTTCTATCCTGGGGAATGGTTTTGCCGTGATTTATCTGGCTTCACAGATGCTAGTGCATCGTTCCAACGAACGAGGTTATTTGGTTGGTTCACGGGGGTCTGTTGGTTCTAGTTTCGTTGCGACCATGATTGGGATTACCGAGGTCAACCCTCTTTCTCCTCACTATGTCTGTGGTCAGTGTCAGTATAGTGAGTTTATTACAGATGGTTCCTACGGTTCAGGTTTTGATATGCCCAATAAAGACTGTCCAAACTGTGCCCACAAGCTCAGCAAGAATGGACAGGATATTCCTTTCGAGACCTTCCTTGGTTTTGACGGGGACAAGGTACCCGATATCGATTTGAACTTCTCGGGTGAGGATCAGCCGAGCGCCCACTTGGATGTACGTGATATCTTTGGGGAAGAATATGCCTTCCGTGCAGGAACGGTAGGTACGGTGGCTGCTAAAACAGCCTATGGATTTGTCAAGGGTTACGAGCGTGACTATGGCAAGTTCTACCGTGAAGCTGAAGTAGAGCGCCTAGCCCAAGGAGCTGCCGGTGTCAAACGGACGACAGGCCAACACCCCGGGGGAATTGTTGTTATTCCTAACTACATGGATGTCTACGATTTTACGCCTGTCCAGTATCCAGCGGATGACGTGACGGCTGAATGGCAGACCACTCACTTTAACTTCCACGATATCGATGAGAACGTCCTCAAACTCGATGTGCTGGGGCATGATGATCCGACCATGATTCGGAAACTGCAGGACTTGTCTGGGATTGATCCTAATGAAATCCCTATGGATGACGAAGGCGTGATGGCCCTCTTTTCAGGGACCGATGTGCTTGGGGTAACACCTGAGCAAATCGGGACTTCAACTGGTATGCTTGGAATTCCAGAGTTTGGAACTAACTTTGTTCGAGGCATGGTGGATGAAACCCATCCGACGACCTTTGCGGAGTTGCTTCAGCTTTCTGGTCTGTCTCACGGTACCGACGTTTGGTTGGGAAATGCCCAAGACTTGATTAAGGCTGGAATTGCGGACCTGTCAACCGTTATCGGATGTCGGGATGATATCATGGTTTACCTCATGCACGCTGGTCTAGATCCAAAGATGGCCTTTACTATCATGGAGCGTGTACGTAAGGGATTGTGGCTCAAAATCTCAGAAGAAGAGCGCAACGGTTATATCGAAGCTATGAAGGCCAACAATGTGCCTGAGTGGTATATCGAATCTTGTGGAAAAATTAAGTACATGTTCCCTAAAGCCCACGCGGCTGCCTACGTTATGATGGCCTTGCGTGTAGCCTACTTCAAGGTTCACCATCCGATTTATTACTACTGTGCTTACTTCTCCATTCGTGCCAAGGCCTTTGATATCAAGACCATGGGTGCAGGCTTGGATGCTATCAAACGCAAGATGCAAGAAATTGCTGAAAAGCGCAAGAATAATGAAGCTTCCAACGTAGAAATCGACCTTTACACAACGCTTGAAATCGTCAATGAGATGTGGGAACGTGGCTTCAAATTTGGGAAATTGGACCTCTATCGCAGTGATGCGACTGAATTCATCATCGACGGAGATACCCTCATCCCACCATTTGTCGCCATGGATGGTCTAGGAGAGAACGTTGCCAAGCAATTAGTTCGTGCTCGTCAAGAGGGAGAATTCCTCTCTAAAACAGAGCTCCGCAAGCGTGGTGGACTCTCATCAACCTTGGTTGAAAAGATGGATGAAATGGGAATTCTGGGCAATATGCCAGAGGATAATCAGCTGAGCCTGTTTGATGATTTGTTTTAAGAAGGCAGATTGGCCTCAATTTTATAGAGATGTTTGATAATTAAAAAAATAACAGGACATTAGATAATCCTGTTATTTTTTAATTGTGAACATAAATATACAACGGCTAGATTACTAATCCTCTAAGACGATATCCTCTTCTTCTAGGTCTTCTATCAATTTCTGCTTGTAATGAGTGAGAGAAAGTATTTTTTGGCCGACCCAAGATTTTTTAAATAAGTCCAATAATTCTTTATCTTCAATGAGGTCTTCTGGTCCTATAACTTGTCCTATTAAATGATTATCTTTGCAAAATGATATTAGGGGGATATCTATTGTACGGTAGGATGTATAATCAATAGTATTGTTTGAAAAAAAATAAATAAAATTCTCAAGGTTACCTTGGGTGTTTATGAATCTTAAATAAAAAGGTGTGTTTCTAGAAGCAGACCTAACAATAATTTTTACTGGAAGATTGAGAATGTAATATTCAAATAAGTCCTCGTCTTTAGATTTAGATTCTTCAAATTTATCTAATAAAGGAATTAAAATATTATTATTAAAGCGTTGGGTACTCATGTCCTCTAACATAGGGAATACTGAATCTGCACTAGAGCTAAATTTTCCTGATTCTATTAGATGAAAGCTATAGTCACGCATTTTACTATCCGTTTGTATATTTAGAAAATAAGCAACAAAATATTCTTGGAAGGAACGATGGGAGAACTTGTATCTGTTTCCTTCCATGTATAGTACACATAGGCGGTTTTCTAAATCGTCTATAAAATTGCGTATATTGAGAACGTCTTTAATTCGAGGAGGAAATTTTTTAAAAATTTCGTCAATCTCTGGGAAGGTAAACTCTGTTTTTGCTTTTTGGTATGTTAGAAAACAGAAGATTGCAAAACATTCTTTAAAAGTATCTGAACTTAAATCTGATAACATTTTTCGTCGATAACTTTTCGTAGCATCGTGCTTCGAGAGCATGGTATCAAAGGCTTGATAGTAGAATAGGTGTAATTTTTGCGGGATTTCTGCATAGTCATTGTAAGTGGAGAGCATAATATTTAGTAACAGAGGATTTGAAGCAAAGGATTCATGTCTATCATATAAACCACTCTCTAGATCACGAATAAATTTATTTTTGAGTTCCTCATCTGGATATTCAATTTTTGTAATAAGACTTATAGCTTGTTCCTTAGTAAAAGGAACAGCTTTTAGAACTGTGAAACGTTGAAATTCAATGAATTCGGATTTGCTATAAGGTCTGGAAGAAAGGATATAATGGTTTTCAGGATATTTGTCACAAAAATCATTTAACTTCTTGAAAAATTCTTTTTGGTTTTCGCTATACAATTCATCATAGCCATCCAATAGGAATAAAAAGCATCCAGATTGAAGTGCATAATCTAAATATTTTTCTTGAAATGTATTGTGAAATTGATTTAGTTTTTTTAGCAGTAATTTCTCAAGGTCTAAATGCTCCTCGTCGTTGAAATCTTTTAATTCAATAAAAATAGGAATATAGTCTTTTAATTCTAATTCACTTAGAAAAAGATGTTTCATGAGAGTGGATTTACCAATTCCACCAGAACCTTCAATGATTAAAAATTTTGAGATACCAGTTAGTACTCTTGTTGTAGTGGGATTGATGATGTCTGAGCCTTTTTCTAAAAAAGGAACTTCAAAAAAATCATACAGTCTTTTGGGCTCAATTCCGTAGATAATCGTTTTGATTTTACTGTATTTTTCATAAGAATTTGTTAAATAATCTTGGAAAGGAATCTCTAGATTAATTTTTGCCTCATTGTAGAGCGTTTTAAATTTGTCAGTTGTTTTTGAAATAATAGGTGAAAGGTATTTATCCAGAATAGCACTAGTAAATTGTTTTGCAATTTCATTGTTAAAGATTTCGTCCATCATCTTTTTGCTCCTGTGTATTTTTAGTGTATATCTATAGAATATCACCTTATATTTTTTATGTCAATATAAATAAAGAATGTCAATATAGCTGTATATTACATTCTCAATTCTTGGATAGTTAAATAAAAGCAAGCTTAATTTGACTTGTTTTTAAATTTACATCATATGTGATATACTAGTAACGGAGGACATTTCATGAAACTAAGAATTTTTGCGGAAGATAAGCCAGCTGAGAAGGTGTTTGAGTACCAATTTGAACTTGCTGATCATACAATTCTTCTATCGACAGCACTCTTGTCAGGTGCTATTGCTTTGGCAGGATTATTTTCTGCTTTGAAAGAAAAATAAAATAGAAAAGAGAAAACAGAATGGTTTTACCAAATTTTAAAGAAAATCTAGAAAAATACGCTAAGCTTTTGGTTGCAAACGGAGTGAACGTGCAACCTGGTCACACTTTGGCTCTCTCTATTGATGTGGAGCAACGCGAGTTGGCTCACTTAATCGTCAAAGAAGCCTATGCACTTGGAGCGCACGAAGTTATCGTTCAATGGGCAGATGACTTTGTAAACCGTGAGAAATTCCTTCACGCGCCGATGGAGCGTCTGGACAATGTACCAGAATACAAGATTGCTGAGATGAACTACCTTCTTGAAAACAAAGCAAGTCGTCTCGGTGTTCGTTCTTCTGACCCAGGTGCCTTGAACGGAGTGGATGCTGAAAAGCTTTCAGCTTCTGCTAAAGCTATGGGAATTGCGATGAAGCCAATGCGTATCGCAACTCAATCCAACAAGGTTAGCTGGACTGTAGCAGCAGCGGCTGGACTTGAGTGGGCTAAGAAGGTCTTTCCAAATGCTGCAAGCGACGAAGAAGCAGTGGACCTCCTTTGGGACCAAATCTTCAAGACTTGCCGTATCTACGAAGAAGATCCAGTTAAGGCTTGGGAAGAACATGCAGCTATCTTGAAGAGCAAGGCGGAAATGCTCAACAAAGAGCAATTCTCAGCTCTTCACTACACTGCTCCTGGAACTGATTTGACACTTGGCTTGCCTAAGAACCACGTTTGGGAATCAGCTGGTGCAGTTAATGCCCAAGGTGAAGGATTCTTGCCAAACATGCCAACAGAAGAAGTCTTTACAGCTCCTGACTTCCGTCGTGCAGATGGTTATGTAACGTCTACAAAACCACTCAGCTACAATGGAAATATCATCGAAGGCATCAAGGTGACCTTTGAAAATGGAGAAATTGTAGATATTACAGCTGAGAAGGGTGATCAGGTTATGAAGGACCTTGTCTTTAAGAATGCAGGTGCGCGTGCCTTGGGTGAATGTGCCTTGGTACCAGATCCAAGTCCAATTTCTCAGTCAGGTATTACCTTCTTTAATACTCTTTTCGATGAGAATGCTTCTAACCACTTAGCTATCGGTGCAGCCTATGCAACGAGCGTTGTTGGTGGAGCAGAGATGAGCGAAGAAGAACTGGAAGCTGCAGGACTCAACCGTTCAGACGTTCACGTTGACTTTATGATTGGTTCTAACCAAATGGATATCGATGGTATCCGTGAGGATGGAACACGCGTACCTCTCTTCCGCAATGGAGATTGGGCAAATTAAGGAGAAGCTATGATTGGAAGTATGTTTGTCGGACTTTTAATCGGACTACTAGCAGGAGCTATCACCAATCGTGGAGAACGAATGGGATGCTTCGGTAAAATGTTTCTCGGCTGGATTGGTGCCTTTCTAGGACAATTACTCTTTGGTGCATGGGGGCCAAGCCTAAGCGGTACAGCCATTATCCCATCAGTTCTTGGGGCCATGATTTTACTAGCCATCTTCTGGGAAAGAGGAAGCTAAGTTTCGCTTTAGAAGGCAGATTAACTCTAAAGAATAAGAGAGAGGCTAGGACAAAAGTCCTAGCCTCTCAATTGTCTTTGGATTGTCGATCAAGACGCAGTGGTTGAGTGGCCTCTACTACGCTGATTTCATCAGCTTTTACAGCCCTACTCAACTGTGCGGAGGTGGGACGACGAAATCGAATTCTAACGAATTACCGATTTCTGTCCCACTCTCTCTTTTTAGGTCGCTATATAAAGTCATTTGAAAGCACTCATCTAAGCTTAGCCACAGAGCTTTCAGTGACTGGTTCTTTTTATATTGCGTCAAGTATGGTACAATAAAAGCATGAGAATTCAACAATTACACTATATTATCAAAATTGTAGAGACTGGTTCCATGAATGAGGCTGCCAAGCAACTTTTCATTACGCAGCCCAGTCTATCAAATGCAGTTCGTGACCTAGAAAATGAGATGGGAATTGAGATTTTTATTCGAAATCCCAAGGGAATCACCCTCACACGTGATGGGATGGAATTTTTATCCTATGCCCGTCAGGTTGTCGAGCAAACCCAACTTCTAGAAGAACGCTATAAAAATCCAATCGCTCATCGCGAGCTTTTTAGTGTGTCTTCGCAACACTATGCTTTTGTGGTCAATGCTTTTGTTTCCTTGCTTAAGAAAAGCGATATGGAAAAGTACGAGCTTTTTTTGCGTGAAACCAGAACCTGGGAAATCATCGACGACGTCAAGAACTTCCGTAGTGAAGTAGGAGTCCTCTTTTTAAATAGCTATAACCGGGATGTCCTTTCTAAGATGTTGGATGACAACCATCTAGTTGCCCACCATCTCTTTACAGCGCAGCCCCATATCTTCGTCAGCAAGTCCAACCCACTTGCCAAAAAAGACAAGGTGCAGTTGGCAGACCTAGAAGACTTCCCATACTTGAGCTATGACCAAGGGACCCATAATTCCTTCTATTTCTCAGAAGAGATTTTGTCACAGGAACACCACAAGAAATCCATCGTGGTTAGTGACCGCGCGACCTTGTTCAATCTCTTGATTGGTTTGGACGGCTATACCATCGCGACAGGTATCCTCAATAGTAATCTTAATGGGGACAATATTGTCTCGATTCCACTTGATATTGATGATCCCATTGAGCTGGTTTATATCCAGCATGAAAAGACAAGCTTGTCTAAGATGGGTGAACGCTTCATCGAGTATTTGCTTGAAGAAGTTCGTTTTGATAGCTAATCATAAGTACATTAGAAAAGAAAAGGAAATATGACTACAATGAATACCAATGATTTTGATTTTCACTTGCCAGAGGAGCTGATTGCTCAGACACCTTTGGAAAAGCGCGATGCTTCTAAGCTTTTGATGGTCAATCGCAAAACAGGAGAATTTCAAGATCGCCATTTTCACTCCATTATTGAAATGCTAGAGCCAGGTGATGCCTTGGTTATGAATGATACCCGCGTCTTGCCAGCTCGACTTCATGGTCAAAAGGAAGAAACAGGTGGACACGTTGAACTCTTGCTCTTGAAAAATACGGCAGGAGACGAATGGGAAGTGTTGGCGAAACCAGCCAAACGTCTCAAGGTCGGTGCTCGAGTTGTCTTTGGTGATGGTCGCCTAAGCGCAGTTGTGACCGAGGAATTAACCCATGGAGGTCGTATTGTTCGCTTTGAGTATGAGGGGATTTTCCTTGAAGTGCTTGAAAGCCTTGGAGAAATGCCGTTGCCTCCTTATATCCACGAAAAGTTGGATGACCGTGAACGTTACCAGACAGTTTATGCCAAGGAGAGTGGTTCAGCGGCTGCTCCGACTGCAGGTTTGCATTTTACCAAGGAGTTACTAGAAGAAATCCAGCAAAAAGGAGTTCACTTAGTTTACTTGACCTTGCACGTTGGGCTTGGAACCTTTAGGCCTGTTTCGGTAGATAACCTGGATGAACACGAGATGCACTCTGAGTTTTACCAATTGTCTGAGGAAGCCGCATCGACCTTGCGTCAGGTCAAGGAAAATGGTGGCCGTGTCATTGCTGTGGGGACAACTTCTATCCGTACTCTAGAGACCATCGGAAGCAAGTTTGATGGTCAGATCCAAGCAGACTCTGGTTGGACCAATATCTTTATCAAGCCAGGTTATGACTGGAAGGTTGTGGATGCTTTTTCTACTAATTTCCATTTGCCTAAGTCTACCTTAGTCATGCTTGTCTCAGCCTTTGCAGGCCGTGAATTGGTCCTCGAAGCCTATCAGCATGCTATCGACCAAAAGTACCGTTTCTTTAGCTTTGGCGATGCCATGTTTATCTACTAAAAATAGAAGAGCTAATTCCTGATTGGATTAGCTTTTTTGATGTCAAATAGCTATTGAATTATATGGAAATAAATGATACACTGAAAACTACAGGTTAGCCGTCAAAAATATATGTAATTTCGGACTAGCCATTTTAGATTCAGACTAAACTGGGTCATCATTTCAAAAGGAGATTTTTATGAAAAACAAAACATTGCGTTACACTAGTCTTTCAGCTCTTGCTTTGCTGGCGGTCTTAACATTAGCTGCTTGTGGAGGAAATGCTGAAAAAACTACAGCATCTTCAAGCAAAGAGGCTTCTTCTAAAGTAACTAAGGAGTCATCAAGTAAAACAGAAGCTAGCCAAAAAGAGGAACAGAAGTCTAAGACAAGTTCTTCAAGCGCTACAGCTACTCAAACTGAGACAAAGGCGGAAAATCAAAAAGATTATTCTAAATTCCTTGGAACTTGGGAGAATTATGCAGGAACAACAGCTACGATTACAGCTGACGGCATTGTGACGATTCAAAGCTCAAAGGGAACTTTTAAATATGAGATGGATCAAGTAGAGGAGAAGGACGGTTACTATCTGACAGGAATTCATCTTGTTGGAGGCGGAGAAGGAGCACGCCTGATCTTTACTCCAGCAGGTGTAGCAAATGAATTAACTGGTACGGATGGTAGCCAAGACGTCTTGGCAATCGGCCAATCACCAAGCGACAAAGATAGTCATTTTTACCGTAATTAAGAATGAAAAAAGAAAAAGTGAGCCAAATCGACGGCTCGCTTTTTGAGTGGTGAAAAGTATGGATGAGATTGATTTGACAAGTAAAAAACCTTTAAGTAGCCGGTTGACCAAAAGTAGAACAGATACGAAAAAAAGCCTTGATTTCAAGGCTTTTCCTGTTGTATGTAGATGCCCCCTACAGGGATTTGGAAAGGACTTTCATATTGAGAGCAATTAAAAATATTGAAATATAAGTGATTTTAGGTATTTTCAATGTCATGATTTAAAAATGGGACAAAAGTGGGGCAAAAACCATACAGATTCTAAACTGTATGGTTCTTTTTTTATCTAACCAAGAAAGGTTAAAACTTATTAAAACAAATGCAATCAACTGTTGAAAACTTTTTAGTCCGTGTAATATAAAAACAAGTAAAAAGTTGAACTATAGGGAATATTGTGTCATAATAGGTAATAGATGAATAATTAATAGATTGGAAATAATGCTTTCTTACCTTAACAAGTTGAATTGGTTATACATTTTTTCGTCGCAATTGTGTCTATCTCTCGAGTTTAGCTAGTTTTTATAAGCTCTGGCTTCTAATCAATATAACAAATTTTAGAAGTGCATAAGACAAGATGGTGACATTACTACAGTCATTTCTAGTCACCATATGTTGCTGGCACAGGCTGTTTGTAGTGTTGGCTATTTACTAGTCAGTTTAATCGGAGTGTTTAATTTTTATTGTTGAAAGGTTTTTATATGGCGAAAATTCTATCTTTAGGTCTGACAGGTAAGAAATTACTTGCTCAGGGGTTCTTGTTTGTTCTGCTAGGTCTCATCTTGATGGTCACGGGGACTTGGTTGCCAGTAAAGGTTATTCGACTGGTTCTGTTTTTAGCTTGGATAGCAACGGTCTTAGATTTAGTATTACGTATTTTCAAAAAAAGTCAGTCAACGGACACCTTGGGAGTTGCACTGGTTAAATTGTTAGTGCTGGGATATTTGCTTGGCTCCAATCTTGCGACGGATGTGCCGATTTATATTTTGGCTCTTGTGATTGGAGTTTATCAGATTTTTCATGCTAGTATTAACCTTGTCACCTATGTTCTCTACCGCAAAAACAAAATTCGACCTCGTTTTCGTCTCTTACTAGATGGACTCGTACTAGTTTTTCTTGGTGGGACTAGTCTTTTGTCCTCTACAGGAAATTCTGTCTTTCAACTCTTTGTATTAGGGGCTTATTTTTTCCTTTATGGTGTGTCCAATATCCGTGATGGTTTCTTGTTTGAGGAGGAAATTGGGAAAAACCATCTCAAACGTCGCATTAGAATTAGCTTACCTATTGTCCTAGCCGCTCTCATCCCTGCAAGAACTTTAGCAAAAATCAACAAATTCATGCAGGAAAATGCTGATGAGAGAGAGGATATCCATCTTGGAATGGTGAAGTCTGGTAAGACAGCGGAGCTTGAAATTTTTGTTCATACAGCTGAGACCTCTCTGTTTTCGGCAATTGGTCATGTGGATATCTGCTATCAAGGCCGTGTTATTTCTTATGGCAACTATGATCCGTCTTCTGAGACCTTATTTGGCATGGTAGGAGATGGTGTCTTATATTTCTGTGATCGTGACAAGTACATTGACCTATGTAAACGTGAGAGTCAAAAAACGCTTTTTGGTTATGGGATAGATTTGACGCCTGAAATGGAAAAAGCAGTTCAGAAAAAGTTGGCTGAATTGAAACAACTGACGATTCCATGGGAGCCAAGTGCAGATAAAATCATGACAGGTGATGGTAAGGAAGACTACACCTACGCTTATAAAATCAGACATGAGACAGATGGGGAACTTTATAAATTTATCAAATCTAAGTTTAAATCCTACTTTGTCTTATCTACAAACTGTGTGCTCTTGGCTGATACCATAGTCGGTCAGGCTGGCACCGATATCCTCTCACCCAAAGGATTTATCGCTCCAGGAACTTACCAAGCCTACCTTAATCGAGAGTTTGAAAAACCAAATAGTATAGTCGTATCTAAACATGTTTATTAAGGAGAATTTATGAACTTAGTAAAAAAATACACCCCGTTAATACTTTTTATAGGGCTGGTTGCTCTTGTAATTCTGAATGCATCGAGCTTTATATCAGGAGCAATCTCTCTCTTTGATGTAATATCAACCTTGATTTATGGTGCTGTTATTGCTTTTGTGCTTAATGTTCCTATGAAAAAAATTGAACAGTACTTAGTTAAATTGAAGGTAAAGGCAGAGTTGCGTCGTCCGATTGCCATGGTACTTGTTTTCCTAGCTCTTATCTTAATCGTGATTGCTCTTTTGGTTTTGGTGCTGCCAACCCTAGCCCAGACTATTAGTCAGCTGGGAACAGTCCTTTCAACAGTCCTTACTCAACTTGGGAAATTGCTAGGCAGCTCGGAATTTGTAACCAAAGACATGTTGTCAACTATCGTATCAGGAATTCAGGGACAATCTAGTTCTATTAGCCAAGCTTTGATAGGTTTTTTATCAGGTCTGACTAGTAATATCGGCAATATTTTTTCAAGTTTGATGAATGCCTTTTTGATTATAGTCTTCACCTTTTTATTTTTATCCAGTAAGGAACATTTGGCAGCGATGACGAGTCGACTTCTAAAAGTTTTTCTTCCAGAGAAGGTGGTGATAAAGTTGACTTACATTGGACAAGTAGCACTAGAGACTTATGACCAATTTTTGATGAGTCAGCTGATTGAAGCAGTTATCATAGGAGTTATGATAGCGGTTGGTTACAGCGTGTTTGGGATACCCTATGGAGTAATGACAGGTATCTTTGCAGGAGTGCTATCGTTCATTCCTTATGTAGGGCCTATGATTGCTTGTGTTGTGGGAGCGATTTTTATCTTCACAGTGAGTCCTACTCAAGCCTTACTTTCTCTTCTTCTATATCAAGTTATACAGCTGATTGAAGGAAACCTTATTTATCCTAGAGTTGTAGGTCAGTCTATTGGTTTGCCAGCTATTTTCACGCTTGCGGCTGCTAGTATCGGAGGGAATCTTTTCGGACTACTTGGAATGATATTCTTTACCCCCGTATTTGCTGTTATCTATCGACTGGTTAAAGAATTTGTCGTTGCAAAGGAAAATCAGGTAGATTAAGAAAAACTAAATTTAATAAGATATACTGAGAAGAGAGTGAGAGATTCTCTTCTCTTTTATTTTTAAATACTTTTCTACAAAAAGCTATTAGACGTTAAAAAAAGCCTTGGTTTCAAGGCTTATTTCTGTTGATTTAGATGCCCCCTGCAGGGCTCGAACCTGCGCCCCATAGCTTAAGAGTCTACTGCTCTACCAACTGAGCTAAGGAAGCAACAGAAAAAGCTGAGAATGTAACTTCCCAGCTTTTTTAATATGCCCAAAATGGCAGCTAGATTATTTACGAAAGGCATCAAGGATATAGGTGAAACCAACAATTAAAAATGCAAAGGCAACGACATAAACGACAAAGACACTTGTAGCTACTGGATTGAACAAAATCACTAGACCTAGTAAAAATGCAAGCAACGCTATCCACATGATATGGTTGCCAATAATAGGGAAAATCAATCCCAGACGATTGCCTTTAAAGAAAACTATAATGGCTTCTACAATTAACCAAATTCCTAAAATAGTTGGAATGACAACTGGCAGCGTCACAAAGCCATAGGCAACGAGGTAAAGAGCTAAGAGAAGATTAACAATCCCTTGGAAAAGATGAGCTGGTGAGCGAAGCTCTTTTGGTACAGAGAAATAGCCTAAAATAGCTGCTATAGAAGAAACCAGTAAACCAAATGCAATCCACCAGCTGTAAGCAACAAGATTAGCTACTGGGTTTGTAAATAGGAAAAGTCCTAAAAGGACAAAAACAACTCCTGCAAGGAATAGCGATAAACGATTAGAAAATTTCATTTCAATACCCCCTATATAGTATAGTTTTCTAATAAAACTATTGTACTTATTTTTATAGAAAATGTCAATAAAATAAATAAACAATTTGGAAGTTTCAGTCTGACTTACAAAAAGAAAAGGAGTTTTCACTCCTTTTCACAGATTGAAGACAAAGTCCTTATAAAAGTGTCTTCTAAAGATTTTAACTTCAATCTGAAGCGAGGTTATCCTCGCTTTTTCTATTTATCAAACAATTCCTTATTTTCAATTAAGAGCTCTAGTGGAGATTTATCTCTTGCTTCAATAAAACCAGGTTCATATTGGGTATGAAGTGTTCTTTTCTGAGAAGTTGGATCAATATACAACTCTTTTCCATCTTCTGTGTATAGTTGGTTGCCTCTTGTTAGGTAAAGTAAATCCTCTAAGTACTGTCCATCAGTATGTAGGAAATGCTCGATGTATTTGACAGCTTTTAAGATTTCACTTACTTTATCAGAGTATTCATTAGATTCAAGAACACTCTTTTCTAACTCAATCTCTTTACTCGTTCCAAAGAGTTGGGTTGGAGTTGCATTAAAATATTCCGCTATCTTATCCAAATTTGCAAAGGTAGGATAGCTTTTTTGTTTTTCATAATCAGAGATGTCTGGAAAGATTGCTCATAAAAAAAATGTGGGGCAAATGATGGGGCAAATCAGTTATAGACAAGCAAAAAAGCCTTGAAATCAAGGCTTTTTCCTGTTGATTTAGATGCCCCCTGCAGGGCTCGAACCTGCGACCCATAGATTAAGAGTCTACTGCTCTACCAACTGAGCTAAGGAGGCAAATAAAAAGCTGTATTGGTGCCGAAACTTCACGGTTTGTATTGAACCCGCGCAATTAAGCAGGTGGGCAACTCGCTCTAACTGAAGCTGTTTCCGTGTGAGACGGCCTACATGCTGTTAGAAGACTTTTGTTTCCCTAATAATACAAAAAATAGTCGGTCAACACTTAAGTGTGAGGTCGTACACCACAGCGTTTCTATGTTTATATAATACCACTTTTTCAAAAAAAATCAAGAGGAAAATGCAATTTTTTGAAAAGGATTTCACAAGTTTCGTAATTTATCAATGGTTTCCTTGCGTTGAGCCAGGGCCCGTTCGTATTTTCCACTATCTTCTGGAGAAAAGTAGTGATGGTCACGGATTTTTTCTGGCAAATAATCTTGCTTGACCCAGTGACCAGGATAGTTATGGGGATAAAGATAGTTTTGGGCGTTTCCCAATTCCTTGCTACCGCCATAGTGGCCATCTCGCAAGTGACGTGGAATCGACAGATGCCCCGATGTTTTAAGGTCAGACAAGGCCTTATCTATAGCCACGTAGGCTGAGTTAGACTTAGGTGAAAGTGCCAGATCAATGACGACATTGGCAATGAGAATACGAGCTTCGGGGAAGCCGATTCTTTGCGCAGCATCCAAAGCAGTTACGGTATGGATCTGGGCATCGGGATTAGCCAAGCCGATATCTTCATAAGCAATCACCGTCAAACGGCGTGCCAAACTAGGAAGGTCACCAGCTTCTATCAAGCGAGCAGCATAGTGGAGACTAGCATCGACATCGGATCCACGGATGGATTTTTGCAGGGCAGATAGAACATCATAGTGTCCGTCTCCATCCTTGTCCATAGTGATGTAGCTTCTCTGAAGACTATTTTCCATGATGTCAAGCGTGATATGACGGATACCGTCATCATTTTCTGGAGTGGAGAGAACTGCCAAATCAAGTGAGTTAAAGGCAGAACGGAGGTCACCGTTGGTAGATGTTGCGATAAAATCAAGGGCATCATCATCTAACTCAACAGGGAAATCAAAGCCTCGTTCAGGGTCAGTCAAGGCGATTTGAATGGCTTTTTTGACATCTTGGTTAGACAGAGGTTCCAATTCAAAAATCTGAACACGGCTACGGATGGCTGGAGTGACAGAAAAGAAAGGATTTTCAGTTGTCGCACCAATCATGATGACCAGGCCACTTTCCAAAAGTGGCAGGAGAAAGTCTTGCTTGGTCTTGTCTAAGCGGTGGATCTCGTCTAGGAGTAGTACAAGACCACCTGAAAACTTGGCTTCTTCGGCGATTTCTTGGAGACGTTTTTTACTATCAACTGTCGCATTAAAGGTCCGAAAGGCATACTTGGTCGTTCCAGCGATGGCTGAGGCGATACTGGTTTTTCCGATACCCGGAGGTCCATAGAGAATCATAGACGATAGGCGGTTAGCCTCCACCATGCGACGGATGATTTTTCCTGGGCCGACCAGATGCTCCTGACCGATAACCTGGTCGATGGTTTTGGGGCGCATACGAAGTGCGAGATTGTCTGGCATAGCAGTCCTTTCTAACATGGATTTTCTGATGTATATGTGGTAATATGGTAGTATCTATTTTAGCATATTTCCGAGTATTCGGGGCGATTAAAGAATCGTATAGAAAGAGGACAAAATGGCAACATATGGATTTTTAGATGTTTTACAAGAAGAGTTGGACAAGAACTTTCCTTTTGACTATGAGATTAGTTGGGACAAGCGCAATCATGCGGTTGAAGTGAGCTTTTTACTAGAAGCACAAAATCCTGCAGGAGTTGAGATGGTGGATGAAGACGGAGAGGTGTCATCAGACGATATCCTCTTTGAGGAAGCAGTGCTCTTTTACAACCCTGCCAAGTCAACTGTTAATGAGGAAGACTATTTGACAGTCATTCCTTACTTACCTAAGAAAGGTTTTTCTCGTGAATTCTTAGCTTATTTCGCCCTATTTCTCAAAGATACTGCAGAGGTTGGGCTAGATGCCCTCATGGACTTTTTGGAAGACCCAGAAGCAGAAGAATTCGTTATGGAATGGAACCAAGAAGTCTTTGAAGAAGGAAAAGCAGGCTTGGAAGAAGGAGAATTTTACCCTTATCCGAGATATTAGGAGTTGGTTGGAGATTTTATGAAGAAAATTGGGACTTATTTGGTTTATGTGCTAGCTTTTGCCTTTATTATGCTAGCTTTTGCTTGTGGAACCATCGCATTTGCAGAGTTGGGATATTCCGCAGTTTTAGCCTTTACTTTTGGTTATGCCTTCGCTCTTCTAAGCATGTATGTGATATTTATTCTTCATGAGTTGGGTCATGCTTTTTGTGGCTACTTGACAGGCTATCGGCTGGTGGCTTTTGGATTAGGACATTTTCTTTTGACCAAAAAGTCAGACAGATTTCATCTTAGTCGAACAGCAGTTTTGAAAAATGTTGGTGCTCAGTATATTGGATTGAAAGAAGATGAAAGCGATCAAAGAATCATCCTGATGCTTTCAGGAGGCTTGCTGGTTCATATCAGCTTGATGTTATTGGCGATATTGTTTGGATTTTTGACAAGAAGTTGGTATTTTGCTGGTACTTGGATTTTTTTGAATTTGTCTTTCTTCCTAAACAATGCTTTGCCAGTCGGCATAACCGATGGAGCGAAAATTTGGGAATTGAGACAACACCCTGAAAATACCAAATACGCCTACTTGGTATTGAGACATTCTGCTCAAACTTTGCTGGCTCCTCAAGAATATGATTTAAAAGACTTTATCATGCCTGTTGCTGAGGATGCGAGAGGGAGTTTTGCAGAAAGTGTTCAGACTCTTCAGGGATTGGTATTCATATTGGATGATAATATAGAGCTTGCAAAGCAACAGCTTCAGTCTGTGTTAGAGAAAACAGATAATCCAATGTCTAAAACTATTTCTCAATTATACCTTCTTCAAATTGCTCTGATAGAAGGAGATAATAAGAAAGCGGAAGAATATGCAAGTATTCGAGGGGTCAAATCCTTTTTATCTCTAAAAACAGCAGATATGCAAGTCATTCAAGCTTGGTATCAATTTAAGGTAAAGAAAGATGTAGTTCAAACTCACAAGGCTATGAAGATTGCTAGACAGAAAATGAATAGCAGCCGAATGCTGCGGGATGAGAAAAGATATTATGAAAACTGGTTAGCCGAGCTGGAAAAGGAATTAGCCGAAGGAGTCTAATATGGAAATAGAAATTTCTGATTTTACAGGCTCTAAAATTGCCTTGATTTGTGGGGATAAGGTCTTGACTATCTTACGTGATGACAAGGACGATATCCCTTGTCCCAACATGTGGGAGTTGCCAGGTGGTGGTCGTGAAGGAAACGAACGCCCTTTCGAGTGCGCAGCGCGTGAAGTTTATGAGGAATTGGGAATTCATTTAGATGAAGACTGTCTGCTTTGGAGCAAGATTTATCCTAGCGTAATCTTTAAAGACAAGCAATCGGTCTTTATGGTTGGTCAGCTAAGACAAGAACAATTTGACAATATCATCTTCGGAGATGAAGGACAAGGCTATAAATTGATGCCTATTGAGGAGTTTTTGAAGTCTAAACAGGCAGTACCTCAGCTCCAGGGGAGATTGAGGGATTATTTGGAGGAAAGTTTATGATAAGACTTGAGAGAGCAGGAGCAGAAGATTTAGAAACGATTATTGCCATTCAAAGAGCTAGTTTTAAAGCAGTTTATGACAAATACCAAGATGAATACGATCCTTATCTGGAGGACCACGAACGAATTAAGTGGAAATTAGTAGAGCGTCCCAATAGCTATTACTACTTTGTAAAAGAAAACGAAGATAAAATCGGATTTCTACGAATTCAGACTAATGAAGAGTTAACGAAAGCTTGGTTGGGAACAGCAGCGATTTTGCCTCCGTATCAGGGAAAAGGGTATGGATCTGAAGGATTGCGCTTGCTAGAAGAGGAATTTTCAACCGTTAGACAATGGGATTTGTGTACGGTATTACAGGATGCAGGCATGGTCGCCTTCTACGAGAAGAATGGCTACCAACAAACCCATATCGAACCTGAAAAAGAAGGCATGGATATGGTCTACATGAAAAAATTGATAGAGAAATAGAAAGGATGGTTCAGTTAAATTTCTAAACTGAATCCGCCCTAAACACTGTGCCAAAAAGATAAACTTTTCTTAGACACAAGCGTCTTCAGAGAGTTTCCTATTTTGGCTTTGTGTTTTACGGGCTTGGTATCTTAATGATGGAAACGTGGCAAGAGTTAAAAGTTACAGTGAAGCGTGAGGGGGAGGAATTAGTTTCCAACCTCTTGATTGAGTTAGGTGCCCAAGGGGTAGCAATCGAAGACAGCATGGACTATGTGGGAAATGTGGACCGCTTCGGTGAGATTTTTCCAGAAGTCGAGCAACAAGAGGAAATCGTGGTGACCGCCTACTACCCTGATACGGTTGATGTGGCAGTGGTGGAAGCGGACTTGCAAACTCGTCTCTCAGAATTGACCGACTTTATGGACTTAGGAGAAATCAAGATTGGCACGACTGCCTTGGCTGAGGAAGACTGGGCTGACAATTGGAAGAAATACTATGAGCCAGCTCGTATCACTCATGACTTGACCATCGTGCCGTCATGGACGGACTATGAGGCGACAGCTGGCGAGAAGATTATCAAGCTAGATCCAGGGATGGCCTTTGGGACTGGAACACACCCGACAACTAAGATGAGTCTCTTTGCCTTGGAGCAGGTTCTTCGTGGTGGAGAAACAGTGCTAGATGTGGGGACTGGATCAGGCGTCCTCTCTATTGCTAGCTCGCTACTTGGTGCTAAGGAAATTTTCGCCTATGACCTAGATGATGTGGCAGTTAGAGTTGCTCAGGAAAATATTGAGCTAAACCCTGGTATGGAAAACATCCATGTAGCAGCAGGAGACTTGCTTAAGGGAGTTGAGATTGAGGCAGATGTGATTGTAGCTAATATCTTGGCGGATATCCTCGTTCATCTGACGGATGATGCTTACCGCTTGGTCAAGGATGAAGGCTACCTCATCATGAGTGGCATTATTAAGGACAAGTGGGATATGGTGCGCGAATCGGCTGAGTCAGCTGGATTTTTCCTTGAAACTCACATGGTTCAAGGGGAATGGAATGCCTGTGTCTTTAAGAAAACCAAGGATATTTCCGGTGTGATTGGAGGCTAGGATGCAGCAGTATTTTGTCAAAGGCAGTGCTATCTCTCCTATCACCATCGAGGACAAGGAAACCAGCAAGCATATGTTTCAGGTTATGCGCTTGAAAGAAGATGATGAGGTGACCTTAGTATTTGATGATGGAATTAAGCGCTTGGCGCGCGTGCTAGATGTGGAAAATCGTCAGTTTGAGTTGGTAGAAGAACTAGATGACAATGTGGAACTGCCCGTTCAAGTGACCATTGCATCCGGCTTTCCCAAGGGGGACAAGCTTGAGTTTATCACTCAAAAAGTAACAGAACTCGGTGCCAGTCAAATCTGGGCCTTTCCTGCCGATTGGTCGGTTGCCAAGTGGGATGGCAAGAAGTTGGGTAAAAAGGTCGAGAAACTAGAAAAAATCGCCCTCGGAGCAGCCGAACAAAGCAAGCGTAACTTCGTTCCAAGTATCAAGCTGTTTGAGAAAAAATCAGACTTTCTAGCACAACTGGACCAGTTTGATCGCATCGTGGTGGCCTATGAAGAGTCGGCTAAAGAAGGAGAATCCGCTGCCCTTATACAGGCAGCCTCGGGTCTTGAAAAAGGAGCAAAACTGCTCTTTATCTTTGGACCAGAAGGTGGTCTTTCACCTGCGGAAATTGAAAGTTTTGAAGCTAAAGGAGCTGTTCTGGCAGGACTTGGGCCTCGGATTCTAAGAGCAGAAACAGCACCGCTTTATGCCTTATCTGCTATAAGTGTTTTATTAGAATTAGAGAAATAAGAGGAAGAAAATGGAACAAAAACACCGTTCAGAATTTCCCGAAAAGGAACTTTGGGACTTGACAGCCCTATACCAAGATCGTGAGGATTTCTTGCGTGCCATTGAAAAGGCGCGTGAAGACATCAATCAATTTAGCCGTGACTACAAGGGCAATCTTCACACTTTTGAAGATTTCGAGAAGGCCTTTGCGGAATTGGAACAAATCTACATTCAGATGAGTCATATTGGCAATTACAGCTTTATGCCTCAGACGACAGACTATGGTAATGAAGATTTTGCTAATATCGCTCAGGCTGGGATGGACTTTGAGACAGATGCTAGCGTAGCTTTGACCTTCTTTGATGACGCCTTGGTAGCAGCAGATGAAGAAGTCTTGGACCGTTTGGGTGACTTGCCACATTTGACGGCAGCTATTCGTCAAGCCAAAATCAAAAAAGCCCACTATCTTGGGGCTGATGTGGAGAAGGCCTTGACCAATCTGGGTGAAGTTTTCTACAGTCCACAGGATATCTATACTAAAATGCGAGCTGGGGACTTTGAAATGGCTGATTTTGAAGCCCATGGAAAAACCTACAAAAACAGCTTTGTGACCTATGAAAACTTCTACCAAAACCACGAGGACGCTGAGGTTCGTGAGAAATCCTTCCGTTCTTTCTCAGAAGGACTACGTAAGCACCAAAATACGGCAGCTGCAGCCTACCTTGCTCAAGTCAAGTCTGAAAAACTATTGGCAGATATGAAGGGATACGGCTCAGTTTTTGATTATCTTCTGGCTGAACAAGAAGTAGACCGTGCCATGTTTGATCGTCAGATTGACCTCATCATGAAGGACTTTGCGCCAGTTGCTCAGCGATATCTCAAGCATGTTGCCAAGGTGAATGGTCTTGAAAAGATGACCTTTGCGGATTGGAAATTGGACTTGGACAGTGCTCTCAATCCAGAGGTTAGCATTGATGATGCCTATGATTTGGTCATGAAGTCAGTAGAACCTTTGGGACAAGAATATTGTCAGGAAGTTGCTCGCTATCAAGAAGAACGCTGGGTGGACTTTGCTGCCAATAGTGGCAAGGATTCTGGTGGCTATGCAGCTGATCCATACCGTGTGCATCCATACGTTCTCATGAGCTGGACAGGTCGTTTGAGCGATGTTTATACCTTGATTCATGAAATCGGGCATTCTGGTCAATTTATCTTTTCAGACAATTACCAAAGCTATTTTAATGCCCACATGTCGACCTACTATGTCGAAGCGCCGTCAACCTTCAATGAATTGCTTCTCAGTGATTATTTGGAGCATCAGTCTGATGATCCTCGTCAAAAACGCTTCGCTCTTGCTCACCGCTTGACAGATACCTACTTCCATAATTTCATCACCCACCTCTTGGAAGCAGCCTTCCAACGTAAGGTGTATACACTGATTGAAGAAGGGGAGACCTTTGGAGCAAGTAAACTCAATAGCATTATGAAGGAAGTCTTGGCAGACTTCTGGGGAGATGCCATTGAGATTGACGACGATGCGGCTTTGACTTGGATGCGCCAAGCTCACTATTACATGGGCTTGTATAGTTATACCTATTCAGCAGGTTTGGTTATCTCAACAGCGGGTTACTTGCATCTAAAAAATTCAGAAACTGGAGCTGAAGACTGGCTCAATCTCCTCAAGTCTGGTGGTAGCAAGACACCACTTGAGTCAGCTATGATTATCGGAGCAGATATCTCTACAGATAAACCACTCCGTGATACCATCCAATTCTTGTCTGACACAGTTGATCAGATTATCGCCTACAGTGCCCAGTTGGGAGAGTAAATTAAAAGAGTCTGGGACAAGAGTCTAACCTTAAATATAAAAAGCTAACAAAACGAGTTATCTGACACTCAGAATTCTGTCTTGTTCGCTTTTTTATCTAATCTATTGATTTAAAAATTTAGAATAAAGAATTCCTAAAATCAAAATTTTTTGTCCTGGCCTCTTAAATTATCTCCAAAAGCTATCTTCTTCAGCTTGATCTGAAGAGAAGAGCCAAACTTCTTTGATTTTTCCGTCTTCAATACGGAAGAGGTCAATCCCGTTCATATTGAGTTCAGTACCATCAGCACGTGTTCCAAGAAAAGTAACATTGGCTGCGATTAAATCCTTATTATCAGAAACCCAATTTGTTATCACCTTAAAGGTTCCATTAGTTTTCTCAGCAAATGTAGCCAGGTGAGTTCCTAGCTTGTCCTTACCAACAACTGTACCAGATATACTATGAGTACCAGGTTGATGCCAGACAATATCATCTGCCATCGTTTCAAAGACACCAGGAAAGTCACCAGCAATTAAAGCTTGGTTATAAGCATTGAAAATTTCTAAGTTTGTTGACATATATATTCTCCATTTCTTTTTTATGATATAATTGTAACAGTTACAAACAAAAAAACAAGTAGACACTTTTTTGATAGCTAGTATCAAAAGTAGTACTATTATTGATACTAAAAGATAAATTTTTTTAAAAAAATAGAAAGAAGATATTTTATGACAAATAAAGTGAGTGAGTATGGTATTTGTCCATTTGCGACAACGCAGAGGGTTTTAACGGGGAAATGGGCACTGGTAATCATTTATCAGTTGAGTACGGGTACCAAACGATTTAAAGAATTGCAGAGATTATTGCCTGGGATTACTCAAACTATTTTGACCCGTCATCTCCGTCAATTAGAAAAGGATAAGATTGTTCAACGAAAGGTCTATGCGGAAGTTCCCCCACGAGTTGAGTACAGCTTAACCGAAATGGGGCAGGAATTCAGAGTTGTTTTAGATGCTGTCGAGAAATGGGGTCTGGATTATATCAAGTTGCTAGAAATGTAGAGGTATTGACCATGTATCAAGACTTACTTAGAAAAATAACAGAAGAAAAACCGAGTTATAGTCAAAAAGAACTCCAGTGGTTGCTTGAGCACTTAGGGGATACTAGTCCGGAGATTCGCGATGAATTGGTTTTTACCAGTCTGGCTAGAGGGATTCAAGAAGAGTTATTTACCAAGGAGCAATTTCAGCTGATTGCTGCTATGATTGTTTCTGATGGTGGCCTAGATAAAGAGATTGATAAGACAGGAGCTTCAACGCTTGAACGTTCTTTTAGTGCCCTTATTTATGCTAATCTCTTATCTGCTGATGGCAATGAACAGTCTCTTTTTTATCAAGTGCTTAAAACTGATATCAGAAATACGTTGCTCGATCAAGGGTTGCATTACCTTGAAAAAGAAGAGGATACGACAGGTTTTTCAAGTCAGTTTGGTTGGGTACATGCTTTTGCTCATGGGGCTGATCTTTTGACTGAAGTTGTTTGTCATCCAGAATTTTCTAAAAATAGAGTTCATGAAGTATTTGACATACTTGGCCAACTATTTAAAAGAATTACGATTCGGTTTATAGATGATGAGGACTGGCGCTTGGCCAGAGTCCTTTACGAACCTATTTTGCAAGGAAAGGTGGAGCAAGCGACACTGGCTTCTTGGATAAAGTCACTTGATTTCCCGATAGAAGAGAGGGAAGATTTTTATAGATTTTCTAATTTTAGATCTTGTCTCTTAGAAGTCTATGTCCAACTCGATCAGAGAAATAGTTTACAAGATGACTTGAAAAAAGCTATTCAATCTTTTCAATATTAGATTTCGATTATTAAATGTGAAAACTTACACAAAATTTCCAAGCACTTTTCTTGAAACCCTTTCCTTCTTCTGATAGACTAATACATAGTTTGAAAAAAGGAGACTTAACATGAAAAAATTTGTTGCTGAATTAATCGGTACTTTTATGCTTGTGTTCATCGGAACAGGAGCTGTTGTTTTTGGAAATGGTGTTGAAGGACTTGGACACCTTGGGATTGCTCTTGCCTTTGGTTTAGCAATCGTAGTCGCAGCCTTCTCAATCGGAACTGTTTCAGGTGCTCACTTGAACCCAGCTGTTTCTATCGCTATGTTTGTAAACAAACGTTTGTCATCTTCAGAGCTTGTAAACTACATCCTCGGACAAGTGGTTGGTGCTTTCCTTGCATCTGGATCTGTATTCTTCCTCTTGGCAAATTCAGGTATGTCAACTGCAAGTCTTGGTGAAAATGCCTTGGCAAACGGTGTAACTGTCTTTGGTGGTTTCTTGTTTGAAACAATCGCAACATTCTTGTTTGTTTTGGTCATCATGACTGTAACATCAGCAAGTAAAGGTAATGGCGCAATCGCTGGTTTGGTCATCGGTTTGTCATTGACAGCTTTGATTCTAGCTGGCTTGAACATCACTGGACTTTCAGTAAATCCAGCTCGTAGCTTGGCTCCTGCTGTCTTGGTAGGTGGCGCAGCTCTTCAGCAAGTTTGGATTTTCATCCTTGCACCAATCGTTGGTGGAGTTCTTGCAGCCCTTGTTGCTAAAAACTTCCTTGGAACTGAAAAATAATTGAAACTTAAAA
This sequence comes from Streptococcus taonis, assembly GCF_029948085.1. Taxonomy (GTDB): domain Bacteria; phylum Bacillota; class Bacilli; order Lactobacillales; family Streptococcaceae; genus Streptococcus; species Streptococcus taonis. The sequence continues at coordinate 29,055 of NZ_JARZZP010000012.1, read as the reverse complement.
AGCCTTGCTCCTCATCTTGAGGAACAGGGCTTTTTCGTATTATACTCTTCGAAAATCTCTTCAAACCACGTCAGCTTCCATCTACAACCTCAAAGAAGTGCTTTGAGCAACTTGCGGCTAGCTTCCTAGCTTGATCTTTGATTTTCATTGAGTATGAGTTTAGCGGTTGTCAATTTTCTCTGGATAAAGATCGTGTTGAAAGAGGCGTTGTTCTGCCAAACCTTCATACTTGGTTCCAGGCTTACCGTAGTTATAGTAGGGGTCGATTGAGATACCACCGCGCGGAGTGAATTTTCCCCAGACTTCTAAATAGCGAGGGTCTAGCAAGTTGACCAAGTCTTTCCCGATGGTGTTGATACAGTTTTCGTGGAAATCTCCATGATTTCGGTAGCTAAAGAGGTAGAGTTTGAGGGATTTTGACTCGACACAGAGCTTGTCAGGAATGTAGGAAATATAAATAGTTGCAAAGTCTGGTTGAGCAGTGATGGGACAAAGGGAGGTAAATTCAGGACAGTTGAACTTGATAAAATAGTCATTTTCCACATGACGGTTGTCAAAGGATTCCAGGACTTCTGGTTGATATTCGAAAATGTAGTTGGTTTCTTTGTTGCCGAGGAGGCTGAGGTTTTTCATTTCTTCTTGTTGTGACATGATTTTTTCTTTCTAATCTTAAACACCACGTTGGTTATCGTAGAGGAGGGTATGAAGTTGGGGAAGGACGCGGACGTTGCCCCAGCTGTCGTCAGCAGCGATACGTTCCCAGAGTTCTTTGAGGCGGTCCAGTTGGTCTTGGACAATATTGCCTCTAGCCTTGGGCTCAGGATTTCCTGCCGATAAGAAGAGAACATCTGGTTGATAGCGTTCTTGAATCCCTTTGGCAAAGGCTAAATCTGCATCATCAAAGACAGGAATTTTAAAGGTAACCTTGTCGGGGTCTAGTTGGGAAACGATAAAGTCCAAGGTCTCAAAGTTGACTTCCATCTTGGATGAAGGAGGTTTGGGACTCAGGGTGACTTGGTCGATATCTTTTAACCAATTTTGCCAGCGGGAGCCTTGGGTTTCAACAGCCAGAGTGACACCGCGTTCCTTGAGTTTGGTGACCAGCTCGGCCATGTTGGCTGCTAGGATAGCAGGATTTCCCCCAGATAGGGTCACATAGTCATAGCTCCCTAGTTTATCCAAGGCAGCAATGACCTCATCAGCTGTCATACGAGTTGGCTTTTCAGAACCATCCCAAGTAAAGGCAGAGTCGCACCAGTCGCAATGATAGTCGCAACCTGCAGTGCGGACAAACATGGTTTTCTGCCCAATAGCACGACCTTCACCTTGAAAGGTTGGACCGAAAATTTCCAAAACTGGTAGTTTAAGGACACGTTCCCTAGTCATCTAACCACTCCCGTCTAAACTCCGCAAAGGCAGTCGGAGTCTCATAGAGGCGAACGTATTCCAAACGGAGACCACGTTCGTCTGGCAACTCTTGACTCATGGTTTGGAAAATCCAGTAAACCATATTTTCAGCAGTCGTGTTCATATAGGGAAGGGTTTCATTGAGATAGCGATGATCCAAGTGGGGTTCTAAGTAGTTCTTGTAGATTGCTTTGATGTCTCCGAAATCGTAGGTCATGCCACGTTCATCTAAAAATCCACTGACAGCAATCTGCAGATGATAGGTGTGGCCGTGCAGGGATTTGCATTTTCCCTCATAGTGAAAGAGATGGTGGGCAGCATCAAAAGTAAATTCTTTAGAGACTAGAGTCCGATAAGGATTGTAAACGAGAGATTCTCCAGTTGCTTGTTTGATTTCTTTGGGTGCAAAAAACATTAGGCCTCTCCTTTCTGTGAGAGATAAACATCTAAACCATGTTGACGTAGATGGCAGGCAGGACAATCTCCGCAACCAGTACCAATAAGGCCATTATAGCAGGTCAAGGTCTTTTCACGAACATAGTCAAAGGCGCCGAGTTGGTCGGCCAATTCCCAAGTTTCAGCCTTGTCTAGCCACATAAGAGGCGTTTGGATAACAAAGTCGTAATCCATAGCAAGGTTGAGGGTGACATTGAGGGATTTGACAAAGACATCACGGCAGTCAGGATAGCCTGAGAAGTCTGTTTCACACACTCCTGTGACGATATCTGTAATTCCTCGCTGCTTGGCAAGAACTGCCGCAAAGGACAGAAAGAGATGATTGCGACCGTCGACGAAGGTATTGGGAACCTCTCCCTCTTTTTGCTCAATTTCCAGATCAGAGGTCAAGGCGTTTTCAGTGATTTGTCCCAGCAGAGACATATCTAGGATATGGTGGGGAATTCCTTGTTCCTCGGCGATTTCTTTGGCGACTTGAATTTCTAAATGGTGGCGTTGACCGTAGGCAAAGGTCACGGCTTCTACCTTTTCATAATGTTGCTTGGCCCAGAAAAGGCAGGTTGTTGAATCTTGACCGCCACTAAAGACGACCAAGGCTGATTGACGTTTCATAGTACTCCTTCCAAAATAGGAAATGTTTAGAGCACGCAAAAAGCTCCCTTGAGGGAGCTAAAAAATACCAAGTAGAGGTTTTTTTTAGCGATGGCATGTCCCAAACATCGTGATATTCTAATTACAGTCTAGCATATTTTTTGAAAAATGGCAAAGGGCGAGAAAAAAGAGACCAAATGAATGCACTTGGTCTCTCCTTTGATTAGCTTAATTCAGCTACGATAGCCTTGATTTGTTCAGCTGTGTGGACACCAGCCACTTGTTTAACCACTTGTCCATCTTTCTTGAATAGAAGAGTAGGGATAGACATGATTCCAAATGAACGAGCTGTATTTGGATTTTCATCTACGTCCATTTTAACGATTTTCAAGACATCTTCTGAAAGTTCTTCAGACAATTTGTCCAAGATTGGACCTTGCATACGACATGGTCCACACCAAGTTGCCCAGAAGTCTACCAAGACCAATCCGTCTTTAGTTTCTTGTTCGAATGTTGCGTCTGTAATTGCTTTTGCCATTGTATTTCTCCTTTTTAATTATATTGGCTTAAATCTTGTTTCATGAGATAGAAGAAAACATCTCCGTAAGTCCCATGGTAGTCCAAATTATGCCCCTTGTAGGTTACTTTTTGGACGGGGTAATAGTCTGCGACACCGATCAGGCAGGCCTGTTGAGAACGTTCAAAGTCTTCATAAGACTCGAAGGTCATGGTTCTCTCTTGCTTGCTGGCGTCAAGATAGGTGATTTCAATCATAGGATTCTCCTTTGCTAAATCATGTTTTCATTTTACTCCTTGAAAAAAGGAATGTCAAGAAAAATGATTGCGCACGCAAGTTTTTTAAAAAAATGTTTTAGGATAACCAGTTGGCTTTTGTCTTTAAACTTTCTTCAACAGCTGTTTGTAAATAAGCCAAGGTAGTCTGGCCTTCGCTAGTGAGGCAGATAAAACTAGCTCGCTTGTCCTGGTCGCAGCATCTCCGACTAAGTAAGCCGCAGTTCTTGGCTTCCAGACGAGCCACCATCCGTGAAACAGCACTAGGGCTCAGGTGGAGTTTGTCTGGCAAGTCGATTTGTCGTAGGGATTTGCCTTCAGCCTGATTTAGAAAGTGCAAGAGGTAAAATTCCTTGAGTGTCAAGGTTTGTTCACTCTGCTCAGCGATGGTCTCTTCTAAAATACCTTCTAGCTCTACTTGCCTACGGTTGAAGTCAAACCATTTTTCTAAGTAAGTCATGTCCATCTCCTTTCCCTCTATAATAGTGTAATCATACTAGTGCATCTATGATGCTTGCGCACGCAATTAGTATACACCTTTTTGGCTTGGATAGCAAGAAGGATGTTTCTTATATATTTCCTTGAAATTTTCTGAAAAAAGAGTAAACTGGTATGCAGAAAGTCTATTTGTGGAGTTTACAATGAAGTTATATGTTCAGTTAATGATTCTCTTTGTGATTTCTCTAATCGGTGAAGGAATCTCCAGTTTTTTTCATTTGCCCATACCAGGAAGTATCATCGGCTTGATTATTCTGTTTCTTGCCTTGCAGTTCAAGTGGCTGCGCATTCGCCATGTCAACATGGTTGGAAATTTTCTCCTAGCCAACATGACCATTCTCTTTCTACCTCCTGCGGTTGGAATTATGGAAAAATTTGATGTGATTGCTCCCTATCTTCTGCCGATTGTCTTGATTGTCTTTTTTGCAGCAGTGATTAATATCATCTTGATTGCGCTTGTGGTTCAATTTATCAAAAAACGCTATGAAGGTGACTACGAAGAAAGAGGTGCTAAATGAGCGAATTTGTATCCAATCCCCTATTTGGGATTGCTTTGTCAATCTTAGCCTATCTTGGGGGAATGATGATTTTCAGACGCTATCCTCATCCCTTAACGACTCCCTTGTTGCTGTCAGCTATTTTTATAATTATCTTTCTAAAGGTAACTGGCATTTCCTACCAAGATTACTACCAAGGTGGGGTTTATCTTAACAACTTGATTGTTCCTTCAACAGTGGCTCTAGGAATTCCCCTCTATAAGAGTTTCCACTTGATGAAGCATCATGTCAGAAGTATCTTGCTGGGGAGCTTCCTAGCTGTCGTCGTCAATACGATTTTTACCGCTCTAGTCGCAAAAATCTTTGGCATGGACTTTTTCCTAGCTATTTCCCTCTTTCCTAAGTCAGTAACGACCGCTATGGCAGTAGGGATTACAGAAAAGTTGCAAGGTTTGACTACTGTGACTCTAGTAGTTGTCGTAGCGACTGGTATTTTGACCAGCGTTATCGGACCAACACTTCTAAAATGGCTAAAAATAGATGATCCAGTTGCTGTTGGGCTAGCCCTGGGTGGAACAGGTCACGCTGTTGGAACTGGAACGGCCTTTCGTTATGGACCAGTTGCAGGTGCTATGGGAGGATTAGCTATCGGTGTTACAGGTGTTCTCTATGTATTTGTCAGTCCTATTGTAGCTAATTTGATCTTGAGTTAAAAAGCAAGGATTAAGAATTTGGAGAACATCGGTTTTATTTTAGGGTGAGGATGAAAAAGATTGTCCTGTGACCCGAAACTATATCTATCTAGGACTTAAGAGTTGAAGAAAAGTGGCGTCAAGGGGATTTTACAGAAATGAATAGAGATAGTTTATGAATGAAAAATTAAATTTTTTAAAGAAATATGTGCCATTTGGAGAGATGGTCGAGATTTTATCTAATTTTGAAAATCTGTCCAATCATCCTATTCCACAATATTGGCGGGATGCGTTTCAAACATCAGATTTTTCTAAAAGAAAACAAATCATCCTAGGAGAATGGAAAAAATATCTAGCTGAGGAACTCAGCAATACAATCTCATATCTAGAGGAATTTTCAGAAGATATAGATCTTATCAAAATTGGAAACAATTACTCATTGCTTTATTCGATTAGAACGTATCAGAGTCAGAGTCTAGTATTTTATGAGGGTAAAATGCCGATTTCGGACCGAGAGTTTACAGACCACTTTAATCAGTTCAAACTAGAACTTGACGGGAGTATCCGTGATTTCTATACACACATTCATGCAGGGTTTAATGATTATACGAGTAAAAGCATGGGATTAGACGATCTAGATATGATTGAACCAATAGCCGATTATGACTGGGAATTTGAGGATCAGTTAACAAATGACATTTCCTGTTATTACAATTTTTTTAGCAATGGTATGGGAAAGTATCTCGTATTAGACTTGTCTAAACCAATGAGTCAAGGTGGAGTGTTCTGGTCAAAGGATGAGTTGCCCATTTACCCAATCCCTTTTTGGGATTATGTTGATGAATGGATTATTCTGGGGCTTGATTTCTAGGTGTTTGATTATCAGTGACTTTATTGATAAGGTTAAAACAGAAAAAGGATGGAATGATTTTCCATCCTTTTTATAGCGGAATAAATCTATATTCCTAGGGGGACAATGTTTAATCTTTCTTACCTTTTAGCAAGAAGGCAGCCGAGAGGGCTAGGCTGAGGCTCGCCATAAAGAGGAGGGGACTAGTCTGTTCACCAGTAGCTGGAAGTTGTTTTTCATTCGTAGAGGCTTTGTCATTGGCATCATTTCTTTGAGCCAATGGTGTTGTAGTTTCTAGGTTTCTTTCTTCCATATGAGCTGGGATAGGTTTAATAGTTGATCCTTCTGTTTTGTAAACAATAGCATAGGTGTTCAGGTCAAGAGTGATAAACTCAAGATACCCATCTCGGATGGTGAACTCTTGTGATTTTAAGTCTTTTGTCGGAGTCAACTGATAGAGTTCTTGGACAGCACCTGAAACTGGTAAACGAACGAGTACAGCACCTTTTGGTTGAACTAATTTGCCATCTTTATCCTTGAGTTGAAGAGCATAAGCATCGTATATCTTGCCTAAGAGTTCTTTGTTTTCAATTTTTTGACTGTCAAGATAACTTGCTCCTTCGAGTTCAGTTGTTCCACTAATAACTTGAGCTCTTGTGGTCTTATCTTTCATTATTTTGAGTTTAAACTCAGGAAGTGTGATGCTTGGTGCTTCTTGGTCTCCTGCAGTCCCGATAGGCTCAGTGTATTCAGGGATAACCACAGAAGGCGCTTCTTGATCTCCCGCTGTGCCGATAGGCTCAGTGTACTCAGGGGTAACCACAGAAGGCGCTTTTTGGTCTCCCACTGTGCCGATAGGCTCAGTGTATTCAGGGATAACCACAGAAGGCGCTTCCTGGTCTCCCGCAGTCCCGATAGGATTAGTATATTCAGGAATTACCACAGAAGGCGCATCTTGATCTCCCGCTGTTCCGATAGGACCAGTGTATTCAGGTCTTTCCACAGAAGGCGCATCTTGGTCACCTGCAGTTCCGATAGGTTCGATGTATTCAGGAATTACCACAGAAGGTGCTTCTTGGTCACCTGCAGTTCCGATAGGTTCGGTGTATTCAGGAATTACCACAGAAGGTGCTTCCTGGTCACCTGCAGTGCCGATAGGTTCAGTGTATTCAGGAATTACTACAGAAGGTGCTTCTTGGTCACCTGCAGTGCCGATAGGTTCAGTGTATTCAGGAATTACTACAGAAGGTGCTTCTTGGTCACCTGCAGTTCCGATAGGACCGGTGTATTCAGGAATTACCACAGTAGGTGCCTCCTGATCCCCAGCAGTTCCGATAGGACCAGTGTATTCAGGAATTACTACAGAAGGCGCTTCTTGGTCTCCTGCAGTTCCAATAGGCTCAGTGTATTCAGGAATTAGTACGGAAGGCGCTTCTTGGTCTCCTACTGTCCCGATAGGTTCAGTGTATTCAGGAATTACTACAGAAGGCGCTTCTTGATCCCCAGCAGTTCCGATAGAACCAGTGTATTCAGGGATTACCACAGAAGGTGCTTCTTGATCTCCAGCAGTTCCGATAGGCCCAGTGTATTCAGGTCTTTCCACAGTAGGTGCTTCCTGCTCACCAGCAGTACCAATAGGATCTGTGTACTCAGGAATGGTTACTACTGGAGCAGGCTCATCCCCTTTACTTGTTTGGATTTTTTCTTCCACTGAACTAGTTTCATCCTTAGGAAATACTGTTACAATAGAGCTGCTTATTGTTTTTCCTTGGATAGCATAAGCTTCTATCGGATTACCAGCTTTACGATCTGTAGTTTCAGGAATGTCTAGTTGGACCTTGTTATCCTTAATGGTTAGAACAGTTTGTTCACCTGATGTGACAAGATGGTCGTCATCGACTTTTCTGAGTAGAAGAGGATCTTTGATACCAGGGAAGGTGACAGCGACTCCATCCCAATTACCAGTTGGTAGGGTTAAGGTAACAGTCTTATCTTTGGACTTAATAGGATCAAGGCTTGGACTATCGAGAGATACAGATGGTGCTTTTAAGATATCAAAGGAATCAAGAGAGATTTTCTTTCGTCCTTGTGGAGAATTTGGATCTACTTTCAAAGTGAGAACATGATCACCATCAGCTAGATTGGTGAATTCACCAATCAAAGCTCCTTTTTCAGTCGCTCCTGGAGTGTAGAAGTCAAGAGCTGGCATCTCTTTTCCATCCAGTGTGACAAGTGCCTTGCCTAGTGATGCCGTTTTTAATCCATAGATTCGGATACCTGTTCCAGAGAATGGGATGGTTGCAGTGGCTTCAGAAGCAAGGTTATCATCAGCGTTGATGTCAGCGTATTTTTCTGTAGAAGCATATAGTTCTGCATCGCTCCAATCCTTAAACATGGAACCATACTGGATTCGAGGGTCACGGTCGTCGATTTTCTCAACTGTTTCTCCTTGTCCTGGGAAAACCTTGAAGTAATCTAAGGAAATTTTGGAGCGTTCACTTCCTCGTCCCTTATGTTCGCGTTTAACAGTGATGGTCATGAGGTGAGGGCCTGAAGAAAGATTTGTGTAACGTCCTATTAGTACACCTTTTTCAGTGGCTCCTGCTGTATAGAAGTCCAGTTCTCCAACAGATTTGCCATCGATTTTAACGTCAGCAAGTCCCAATTGAGATGACTTGAGTCCGTAGATTTCAATACCTGGTCCATTGAAAGGAATAGTTGCAGTCGCATCCTTATCGGAATAATTCCCATTTGAGATATCGGCGTATTTCTCTGTTCCACCAAAGAGTTCTGAGTCAGCCCAGTTTCCATAAGCAGAGCCGTACTGGATGCGTTTGTCACGGTCATCCATCAACTCACTGAAGGCATCGATGGAGGCAACGTCTGAAACTGGTGTTGTACGGTCCCCTAGCATAGCCTTAACGCTATAAGTATAGGCATGACTAGAATCAATTGAGCGATCGACAAAGTGAGTTTGGTTGGTGATAAACTCACGAACGCTAGGAGTTTGACTGTTTTCATCCTTGCTTTCTCGTCGGATGACATAATGAGTTGCTTCCTCAACTGTGTTAAAGTCGAGTTCAGCTGTGACGGAATCCTTTCGAAGGGCTGATAAGCGAGTCACTCGTCCAGGGAAGTTTTCAAAGGTAATGACATCACCCTTTTGAGTCGCAAGTTGGATACGGTTATCTTTGAGACGACTAGCTTGAACTTCCTTGCCATTAATCTTGATGATACTAGATTCGATATTTGGATAGTCTACGACTAAGTCTCCACCAACATTAGAAAGGAAAGATAGCGTTTCAAGATTTTTCTCTTTCCATTTCATGCTGACTTCAAAGTTACCACGAGCGACTAAGCCTGATACTTGACCGTCTTTCCAAGCATCTGGAAGGGCTGGTAATGGGGCAATGTAGCCTGTGTGAGATTGAAGGAGCATTTCTGCCATACCGCTGGTTGCACCAAAGTTCCCATCGATTTGGAAAGGTGCGTGGGTATCCCAGAGGTTTTCTAGAGTTGAGGATCTGAGCTGTTCTGCCAACAAACGGTGGGCACGATTTCCATCTAAGAGACGAGCCCAGAGGTTGATTTTATTGGCCTTAGACCATCCAGTACCACCATCTCCACGGTGGTTTAGGGTTGCGCGTGCTGCTTCCAAATATTCAGGTTGATCCTTGCCAAATAGAGTACCTGGGAAGAGTCCAACCAAATGAGAAACGTGGCGGTGATGGTTTTCGATGCCTTCGTTAGTGAATTGCGGGCTGTCTTCTTCGTACCATTCCTTGATACGGCCGTCTTGGTTGATATGAAGTGGTTTGAGCTTGTCAAATTTAGCCTTCACTTCTGTCACCAAATCTTGGTCGACCTTCAGATGATTGGCTGCTTCCATATAGTCGTGGAAGAGCTGCCAAACTAGAGATTGGTCAAAGGTATTCCCAATCGTAATAGTTCCATGTTCTGGCGAGTAAGATGGAGAAGAAACCCAACGGTCACTAGCCTTGTCGTAGTGTAAGAAGGAGTTCCAGAACTTAGCTGTTTCCTTGAGCATTGGATAAATCTTTTCTTTGAGATAGGTTTCATCCTTGGTGAATTTGTAGTAGTCATAGACGTTTTGCATCATCCAAGCATTGGCAGCAGGAGACCAACCCCAATAGTAGTTCCAACCAGGAGTAGTCCAGCCAAATGGTGTCGCCTGAGTATGAACCAACCAACCGTTTTCTTGACCTTCTTTGGATTCGATACCTGCGTATTCTTTAGCAGCGATACGACCATAATAGCGCATGTCGTCGATATAATTGATCATTGGCTTAGCCGTTTCTGCGAGATTACTCATGTAGGCAGGCCAGTAGTTCATTTGTAGGTTGACATTGAGGTGGTAGTCTGAGTTCCAAGGTGGATTATCTACAGCATTCCAGACACCTTGCAAGTTTGCTGGAAGTGCATCTGTCCGGTTACGAGAAGAACTGATGAGGAGGTAACGTCCGTATTGGAAGAAGAGTTCTTCTAGTTTTTGCCCTTTTGTTGGATTATAGGTTTGGAGAGCTTCTTTTGTAGTTTGATTAGACTTGCTACCGCCGAGGTTTAGTTGAACACGATTGAAAAGGCTTTGGTAATCCTTGATGTGGTCATTTTTCAGAGTCTCATAGTCTTTGGCTTTAGCAGCTTCGACGATAGATTTGACAGTCTTTTCTACATCAATATCCTTGCGGTAGTTGGTTTTCGGATTTTGAGCAAAATTGGTCTTGGCACTGAGTAGCAGTGTTGCATAACTTGCTCCTGTAACAGTCAAATAACCATCTTGAGCAGTGACTTGTCCATCTGTCTTGATACCAAGATAAGAGGCAAATTGAAGGCCGTTATCTTTAACAGTTCCCTTGAGTAAAATACCATTAGAATCTACACTGACAGTTCCTTGTTTGTATTTAGAATTTTCCCAAGAATAATCTCCATTAGCAATCAAATCTTCAGTCAAGCTGTTCCAAAGAGTAAAATCAAGCGTCTTATCTCCCTTTTTAGTCAAATGGGTAACAGTGACGTCATCTGGGAAGCTAGAGAAGGTCTCACGTTTGAAACTTGTCCCATCTTGGGTATAGGAGGTAGTTGTGATAGCTTCAGAAATATCTAAGCCACGGTGATAGTCAGTAACATTTTCCAAGCCCTTCTTCTGGTTATTAAAGACCATGAAGATATCACCGAAGGCTAGGTAGCGACCGTATTGGGCATTGTTTGGCCCAACCAAATTTCTCTCTGCTAGTTGTTTGGCTTTTTGACGGTCACCGTCTTCTAAGGCCTTACGAATTTCGACTAAGACTTTGTAGCGGTCCTTGTAGTTTCCTCCGTTGTAGTCTTGGCTATCTTGCTGTGGGCCTCCAGACCAAAGTGTTTTTTCGTTGTACTGGATTCTTTCTTCACCGATGAGTCCGAAAACCTTGGCACCCATTTCCCCATTTCCGACTGGGAGGGCTTGTTTTTCCCATCCATCATAGGAAGGAGCAGTTGGTTGGTTGTAATGTAATTCGTAATGTTCTTGCTTGTTCACAGGAAGTTCTGGCTTCTCGCTCTCATTATTGTCAGCAGGGGCGGTAGTAGCACTTGTCTCTGACTGACTACTAGTTTGAGGTAGTTCTGTCCCTGGGTTTGTTTGCTTTTCAGCTGATTCAGCTATAGGTTGAGTCTCTGTGTTAGAAGCAACAACTTCCTCTAGCTTCGTATCCGGTTTAGCAGAGGTTTCAGTAATGGTTGCCTCACTTTCCGTAATCTCGACACCATCAGCAGACACACCCTGTGCTGTTAAAAAAACAGCACCAAGTAAAACAGAGGCAGCTCCGACACTTAGCTTGCGGATGCTATACTTACAGGATTTTTCCCAATATCTCTTATCCACAAAATTCTCCTTTCTTAAATCTGTAAGCGCATACATTCTCTTTTAAAAAAATAAGTCTTCAGAAATATATGTGATTTTTTCAGATAATCTTAATATAACAAATAAATGGAGTTATTGCAAGGGCTTTCAAGGAAAATGGGCTTATTTTACTAAGTTTTACTAAGTATGAAGTATTTGCTAATTACTTAGGAAATCACAGTGGATGTAAGCGTAAATCAAACTAGTCAGGCGGGGGACTTTATGGTATAATATAGAAGACTCAAAAAGAAACAGGAGAAATATTATGGATCTTATTTTAGCAATTGTCTTGATTGTTTTAGCTTTTCTAGGGGGAGCTCTTGGAGGAATGTACTTGGTGCGCAAGCAAATCGAAAAAGAATTTGCGGATAACCCACGTTTGAACGCAGAAGCAGTTCGTACTCTGTTGAGTGCAAATGGTCAAAAGCCAAGCGAAGCTAAAGTACAACAAGTGTACCACCAAATCATCCGCCAACAAAAAGCAGCTCTTGCAAATAGCAAAAAGAAAAAATAAAAGCTCTTTTGAACTAAAAATAGGAAAAGTCTGGGATGAAAGTTCCAGACTTCTCACTATATTGGACTTAATATTTAAGGATAAGGCTTTTTCCTTGCATTCTATTGATATTTGATTATGATTAAGAGGGAGACAGTTGGGAGTTTGCCAGTCTGTCAGCAATGTCACTAAGAGATGTAATGATAATGAACTATCAATCAGAAAAATAAGACTAGAAAGAAGACTGTATGGATAATCGACCAATTGGTTTTTTGGATTCGGGTGTCGGGGGCTTGACGGTTGTGCGTGAGCTTATGCGCCAGCTTCCCCATGAAGAAATCGTCTATATTGGAGATTCGGCACGAGCGCCTTACGGGCCCCGTCCTGCTGAGCAAATTCGTGAATATACTTGGCAACTGGTCAACTTTCTCTTGACCAAGGATGTCAAGATGATTGTCATTGCTTGCAATACGGCGACGGCAGTCGTTTGGGAAGAAATCAAGGCTCAACTAGATATTCCTGTTTTAGGTGTGATTTTGCCAGGAGCTTCGGCAGCTATCAAGTCCAGTCAAAGTGGGAAAATCGGAGTGATTGGAACGCCCATGACGGTCCAATCAGACATCTACCGTCAGAAAATCCATGATCTGGATCCGGACTTACAGGTGGAGAGTTTGGCCTGTCCCAAATTTGCCCCCTTGGTCGAGTCTGGTGCCTTATCAACTAGTGTAACCAAGAAAGTGGTTTATGAAACCCTGCGTCCCTTGGTTGGAAAGGTGGATAGCCTGATTTTGGGTTGTACCCATTATCCACTTCTTCGTCCCATCATCCAAAATGTGATGGGACCAGATGTAAAACTCATCGATAGTGGAGCCGAGTGCGTGCGGGACATCTCAGTCTTGCTCAATTATTTTGAAATCAATCGTAGCCGTGATGCAGGCTCGCTACAACACCGTTTTTACACAACAGCAAATAGTCAGAGTTTTGCTCAGATTGGTGCAGAATGGCTGGAAAAAGAGATTCATGTGGAGCATGTAACATTATGACAAATAAAATTTATGAATACAAGGACGACCAGGACTGGTATGTCGGGTCCTACAGTGTTTTTGGTGGTATTCGTACTTTGACGGATGATGAGTTAAACTTTCCTCTGTTCCAATTCGCCAAAATATTTGGAGATGAGGAGCGAGGCTTTCCACTTTCAGTCACCGTTTTACGCTATGGTTCTCTCTACCGTTTATTGTCCTTTGTGGTAGATATACTTAACCAAGAAATGGGACGAAATCTGGAAGTCATTCAACGTCAGGGGGCTTTGCTCTTAGTTGAAAATGGGCAACTCTTGTATGTGGAATTGCCTAAAGAAGGGGTTAATGTCCAAGATTTCTTTGAGACTAACAAGGTCAGAGAAACCCTGTTGATTGCGACTCGTAACGAAGGTAAGACCAAGGAATTTCGAGCTATCTTTGACAAACTTGGTTATGATGTGGAGAACCTTAATAACTATCCAGACCTGCCTGAAGTAGCTGAAACAGGTATGACCTTTGAAGAAAATGCTCGCCTTAAGGCAGAAACCATCTCTAAATTAACAGGCAAGATGGTTTTAGCTGATGATTCTGGTCTTAAGGTCGATGTCCTCGGTGGATTACCAGGTGTCTGGTCGGCTCGATTTGCAGGAGTAGGGGCTACTGACCAAGAAAATAATGCTAAACTCTTGCACGAATTAGCTATGGTCTTTGAACTAAAGGACCGTTCAGCTCAATTCCATACAACCCTGGTCGTAGCTAGCCCAGGTAAGGAAAGCTTGGTTGTCGAAGCTGACTGGCCAGGCTACATTAACTTTGAACCTAAGGGTGAAAATGGCTTTGGTTATGATCCGCTCTTTTTAGTAGGAGAAACTGGCAAATCATCAGCTGAATTAACCCTCGAAGAAAAAAATAGTCAATCCCACCGTGCCTTAGCCGTTAAGAAACTTTTGGAGGTATTTCCATCATGGCAAAGCAAACCATCATTGTAATGAGTGACTCCCACGGAGATAGCTTGATTGTAGAAGAAATCCGTAACCGCTATCTGGGGAAAGTCGATGCTATTTTTCACGATGGTGACTCTGAGCTTCGCCCAGATTCACCCCTCTGGGAAGGCATTCAGGTCGTCAGAGGGAACATGGATTTTTATTCAGATTATCCAGAACGCTTGGTGACTCAACTGGGTCCTACCAAGATCATCCAGACCCATGGACACTTATTTGATATTAACTTCAATTTCCAAAAGCTTGATTTTTGGGCTCAAGAGGAAGATGCAGATATCTGTCTTTATGGTCACTTGCATGTTCCAAATGCTTGGATGGAAGGAAAGACCCTCTTTTTAAATCCTGGTTCTATCAGTCAGCCACGTGGGACCATCAGAGAATGTCTCTATGCCCGTGTAGAGATTGATGATAGCTACTTTAAAGTGGACTTTTTGACACGTAACCATGAGGTCTATCCAGGCTTATCCAAGGAGTTTGCTCGATGATTGCCAAAGAGTTTGAACAGTTTTTACTGGAGCAAGAGGAAACCTTTTTAACTCCTGCTGAAAATTTGGCAGTCTTGATTGATACTCACAATGCAGATCATGCAACTCTCCTTCTAAGCCAGATGACCTACACCAGAGTTCCAGTAGTGACTGATGAGAAAGAATTTGTCGGAACCATTGGGCTTAGAGACATTTTGGCCTACCAAATGGAGCAAGGCTTGAGCCAAGAGTCCATGGCAGATACGGACATTGTCCATATGACCAAAAAGGATGTAGCAGTTGTGGAGCCAGACTATAGCCTCACGGATGTTTTGCATAAGTTAGTAGATGAATCCTTCTTACCAGTTGTGGATGAAGAGGGGATTTTCCAAGGGATCATCACGCGCAAGTCCATCCTCAAGGCAGTAAATGCCCTCTTGCATGACTTTAGTAAGGAATATGAGATTCGAAGCAAATGAGAGACAGGATTTCAGTATTTTTAGAGGAAAAGCAGGGATTATCTGCCAATTCCAAGCAGTCTTATAAGTATGATCTTGAGCAATTTTTAGATATGATAGGAGAGCAAATTTCTGAGACTAATCTCAAGATTTATCAATCTCAACTGTCAAGTTTGAAGATTAGTGCTCAAAAACGTAAAGTTTCTGCTTGTAACCAGTTTCTCTACTTTCTCTATCAAAAAGGGGAACTCAAGACCTTTTATCGCATAGAATTGCTTAAACAGGCCGAGCAGCAACAAGCAAAACCTGAGCTTTTGGACCTAGAATCCTTTTGGCAGGAAAGCGACTTTCCAGAGGGACGCTTACTGGCGCTCCTCATCTTGGAAATGGGGCTCTTGCCAAGCGAGATTTTAACTCTAAAGGTTGCGGATATCAATCTGGATTTTCAAGTTTTGAGAATCAAGAAGGCTTCCCAACAGAGAATTGTAGCTATTCCCATGCGCTTGCTTCCAGAATTGGCTCCCTTGATGGACCAGACCTATATTTTTGAAAAGTCTGGCAAAGCCTACTCGCGTCAGTGGGCCTTTCGTCAGTTAGAAGCCTTTCTAAAAGAAAGAGGTTTCCCAGAATTATCCGCTCAAGGACTGAGAGAACAGTTTATTTTGAGACAGATGGAAGAAAAGGTTGACTTGTATGAAATTGCTAAAAAGCTAGGATTAAAGACAGTCATGACCTTAGAAAAATACAGATAATGGATATTAAATTAAAAGATTTTGAAGGGCCTCTAGATCTTCTATTACACTTGGTTTCCAAGTACCAGATGGATATCTATGATGTACCTATCACAGAGGTTATCGAGCAGTACCTAGCCTATGTGTCAACCTTACAGGCTATGCGCCTCGAAGTAGCAGGTGAGTATATGGTCATGGCTAGTCAACTCATGCTGATCAAGAGTCGTAAGCTCCTGCCAAAGGTTGCGGAAGTGTCTGATTTAGAGGATGACCTAGAGCAGGATCTCCTTTCTCAGATTGAAGAATACCGCAAGTTTAAACTTTTGGGAGAGCAGTTGGAAGTGAGGCACCAAGAACGAGCTCAATATTACTCAAAAGCACCTACTGAGTTGATTTATGAGGATGCTGAACTTGTGCACGATAAGACAACAATCGACCTTTTCTTAGCCTTTTCAACTTTGTTAGCTAAGAAAAAAGAAGAATTTTCCAAAAGTCACACAACCATTTTACGCGATGAATACAAGATTGAAGATATGATGGTCATGGTCCGAGAAGCCTTGGTTGAAGATCAACAACTATGCTTGCAGAATTTGTTTAAAGAAACTAAGGATTTACAAGAGATTATTACACTCTTTTTAGCGACCTTGGAGTTGATTAAAACCCAAGAAATTCTCTTGATCCAGGAAGAGAGTTTCGGAGATATCTATCTCATGAAAAAGAAAGAAGAAAATCAAGTAGAACAAAGTCAGGCTTGATAGAGAGGAAATATGAGTACTTTAGCAGAAATAGAAGCACTCCTCTTTGTAGCGGGTGAAGATGGGATTAGGATTCGCCAGTTGGCTGAACTCCTCTCACTACCTCCAACAGGTATTCAGCAGAGTCTAGAAAAATTAGCCAAAAAGTATGAAAAAGACCAGGATTCTAGTCTGGCCCTGATTGAGACAGGTGGTGCCTACAGATTGGTAACCAAGCCTCAATTTGCAGCTATTTTGAAAGAATATTCTAAGGCGCCCATCAACCAGAGTCTATCTCGAGCTGCGCTAGAAACCTTGTCCATCATTGCTTATAAGCAGCCTATCACACGTATAGAAATTGATGCCATCCGTGGGGTCAACTCTAGTGGTGCTCTAGCTAAGTTGCAGGCCTTTGACTTGATACGAGAAGATGGGAAAAAAGAGGTACTTGGACGCCCTAATCTCTATGTAACGACGGATTATTTCCTAGATTACATGGGCATTAACCACTTGGAAGAACTGCCCGTGATTGATGAGCTTGACATTCAAGCGCAAGAAAGCCAATTATTTGGTGAAAGGATAGAAGAAGATGAGAATCAATAAATATATTGCCCACGCAGGTGTGGCCAGTAGGAGAAAAGCAGAAGAGTTGATCAAGCAAGGCTTGGTGACGGTTAACGGCCAAGTAGTACGTGAACTAGCAACGACCATTAAGTCAGGCGACAAGGTCGAAGTTGAAGGCCAACCCATCTACAACGAAGAAAAGGTCTATTATCTGCTCAATAAACCACGTGGTGTAATTTCCAGTGTAACGGATGATAAGGGACGCAAGACTGTTGTGGACCTCTTGCCGAATGTGAAAGAACGGATTTACCCTGTGGGACGTTTGGACTGGGATACATCTGGAGTCTTGATTTTGACCAATGATGGTGACTTTACAGACGAGATGATTCACCCTCGTAATGAGATTGACAAGGTCTATGTTGCGCGTGTTAAAGGTGTGGCTAACAAGGAAAATCTTCGTCCTTTGACTCGAGGCGTTGAAATTGAAGGCAAGAAAACCAAGCCAGCTGTTTATGAAATTCTCAAGGTAGATCCAGTTAAGAATCGTTCCGTTGTACAGCTGACCATTCATGAAGGGCGTAACCATCAGGTTAAAAAGATGTTTGAAGCTGTTGGGCTTCAAGTGGATAAGTTGTCTCGGACACGTTTTGGACACTTAGACTTGACTGGACTTCGTCCAGGAGAATCACGCCGTCTCAATAAAAAAGAAATCAGCCAACTACACACCATGGCTGTAACCAAGAAATAATGAAACGAATTTTAATAGCGCCTGTGCGCTTTTACCAACGCTTTATCTCGCCAGCCTTTCCACCTTCTTGTAGATTTGAGCCTACTTGTTCAAATTACATGATTCAGGCTATTGAAAAACATGGACTCAAGGGAGTTTTGATGGGCTTGGCTAGGATATTACGTTGCCATCCTTGGTCTAAAACGGGTAAAGATCCAGTGCCAGACCACTTTTCATTAAAAAGAAATACCAAGTAAAAAGGAATCGTAACAGATTCCTTTTTACTTGATAAGAACTATGAAGTCGGAGGATTTGTGATTTTCACTACCCTTCTCCTATAAAAAGTGGTAAAATGGTTGAAAGAAAGAAGGGATAGAAATGACAACATTATTTTCTAAAATCAAAGAAGTAACAGAACTTTCTGCTATCTCAGGTCATGAAGCGCCTGTACGCGCTTATCTTCGTGAGAAAATAACTCCTCACGTGGATGAAGTAGTGACAGATGGCTTGGGTGGTATTTTTGGTATCAAACATTCAGAAGTTGCGAATGCACCTCGCGTCTTGGTAGCATCTCACATGGATGAAGTTGGTTTTATGGTGAGTGAAATCAAACCTGATGGAACCTTCCGTGTCGTTGAGATTGGCGGTTGGAATCCTATGGTGGTCAGCAGCCAGCGCTTTAAACTCTTTACTCGTGACGGTCGTGAAATTCCAGTAATCTCAGGATCGGTACCTCCACATTTAACTCGTGGAACAGGTGGTCCAAGCATGCCAGCTATTTCAGATATCATCTTTGATGGTGGTTTCGCGGATAAGGCTGAGGCTGAAAGTTTTGGTATTCGTCCTGGAGACACCATCGTTCCAGATAGTAGCGCGATCCTTACAGCTAATGAAAAAAATATCATCTCAAAAGCATGGGATAACCGCTACGGAGTTCTCATGGTGAGTGAGTTGGCTGAAAACTTGTCAGGTCAAAAACTAGGAAATGAACTTTATCTTGGTGCCAATGTCCAAGAAGAAGTCGGACTTCGTGGTGCCCATACATCAACAACTAAATTTGATCCAGAAGTATTTTTGGCAGTTGACTGTTCACCTGCTGGTGATGTTTATGGTGGTCAAGGTAAGATTGGTGATGGAACCTTGATTCGTTTCTATGATCCAGGTCACTTGCTTCTCCCAGGTATGAAGGATTTCCTTTTGACAACTGCTGAAGAAGCTGGAATCAAATACCAATACTATTGTGGAAAAGGTGGAACTGACGCAGGTGCAGCTCATCTGAAAAATGGTGGGGTCTCATCAACAACAATCGGTGTTTGTGCCCGTTATATCCACTCTCACCAAACGCTTTACGCTATGGATGATTTCCTTGAAGCACAAGCATTTTTACAAGCCTTGGTTAAAAAATTGGATCGCTCAACTGTAGATTTGATCAAGAACTATTAAACAGAAAAGATGGAGGGAATAGGGATGGAAGAACCAAACCTAGAAACCTTGATACGGGATCTTTACAATCATGCCCGTCAAAACTTGAGTGAAGATTTAGTGGCTGCACTCTTAGAGACTGCCAAGCAATTGCCTAGCACCAATGAGCGATTGCTTGCAGTCCGACTTTCAGGGCTAGTTACACTTGAACTCCTCAATAATCCTAGAACACCTGCGCCAGAGTTAGTCAATCTGGCCAGTTTTATCCAAAAGGAAGAAGCTAGGTACAAGGGCGCAGCTGCATCTTCCATTATGATTGGAGAACTATTTAAAATGCTTTGATTCGAGAGAATCAAAGCATTTTTTCATTTTAAATTTGTTCTGCCAAAACCTTTTCAGCCAGGTTCATAGCGTGGTCTGATACACGAGTGTAGTGAGAAATGATATCGATAAAGTTGACACCTGCTTGGGTAGAACATTCACCGTTATTAAGACGTTTGATATGTGTCTTACGAAGAACACGTTCCATATTGTTGATGTCTTCGTGACGTTCCATAAGGGCTTGAGCTTGTTCAAGATCATTATTTTCAACACTCTCAAGAGCATCTTTGACGAATTCGCTCGTTTTAAGATAAATATCTGCTAGTTCTTCTAAGGCAGCTTCAGAGAATTGAACATTCTTGCGTTGCAAGTAATCGTTAAGATTGATTAAAGCTTCGGCGTGGTCTCCGATACGTTCCAAGTCTCGTGAAGAGTCTAGGATGTTGGTTAAGACTTCACTCTCTTTTTGGCTCAAAGCTTCACCTGATAAACTGATGAGGTAACGAGTCAATTTTTCATCAATAGTATTGATGGCTTCTTCAGTCTTATGACCCTTTTCTGCAACTTTTTCATTAGAATTGATGATATAGTCGTAAGAGAGGTCAAAGGCTTTTGCAGCGTAGTTCCCCAAGTGTAGGAGTTCTTTTTTAGCATTTCCAAGAGCGATAGATGGAGCTTGTTTGATCAGTTGCTCGTCTAGGTAGAGAGCTTCGTATTTGACAACTTCATCTTCACCAGGGATGAGCTTGGTTACCAAGAAGGCAAGCGCTCCGATGAATGGGAACTGGATAATGGTGTTGGTAATGTTGAAGGTTCCGTGGGCAAAGGCAATGGTCATCTCTGGAGCCAGATGAAGGGCAGCTTCAAACCATTGGATCAAGGCTGTGAAGGGAACGAGGAAGATGATACAGATAACAGTTCCGATAACGTTGAAGGCCACATGGGCCCCCGCTACACGCTTGGCCGCAATATTAGCTCCTAAGGAAGCGATAATCGCTGTGATAGTAGTTCCGATGTTATCCCCAAAGAGCACGGGTAGGGCTCCCTGAAGGTCAATCAAATTGCTAGCGTAGAGATTTTGCAAAATACCGATGGTCGCTGAGGAGGCTTGAATCAGAAGGGTTAAACCAGTTCCGACAAAGACTCCCAAGATTGGATTTTTACTCAGCTCTACCATGTAGTCTTTAAAGACTTGTAAATCCTTGAGGGGCTCCATAGCACCACTCATAAGATTGAGGGCGAAGAAGATACCACCGACACCAAAGACAATTCGTCCGATGTTATTGATGGTTCTATTTTTTGTGAAGAAGAGACAGACTGCTCCGAGAAAGAGCATGGGTAATGCGTAGTCTCCCAATTTAAAACCGATGATAAAGGATGTGACAGTTGTCCCGATATTGGCCCCCATGACAATCCCGATAGCCTGACGTAGGGTCAAAAGTCCCGCACTGACCAGACCAACCGTAATAACTGTAACCCCTGAACTAGACTGAATCAGGGCAGTCATTCCAATACCTACCAGAATACCAAAGAAAGGATTGCTGGTATATTTGTCAATGTAATATCGAAGACGATCTCCAGCTGCTTGTTGCAAACCGTCCCCCATGGTCTTGATACTATATAAGAATAGTCCCAGACCACCTAAAAAGTGAAATACAATTTCCTGCCAATTAATGGACATTTTCTTTTTCCTCCGAAAAATAATCGCGGAATCTCTCCCATTCTATTTTAAAGGATTAAGAGCGATCTAACAAGTAGTAAATGATTTTTTTTTAAGAAAATGTTAAATTTATTCTAAAAATGGAGCTTGATTGTCTAATTTATATTAATTCTTCACTTCTATATAGTTCTTTTGGGACTCATGTTGACTCTTCATCTAAATAGCGTAAAATGGAGATGAACTGTTCTATTATCTTTATTAGGGCAGCTACTTTTTTAAAACAAAAATAAAGCGCTTACTTTCTGGAAGTAAAAGGAGAAAAAGATGAAGAATCCATTTTTTGAAAAACGTTGCCGCTATAGTATTCGAAAATTGTCAGTGGGTGCCTGCTCTTTGATGATTGGGTCAGTTCTATTTGCAGGACCAGTCTTAGCTGAAGAAGCAGTTATTGCTGAAAATGCTACGGGGACAACAGCAGTAGTTTCGGAGCAACCAACTACGCCTGCGCCAGAAGTGTTGAAGGAGTTGGAAGCAACTGAAGACAAGGCAAGCGAGCAACCAGTTTCAAATGAGAAGCCATCACTGGAAGAGCTGACAGCAACAGATAAAGAAGCGACAAGTCCGACTGCTGAAACTCCTAAGGTTGAAGAAACGCCTGCTACTACAGAAAATAAGCCAGAAGAAAAAGCTACTGTCGCTGACGTTCCTAAGAAAGAAGAAAAAAGTCTTCGACCAAAAGAAATTAAGTTTGACACATGGGAAGATTTGTTGAAATGGGAACCAGGTGCTCGCGAAGACGATGCTATTAACCGCTCTTCAGTAGAACTAGCCAAGCGCTATCGTGGGCATGTAGTCAACGAAAAAGCCAATAAGGATGCCAAGGTTGAAGCTCTTGCCAATACCAACTCTAAGGCTAAAGACCACGCTTCTGTAGGTGGTGAAGAGTTTAAAGCCTATGCTTTTGATTACTGGCAATACTTGAATTCAATGGTCTTCTGGGAAGGGCTTGTTCCAACTCCGGACGTGATTGATGCTGGTCACCGTAATGGTGTCCCTGTATTGGGTACACTCTTCTTCAACTGGTCTAACAGTATTGCAGACCAAGAAAAATTTGCTGCAGCCCTTCAACAAGATGAGGACGGAACTTTCCCTATCGCTCGTAAATTGGTTGATTTGGCTAAATACTATGGATTTGACGGCTATTTTATCAACCAAGAAACAACTGGTGATATCGTAGCACCCCTTGGTAAGAAAATGCGTGACTTCATGCTCTATACCAAGGAGTACGCAGCTCAAGTCAACCACCCAGTCAAGTATTCTTGGTACGATGCCATGACCTATGAATATGGTCGTTATCATGAAGATGGACTTGGTGAATACAACTATCCATTCATGCAAAAAGAAGGGGACAAGGTTCCTGCGGATCACTTCTTTGCCAACTTTAACTGGACCAAAGAGAAAAATGATTACTCTGTAGCGATGGCAAAATGGCTAGAGCGCAGCCAGTATGATGTTTTTGCAGGATTGGAATTGCAACAGGGTGGTTCCTACAAGACAAAAGTGAAATGGGATGCCCTTTTAGATGAAAATGGCAAGCTCCGTTTGTCACTTGGACTCTTTGCACCTGATACTATCACGAGTCTTGGGAAGACAGGCGAAGACTATCATAAGAATGAAAACATCTTCTTTACAGGTTATCAAGGAGATCCAACTGGTCAAAAACCAGAGGACAAGGACTGGTACGGGATTGCCAACCTAGTAGCTGACCGTACACCAGCAGTGGGACGTAGCTTCACAACATCCTTTAACACAGGACATGGTAAAAAATGGTTTGTAGACGGTAAAGTTTCTAAGGATTCTGAATGGAACTATCGTTCTGTATCAGGTATCTTGCCTACATGGCGTTGGTGGCAAACGTCATCAGGTGCTAAACTTCAAGCTGACTATGACTTTGAAGATGCCTACAATGGTGGTAACTCACTTAAGTTTGCGGGTGATTTAGCTGAAAATACAAATCAAGATGTTCGTCTCTACTCTACAAAACTGGAAGTAACAGATAAAACCAAACTCCGTGTTGCTCATAAAGGTGGTAAGGGAAGTAAGGTCTATGTAGAGTTTGCGACTCAGAAAAACTACACCTATGGTGGCGAGAATGCTCGTAAAGAGCTGACTCTATCTGACGATTGGACAAAAGATGAATTTGATTTGAGTGCCTTGGCAGGTCAGACTATTTACGGTATCAAGCTTACTTTTGAAAATACTGCTGCTCTTAAGGGCTATCAATTTAACTTGGGTGAGTTGATTGTAACAGATAATCAAGAGGCTCCTCAAGCACCAACAGCTCTTAAAGTAGCTAAACAATCCCTTAAAAATGCCCAAGAAGCAGAAGCCATTGTTCAATTTACAGGTAACAAGGATGCTGACTTCTATGAAGTTTATGAGAAGGATGGCGATACTTGGCGTCTATTGACAGGCTCATCTGCCACTACGATCTACCTACCAAAAGTTAGTCGTTCAGCTAGTGCAACTGGTACTAGTCAGGAGTTGAAGGTTGTCGCAGTTGGGAAGAACGGTCTTCGCTCTGAAGCAGCAACTACAAACTTTGAGTGGGGGATGACTGTCCAAGATACCAGTCTTCCAAGACCTCTAGCAGAAAATATCGTTCCAGGGGCTACCGTTATCGGAAGTACCTTCCCAGACACAGAAGGTGGCGAAGGTATCGAAGGTATGTTGAATGGAACTATCACTAGCTTATCTGATAAATGGTCTTCTGCTCAGTTGAGTGGTAGCGTTGATATCCGTTTGACACAACCACGCCGTGTCGTTAGATGGGTCATGGACCATGCTGGTGCGGGTGGAGAATCTGTTAATGATGGCTTGATGAACACCAAAGACTTTGACCTTTACTACAAAGATGAAGCAGGAGAATGGAAACTAGCTAAAGCTGTTCGTGGCAATAAAGCCCATGTTTCAGATATCACCCTTGATAGCCCAATCACTGCGAAAGACTGGCGATTGCACGTTATTACATCTGACAATGGAACACCATGGAAAGCCATTCGTATCTACAACTGGAAGATGTATGAAACTCTTGATACGGAGAGCCAAAACATTCCAATGAGTAAAGTTGCAGCGCGTGTTCTAACTGACAATAAGGTTCAGCTCGGCTTCTCAGAAGTTCCTGCTGGGGCAACCATTACAGTCTATGACAAGGCAGATTCACAAACTCCTATCGCTACTTTAAACACAGTAGTTGGAGGGGATTTGGCAACAGAACCATTGAGCTTTGAAAAACGTCCAAGCCTTCTTTACTACCGCACACAATTGCCAGGAAAAGAAATCAGTAATACTCTTGCTGTGACGATTCCTCAGGATGAAAGAAAGATTAAGGCTGTCAGTCTAGAAGTAGCACCTAAAAAGACAACTTACCAAGATGGCGAGGAATTGAATCTCAAAGGAGGTCTTCTTCGTGTCAAATATGAGGGTGAAGAAGCAGATGAAGTCATCAACCTTAGTCATGCTGGTGTTGTAGTCAACGGCTACGATGCTCACCATCATGGCGAACAAGAGTTAACAGTAACCTATCTTGGTCTTCCAGTTGCAGGAAGCTTCAAGGTTCAAGTGACAGGTGAAGAAGCTGGTCAAAAAGAAGTCGCTGCCTTGTATATTAGCAAGCAACCGAAAATTGATTACTTTGTAGGCGATGCTCTTGACTTATCAGAGGGACGCTTCAAGGTCTTGTATGATGATGAAACTGAGACAGAACATAGCTTTACAGACGAGGGTGTCGAAATTACAGGTTATGATGCTCAAAAAACAGGCCGTCAAAAACTTGAGTTGCATTATCAAGGACAAACTGTCGACTTTGATGTTCTAGTATCACCTAAGGCAGCCATTAACGACGAATATCTGAAACAAGAAATCACATCTGCTCAAGGACGCAAAGAAACATTAGCTTATACATTTGCGGATGCAGAAAAACAAGCAGCTCTTGTTGAGAAGCTTGATGCAGCAAAAGCCATCTTAGAAAACCATGATGCTAGTCAAGAAGCAGTCAACCAGGCATTGAATGACTTGAAACAAGCAGGTGCTGATTTGAATGGTAGTCAAGTCTATCAAGCTGCTAAACAAGAACTTGAAACTCTTCTAGGAAAAGTTCGTGAGAAAAATGCAGATGATCCAATTATCGCTCAAGCAGAAACTCTCATTGGTTCAACGAATTCAACTCCAGAAGCTTTTGCCAACCTCAAGGAAGAACTCAATAAAAAACTCCTTGTTGAAGAGAGCCACCATGTAGGTAGCTTGGAAGAAGGAGAAGAAGCACCAAGAGTTGAAGTTCTACCAGAGTTAGTGGTTGAAACAGAAACTCAAGCCTTCGAACGTCAAGAACGTCCGTCAGGAGACCTCTTGTTAGGTGAACGCCGTCTGGTTCAAGCTGGTGAGGCAGGGCAAGTCCGTCACTTAATTGAGGTAGATACTAAGGGTAATCGCACGCTTCTTCAGACAGAGGTAGTCAAGGAAGCAGTAGCAGAGATTACTGAAGTTGGGACTAGGGTAGAAAGCCGTGTTCAACCGCTAGACGGAGTCAAAGATTTGACTATCAGCAATCCAACATTAGTAGTTGAAGAAGAAAAAGTTGCATACGGCCATGAAGAACGAGTAAATCCTAGCCTTCAAGCAGGAGAGCGTCGTATCGTTCAGGCAGGTGTAGAAGGCCAAACTCGTCGTCTGATTGAAGTAGATACAGAAGGCAACCGCACTCTTCTTGAGACAGAAGTAGTCAAGGAAGCAGTGGCTGAGATTACTGAAGTTGGTACCAAGGTAGAAAGCCGTGTTCAACCACTAGACGGAGTCAAAGATTTGACCATTAGCAATCCAGCATTAGTGGTTGAGGAAGAAAAGGTTGCATACGGCCATGAAGAACGAGTAAATCCTAGTCTTAAAGCAGGGGAACGTCGCCTGGTTCAAGCAGGAGTTGAAGGACTTCGTAGAAATCTGGTAGAGGTTGACACTGAAGGCAACCGCAGTCTTAAGGGAACAGAGCTTATCAAAGAAACTGTTACTGAGATTGTTGAGATTGGGCCAAAAGTGGATGTCCAAGATGACAAATCTCTTGCACCTGCTCCAGTAGCACAAGCAGCTAAGCAGGAACCAGCAAAAGCAGAAGCACAAGCACAAGCTGAAAAACCTGAAGGAAAACAACTTCCAAGTACAGGTGAAGGAGTAGATGCAAATCTAGTAGCTCTTGGCCTAGCTGGAGTTTTAAGTGGCTTTGGTTTGCTAGCTCAAAAGAAAAAAGAAGATTAAGTTAATAACTTTGCTTAATGTAACTTCTTAGAAATAAAAAGAAGGCGGTGGGACAGAAATCGATAGACAAAGTCTCGATTTCGTAGTCCCAGCCCCGCGAGGATGATTAGGAGCATTTTGGAGTCTAAAAGACGAACAAAAAGTTCAATCAGCTACCGCGTCAAAGTTTAATTGCTAATAAAAAGTGAGGTTGGGATCTGTTGTCCCAACCTCTTTTTGAGTTTAAGAAGTGAAAATCTTGTTTGGGGGTTAAAATGCGTTCCAAATGAATAGGAAGATAAAAATACAACCCCAAGCGTTGCCTGTTCTCTTTTGAATGACGAGCATACCATAAATCAAGATAAAAACAGACAAAGCCTCTAAAATGGCATGGAGATGAAAGCTAATCATCCCATGAATCATCAGACAGATAAGAGCACAAGTCAAGGCTCCGTAATCAAGCCAAGTCTGATGTGATGGAAAGCGACAGTTAATTTTGTTTGCAATGACAACATAATTAAAACCTTCCCAGAATCCCCAAACAAAGGCAGTGAGGAGAAAGCCCAAGACATTTGTTGGGAAGGGACTTGTGAGAATTTCTTTAGCAATGGGGATGGATTGAAAGGGGAGATAGGAATGAATCTGCCCTCTACAGATGAAAAAAAGAAGTAAGGGGAGACAGATAGTAGCCGTCTGAATGAGGGTTGGGAGGAAGTGTTTAGCTAGCAAACCATATTGTTTCCAGCTTTCTTTTCTTCGAATCATTACCATGCTCGTACCCAATCCAGCAACACAAAACTGGAGAGTTGCGAGAAAAAGAAGACGAATCCAGACGGGAAACTCTGTTTGGTGAGAGAAATCAAGTATTTGTTTTTGGAAAAGGATGTATCCTATAAACGAAAGAATTGTCAAAATGGCAATGATATTGAGGTCTGAATCTGCCTCTTTTTGCTTATCTGTTAGAGTATTTTTCATCATTTAGCGCTCCTTATCTTATTTTTTATTATAAAACAATAAGAAATAAAGGACAATAAAGAACTGGAAAAGTTTAAGGTTTTGCTATCTCTTTTATTGATTTTGTGATATAATTAACACGTAAAAAAAATTAAGGAGTCTTTCCAAATGGCAAAATTGACTGTTAAAGATGTTGAGTTGAAAGGGAAAAAAGTTCTCGTTCGTGTTGACTTCAACGTTCCTGTAAAAGATGGCGTGATTACTAATGACAACCGTATCACTGCAGCTCTTCCAACTATCAAGTACATCCTTGAACAAGGTGGACGTGCGATTCTTTTCTCTCACCTTGGACGTGTAAAAGAAGAAGCAGACAAAGCTGGTAAATCACTTGCTCCTGTAGCTGCTGACTTGGCTGCTAAATTGGGTCAAGAAGTTACATTCCTTCCAGGTGTTACTCGTGGTGCTGAATTGGAAGCAGCGATTAACGCTCTTGAAGATGGACAAGTTCTCTTGGTTGAAAACACTCGTTTTGAAGATGTTGACGGTAAGAAAGAATCTAAAAACGATCCTGAACTTGGTAAATACTGGGCATCACTTGGAGATGGTATCTTCGTAAACGATGCATTCGGTACAGCTCACCGTGCACACGCATCTAACGTTGGTATCTCAGCAAACGTTGAAAAAGCTGTTGCTGGATTCCTTCTTGAAAACGAAATTGCTTACATCCAAGAAGCTGTTGAAGCTCCAGAACGTCCATTCGTGGCTATCCTTGGTGGTTCAAAAGTTTCAGACAAGATCGGTGTTATCGAAAACTTACTTGAAAAAGCTGATAAAGTTCTTATCGGTGGTGGTATGACTTACACATTCTACAAAGCACAAGGTATCGAAATCGGTAACTCACTTGTAGAAGAAGATAAATTGGATGTTGCGAAAGCTCTTCTTGAAAAAGCAAACGGTAAATTGATCTTGCCAGTTGACTCAAAAGAAGCGAACGCATTTGCTGACTACACTGAAGTGAAAGACACTGAAGGCGAAGCAGTTGACCCAGGTTTCCTTGGTCTTGACATCGGTCCAAAATCTATCGCTAAATTTGACGAAGCTTTGACTGGTGCCAAAACTGTTGTATGGAACGGACCAATGGGTGTATTTGAAAACCCTGACTTCCAAGCTGGTACAATCGGTGTGATGGACGCTATCGTGAAACAACCAGGCGTTAAATCAATCATCGGTGGTGGTGACTCAGCTGCCGCAGCTATCAACCTTGGTCGTGCAGACAAGTTCTCATGGATTAGTACGGGCGGAGGCGCTTCAATGGAGCTTCTTGAAGGTAAAGTATTGCCAGGTTTGGCTGCACTTACAGAAAAATAATTTCAGCCCGTTAGTCTCTACAAAATCCTGATTTTGTAGAAAAAGGAACAAAACTGAAACGTTAACAAAAAGGTGGCTCTGTCACCTTTCAGATTGAAGACAAAGTCCTTGGAAGTCCAGTTTCTAAGGGCTTTTCTTTGTGTAAAGTCGTATAATAGAGGTAAG
>NZ_JARZZP010000011.1 GCF_029948085.1 Streptococcus taonis | reverse complement strand
CTCAAGTACAAGTTTGGGAATCGGCATTTCTGGGCAGAAGGTTATTATGTGAGTACAGTAGGGCTTAATGAAGCCACAATTAAGAAATATATTCAAGATTAAAGAAATTATCCAGTGGATGATTTCTTCACGAGTATGAAAATTTGAGAACGAGTAAAGCATGATATAGCACTAGATAAATTAAGTGTAAAAGAATATGAGGATCCCTTTAGGGATAGTGGCAAGTAATACTCACGCCTCTTTAAGAGGCAAGTGACGAGTCAAGAGCAATGAGGCTTGAACAACGTGAAAGCCAGCGTCTTTAGGCGCTGGCTGGTAATTTGGGCTTATAGCCCTGGTGCAAACCACCCGTTAGACGGGTGGTTATGATTTTTGATGCTGAGTGAGCTTTTTCCACTCTTAGAAAAGTAAAAGGAGATTTGCAGTGTATCTTGCAATCAAGGAAATTTTAAAAAATAAACTTCGTTATAGTTTGATTTTAACGACGATCTTTCTTATAGCGTTTATGGTCTTTTTTATGACAAGTTTAGCTCTGGGGCTTGTTAGAAATAATAGAGCAGCCGTGGATAATTGGCAAGCGACAGGAATTGTTTTATCAGATTATGCAAATGATAATCTGACAGCTTCCTTTATTCCAGAAAAGAATTATAAGGATCAGGTTTCCGAAGATGCAGCACCTTTGGGGTATATGTTTGCGGTGACCAATCTCGTCAATGATAGTGAGAAGGAAAACATCTCTATTTTTGCACAGGATTGGAACAGTTTTATCTCTCCTTCCTTGATTGAGGGACATTATCCAGAAAGTGATAATGAATTTGTCGTGGATCAGTCTTTAGAAAACTATGGAATTAAACTTGGTGATGCCGTTCAACTGAATGGAAGTGAAAATTCTTATACCATCGTTGGACTTACGAAAGGGAATAAATTTTTTACAGAACCTGTAGTATTTACAAATTTGACTAGCTATTGGATCTTACAAGGTACGCTAAATGCAGGTCGCTCGATTTCTGCTTTGGTCTTAAAAAATGATGTTCAGCTATCTGCTGATGGTTTAAGTCAATTAACCATTCAAAACATGATTGCCCATATTCCGGGCTATACACCTCAAGTAAACGTATTTTCAGGCATGATTTTAGCGATGATTATCATATCAGGTCTTATTATTGGTATTTTTATTTATATTATTACCATTCAAAAACTAGGCCTCTATGGAATTATGAGAGCCCAAGGAATTCAGGTTAAAACTATTGTTTGGTCGCTTTTTTGTCAAATTATATTGCTGGCAGGTTTTGGGATCGGTCTAGCATTATTGGCAATTGTAGCTGTCATCCTTGTTTTACCTGCAACCTTCGTTTTCTATTCAAGTTGGTTAGCATATTTAGGATTGAGTTTGGGAATTTGTTTGATGGCATTACTTGGAGGAGTGATTTCTCTCCCTCGTTTGCTCAAAGTTGATCCAATAACAGCTATTGCAGAATGATAAGGAGACCTACATGACACCATTGATAGAAATGAAGCAAGTGACGAAAAGCTATGGAGAAGGAAATATGAAAGTCGTTGCACTACACGAGACGAACTTTCAACTAAATGCAGGTGAATTTGTTGCCATAGTTGGTCCTTCTGGATCTGGTAAAACAACCTTTTTGACCACCTTAGGACAGTTGCAGGAGCCTTCAGGTGGGAAGATTTTAGTAAAGGGAACAGAAACGGGTAATTTGACTGAAAAAGAGAAAACAGATCTTCGGTTTAAGGAATTTGGTTTTATATTACAGGCTTCAAATCTGATCCCTTTTTTAACAGTGAAGGAACAATTAGACTTAATTGATCGACTAGATAAAGACGAATCTTCGAAAAGTGACCGTCAAGAGTTATTTGATTTGCTGGATCTGAACAAAGTTCAAAATCATTATCCTAAGGCCTTATCTGGGGGAGAACGTCAACGAGCAGCAATTGCCAGAGCACTCTATAACAATCCTAGCATCGTTCTTGCTGACGAACCAACAGCCAGTCTTGATACCCAAAGAGCTTATCAAGTAACGGATATGCTGGCATCTATAGCCCATGAGCAGGGAAGAGGAGTGGTAATGATTACTCATGACACCAGACTTCTAGATAAGGTGGACCGTGTCTTTATCATGAATGATGGTCACCTTGTTGAAGAAATACAAGCATAAAAGAATATAAAGTGAACTCTAGTAAAGGTAGTTCACTTTTCTTTTTATAAAAGTGAAGAGTATAACTTTTCTTAAAAAATAGATTGCCCATAGCTGATTTTTCAGAAATGTGGTATAATTTTTCTTATGGAAAAGATTATTATTACAGCAACTGCTGAAAGCATTGAACAAGTAAAAGAATTACTAGAGGCGGGAGTTGACCGCATCTATGTTGGTGAGAAAGATTTTGGACTTCGTTTGCCAAAGACTTTTTCTTATGATGAACTGAGAACCATCGCTGGTCTGGTTCATGATGCAGGTAAGGAATTGATCGTAGCGGTCAATGCCCTTATGCATCAGGATATGATGGATCGTATCAAGCCCTTCCTTGATTTCTTGGAAGATATTAAAACAGACTACATTACTGTTGGGGATGCAGGTGTCTTTTATGTTGTCAATCGCGATGGTTATTCTTTTAAAACCATCTATGACGCCTCAACGATGGTAACTAGCAGCCGTCAGATCAATTTCTGGGGACAAAAGGCTGGCGCTTCTGAGGCAGTATTGGCTCGTGAAATTCCATCAGCTGAACTCTTTAAAATGCCTGAAATTTTGGAAATTCCTGCTGAAATTTTGGTCTATGGAGCAAGTGTTATCCACCACTCTAAGCGTCCACTCTTGCAGAATTACTATAATTTTACTCAGATTGATGATGAAAAAACACGTCAACGCGACCTCTTCTTAGCAGAGCCTAGTGATCCAGATAGCCATTACTCTATTTTTGAAGACAATCATGGAACTCACATTTTTGCCAATAACGACCTTGATTTGATGACCAAATTGCCAGAGTTGGTAGAGCATGGTTTCACTCATTGGAAACTAGAGGGACTATATACTCCAGGGCAAGATTTTGTTGAGATTGCAAAACTCTTCATCCAAGCTCGTAGCTTGATTCAAGAGGGAAGCTTTACGCATGACCAAGCCTTCTTGTTGGATGAGCAAGTCCGTAAACTCCATCCAAAAAATCGTTTCCTTGACACAGGATTTTATGACTACGATCCTGACATGGTTAAATAAGAATCAGAAACCCGAAATAAAATGTTCGGGTTTTTCTAGTGCAAGGATGAATTTAAAGCGTATTCATGTTATAATAAAAGTAGCTTTTTGTTTGGAGGTGTTTAAGTGGAAAATCTGAAAAAAATAGCAGGCATCAAGGCTGCTGAGTTCGTAACCAACGGAATGGTTGTAGGACTTGGAACAGGCTCGACTGCCTATTATTTCGTAGAGGAGATCGGACGTAGAATTAAAGAAGAAGGACTTCAAATTACAGCCGTAACGACCTCGAGTGTAACGACAAAACAGGCACAAGGATTGAATATCCCACTTAAGTCGATTGACGAGGTGGATGAGGTGGACGTGACTGTTGATGGAGCTGATGAGGTAGATCGCCAGTTTAATGGTATCAAAGGAGGCGGTGGTGCACTTCTAATGGAAAAAGTAGTTGCAACACCAACCAAACAGTATATCTGGGTGGTAGATGAGAGCAAAATGGTTGAGAAACTGGGCGCTTTCAAACTACCTGTCGAAGTTGTCCAATACGGAGCAGAACAGGTTTTCCGTCGTTTTGAAAAAGCTGGTTATAAGCCAAGTTTTCGTGAAAAAGATGGCCAACGTTTTGTGACGGATATGAAAAATTTCATCATTGATCTTGATTTAGGTGTTATTGAAGACCCGATTGCTTTTGGTCATCAACTGGATCTTCAGGTCGGTATTGTTGAGCACGGTTTATTTAATCAAATGGTTGATAAAGTGATTGTTGCAGGGCAAGCTGGCGTTCAGGTTTTAACTTCAACAAAAGGGAAATAATCAAAATAATCAAAAAAGGAGACACACTATGCCAAAATTTAATCGTATTCACTTGGTGGTACTAGATTCTGTAGGAATCGGTGCAGCACCAGATGCTAATAACTTTGTCAATGCAGGGGTTCCAGATGGAGCATCTGATACACTTGGCCATATTTCAAAATCAGTTGGTTTGAATGTTCCTAACATGGCTAAGATTGGTCTTGGGAACATCGAGCGTGAGACATCCCTTAAAACGGTTCCCACAGAGGCAAATCCTAGTGGTTACTACACTAAACTTGAGGAAGTATCATTAGGTAAAGACACCATGACAGGTCACTGGGAAATCATGGGCCTCAATATCACTGAACCTTTCGATACTTTCTGGAATGGATTCCCAGAAGAAATCCTTACAAAGATTGAAGAATTTTCAGGTCGTAAAGTAATCCGTGAAGCAAACAAACCTTACTCAGGAACTGCTGTTATCGATGATTTTGGACCACGTCAAATGGAAACAGGCGAGTTGATCATCTATACATCAGCTGACCCGGTTCTTCAAATCGCGGCCCACGAAGACATTATTCCTTTAGATGAACTCTATCGTATTTGTGAGTACGCTCGTTCGATTACATTAGAACGTCCAGCTCTTCTAGGTCGTATTATTGCACGTCCTTATGTTGGTGAGCCTGGGAACTTCACACGTACTGCAAATCGTCGTGACTTGGCTGTATCACCATTTGCTCCCACAGTTTTGGACAAACTCAACGAAGCAGGTATTGATACTTACTCAGTAGGTAAGATTAGCGATATCTTTAATGGTGCTGGGGTGAACCATGATATGGGCCACAATAAGTCAAATAGCCATGGAATTGATAATTTGATTAAAGCAATGAAATCTGAGGATTTCAAAGAAGGCTTCTCATTCACAAACTTGGTCGACTTTGATGCTCTTTATGGACACCGTCGTGATCCACACGGTTACCGTGATTGCTTGCATGAGTTTGATGAGCGCTTGCCAGAAATTATGGCAGCAATGAGAGAAGATGATCTTCTTTTGATTACTGCTGACCATGGGAACGATCCAACCTATGCGGGTACTGACCATACTCGTGAATACATTCCACTTTTGGCCTACAGCCCATCACTAAAAGGAAATGGACACTTACCAATTGGTCATTTTGCTGATATTTCGGCAACAATCGCTGATAACTTTGGCGTTGATAAGGCTATGATTGGTGAAAGTTTCTTAGATAAATTGGTTTAAGATGACTCGCTTTGCATTACTGGTTAGAGGGATCAATGTCGGTGGGAAACATAAGGTGGTTATGGCCCAACTGCGTCAAGAATTGACAGAGTTGGGATTAGAAAATGTTGAAATCTACATCAATAGTGGCAATATTTTCTTTGATACTAGCATGCCTAGAATTCAGTTGGTTGAGAGTCTACAGGATTTCTTTAAAGAACATTATCCATTTATCCGATATTTTTCCTTGTTAAGTCAAGAAGACTACGAAGAGGAATGTAGCCATCTACCAAACTGGTGGTCGCAAGACCTAGCAAGAAAGGACATCCTCTTATACACTGAGGGCTTGGATGTGGATCAAGTCATCGAGAAAGTGAACAGTTTGGAACTAGTCGATGAAGTGCTTCATTTTGGGAAATTAGGGATCTTCTGGGGTAAATTGTCAGAAGCTAGCTACTCTAAAACAGCTTATCATAAGCACTTGCTAAAGATGCCTTTCTATCGCCAAATTACGATTCGCAATGCAAAAACCTTTGACAAAATCGGTCAATTTTTAAAACATAAAGAAGGAGATACCTAATGACATTTTTAGATAAAATAAATGAAACAGCAGCATTTTTGAAGGGCAAAGGAGTAGAAGCACCAGAGTTCGGCTTGATTCTTGGATCAGGACTTGGCGAACTTGCTGAAGAAATTGAAAATCCAGTTGTGGTAGACTATGCTGAGATTCCAAACTGGGGACGTTCGACTGTTGTTGGACACGCTGGAAAATTGGTGTACGGTGAACTTGCAGGACGTAAGGTTTTAGCACTTCAAGGTCGTTTCCACTTCTACGAAGGAAATCCTCTTGAAGTTGTGACTTTCCCTGTCCGTGTTATGAAAGTCTTGGGATGTGAAGGAGTGCTTGTAACCAACGCTGCTGGCGGTATCGGCTTCGGTCCTGGCACCTTGATGGCTATCTCAGACCACATCAATATGACTGGTCAAAACCCATTGATTGGTGAAAACTTGGATGACTTTGGTCCACGTTTCCCTGATATGTCGAAAGCTTACACTCCAGAATACCGTGAGACTGCACATCAAGTAGCAGACAAATTGGGCATTAAACTGGATGATGGGGTTTATATCGGTGTTACTGGTCCAACTTATGAAACACCAGCAGAGATTCGCGCCTATAAGATACTTGGAGCAGATGCGGTTGGTATGTCCACTGTTCCTGAAGTTATCGTTGCAGCACACTCTGGCTTGAAAGTTCTTGGTATTTCATGTATTACCAACTTTGCTGCTGGTTTCCAAGAAGAACTCAACCACGAAGAAGTGGTAGAGGTGACCGAACGTGTCAAAGGCGACTTTAAAGGCTTGCTGAAAGCGATTCTTGCAGAATTGTAAAAGGATTAATTGATGTCAAATTTGATGAATAATCCATTATTTCGTATCATTCGTGGAGTTTTTATAGTTGCTCTCCTAACTTTTATTTGGTTGATTATATTTTCTGCCATAGACACAAGTGGTAGTGAAATAGACTATGAACCCTTTCAAGGAGCATCTATCGTATTTGCAGTTTTAAGCTATATTGTAATAGTGTTTATATTACAGTACCATAAAGTTGTTACCTTAAAAGAGTTAATTAAATCTTCATACAGTGCAATTGAAATTAAAGAAGAGTACGTGGAAAAGTTAATTGTACAACTTCGTGAATTGACAGATAAGATTGTTGACCATGAGTTAAAAATGTCTGTTAGGAAAAATGTTTCAGAATTGTTAGAAGAAAAAAAGTCTGTCAACAATTTTACTAACGACGAAAATAAAGCCAATCATTCAGAATCTAAGCGTAAATTTTATGGTGAATCTGGAAATTCTTCTAAACACGAATACTCAACTAAAGTAGAGGAAACGAAGAATAAAATTATAGAAGAAATTGAAAGAGATACGAGTGTTACCGCTGATCAAAGTATAAAGGATCTGATTGCTGAGATCAAAGAGTCAGAAGTGCTAGTTGCTAATCAAAAATTATACTATAATGAAACGGTCTCGCAATACAACAAAGCAATTTACACTTTGCCATTTGCCTTTTTAAGAATAACTTTAGGTCATTCAGAAAAAAACTATTTATAATATTTAACAAAATCGCTCAGACTAAACTATAGTCAAACAATGTAAAATAAAGAAAGGATGGGTTAACTGTATTCGCTGAACTGAATACGGGCGGAGAACTGTGTAAAAAAGATAAACTGTCTAGCATTTACAATGCGTCGCCAGTTTCCTATTTTTACTTTGTTCTCTGTCGCCTGTCTTGTATATCAAAAAAGAAAGGTAGAGCGTGTGTTCAGATTTGAACACGAGCGGAAAGCTCGGAAAATAGATAATCTGACTGTGAAATCAGGATTTCTCGTCAGATTCCTAATTTTCAGTCGCTTTCTGGTCGCTCTTTGTATCATAAACTATGTCTATCCATATTGCTGCTAAGCAGGGTGAAATTGCTGATAAAATTCTTCTTCCTGGAGATCCTCTTCGTGCGAAATTTATCGCTGAGAACTTTTTAGAAGATGCTGTTTGCTTTAACGAAGTCCGTAACATGTTTGGTTACACTGGGACTTACAAGGGCCATCGTGTATCTGTCATGGGAACAGGGATGGGAATGCCATCAATCTCCATCTATGCGCGTGAATTGATTGTCGATTACGGTGTGAAAAAATTGATCCGTGTCGGAACTGCTGGTTCTTTGAATGAGGATGTTCATGTTCGTGAATTAGTTTTGGCACAAGCAGCTGCAACCAACTCAAACATCATCCGCAATGACTGGCCTCAATATGATTTTCCACAAATCTCTAGCTTTGATTTACTTGATAAAGCCTATCATATTGCCAAAGATCTTGGTATGACCACTCACGTTGGTAATGTCTTGTCTTCAGATGTTTTCTACTCAAACTACTTTGAAAAAAATATCGAACTTGGTAAATGGGGAGTCAAGGCTGTAGAAATGGAAGCAGCTGCGCTGTACTATCTTGCTGCCCAACACCATGTTGATGCTCTTGCTATCATGACTATTTCAGATAGTTTGGTTAATCCAGATGAAGATACAACTGCAGAAGAGCGCCAAAATACTTTCACAGATATGATGAAAGTTGGTCTAGAAACCTTGATTGCAGACTAAAGTTAGATTCCATTCATGTGATTACTCTTGTTCTCAAAATGATAAGCATGTTCATTGCTTCAATCCTATAAATAGATGAGAATAAGGACTTTGAAGAAAGTCAAATTATGTCAAAGGACCTAGACTAGTCAGTTTAATATCTTAATCATAATCAAATAAAGTTGGAAGCCAAGTTGACAAGAAGTCAAGGCTTTCAACTTTTTTAGAACAAAAAACTTAAGGAGGGGTGAAATGGATAAGATTGAACAATTACAGAAACTGATAGATAAAAGTCAAAGAATTGTCTTTTTCGGTGGTGCAGGGGTTTCAACAGAGTCTAATATTCCTGATTTTCGAAGTTCTGATGGTGTTTATAGTCTTAAGTTGGGGAGCCATTTTACTGCCGAGCAACTGGTTTCACGCACCATGTTTGAACGCTATCCAGAGGATTTTTTTGATTTCTACAAAAAGTATCTCGTCTATCCAGATGCCAAGCCAAATTTAGCACATATTTATCTAGCATTTTTGGAAAAGACTGGTAAATTAAAGGCGATTGTGACGCAAAATATCGATAGTCTCCATGAAATGGCGGGTTCTGAAAAAGTTTTGAAACTGCATGGTAGTGCAGATCGTAATTACTGTTTGGGCTGTCATCGCTTTTATGATTTGAATGCATTTTTGGCACTTGAAGGTCCAGTTCCCCACTGCTTAGATTGTGGCAAGGTAGTCAAACCTAATGTAACCCTTTATGAGGAATCACTAGATATGGACGTATTTAGTCGAGCAGCTCGAGCCATTCAGCAAGCAGATTTATTGATCATTGGTGGAACTTCTTTAGTCGTTTATCCTGCAGCTAGCCTAATCAATTATTTTTCAGGGTCAAATCTTGTCGTTATCAACAAGTCCAGCACTCCTCAAGATAGCCAAGCTGATTTAGTTATCGAAGGTAATATCGGAGAAGTTTTTTTGTATTACGAACTCAGAAACTATGAACAAGATTCTCTTCATTTCTAGGGGAATATTATAGTGGATTGAAATAAGATGTGAACAGAGAGATTAGAAAAGTCAAACTAATTTCTAGAAATATTTTTAGCAGTTGTAGTGTACTGTTCTAAATTCAATCTACTATATTGTTGATTTATAAATTGCTCGAGTTATTTTTAGTCATTCAGTCCATGCTGACTTTAATGAAATGCTACTATATTGTTTATTTTTTTAAAGATCGCAAAAAACAATCAATCTCTGCTTGAGAATGGAGAATACGCATCTTTTCTGGGTAAGTATTGTTTAAGTATTGGTATCTATCCTTAGCATTTTTTGTTCGTCCATCCCAAAGAATCCAACGGATAAATTCCCAGTTGAATTGCTCGGGGCATCCTGCTGCCATACTTTCTCTGACTTTGCCTCTGTATTTTAAATAGCGCTTAAAGGCTCTTAGCAAACAAGTCCACGATGAGAAGTTTAAAAAGATGATCTGGTCAGCTTGCTCCATTCTTTCCTCATAGCAACACCACGAGTAGTTGCCATCAATCACCCAATTTTCATTTGTGGATAAAAAATCCTTCATCTCCTTAAGCATCCAGTCACGGTCACTGTCCTGCCAACCTGGCTGAAATTGGAGAGTATCCATATGAAGTTTTTGGATAGAGTAGTGCTTGGCTAGTTTTTCTGCAAGAGTAGATTTACCTGATCCTGAATATCCGATGATAGCTATTTTCATAATGACCTCCAGAAAAATGTGTACAAAAAAAGCTCCGAAGAGCTCATTTTGTATGCAGTTAAAGATTAACCAAGTTTAGCTGCAAGACGTGCTTTATCACGGCTAGCTTTATTTTTGTGGATCAAACCTTTAGTTTCTGCTTTATCGATAGCTGAGCTGGCAGCACGGTAAAGTTCTTCAGATGGGTTTGCTTCAAAAGCTTTGATAGCAGTACGCATAGCTGATTTTTGAGCTGAGTTCTTTTCGTTTTGTTTAACGTTCAATTCAGCGCGTTTGATAGCTGATTTAATGTTTGCCAATGTTCTTACCTCCATTTTTACTAACTATACCATTATATCTGAAAACTTACGTTTTGACAAGGGAAAATTATTTTTTTAAGTAAATTTCATCAATTTCGTGATTTTTAGATTTATGGAGAATGACCTCGGCACGATTTCGTGTCGGTTCAATGTAATTTTGGAGATTGGTGAGGTTGATACTAGTCCAAACTTGGTGGGCAAAATCCTTGACTTCACTAAGAGGAAGTTGAGTGAAACGGTAGTAATAGTTGCCTGGATCATCTTGAGCAAAGCTAAGAAGTTTTAAGAAACGATCCAAATACCAGCTTTCAATATCCTCGACTGCGGCATCGACATAGATTGAAAAGTCAAAGAAATCAGTAATATAGAGACGGGCATTATGTGGATTTTGGAATACGTTGATTCCCTCAACAATGACAAAATCAGCGGCTTCTACTCGTTGTTTTTGACCTGGCACGATATCATAGATTTCATGGGAATAAACAGGGATATCAACATCCTGTCCATTTTTGAGTTGGTCTAGGAAATTGAGCAAAGCTTCCATGTCGTAACTCTCAGGAAAACCCTTGCGGTTGAGAATGTCTTGCTCAATTAAGACACTATTTGGGTATAAAAAACCATCCGTAGTAACTAGTTCAACACTTGCTCCAGGAACGATACGAGAAAGCAAAATTTGCAAGAGACGACTAGTGGTTGATTTACCGACAGCAACACTCCCAGAAACTCCGATAATAAAGGGCTGTTTTTTGCTCTCTCTTTGAAGGAAAATACCTTTTGAAAAGGCAAGGTCTTCTTTGGAACGTTTGTAAATCTGAATCAAATGTGCCAGTGGCAGATAGATATCTGTAACGTCTTGAAGGCTAATCTGGTCATTGAAACTCTTAATAGAATCTAACTCTTCCTCGGTCAAGGGAGGAGTTGTTTTGCGATGCAAGGATTGCCAAGTTTCGCGGTTTATCCTTTCAAAATGTAAAAATTCGTTGGTCATTTATTTTCCCCTAGATATTTTGTCTATCATACCATAAAAAGCTAAAAAAATAAAGCGGTTTCTTGAATGTGATAAGTCAGTAGTTTATACTATAAGTAGATAGAGAATGAACAATTTATTGATGAAGTAGGAGCTGCTTTCTCCTGATTTTATCAGCTAATAAAGGGGGCTTTTAGTTCAAAACTCATAGGAGGTGTACTATGAAAATCTTAAAAAGTTACATATTGGAACTCTGTTTTATTTTAAGTTTTGCTTTACCTTTTATAAAAGGAGTCAATGTGGATAATGGTAGACGTTTTGTGGAAATTTATTACGGTTTTACATTTTTAATGGATTATGCCATTGTAACAACTATTTTCATTTGTTCACTCCTCATTGCATGGTTGTTAAGGAAAGGTTGGACAAAATTCCTTGCTGCTGGTAGTTATCTATTTTTGATTTTGTGGATTGCTACAGAGGGTTATTTATTTCGCATGTCAATAGAAGATTTGATACGCTTGTGGACAAGTTTGGAAATCCTGACACAAACTTATCAGTTGGGCTTTTATCTAAACATCTTGTTGGGAATCCTGTTGATAATTAAGTATTTGAAGGTGAAGCAATAGTAATCAAAATGCGTCTGATTATAGACAATAAATTTGTTGTTTTATCCTGACTGTGATACCTTGTAGCACCCAATGACTTGTCATTCGTTTCCAATAATTGATAGAGATTGAAGAAAAGCGCTTTCTTTGTTAAAATATAAGGGGGAAAACCTATAAAGGAGGTGTTAAGATGAAAGCTAGATTAAGAGAAAAGGCGCTGTTTTTTATCAGTCTATTTGTAGTTGTTTTATGGTTATCACCAAACTGGGTGAATTTTTCTTTTACGATAGGAACTCAGAGCCATAACTGGACCACTTTTGTTTTGTTTATCTTATTACCCCTCTTAGGTCTTGGCTACCTTGTGCTAGCTTTCTTTAAACGAAAGTGTTGGCTCTTCTTTTTTGGTCTTGCTTGCATTTTTGCTTTTCCGATTACCATGGCAGTTGGGAGCTTTTTACTAGGTCCCTAATGTTAATCCGAATTTATATTATTTTTGAGAAAATACAATGTGATGTAAGGGCTTGATACCTTTGTAAACGATTTACAATTTAAGTCAAATTATGGTAAAATAGTATCATGAGTAAAATGTATTATGCAGAAAATCCAGATGCAGCCCATGATATTCATGAGCTTAGAGTTGAGCTACTTGGGCAAAAGATGACCTTTTTGACAGATGCTGGTGTCTTTAGTAAAAAAATGATTGACTTTGGAAGTCAGTTGTTGTTAAGATGTCTAGATATTGAAAAAGGTGAAAAAATTCTTGATGTTGGTTGTGGCTATGGTCCGATAGGTTTGTCTTTGGTTAAGGCTTATGGTGCCCAAGCAACGATGGTGGATATCAACAATCGTGCCCTGGATTTAGCCCAGCAAAATGCAGTAAAAAACAAGGTTCAAGCGACTATCTTCCAGTCTAATATTTATGAGCAGGTAGAAGGACAATTTGACCATGT
Organism: Streptococcus taonis; assembly: GCF_029948085.1. Lineage (GTDB taxonomy): Bacteria > Bacillota > Bacilli > Lactobacillales > Streptococcaceae > Streptococcus > Streptococcus taonis. The sequence goes on along the minus strand of NZ_JARZZP010000011.1, from coordinate 71,141 downwards.
CATTTCCAATCCACCTATACGCGCTGGCAAGCAAGTAGTCCACGAAATCATTGAGAAAAGTATAGACTTTTTAGTAGATGGTGGGGATTTGACGATCGTTATTCAGAAAAAACAAGGAGCTCCTAGTGCCAAAAGCAAGATGGAAGAAATCTTTGGCAATTGCGAGGTTGTAAAGAAAGATAAGGGATATTATATCCTTAGAAGTGTGAAAGAATGAGAGCAGTAGATCTAATCCAGAAAAAAAGAGACGGCCAAGAACTAAGCTCCAGTGAGATCCAATGGCTGATTGAAGGTTATGTATCTGGAATCGTCCCTGACTACCAGATGGCTGCTTTTGCTATGGCAGTATATTTCCAGGGAATGACTATAGATGAGATTTCTGACTTGACTATGAACATGGTTAAGACAGGTCAGGAGTTTGATTTATCGCCAATCGAAGGCATTAAGGTGGATAAACACTCTACTGGTGGAGTTGGTGATAAGGTAACTTTAATCCTAGCACCTTTAGTAGCTAGTTTCGGTGTTCCAGTTGCTAAGATGAGTGGTAGAGGTCTGGGTCATACCGGCGGTACTATCGATAAATTAGAATCCATCAAAGGTTTTCAGATTGAACGAAATCAGGATGAATTTATCAAACAAGTTCAAGATATTGGTGTTTCAGTCATTGGCCAGTCCGATCAACTGGTTAAGGCTGATAAGTTGCTTTATGCCCTCCGTGATGTGACGGCAACGGTTGATACTATTCCCTTGATTGCTAGTTCGGTCATGAGTAAAAAGATTGCTGCTGGAGCTGACGCTATCTTACTGGACGTTACTGTTGGTGAAGGCGCCTTCATGAAAACAGTGGACGAGGCCCGTGAATTGGCTCAAACTATGGTAAATCTTGGTAAGGCTGTAGGTCGCAAGACAGTAGCAGTCATTACGGACATGAGTCAACCATTGGGACGTGCCATTGGAAACCGCTTGGAAATCCTAGAAGCACTGGAAATTCTTCAAGGAAAGGGACGTGAAGATATTAGTCATTTTATCTGCGAGTTAGCCCAGATTATGCTATCTTTAGCAAATGTTGAAAAAACAGTCGAGGAAGTAAGGGAACATCTTGAAAATGGTAAGGCACTCCAGAAATTCGAAGAAATGGTTGTAGCTCAGGGTGGAGATTTAGAAGACCTCTATCGTCCAGTAAAAGTTGACCATATAGTTGATATTCCTGCTCAGGAGGATGGTATTATAGCAGAACTTCCAGCCATGGAGTTTGGTCTTTTTGCCATGAGATTGGGTGCTGGTCGTGCAGTGAAAACAGACGCCCTTGATTATGAGACGGGGATTGTTTTTGAGAAGAAAGTTGGAGACTTTGTCAGAAAGGGTGAAATTGTTGCAAAAGTATATACAAATGGCAAAATTTCTCCGGAACTAGTTACAGATTTCCAAAAATATGTTAAAATTAAAATAAGTGATGAAGTGATAAAATCGCGTGAAATTATCGAAATCATCTCCTAATTTAAGGAAAAACCGAAATGAAATTAAATAAATACATTGATCATACGCTTTTAAAACAAGATGCAACAGTGGAACAAATTGATCGTTTGTTATCTGAAGCCAAAGACTATGATTTTGCCAGTGTTTGTGTCAATCCGTGCTGGGTTGCTCATGCCAAATCTGGTCTAGAAAATACTGATGTCAAGGTTTGTACGGTTGTAGGCTTTCCTCTTGGAGCCATAACATCTGCTGTTAAAGCCTTCGAAACTAAAGAAGCTATCCAAAATGGTGCTGATGAGATTGATATGGTCATCAATGTTGGAGCACTCAAGTCTGGGAATGCTGATTTAGTTGAGTCAGATATTCGAGCAGTTGTTGAAGCAAGTGGAGACAAACTGGTTAAGGTTATTATTGAGGCTTGTTTGTTAACTGATGAAGAAAAAGTTCAGGCTTGCCAGCTAGCCCAGAAAGCAGGAGCAGACTTTGTCAAGACGTCAACAGGCTTCTCAACAGGTGGTGCAACCCTACCGGATGTTAAATTAATGCGCCAAACAGTTGGACCTGATATGGGGGTTAAAGCTGCTGGTGGTGCTCGTTCTTATGCAGATGCTGTTGCCTTTGTTGAAGCTGGAGCTACTCGTATCGGAACATCTTCTGGTGTAGCAATCTTAAAAGGAGAGTTAGCAGATGGCGACTACTGAGTTGATTGACTTAGCGATTGAGACTAGTCAAAACGCCTATGTACCCTATTCACACTTTCCAATCGGTGCCGTTTTGGTTGCTAAGGATGGAAGCGTCTATACAGGATGCAATATTGAAAATGCTAGCTACCCCTTGACCAACTGTGGTGAGAGAACAGCTATTTTTAAAGCTGTTTCTGAAGGACAACGGGAGTTTTCAGAATTGATTGTTTATGGTCAAACTGAGAAACCTATTTCTCCATGTGGAGCTTGTCGCCAAGTTATGGTCGAATTTTTTGAACAAGATCTAAAGGTGACCTTAGTTGCCAAAGATAAATCGACGGTCGAGATGACGGTCGGGGAATTACTTCCATACTCATTTACAGACTTGCATTAGTTAGTCTGCGTCACTCCCTGAGTGACAAGGGTCCTTGTGACCAATCAATCCATACTTGCAACTTCGTTGCGCATCTTATTTAGGAGGTTCAGTAATGAACAAGAAACAATGGCTAGGCCTTGGTCTAGTTGCAGTAGCAGCATTTGGACTTGCTGCATGTGGTAATCGCTCTTCTCGTAACGCAGCATCTTCATCTTCTGATTTGAAGACTAAAGCAGCTATCGTTACAGATACTGGTGGTGTTGATGATAAATCATTCAACCAATCAGCTTGGGAAGGTCTTCAAGCTTGGGGTAAAGAGCACAATCTTGCAAAAGATAAAGGCTACACATACTTCCAATCAACAAGTGAAGCTGACTATGCTAACAACTTGAACCAAGCAGCAGGAAGCTACAACTTGATTTATGGTGTTGGTTTTGCCCTTCACAATGCAGTTGAAGAAGCAGCGAAAGAACATGCAGACTTGAACTATGTTTTGATTGATGATGTGATTAAAGATCAAAAGAACGTAGCAAGTGTAACATTTGCTGATAACGAAGCAGCTTACCTTGCAGGTGTAGCAGCAGCTAAAACTACTAAAACAAAACAAGTTGGTTTTGTAGGTGGTATGGAATCTGAAGTTATTTCTCGTTTCGCAGCTGGTTTCAAAGCTGGTGTTGAGTCAGTTGACCCATCTATCAAAGTACAAGTAGACTACGCTGGTTCATTTGGTGATGCCGCTAAAGGTAAAACAATCGCTGCAGCTCAATACGCTGCAGGTGCAGACGTAATCTACCAAGCAGCTGGTGGTACTGGTGCAGGTGTCTTCTCAGAAGCTAAATCTTTGAATGAAAGCAAAAACGAAGGCGAAAAAGTTTGGGTTATCGGTGTAGACCGTGACCAAGTTGAAGAAGGTAAATATACTTCTAAAGATGGTAAAGAATCAAACTTCGTACTTGCTTCTACTTTGAAACAAGTCGGAACAACAGTTCAAGATATCGCAAACAAAACTGAAAAAGGTGAATTCCCTGGCGGTCAAGTGATCGTTTACTCATTGAAGGATAAAGGGGTTGATCTAGTAACAACTAACCTTTCTGAAGAAGGTAAAAAAGCTGTTGAAGATGCAAAAGCTAAAATCCTTGATGGAAGTGTAAAAGTTCCTGAAAAATAATGGATGAAAGTCATTTCTTAGGGGAGCGGCCTGTGGCCGCTTCTTTAAGAATTGAGACAAAGTGTTTTGTCTCAATAGAGCTTGCTAAGTTTCTTTAGCAGGTTTTATTGAAACAAAATAAAACTCTGAAAGGAAGAGCACATGGCACACGAAAATGTCATTGAGATGCGTGAAATTACCAAAGTTTTTGGTGAATTTGTCGCTAACGACAAAATTAACCTAGAACTTCGTAAAGGTGAAATTCATGCACTTTTAGGAGAAAATGGAGCTGGTAAGTCCACTCTTATGAACATGCTAGCAGGGCTTCTAGAACCAACTAGTGGTGAAATTGTGGTTAACGGTCAAGTTGTAAAACTAGACTCGCCATCAAAAGCCGCTAGTCTAGGGATTGGAATGGTTCACCAACACTTTATGTTGGTAGAGGCTTTCACTGTTGCTGAGAATATCATTTTAGGAAGTGAATTGACTAAAAATGGTGTCCTAGATATTGCTCAAGCAAGTCGAGAGATTCTTGAATTATCAGAGCGTTATGGACTAGCTGTGGATCCTTCTGCCAAAGTAGCAGATATCTCTGTTGGTGCTCAACAACGTGTTGAAATTTTGAAGACACTTTATCGTGGTGCCGATATTCTTATCTTTGACGAACCAACTGCTGTTTTAACGCCATCAGAAATCGATGAGTTGATGGCTATCATGAAAAACTTGGTCAAAGAAGGCAAATCAATTATCTTGATTACCCACAAGTTGGATGAAATTCGTGCGGTTTCTGACCGCGTTACAGTTATCCGTCGTGGGAAATCAATCGAAACAGTTGAGATTGCTGGTGCGACTAACGCTGACTTGGCTGAGATGATGGTGGGACGTTCTGTTTCCTTCAAAACTGAGAAGCAAGCACCACAACCTAAAGAAGTCGTTCTTTCCATCAAAGACTTGCTTGTTCATGAAAACCGTGGCGTTCCTGCTGTTAAAAATCTTTCACTCGATGTTCGAGCTGGTGAGATTGTCGGAATTGCCGGAATTGATGGAAATGGTCAGTCTGAATTGATCCAAGCTATCACAGGACTTCGTAAGATTGAGTCTGGTAGTGTGGAATTGAAAGGCCAGTCCATTGTAGGATTGCATCCACGTCAAATTACTGAACTGAGCGTTGGTCACGTTCCGGAAGACCGTCACCGTGATGGTTTGGTCTTGGAAATGATGATTTCTGAAAATATCGCTCTTCAAACCTATTATAAAGAACCTCTTAGCAAGAAGGGAATTTTAAATTATACGAATATCCTTGACTATGCAAAAAAATTGATGCAGGAGTTTGATGTTCGTGCTGCTAGTGAGATTGTTCCTGCTTCTGCCCTTTCTGGAGGAAATCAACAAAAAGCAATTATCGCTCGGGAGATTAATCGAAATCCGGATCTCCTCATCGTCAGCCAACCAACTCGTGGTTTGGACGTCGGTGCCATTGAGTACATTCACAAACGCTTGATTCAAGAACGTGATAATGGGAAAGCTGTCCTTGTAGTCAGCTTTGAACTAGATGAGATTCTAAACGTATCAGATAGAATCGCTGTTATCCATGATGGTAAGATTCAAGGGATTGTAACGCCAGAAACAACCAACAAGCAAGAACTTGGTGTCTTGATGGCTGGTGGTGAATTGGAAAAAGGAGTAGAGTGATGTCTAAAAAATTACAACAAATTTCGGTTCCCTTGATTTCTGTTATCCTTGGAATCTTGCTTGGAGCCATCGTCATGTGGATTTTTGGCTATGATGCTATTTGGGGTTATGAAGAGTTGTTCTACACAGCCTTTGGTAGTGTTCGTGGTATTGGTGAAATCTTCCGTGCAATGGGGCCATTAGTCTTGATTGCTCTTGGATTTGCAGTTGCGAGTCGTGCCGGTTTCTTTAATGTCGGGCTTCCAGGACAAGCACTCGCTGGTTGGGTTATGAGTGGCTGGTTCGCTCTTTCAAATCCAGATTTGCCACGTCCATTGTTGATTCTTGCGACAGTTGTCATTGCGCTGGTGGCTGGAGGAATAGTTGGTGCCATTCCTGGTATTTTAAGAGCCTATCTTGGAACATCTGAAGTCATCGTAACCATCATGATGAACTACATTGTTCTCTATACAAGTAATGCCTTTATCCACTCTTTCCCTAAAGATATCATGCAAAGTACTGACTCATCAATTCGAGTAAGTGCAAACGCAACTTATCAAACACCTTGGCTTGCTGAGTTAACTGGAAACTCTCGTATGAATATTGGGATTTTCTTTGCTATCATTGCAGTTGCAGTAATCTGGTTCTTGCTTAAGAAGACAACTCTCGGTTTTGAAATCCGTGCAGTTGGTCTCAATCCAAATGCTTCTGAATACGCAGGTATTTCAGCTAAACGAACCATTATTCTATCAATGATTATCTCAGGTGCTCTTGCAGGTCTAGGTGGAGCTGTAGAAGGACTTGGTACCTTCCAAAACGTCTATGTTCAAGGTTCATCATTGGCAGTCGGATTTAATGGTATGGCGGTCAGCCTACTTGCTGCAAACTCACCAGTTGGAATTCTATTTGCAGCCTTCTTGTTCGGAGTACTTCAAGTTGGAGCCCCTGGTATGAATGCTGCTCAAGTACCATCTGAGCTTGTAAGTATTGTTACAGCCTCAATTATCTTCTTTGTCAGCGTTCACTACATCATCGAACGCTTTGTCAAACCAAGAAAACAACTTAAAGGAGGTAAATAAGGATGTCGATTACAACAATGCTAACCCTTATGGTTTCTTCAATGTTGATTTACTCAGCACCACTTATTTTTACAAGTATCGGAGGCGTTTTCTCTGAACGTGGTGGAGTTGTTAACGTTGGACTTGAAGGAATCATGGTCATGGGTGCCTTCTCTGGAGTTGTTTTTAACCTTGAATTTGCACAAGATTTGGGAGCATTAACTCCTTGGTTGGCTCTTCTAGTTGGTGGATTAGTCGGAGCTATCTTTTCACTGATTCACGCAGTAGCTACAGTTCATTTTCGTGCTGACCATGTTGTCAGTGGTACCGTACTTAACTTGATGGCGCCAGCCTTGGCAGTCTTCTTGGTGAAGGTGCTTTATAACAAGGGACAAACGGATAACTTAACGCAAACTTTTGGACGTTTTGATTTCCCTCTTTTGGCTAATATCCCAGTTATCGGAGATATCTTCTTCAAGTCAACAAGTTTACTTGGTTATCTAGCAATTGCCTTCTCATTCTTAGCATGGTTTGTCCTCTTTAAAACTCGCTTTGGGCTTCGCCTCCGTTCAGTTGGTGAACATCCACAAGCAGCAGATACTTTGGGGATAAATGTCTACAAGATGAGATATCTTGGAGTTGTGATTTCAGGTTTCCTTGGAGGAATCGGTGGAGCTATCTACGCTCAGTCAATTTCCGTTAACTTCTCAGTTACAACTATCGTTGGACCTGGATTTATCGCACTTGCTGCTATGATCTTCGGTAAATGGAATCCTGTTGGTGCTATGCTTTCAAGTCTCTTCTTTGGACTATCACAAAGTTTAGCAGTTATCGGTTCTCAACTTCCTTTCTTGCAAGGAGTCCCAGCCGTTTACTTGCAAATTGCACCATATCTCTTGACCATTGTCGTACTAGCAGCCTTCTTTGGTAAAGCTGTTGCACCGAAGGCAGATGGTATCAACTATATCAAATCTAAATAAACAAAAAAGCGTCGGTTTGAAACTGACGCTTTATTTTTTAGGTTTTTGATGGGTAAGATTTAGTCCCCAAGGAACAAGATTTTCTGTTTTATTACGAATACGATTGATGTTATCCTTGTGGCGAATGATAATTAGACTTGCGAGGGCTAGGATAATCACTACAAATAATAAATCGTAACTTGGCAGTAGGAAACTGATAAGTGGAAAGAGAATAACCCCAAGTACAGCAGCAAGGGCAGCAGTAACACTAGAGAGAGAAATCATACTTCCTAGATAAAGAGTTCCAAAGAAGACAACTGCTAGATAGAGGCAAAATAGAGGAGCAAATCCGAAAATGACTCCAGCACTGGTTGCGACAGCCTTACCTCCCTTAAATCCTGCAAAAATTGGGAAAGTATGTCCGATTACGGCTAAGAGACCAAAAATGAGAGGAGAGATTCCTTGTACATGGAAGATAAGGGGAAGCAGGGTTGCGATGGTTCCTTTGAAAAAATCAATCACGAAGGTTGCCATACCCGCTTTCTTACCTAAAATACGGAAGGTATTGGTTGTTCCAGTATTGCCAGAACCATGTTCTCTTAGATTGATGTTAAAGAATATTTGTCCAATCCACAAGCCTGAAGGAATTGAACCCAATAAATAAGCTAAAATTAATAATACTATTGTCATCATGCTTCTATTATATCATGAAATAGGAGAGAAACGGAAAGGAATCTCTTCTCAAATTGTGACATCTGATTCTTTATGTAAGTAGAAAATTTTTCTCATGAACACTATTGTTCGGAAATCAAGGTTAAAGTTTTAAAAATTCATGAAAGTTTCTGAAATTCTTTGATTTTGTGTTTATTTATGCTATAATGAGAACAATTATTTTTAGGAGGTGGAATATGTCTTACTTATTTGAGATATTACCAAGTTTATTGAGCGGTGCGACAATGACCTTACAAGTTTTTGCACTGGTCTTACTTTTTTCAATCCCTTTAGGCATTTTGGTTGCTTTTTGCTTACAGGTGCATTGGAAACCCCTCCATTACATGATTGACATCTATATCTGGGTGATGCGTGGAACACCCTTACTCCTACAGTTGATTTTTATTTATTATGTCCTCCCAAGTATCGGAATTCGACTTGATCGGGTACCAGCAGCGATTATTGCCTTCACGCTTAATTATGCGGCCTACTTTGCAGAAATATTCCGTGGAGGGATTGCAACCATTCCTCAAGGGCAATATGAGGCAGCTAAGGTTTTGAAATTCAAACCTATCGATACCGTCCGCTATATTATCTTGCCACAAGTGACCAAGATTGTTTTGCCAAGTGTATTTAACGAAGTTATGAGTCTGGTTAAGGATACTTCACTGGTCTATGCGCTCGGTATTTCTGATCTGATTCTAGCTAGTCGTACTGCAGCCAATCGTGATGCCAGCTTGATTCCAATGTTTCTAGCAGGAGCTATCTATCTTCTCATGATTGGTATTGTTACGATTATAGCTAAGAAACTTGAGAAGAAGTTCAGCTACTATAGATAGGAGGTTATCCATGTTAGAGTTAAGAAATATCAGCAAAAAATTTGGAAAAAAAGAAATTTTATCCAATTTCAGTTTAACAATTCCTGAAAAGCAGATTTTGGCCATCGTTGGACCTTCTGGTGGTGGGAAGACAACCTTGCTTAGAATGTTAGCTGGACTTGAAACCATTGATTCAGGTGAGATTTTTTATAATGGAGAATCCCTACCTTTGGATGAACTTGAAAAGCGTCACTTATTAGGTTTTGTTTTTCAAGATTTTCAGCTTTTTCCTCACTTATCCGTTATGGAGAACTTGATTTTGTCACCCATCAAAACTATGGGGCTGTCTGAAGCAGATGCCAAGAAGAAGGCAACCGACTTACTCGCTCGTCTGGGGCTCGAAGCTCACGCAGATGCTTATCCATACTCATTATCTGGTGGTCAAAAGCAACGTGTTGCCTTAGCACGCGCTATGATGATAGATCCTGAAGTGATTGGTTATGACGAACCAACTTCAGCCCTTGACCCAGAGTTGCGTCTCGAGGTTGAAAAACTGATTCTACAAAATCGGGAACTAGGCATGACTCAGATTGTGGTAACCCACGATCTCCAGTTTGCAGAAAATATTGCAGATCAGATTCTCAAAGTAGAGCCTAAGTAGGAGGTGTCTATGAATCGAAAGAAAATCACACTTGTTTTGGTATTCTTACTTGCTTTTTTCCTAGTAGGATGCACACAAAAAGCTAGTGATCCCAAAGTTGATAATTGGGACAAGTACCAAAAACAAGGCACGATAACCATTGGATTTGACAATACCTTTGTTCCCATGGGGTTTGAAGAAAAAAATGGTCAGTATGCTGGATTTGATATTGATTTAGCCCAAGCTGTTTCTGAGAAACTTGGTTTCAAGGTACAGTTTCAACCCATTGATTGGGATATGAAGGAAACCGAACTTCAAAACGGGACCATTGATGCAATCTGGAATGGATATTCGGCGACTGATGAACGCCGTGAGAAAGTAGCTTTTACCATTCCTTATATGGAGAATCAGCAGGTTCTCGTTTCTAAAAAATCGCAAAATATCCAATCAGTGTCTGATATGACAGGCAAGGTTTTGGGAGCCCAAGCAGGTTCCTCTGGTTATATAGATTTTGAAGCTCAACCGGAACTCTTAAAAAATATTGTAAAAGATAAGAAGGCAAACCAATATCAAAGTTTTACAGAAGCCTTGATTGACCTGCAAAATGATCGGATTGATGCTCTTTTAATTGACCGTGTTTATGCCAACTATTATCTTAAAACGGAAGGAATCTTGGACCAATATGAGATTTTTCCAGCCGGTTTTGAGAGTGAGTCATTTGCGGTCGGAGTAAGACCAGCGGATAAGACCTTATTAGCCAATTTGAATGAGGCTTTTGTGGAACTCTATCAAGAAGGAAAATTCCAAGAAATTAGCCAAAAATGGTTTGGTGAAGATATTGCAACAAGTCAAGTTAAAGGAAAAGAAAACTGAGACTCTCGTCTTGGTTTCTTTTTTTAGGGCGGGAATGAGTGATTTTTTTACTAAATAGGACTTGTGAATAGGCTTTTAACTTGAAAATTTTGCAAAATCCTTAGAAAACCTGTAAAATAGAAAAGATGAACAAATAGGAGGTTCCTTGTGTCAAAAAAGGAAATCAATATTAACAATTATAATGATGACGCCATTCAGGTGCTAGAAGGGTTGGATGCAGTCCGTAAACGTCCAGGGATGTATATCGGATCGACTGACGGTGCTGGGCTACATCACCTTGTTTGGGAAATTGTCGATAATGCAGTCGATGAAGCCTTATCTGGATTTGGTGATCGCATTGATGTAACGATTAATAAAGATGGAAGTTTAACGGTTCAAGACCACGGACGTGGGATGCCGACTGGGATGCACGCTATGGGGATTCCAACGGTTGAGGTCATCTTTACCATTCTCCACGCTGGAGGAAAATTCGGTCAAGGTGGTTACAAGACTTCTGGCGGTCTCCACGGGGTTGGTTCTTCTGTTGTGAATGCCCTCTCTAGCTGGCTCGAAGTAGAAATCACTCGTGATAGTGCAGTCTACAAGCAACGCTTTGAAAATGGTGGGAAGCCAGTAACCACTCTTGAAAAGGTTGGAACGGCACCTAAGTCTAAAACAGGTACCAAAGTGACCTTTATGCCGGATGCTAGTATCTTTTCTACGACAGACTTCAAGTACAATACCATTTCAGAGCGTCTCAATGAGTCAGCCTTTCTCTTGAAAAATGTAACCTTGTCATTAACGGACAAACGAACAGATGAAGCAATTGAATTCCATTATGAGAATGGGGTACAAGACTTTGTTTCTTACCTCAATGAAGACAAGGAAACCTTGACGCCAGTCCTTTACTTTGAAGGCGAAGATAATGGTTTCCAAGTAGAAGTAGCCCTCCAGTATAATGATGGATTTTCAGATAACATCTTGTCCTTTGTCAATAATGTCCGTACCAAAGACGGTGGAACGCATGAGACAGGACTCAAGTCAGCCATTACCAAGGTTATGAATGACTATGCACGTAAGACGGGGCTTCTCAAAGAAAAAGATAAAAATCTTGAAGGTTCAGATTACCGTGAAGGGTTAGCGGCTGTTCTTTCTATCCTAGTTCCCGAAGAACATCTTCAGTTTGAAGGACAGACTAAGGACAAACTTGGAAGTCCACTAGCTCGTCCAGTTGTAGATGGGATTGTGGCTGATAAGTTGACTTTCTTCCTTATGGAAAATGGGGAATTGGCTTCGAATCTGATTCGTAAAGCCATCAAGGCCCGTGATGCCCGTGAAGCAGCACGTAAAGCGCGTGATGAGAGCCGAAATGGTAAGAAAAATAAAAAAGACAAAGGCTTGTTGTCTGGAAAATTGACTCCAGCTCAATCTAAAAATCCAGCTAAGAACGAACTCTATCTGGTCGAGGGGGACTCTGCCGGTGGATCTGCCAAACAAGGTCGTGACCGTAAGTTTCAGGCTATTTTGCCTCTTCGTGGTAAGGTCATCAATACAGCCAAGGCCAAGATGGCGGATATCCTCAAAAATGAAGAAATCAATACCATGATTTATACCATCGGGGCTGGTGTTGGGGCAGATTTCTCCCTTGAAGATGCTAACTATGACAAGATCATTATCATGACCGATGCGGACACCGATGGTGCCCACATTCAAACCCTTCTCTTAACCTTCTTTTATCGCTACATGCGTCCACTAGTCGAGGCAGGACATGTCTATATCGCCCTCCCTCCTCTTTATAAGATGTCCAAAGGTAAAGGCAAGAAAGAAGAAGTAGCCTATGCTTGGACGGATGGCGAACTAGAAGAACTTCGCAAGCAGTTTGGCAAAGGCGCCACCCTACAGCGCTACAAGGGGCTTGGTGAGATGAATGCGGACCAACTCTGGGAAACAACCATGAACCCAGAAACCCGAACTCTCATTCGTGTCACCATCGAAGACTTAGCACGCGCCGAACGCCGCGTCAATGTCCTCATGGGAGACAAGGTCGAACCACGCCGTAAGTGGATTGAGGATAATGTCAAGTTTACGCTGGAAGAAGCTACAGTGTTTTAAGGAAAGGAGTGTTAATGTTTTTAAAGAAAACTCAATTTTTTGCTGGAAATGGTAATAGTAATTTAGCGAATATTGATTGGCTAAAAATAATTCCTATAATAGTTTCTTTATTAGCACTTGGTTTATCTGGATATAGTTTTTGGATAAATTATAATAGAACGAAATATATGGATACTACCAATTTTCATATTATACAAAATTTTTGGCAGGAAAACCCCAGCTATACTCTTTACAATGAGTCAACTAAGCCACTAACTTCTCCACCGCACCCAACTTATTTGATGTATATTCCGTCAGTCATAAAAAGAGGGGAGACAATTTTTCTTGTTCTTTTACCAATTTCTTATGAGAATGTAAAAAGTCAAACTTTAACAGGAAAAACTATTGATGAGGTGATGACTTCTACTCTTCCAAAAAATTTCTATGCAAAAAAAGGAATGCGAGATGTGAATGAAAGTCATTTAGGTAATGATGTAAAAATACGAACTTATCCATCTCTACTCATTGGTACACAGGTTCAATATTCATATAAAGATAATCCAAAAGATTTGAAAAAAATTACTTTTCTTTCAATGAGTGTAGGAGATAAAATTGAGATTAGTGAAGAGGAATGGGAGGATTTAAAAAATTATACAAAAAATATAGATTCAATAAAGGGAAATGAAGTTAAAATAAATGGGGAACAAAGCATCTATGAGACAGCACATAACTATTTAGTAAATGAGTTTAAGAGGATAAATTCAGATGATGACAAAGTTAATTTATTAGCATTGGCTGGTTTGAAGCTTGACTCTGATACACTAAAAAGTAAATTAGAAACAATAAATAATTTCATGGATATTTTGAAAACTCCTGATGAGGATAATTTTCACTCGATAGCCTATAAATTATTACACAAATACCGTATTTTACCGCAGGATCCATTAGTACCAGATTATTAACCCCAAAAATCATCTAATTAAAAACCTACCAGCGATTTATTTTCAAAAAAGTGACTGGCAGAAAAAAGTCAGCTTACCTGTCTCATGGGAGAGACTGGCACAAAAATTTTTAAAAAGAAAAGGAAAAGAAAAATGAAAAAAGTATATGAAGTAAAAAGTTTGTCCCTGAGTGACTTAGACAATTAGGAGTTTATCGGCTTGGTAGGTCTGCACCATTCGGATTTACAGATTTTTGCTGGAAAAGAAGCTGTAGAAATAGGCTGGTGTCTGCGAAAAGAGTTTTGGAATCGTGGTTATGCGACGGAGGATGCCCAAGCCTGTCTAGACTTCGCTTTCCAGCAAGCTGGCTTATCAGAAGTTTACTCTTTTACAACCTTGCTCAATCTCCCTTCGCAAAAAGTCATGCAAAAGCTAGGCGTGGAATTTGTCAAAGAATTTGATAATGAAAAAGTTCCAGCAGTCAGTCCGCTTTATAGACATACTCTTTACAGAATCAAGAGTTTTCACTAAAAAGGCAGGTATTCCCATGAGAACTGAAACAGAAATGCTCGATGTAATTTTACAGACTGCCGAAACTTTAAAAGTAGATGCTGTCGCTATGTCTGGTTCACGGACAAACCAAAATGTCACAAAAGATGAATTTCAAGACTACGATGTGGTCTATGTCGTGGACGACTTAGATAATCTAACAAGCAATCTTGCTTGGTTGGACCAGTTTGGCAAACGTATCATTGAGCAGCATAATATCCTAGGCAACCGTCGTCTCTTCCTCATGCTTTTTGATGATGGTAATCGAATTGATCTAACCCTCTGCCCAAAAGAACACATGAAAGAGTGGGTGGATAGCGAAGCGGATTTCACGGTGCTGGATGACCCGCAGGGGCTTTTTGACTCTTATGCACCGACACCTAAGCGCTATTGGACGAATCCAGCTAGTGAGACAGATTTTGAAAAAGCCTGCAATGAATTTTGGTGGGTTTCCGCCTATGTGGTCAAGGGAATCTGTCGCAAGCAACTTCTTTATGCGACTGACCATCTCTACGATATTTGCCAGCAAGAACTCTTGAAGGTCTTGGCTTGGCTGGTCGCAAGTGATAGGGGAACAGTCGATATTGGTAAGAACTACAAGTATCTTTTCCAGTATTTACCTACAGAGAAAGAGAAGGAAATCTCTACTCTCCTTGATTTTTCAAGTGTAGAAAAACTTACTCAGTCATTGTTTGCTACGATGCAATTTTTCCACCAAGAGGCTCAATCTCTTGCTCAAAAGATGGGCTTTGACTATGATAAGGAAGTAGCTGAGAAGATGATGAGATATGCTAAGGAAAAACTTCCTGATCACTAAGCAAATAAAGAACACAAATTATAACTTTAAACTACAGAAAGGATCGTTTAGTTATTTGTAGTAACTGAACACGGGACTAAGACCTAGGAAAAAAGATAAATCGCTTTGGGTTCATTGAACCCTGCATCGATTTCCTATTTTTCTACAGAAATTTTCGGCAGGCCGAATCGTCCCTTTGTATCTTATATGAGTAATATCCAAAATATGTCCTTGGAGGACATCATGGGAGAGCGCTTTGGTCGCTACTCCAAATACATCATTCAAGACCGGGCTTTGCCAGACATTAGGGATGGATTGAAGCCGGTTCAACGCCGTATTCTTTATTCTATGAATAAGGATGGCAATACCTTTGACAAGAGCTACCGTAAGTCAGCCAAGTCTGTCGGGAACATCATGGGTAATTTCCACCCACACGGAGATTCTTCTATCTATGATGCCATGGTCCGTATGTCTCAGGACTGGAAAAACCGTGAGATTCTAGTTGAAATGCACGGAAACAACGGTTCAATGGACGGAGATCCACCTGCGGCTATGCGTTATACGGAAGCTCGTTTATCAGAGATTGCAGGCTACCTTCTTCAAGATATCGATAAAAAGACAGTTCCCTTTGCTTGGAACTTCGACGATACCGAGAAAGAGCCAACTGTCTTGCCAGCAGCCTTTCCAAACCTTTTAGTCAATGGTTCAACAGGTATTTCAGCTGGTTATGCCACAGATATTCCACCGCATAATTTGGCAGAAGTTATCGATGCTACAGTCTACATGATTGATCACCCAACTGCTAAGGTCGATAAGTTGATGGAATTCTTGCCTGGGCCAGACTTTCCTACAGGAGCTATCATCCAAGGTCGTGACGAGATCAAAAAGGCCTATGAAACTGGTAAAGGGCGCGTGGTTGTTCGTTCTAAGACAGAAATTGAGAAGCTTAAAGGTGGTAAGGAGCAAATCGTTGTCACTGAGATTCCTTATGAAATTAATAAGGCTAACTTGGTCAAGAAAATTGATGAAGTTCGTGTCAATAACAAGGTGGCAGGCATTGCTGAGGTTCGTGACGAGTCTGACCGTGATGGTCTTCGTATCGCTATCGAGCTAAAGAAAGATGCAAACACTGAGCTTGTTCTCAACTATCTTTTCAAGTATACTGACCTACAAATCAACTACAACTTCAACATGGTGGCTATTGACAATTTCACACCTCGTCAGGTTGGAATTGTGCCAATTTTGTCTAGCTATATTGCCCACCGTCGTGAAGTGATCTTGGCGCGTTCTCGCTTTGATAAGGAAAAGGCTGAAAAACGTCTCCATATTGTGGAAGGTTTGATTCGTGTTATTTCGATTTTGGACGAAGTCATTGCTCTTATCCGTGCTTCTGAGAATAAGGCTGATGCAAAGGAAAACCTTAAGGTCAGCTATGATTTTACAGAAGAGCAGGCTGAGGCTATTGTAACCTTGCAACTTTACCGCTTGACCAATACAGACGTGGTTGTCTTGCAGGAAGAAGAAGCAGAACTTCGTGAAAAGATTGCTATGCTTGCAGCTATCATTGGTGACGAACGAACAATGTACAATCTCATGAAAAAAGAGCTTCGTGAGGTTAAGAAGAAATTTGCGACACCTCGATTGAGTACTTTAGAAAATACAGCAAAAGTCATTGAGATTGATACAGCAAGTCTTATCGCTGAAGAAGATACTTATGTCAGCGTGACTAGGGCAGGTTATATCAAGCGTACTAGCCCTCGTTCCTTTGCAGCTTCAACGCTGGAAGAAATTGGCAAGCGTGATGATGATCGTTTGATCTTTGTTCAATCTGCCAAGACAACCCAGCATCTCTTGATGTTCACGACTCTTGGAAATGTCATCTACCGTCCTATCCATGAATTGGCAGACATTCGTTGGAAGGATATCGGGGAGCATCTGAGCCAGTCTATTACAAACTTTGAAACCACTGAAGAAGTACTTTACGTCGAAGTGGTGGATCAGTTTGACGATGCGACGACCTACTTTGCAGCGACTCGCCTTGGACAAATCAAACGGGTAGAACGCAAAGAATTCTCTCCATGGAGAACCTATCGTTCTAAATCTGTCAAGTACGCTAAGTTGAAAGACGATACTGACCAGATTGTAGCAGTAGCTCCGATTAAATTGGATGATGTTCTGTTGATCAGTCGAAACGGTTATGCCCTCCGCTTTAACATCGAAGAAGTGCCAGTTATCGGTGCCAAAGCTGCAGGGGTCAAAGCCATGAATCTCAAAGCAGATGATGTGATACAAGCAGCCTTTATCTGCAATACATCTTCTTTCTATCTTTTAACGCAACGTGGAAGCTTGAAACGTGTTTCAACAGAGGAAATTCCAGCAACCAGTCGTGCCAATCGTGGCCTTCAAGTCTTGAGAGAATTAAAGAGTAAACCCCATCGCGTATTCTTGGCTGGAGCGGTCTCAGAACAAGGATTTGTTGGAGATCTCTTTAGTACAGAAGTAGAAGATGGAGAACAAACACTTGTGATTCAATCAAATAATGGAACGATTTACGAATCAATCCTACAAGATTTGAATCTATCAGAACGTACAAGCAATGGAAGCTTTATCTCAGATACTATTTCTGATGAAGAAGTTTTTGATGCTTATCTCAAAGAAATCTTTAAAGAAATCAAAGAAAATTAAAAATCGGTCCTAGTGACTGATTTTTTATAAGTAAAATTTTCAGAAAATTACAAATAATACTTGAATTTTTAGGAGAATAGTGTAGAATAGAACACAAAGCTTGATTAGAATAAAGGAGATTGTCATGACAGTTACGATCGATTGGGAAAATCTCGGTTTTTCCTATATGAAACTACCTTATCGTTATATCGCTTATTTTAAAGATGGACAATGGACTCAAGGAGAATTAACAGAAGATGCAACCTTGCATATCTCAGAATCATCTCCAAGCCTTCACTATGGACAACAAGCATTTGAAGGATTGAAAGCCTATCGTACAAAGAATGGCAGTATTCAACTCTTCCGTCCAGATGAAAATGCTAAACGTCTGCAACGTACCTGTGATCGTCTCTTGATGCCACAAGTTCCAACAGAAATGTTTGTAGAGGCGTGTAAAGCAGTTGTTCGTGCCAATGAAGAATACGTACCGCCTTATGGGACAGGTGGAACCCTTTACCTCCGTCCACTCTTGATTGGTGTTGGAGATATCATTGGGGTAAAACCAGCTGAGGAGTATATTTTTACCATCTTTGCTATGCCAGTTGGAAATTACTTTAAGGGTGGATTGGTTCCAACAAATTTCTTGATTCAAGATGAGTATGACCGTGCTGCACCAAATGGAACAGGGGCTGCCAAGGTCGGTGGGAACTATGCAGCTAGTCTTTTGCCAGGAAAAATGGCTAAATCCCGTCATTTCTCAGATGTT
The DNA here is from genome assembly GCF_029948085.1 of Streptococcus taonis. GTDB lineage: Bacteria > Bacillota > Bacilli > Lactobacillales > Streptococcaceae > Streptococcus > Streptococcus taonis. Next base: position 52,943 of record NZ_JARZZP010000011.1, on the reverse strand, counting down.
ATTTATCTTGACCCATCAACTCACACCAAGATTGAAGAAGTTGGTTCAGCAAACTTCTTTGGAATTACAGCTGATAATGAGTTTGTAACCCCATTGAGTCCATCAATCTTGCCATCAATTACCAAGTACTCATTGCTTTACTTGGCAGAGCATCGTTTGGGCTTGAAACCTGTTGAGGGGGATGTACCAATTGATAGTTTGGATCGATTTGTAGAAGCAGGTGCCTGCGGTACTGCAGCAGTAATTTCACCTATTGGGGGAATCCAACACGGTGATGACTTCCATGTGTTCTACAGTGAAACAGAGGTTGGTCCAGTAACTCGTAAACTATACGATGAATTAACAGGTATCCAATTTGGTGACATTGAAGCACCAGAAGGCTGGATTGTAAAAGTAGATTAAAAATTATTAAAGGAGTTCTTTATGAAAACGAAAAAGTGGATGTTAACAGCAGGAGTGGTCCTGAGTACAGCAGTTCTTCTTGTAGCTTGTGGGAAAGCTGACAAGGAAGCAGATGCGCCTACAACTTTCTCTTATGTCTATGGAGTAGACCCATCATCTTTGGACTACAGTATCGCAACTCGTACTTCAACAACTGATATCATCGGTAACGTCGTTGATGGTTTGTTGGAAAACGATGAATATGGGAATTTGATTCCTTCCCTCGCTGAGGATTGGAGTGTCTCACAAGACGGTTTGACTTATACTTATAAACTTCGTAAAGGGGTTAAATGGTATACTTCAGAAGGTGAAGAATACGCTGAAGTTACTGCGCATGACTTTGTTACTGGGTTGAAACACGTAGCAGATGGCAAATCAGACGGTGTCACTCTTATTCAAAACTCAATCAAGGGCTTGAATGAATATATGACTGGTGAGACTAACGACTTCTCAACAGTTGGAGTTAAGGCAGTGGATGATTATACTGTTGAGTACACTCTAAACGCACCTGAAACTTTCTGGAATTCAAAAGTAACTTCAGCAACTATGTTGCCAGTAAATGAAGAATTCCTCAAAGCATCAGGTAAGAATTATGGAACGGTCAGCCCAGCAGGTATTCTTTATAATGGTCCATATATCTTGAAGACATTGACTTCAAAATCTTTAATCGAATATGAAAAGAACCCAAATTATTGGGATAAAGAGAAGGTTAAAATCGAGAAAGTTAAATTAACTTACTATGATGGATCAGACCAAGAATCCTTGATCCGTAGCTTCTCTTCGGGTGTTTACACAACAGCTCGCCTCTTCCCAAGTAGCTCAAACTTTGCTTCTACTTTGGAACAATACGGGGATAAAATTACATATAGTCCACAGGATTCAACTAGTTACTACTTTACCTTTAATGTAAACCGTCAATCTTTCAATAAGACAGCGAAAACAAGTGAAGAACAGAAAACTTCTACAAAAGAAGCAATGTTGAACAAGGACTTCCGTCAAGCCATCAACTTTGCCTTCAACCGTCATTCTTATGCTGCCCAGCTCAATGGTGAAGATGGTGCGGACAAGATTATTCGTAATAGCTTAGTACCAGATAACTTTGTACAATCTGGTGGTAAAAACTTTGGTGATATTGCTCAAAAAGAATTGATCAACTATGGAGACCAATGGAAAGGTGTTGAGCTTGTAGACGGAAAAGATACCATCTACAATCCTGACAAAGCCAAGGCTTCATTTGAAAAAGCTAAGAAAGAATTGGAATCAAAAGGTGTAACCTTCCCAATTCACTTGGATGTCCCAGTTGAACAGACAAATACAATTGCTGTTCAGCAAAGCAATTCCTTCAAGCAATCAATCGAATCAACTCTTGGTTCTGAAAATGTCGTAATCGATGTTCTTCAAATGACTGACAATGAAAAGGAAAGTATTACATCACAAGCGCGTGTACCTGCTCAAAAAGACTATGATTTGAACAGTACTGGATGGGCTCCAAGTTATCAAGATCCGGCAAGTTATCTCAATATCATGGATCCTAAGACCGGTTCTGCTATGAAACACCTTGGTATTACTAAAGGAAAAGATAAGGAAGTAGTAGCTCAACTTGGTTTGGACCAATATAAGAAACTCTTAGATGATGCAGTTTCTGAGACAAACGACTTGAACAAGAGATATGAAAAATATGCTAAAGCCCAAGCTTGGCTCACAGATAGTTCTCTCTTGATACCGACAGCTTCATCAGGTGGTTCACCTGTTGTTAGCAACATCGTTCCTTTCTCAAAACCATACTCACAAGTAGGTATTAAGGGGGATCCATACATCTTCAAGGGAATGAAATTGCAAAAAGAGATTGTAACTGCTAAAGAATATCAAGCAGCTCTTGAAAAATGGCAAAAAGAAAAATTGGAATCAAACAATAAATACCAAAAAGAATTAGAAAGTCATGTCAAATAAAACAGACTAGTACTTTTGGAATAAAGGGGCCTATATGGAATGGATTAAACTAATAGGGATATTTATCATTGTGGTTGGTTTTATCTATAAGTTAGATACAATCGCAACGGTAGTCTTAGCTAGTTTAGTTACCGCTCTAGTTTCTGGAGTTTCTCTTGTTGAATTCTTGGAAATTTTGGGAAAAGAATTTAGTAATCAACGAGTTCTTACGATTTTTATGGTAACCTTGCCACTGGTAGGTTTATCTGAAACTTTTGGCCTCAAGCAACGTTCGATTGATTTGATTCAAAAGATTAAAGGTCTGACCGTAGGAAGTTTTTATACAGTGTATTTCTTTTTTCGGGAACTCGATAGCTTCTTTGCCATCCGTCTAGGAGGACATCCGCAGTTTGTAAGGCCTTTGGTTCAACCCATGGGACAAGCAGCAGCAGAGTCTCAATTAGGTAGAAAATTAACGGAGCAGGAGAGTGAAGCGCTAAAAGCGCGTGCAGCAGCAAATGATAATTTTGCAAATTTCTTTGCTCAGAACACTTTCGTTGGTGCAGGTGGTGTCCTCTTGGTGGGGGGCACTCTGGACCAATTAGGTTATGAAAGTAATTATGCAGGCATCGCTTCGGCTTCGCTTATTGTTGCAGGAGTGGCCCTACTTGTGGTAGGAATTTACAATTACCTGTTTGATAGAAAACTGCTAGTGAAAAAGCTTAGTAAAGGAAAAGAAGAATGAGCAATCTAGCAAGTCAGTTATTAGAGTTGACCTATATTGTGATTGGTTGTCAATTCCTTCATACGGCTTATTGTAGCTATAAAGATAAAACAAACCCAGTTCGCTTTGGAACAGCTGGGTTTTGGGCTTTATTGGGCATCAGTTTTATCGGTGGATCTTATCTACCTTCTATCTGTATTGGAGTTATCGTAGTGCTATTAGCACTACTAACTCTCTTTAAACAGGTTCGTATCGGAACCTTACCGTCTCTGGATGAAGTCAAGGCAAACATTGAAGCGAAACGACTAAAGAATAAAATTTTTATTCCGGTCATGTTAATGGCTTTGATTGCTTTGGTATTAGCAAAAATGATTCCTGACTTTAGTAAGATTGCTATCAGCCTTGCAGCATTTTCTGCAACCATCTCTCTTTTATTGATTACTAAGAGTTCTCCTAAAAACTTGTTAGCAGAAAATAATCGCATGGTTCAGCAAGTCTCTACTAGTGGGATTGTGCCTCAACTTTTAGGGGCTTTGGGAGCAATTTTTACCGTTGCAGGCGTTGGAGACTTGATTTCGCATTTAATCAGCGGTCTAGTTCCTTCGGGTAGTCGTTTTATGGGTGTAGTGGCTTATGTCCTTGGGATGGTTCTATTCTCCATGATAATGGGGAATGCATTTGCAGCCTTCACAGTTATTACTGCTGGAATTGGTGTTCCCTTTGTATTTGCCTTAGGAGCTGATCCAATCGTGGCTGCAGCTCTAGCGATGACGGCAGGTTGCTGTGGAACCTTATTGACTCCAATGGCGGCTAACTTTAATGCTTTACCGGCAGCTCTCCTGGATATGAAAGATCCAAATGGGGTTATCAAAGCGCAAATAGGAGTAGCTGTTATCATGATTATCATCCATGTATTTTTGATGTACTTTTTGGCATTTTAGCAAAGGAAATAAAATGAAAATATTAGTAACAGGTTTTGACCCTTTCGGTGGTGAAAAGGTCAATCCAGCCTTGGAAGCTGTTAAATTATTACCGAAAGAAATCCATGGGGCTGAGGTTTATTGGGCAGAAATCCCAACGGTCTTTTATCAATCAGCAGAGGTTTTAGAAGCGGAAATCGTTCGATATCATCCAGATGCTGTGCTTTGCATCGGACAGGCAGGAGGAAGAGCTAGTCTAACTCCTGAGAGAGTCGCTATCAATCAAGATGATGCTAGAATTCCAGATAATCAAGGAAATCAGCCGATTGACACTCCAATTCGCCTTGATGGAGAAGTTGCCTATTTTAGCACACTCCCTATTAAAGCGATGGTACAAGCCATAAAAGAAGAAGGGCTACCAGCTACAGTTTCAAATACAGCAGGAACTTTTGTTTGCAACCATTTGATGTATCAGGCTCTCTATTTAGCGGATAAGAAATTTCCCCATATGAGAGCAGGTTTTATGCATATTCCCTATATGACAGAACAGGTGATAAATAAATCTAATACAGCATCTATGAATTTAACTGATATCGTCAGAGGTATCGAAGCTGCGATTGGTGCCATCGTAGATTATAAAGATAAGGACATAAAATTAGTGGGTGGAACAACCCACTAACAATGAGTCTTCCCTAGATTAAAAAATTAGATTCTCTCACAAAAACTCTTTATCAAGGCTGCCCTTATAAAGAGTTTTTTCTTGCCAGTTTTTTAAATTTCTTGTACAATAGGAAGAGTGAAAAGAGGTATCGTATGAGTAAAAAAGATAAAAAAATTGAAATTCAATTAACAGACGCAACTGTTTTAGTTGGTAAGGAAAAGTATGAAGGGTATACTTTAACGATTGGTAAAAAGGTTATTGGTGAAATTGCTGAACTAGATAATCAATTTGCAATCATAAAGAATGGAAATGTCGATAGTTTTTATAAAAAACTTGAAAAAGCTGTGGAAATTTTGATTGAAAACTATAATTTAGCAAAATAAAGCTTGTTTTTTGTGAATTTTCATGATATAATAGTTTTTGTTGAACATTGGAGAGATAGCGAAGAGGCTAAACGCGGCGGACTGTAAATCCGCTCCTTCGGGTTCGGGGGTTCGAATCCCTCTCTCTCCATTTCACTTTTGGGGTATAGCCAAGCGGTAAGGCAAGGGACTTTGACTCCCTCATGCGTTGGTTCGAATCCAGCTACCCCAGTTCTTAGGTAATAAATTCAAGATAAAAAGAAAAATATCTTAGGGTATTTTATTTTTATAATTGAAAGACGTGAACGATATGAACATGTCCTTGCGGGTGCTTAGGAAAAAAATTATAAGTATGTCAAGTTTAAGAAAAACTTGATTGTTGGAGGATTTTTTAGATGAACGAATTTGAAGATTTGCTAAATAGCGTTAGCCAAGTTGAGCCAGGTGATGTTGTTAGTGCTGAAGTATTGACAGTTGATGCTACTCAAGCTAACGTTGCAATCTCAGGAACTGGTGTTGAAGGTGTCTTGACTCTTCGCGAATTGACAAACGATCGCGATGCAGATATCAATGACTTTGTAAAAGTAGGTGAAGTATTGGATGTTCTTGTACTTCGTCAAGTGGTTGGTAAAGATACTGATACAGTAACATACCTTGTATCTAAAAAACGCCTTGAAGCTCGCAAAGCATGGGACAAACTTGTAGGGCGCGAAGAAGAAGTTGTTACAGTTAAAGGAACTCGCGCTGTTAAAGGTGGACTTTCAGTTGAATTTGAAGGCGTACGTGGATTTATCCCAGCTTCAATGTTGGACACTCGTTTTGTACGTAACACTGAGCGTTTTGTAGGTCAAGAGTTTGATGCTAAAATCAAAGAAGTTGATCCTAAAGAAAACCGCTTCATCCTTTCACGTCGTGAAGTTGTAGAAGCAGCAACTGCAGCAGCTCGTGCTGAAGTATTCGGTAAATTGGCTGTTGGTGATGTTGTAACTGGTAAAGTTGCACGTATCACAAGCTTCGGTGCTTTCATCGACCTTGGTGGTGTTGACGGATTGGTTCACTTGACTGAATTGTCACACGAACGTAACGTTTCACCAAAATCAGTTGTAACTGTTGGTGAAGAAGTTGAAGTGAAAATCCTTGATCTTAACGAAGAAGAAGGACGTGTATCACTTTCACTTAAAGCTACAACACCTGGACCATGGGATGGCGTTGAGCAAAAATTGGCTAAAGGTGATGTTGTAGAAGGTACAGTTAAACGTTTGACTGACTTCGGTGCATTTGTTGAAGTATTGCCAGGTATCGATGGACTTGTTCACGTATCACAAATTTCACACAAACGTATTGAAAATCCAAAAGAAGCTCTTAAAGTTGGTCAAGAAGTTACTGTTAAAGTTCTTGAAGTTAACGCTGATGCAGAACGCGTTTCACTTTCTATCAAAGCTCTTGAAGAACGTCCAGCTCAAGAAGAAGGACAAAAAGAAGAAAAACGTGCTCCACGTCCACGTCGTCCAAAACGTCAAGAAAAACGTGACTTTGAACTTCCTGAAACTCAAACAGGATTCTCAATGGCTGACTTGTTCGGAGACATCGAACTTTAATTCATTCGAATTTGAAAAAAATCCTTTGTTTTTAAAACAGAGGATTTTTCTTTTTTCTACTAGTATTTTTTGATATAATGGTTTTATGTTATATTCAGAAAAAGAATCACTTTATCAAACAATAAATGAACAGCTCTCTTATCTTTTAGAAGGAGAGCCCAATGTTTTGGCTAATTTATCAAATGCTAGTGCCCTCCTAAAAACAAACTTTCCCAATACTGTTTTTGCAGGTTTCTACCTATTCGATGGGAATGAACTGATCTTGGGACCCTTTCAAGGCGGAGTTTCTTGTGTACGAATCGCTCTTGGAAAAGGTGTCTGTGGAGAATCGGCGGCTAGTCTTCAAACAGTTATTGTTGGTGATGTAAAGACCTATCCAAACTATATTTCTTGCGATAGTAGTGCTCGTAGTGAAATTGTTGTGCCAATGGTCAAAGATGGACAACTTCTGGGTGTATTGGACTTGGATTCATCTCTTGTCGATGATTATGATGAACTGGATCAGAAGTATTTAGAAGAGTTTGTAGCTATTTTGTTAGATAAAACTGAATGGAACTTTTCAATGTTTGAGGAGAAAGCGTAATGTATCAGGCCCTTTATCGAAAATATAGAAGCCAAACCTTTTCACAGCTAGTAGGTCAAGAGGTGGTAGCAAAAACTCTCAAACAAGCTGTTGAACAGGAAAAAATAAGCCACGCCTATCTATTTTCAGGACCCCGCGGAACTGGAAAAACCAGTGTAGCTAAGATTTTTGCTAAGGCCATGAATTGCCCTAATCAAGTAGGGGGAGAACCTTGTAATAACTGTTACATCTGTCAGGCAGTTACAAACGGTAGTTTAGAGGATGTTATCGAAATGGATGCAGCCTCTAACAATGGGGTTGATGAAATTCGTGACATCCGTGATAAATCAACTTATGCTCCGAGTGTTGCCCACTATAAGGTTTATATCATCGACGAGGTCCATATGCTTTCAACAGGAGCCTTTAATGCTCTTTTGAAAACTCTTGAGGAACCAACTCCAAATGTTGTCTTTATCCTAGCAACGACAGAGCTCCATAAGATTCCTGCAACCATTTTATCTCGGGTTCAACGCTTCGAGTTCAAATCTATTAGAACTCAGGATATTCGAGATCATATCTTCCATATTTTAGAGAAGGAAGGGATTGATTATGAGTCTGAAGCTGTTGAGATTATTGCTCGCCGAGCCGAAGGTGGTATGCGGGATGCCTTGTCCATCTTAGACCAGGCCTTGAGTTTGACGCAGGAATCTAGATTGACGACAGCAGTTTCTGAGGAAATCACTGGAACCATTAGTCTAAGTGCTTTGGATGATTATGTGGCTGCTTTGGCACAAAAGGATGTGGCTCGTGCTTTGGAAAATCTTGATTTGATTTTTGATAACGGAAAGAGCATGACCCGTTTTGTGACAGATTTGTTGCAATATTTACGAGATATTTTGATTGTCCAAACTGGTGGGGAGAATACTCACTATAGTGATCTCTTTAAGGATAACCTAGGTCTTTCACAGGCTGTTTTGTTCGAGATGATTGGAATTGCAACAAGTAGTTTAGCTGATATCAAGGCTAGTTTACAACCTAAGATTTATGCTGAAATGATGACTATTCGTCTAGCTGAGCTTGAAGTTAAGCCTGAAATAACAGGTCAAGTCGCTGGTGAATTGGCATCACTAAGAGAAGAAGTTGCGCGATTGAAACAGGCCCTAGCAAATGTTAATACGAGTCCCAAGCAGGCTACACCAACACCAAGTCGCCCAGTTAACACCAAGTCAGTCTACCGTGTAGATCGCAATAAGGTTCAATTTATTCTTCAAGAAGCTGTTGAAAATCCTGATTTGGCACGTCAAAATCTAATCCGTCTTCAAAATGCTTGGGGAGAAGTTATTGAAAGCTTATCAGGTCCTGATAAGGCACTTTTAGTTGGCTCTCAACCTGTTGCGGCCAATGAACATCATGCGATTCTTGCTTTTGAATCTAACTTCAATGCTGGCCAGACCATGAAACGTGATAATCTGAACACCATGTTTGGCAATATCCTTAGTCAAGCAGCGGGATTTTCACCAGAGATTCTTGCTATTTCCATGGAAGAATGGAAAGAAGTTCGCGCAGCCTTTTCTGCCAAAGCCAAATCTTCTCAAACTGAAAAAGAAGCAGAAGAGAGTCTGATTCCAGAAGGATTTGAATTTTTAGCTGATAAAGTAACCATGGCAGAAGATTAAAAGGATATTGTGACATAATACGATGAACAGACAACAATTTATAATCATGGCCTTCTTTACTGCTGCCGAGACTTATTATTTCAATGAGTCTATCATGGCACAACGGTATATTATGGCCTTGCTCTGGGCTATTTTAATCCTGAGAAATTTTCGAGTAAGCTATATCATGGGGAAAATTGTCAATGCTATAGATGACCATTTTAAAGGAAAGAAGTAACCCTCAGCTTCTAGACAAAATTAAAGCCTTTTAGGCTTTTTTTTGTTATACTATTAAAGTATATTTATTGACATTTTATCGTTTTTTACTAGAAAAATAAGGACAATTTTCTAGCAAAAATGGTAAAACGGATTGAAAAAGAAAGGAACTATCATGTCAGTATTAGAGATCAAAGATCTTCACGTTGAGATTGAAGGAAAAGAAATTTTAAAAGGGGTTAATCTGACTCTTAAAACAGGAGAAATTGCAGCTATCATGGGACCAAATGGTACCGGTAAGTCTACTCTTTCAGCTGCTATTATGGGGAACCCAAACTATGAAGTCACTAAAGGTGAAGTCTTGTTTGACGGTGTGAACATCCTTGAATTGGAAGTGGATGAGCGTGCGCGTATGGGACTTTTCCTAGCTATGCAATACCCATCAGAAATTCCTGGAATTACCAACGCTGAGTTTCTTCGTGCAGCTATGAATGCTGGTAAAGAAGACGATGAGAAGATTTCAGTTCGTGAGTTTATCACTAAATTGGATGAGAAGATGGAATTGCTCAACATGAAAGAAGAAATGGCAGAGCGTTACCTCAACGAAGGTTTCTCTGGTGGTGAGAAAAAACGTAATGAAATTCTTCAACTCTTGATGTTGGAACCAACTTTTGCCCTTTTGGATGAGATTGACTCTGGTCTCGATATTGACGCTCTTAAGGTTGTGTCTAAAGGTGTCAATGCCATGCGTGGTGAAGGTTTTGGTGCTATGATTATCACTCACTACCAACGTCTTTTGAACTACATCACACCTGATGTGGTACACGTGATGATGGAAGGTCGTGTTGTCCTTTCAGGTGGTCCAGAATTGGCTGCGCGTTTGGAACGTGAAGGATACGCAAAACTAGCTGAAGAACTTGGCTACGACTACAAGGAAGAATTGTAATTCCCTCGTATCTTTTAGGAGAAGTAAATGACTAAAGAAAATATTAAACTTTTTTCAGAAATGCACGCTGAACCAAGCTGGTTGGCTGATCTCCGTCAAAAAGCTTTTGACAAGATTGAGACTTTGGAATTACCAGTTATTGAGCGTGTCAAATTCCACCGTTGGAATCTGGGTGACGGAACGATTACAAAAAATGAGCCATCAGCAAATGTTCCGGATTTCACAGCTCTAGATAATCACTTAAAATTGGTTCAAGTAGGAACACAAACAGTTTTTGAGCAAATTCCAGTTGAATTGTCTGAGCAAGGGGTGGTCTTTACAGACTTCCATTCAGCTTTAGAAGAAATTCCAGAGCTTATTGAGGAATTCTTCATGTCATCTGTTAAATATGATGATGACAAGTTGGCGGCCTACCATACAGCATACTTTAACAGTGGTGCTGTTCTCTACATTCCTGATAACGTAGAAATCACAGAACCAATCGAAGGTATTTTCTACCAAGACAGCGATAGCGATGTGCCGTTTAACAAGCATATCCTTATTATCGCGGGTAAGAATAGTAAGATTAGCTACCTTGAACGTCTTGAGTCACGTGGCCAAGGTAGTGCTAAGGCAACTGCCAATATCACAGTAGAAGTCATCGCTCGTTCTGGCGCGCAAGTGAAGTTTGCAGCGATTGACCGTCTAGGCGAAAATGTTACAGCCTACATTAGCCGCCGTGGTAAATTGGGCAACGATGCAAATATTGACTGGGCTATCGGTGTCATGAACGAAGGAAACGTCGTTGCAGACTTTGATAGTGACTTGATTGGTAATGGTAGCCATGCAGATCTTAAGGTCGTTGCCCTATCAAGTGGTCGTCAGGTACAAGGGATTGATACACGAGTGACTAACTATGGTTGCAACTCAATCGGAAATATCCTACAACATGGGGTTATCCTTGAAAAAGCAACTTTGACCTTCAATGGTATCGGTCACATCATCAAAGGAGCTAAGGGAGCAGATGCCCAACAAGAGAGCCGTGTTCTCATGCTTTCTGACCAAGCGCGTTCAGATGCCAACCCAATTCTCTTGATTGATGAAAATGATGTTACTGCGGGTCACGCGGCTTCTATCGGACAAGTAGATCCAGAAGATATGTACTACCTCATGAGCCGTGGCTTGGACAAGGCAACTGCAGAGCGCTTAGTTGTTCGTGGTTTTCTTGGATCTGTTATCGTTGAGATTCCAGTCAAAGAAGTTCGCGATGAAATGATTGCAACTATTGAAGAAAAATTGTCAAAACGCTAAGGGGAAGCCTATGTTAGATGTAGAAGTGATTCGTAAGGATTTTCCAATTTTAGACCAGATTGTCAACGACGAGCCTTTGGTCTATCTGGATAATGCTGCGACGACACAAAAACCACTAGCAGTTCTGGAAGCCATTAATCACTACTATGAGCAGGACAATGCCAATGTTCACCGTGGAGTTCACACTTTGGCAGAACGAGCGACAGCATCCTATGAAGCTGCTCGTGAAACTATTCGTAAGTTCATCAATGCAGGCTCTACCAAGGAAGTCCTCTTTACTAGAGGTACCACAACCAGTCTCAACTGGGTGGCACGCTTCGCTGAGGAAATCTTGACTGAGGGAGACCAAGTTTTGATTTCTGTCATGGAACACCATTCCAATATAATTCCATGGCAGGAAGCTTGTCGCAAGACTGGGGCAGAGCTTGTCTATGTCTATCTCAAAGATGGCGCTCTGGATATGGATGACTTGCGATCTAAATTGACGGATAAGGTTAAGTTCGTTTCACTAGCACATGCTTCCAACGTTCTTGGAGTGGTCAATCCTATCAAAGAAATCACGCAAATGGCTCATAAAGTTGGAGCTATTATGGTTGTAGATGGTGCTCAGTCTACACCGCATATGAAGATTGATGTCCAGGACTTGGATGTAGATTTCTTTGCTTTCTCAGGTCACAAGATGGCTGGTCCGACAGGCATCGGTGTTCTTTATGGCAAAGAAAAGTATCTGGAACAAATGTCACCGGTGGAGTTTGGTGGCGAGATGATTGATTTCGTTTATGAACAATCTGCAAGCTGGAAGGAATTACCTTGGAAATTTGAGGCTGGAACTCCTAATATGGCAGGAGCGATCGGACTTGCAGCTGCCGTGGATTATCTTGAAAAGATTGGTATGGATGCGATTGAAGCCCATGAACAAGAATTGATCGCATATGTCTTTCCAAAATTACAGGCAATTGAAGGTTTGACCATTTACGGTTCGCAAGATTTGGCTCAACGTTCAGGTGTCATTGCCTTTAACCTAGGAGACCTTCATCCTCATGACCTTGCGACTGCTCTGGATTATGAAGGAGTAGCAGTTCGAGCGGGTCACCATTGCGCTCAACCTTTGCTCCAGTATTTGGACGTTCCAGCAACAGCTCGTGCAAGTTTTTATATCTATAATACCAAGGCAGACTGCGACAAGCTAGTCGATGCCTTACTAAAGACAAAGGAGTTTTTCAATGGCACTTTCTAAACTAGATAGCCTTTATATGGCAGTGGTAGCGGACCATTCGAAAAATCCCCATCACCAAGGGAAGTTAGAAGACGCTGAACAAATCAGTCTCAACAATCCAACCTGTGGTGATGTGATTAATCTCTCTGTCAAGTTTGATGCAGATGATCGTTTGGAAGATATCGCTTTTCTAAACTCTGGTTGTACGATTTCAACTGCCTCTGCTAGTATGATGACAGATGCAGTCTTAGGAAAGACCAAGCAAGAAATCCTAGAGCTTGCAACCATCTTTTCTGAAATGGTGCAAGGTCAAAAGAATGAGCGTCAAGATCAACTTGGAGATGCAGCTTTCTTGTCAGGAGTTGCCAAATTTCCGCAACGAATTAAATGCGCAACCCTAGCTTGGAATGCCCTTAAAAAAACAATTGAAGACCAAGAAAACAAATAAGACAAAGTTTCTTTGTTTTATTAATCATAAGTAATGAAGAATGAAAGAAAGGATATTATGGCTGAAGAAAGAGTAGAACCAAAACCAATTGATCTTGGTGAATATAAATTTGGTTTCCATGACGATGTAGAGCCTGTCCTATCGACAGGAAAAGGATTGAATGAAGATGTCATTCGTGAACTATCAGCTGCAAAGGGAGAACCTGAGTGGATGTTAGAATTCCGTTTGAAGTCTTATGAAACCTTCAAAAAAATGCCCATGCAAACTTGGGGAGCAGACTTGTCAGAGATTGATTTTGATGACCTGATCTATTACCAAAAACCATCTGATAAACCAGCCCGTTCTTGGGATGAAGTTCCTGAAAAGATTAAGGAAACATTTGAACGTATCGGGATTCCAGAAGCTGAGCGTGCTTATCTAGCTGGGGCCTCTGCCCAGTATGAGTCAGAAGTCGTTTATCACAACATGAAGGAAGAGTTCCAGAAATTGGGGATTATCTTTACAGATACGGATTCTGCCCTCAAGGAATACCCAGACTTGTTTAAACAATACTTTGCCAAGTTGGTACCGCCGACAGATAACAAGTTGGCAGCCCTCAACTCAGCAGTATGGTCGGGTGGAACCTTTATTTACGTACCAAAAGGGGTCAAGGTAGATATCCCACTTCAAACTTACTTCCGTATCAACAACGAAAATACAGGTCAGTTTGAACGTACCTTGATTATCGTTGATGAGGGTGCAAGTGTCCACTACGTAGAAGGATGTACAGCGCCAACTTATTCAAGTAACAGTTTGCATGCTGCCATTGTAGAAATCTTTGCCTTGGACGGAGCTTACATGCGTTATACAACCATCCAAAACTGGTCTGATAACGTTTATAACTTGGTAACCAAACGTGCCAAGGCCTTGAAAGATGCGACTGTTGAGTGGATTGATGGAAACTTAGGTGCCAAAACAACCATGAAATATCCATCTGTTTACCTTGATGGAGAAGGAGCACGTGGAACTATGCTTTCGATTGCCTTTGCTAATGCAGGGCAACACCAAGATACTGGTGCTAAGATGATCCACAATGCTCCACATACAAGCTCGTCTATCGTATCTAAATCCATCGCCAAAGGCGGAGGAAAGGTTGACTACCGTGGACAAGTGACCTTTAATAAGAACTCTAAGAAATCTGTTTCTCACATTGAGTGTGATACTATTATCATGGATGACCTGTCAGCATCAGATACTATTCCATTTAATGAAATTCATAACTCGCAAGTTGCTTTGGAGCACGAAGCCAAGGTATCTAAGATTTCTGAAGAACAACTCTATTACCTCATGAGCCGTGGATTGTCAGAATCTGAGGCAACAGAGATGATTGTCATGGGATTTGTAGAGCCCTTCACAAAAGAACTTCCAATGGAATATGCAGTTGAGCTCAACCGCTTGATTAGCTACGAGATGGAAGGATCAGTCGGATAAACTTTATGAACAGAAACTGAGGCTGGGACAAAAGTCCTAGCCTCTCAATTGTCTTTGGATTGTCGAGCAAGACGCAGTGGTTGAGTGGGCTCTACTTCGCTGATTTCATCAGCTTTTACAGCCCTACTCAACTGTGCGGAGGTGGGACGACGAAATCGAATTCTAACGAATTACCGATTTCTGTCCCACTCTCAGTTTTTTTGACGAAAGATACTTATAAATATTCACAAAAAGTCTTTTGTATGGTAAAATAATACAATCACATAAAGTGGGGGATGAAATATGAATATTTTTAGAACCAAAGACGTTAGTCTAGGTAAAACGGAAATGCACCGCCATTTGAAATTATGGGATTTAATTCTTTTGGGAATTGGTGCTATGGTGGGAACAGGTATTTTTACCATTACAGGAACAGCTGCAGCAACACTAGCAGGACCTGCCCTTGTGGTATCGATTGTAATTTCTGCTATCTGTGTATCCTTATCTGCTCTCTTTTTTGCAGAATTTGCTTCTCGTGTTCCTGCAACGGGTGGAGCATATAGTTATTTATATGCAATTTTGGGAGAATTTCCAGCCTGGATAGCTGGTTGGTTAACCATTATGGAATTTATGACAGCAGTTTCAGGTGTTGCTTCTGGTTGGGCGGCCTATTTTAAGGGTTTGCTTAGCCATTATGGAATTTCCTTGCCACAAGCCTTAAATGGAACTTTTAATCCTAAACATGGTACTTATATCGATTTTTTACCAATTTTAGTAATTCTACTTGTTACAGGCGTTGTACTTTTAAATTCGAAAGCAGCTCTTCGTTTTAATTCTATTCTTGTTGTTTTAAAATTTTCTGCTCTTGCTTTATTTATCCTAGTTGGAATTTGGTACATTAAACCTGAAAATTGGTCAGATTTTGCACCATTTGGTTTTGGTCAAATTTATGGTGGAAGCACTGGAATTATGGCAGGTGCTTCACTCATGTTCTTTGGATTCTTAGGGTTTGAGTCCATTTCTATGGCAGTTGATGAAATTCAAAGTCCACAAAAGAATATTCCACGTGGGATTGTTTTATCCTTAACCATTGTAACCATTCTGTATGCCTTGGTTACCTTGATATTGACAGGTATCGTTCATTATAGCAAGCTCAATGTTGATGATGCAGTGGCTTTTGCTCTTAGAAGTATTGGTATTGGTTGGGCAGCTAATTACGTTTCTCTCGTTGCTATTTTTACTTTGATTACGGTATGTATTTCCATGACTTACGCCTTGTCTCGAATGATTTATAGTTTGGCACGTGATGGGCTCATGCCTCAGAGTTTCAAACAAGTGACTAAGACCAGTCGTGTCCCTAAGAATGCAACTATCTTAACTGGTGTTGTTTCAGCAATTGCAGCTGGGATCTTTCCACTTGCAAGTATTGCAGCCTTTCTCAATATCTGCACCTTAGCCTATCTTATTCTCCTAGCCTATGGGATCATCAAATTGAGAAAAGATAAGGGGATGCCAAAAGAGGGAGAATTTAAAACTCCTCTGGTTCCTTTTTTACCAATCTTGTCTATTCTGATTTGCCTTTCATTTATGCTTCAATATACCCTTGAAACATGGATGGCATTTGGACTAGCTTTATTAATAGGCGTTATTATTTACTTTGTTTATGGATATAACCATTCGACTGTAGCTAAAAATGAATAAAGAAAAAAATCGCGAAATTCGCGATTTTTCGATTTTTTATAACTTCTCGTTAACAAAACGAACGAAGCGATTCCACCAAACTTTTAAGAAGAAGGCTTTTTCGACATTTTTTTCTGCGACCATCTCAAAACTAGGTTTGTCAGTTGTAATGTATCCTTGACCAACTAGATCTTTATCTTCATAAGTGAGGTGCCCAACCACTGTTCCTGCTTCAAGTGGTGCAGTATGTTCAGTAGTATCAGCGGTATAGTTGATAGTTGATTGAGCTCGACTGCCTAGACGTTGTACGATCTTGATATCTTCTTTTGCGACTGCTGTAACACTATCATCTTTACCATCTAAGACAGGACTTTTACTATCCTCATAACTTTCACCCTGCTTGACGATTGTCTGGAGAGCAAAGTTTGAAGAAATATAATCTAAAAGAGAAGAAGTAGCTGTAAAGCGTGCATATGGATTGGTATCTTGGTTGTTAGCGTTTAAAACAACAGTAATGATGCGCATTCCTTTTTCGACTGTAGTACCTACAAAGGATGCTCCAGCCTTATCAGTCGTACCAGTCTTAAGTCCGTCAACACCACCACGGTAGGCAGGCATTCCCTCCAACATATAGTTGGTAGAATTAATGGTCATGCCAGCGAAAGTAGAAGAAGGCTTCTTAGTGATTTCTAAGACCTGAGGATACTTGAGAATCAGATTACGAGCTACGATAGCTACATCATAAGCACTTAATTTGTTTTCATCATCTTTCTTAGAACCAGGATAGATATTAGCGCCGAGAGTTTCATTGTTGAGGCCGGTTGTGTTGACGAGTGTAGCATCTTGGATTCCCCATTCTTCTAGTTTGGCCTTCATCATATCTACAAAGTTCTTCTCAGAACCGGCAATTTTTTCAGCTAAAGCGATAGCAGCACTGTTAGCGCTAGATACCAAAGTCGCTTCTAGCAATTCCTCAACTGTGTAGTTACGAGCTTCCATAGGAACGTTACTCGCTTCAGAATTAGTAGTGAGCTGGTAAGGATAATCTGAGATTTCTACAGGAGTAGAAAGAGTGATTTTGCCTTGCTCTAGAGCTTCATATACTAGGTAAACGGTAAGTAGTTTACTGATAGAGGCAATTTCAACCGGTTGGGTCGCATCTTTTTCATACAAAATCTTACCACTGTTAGCCTCAACAGCGATGGCATGTTTTGCTGCGACATCAAAATCCTGAGCAAAAACAGTAGTAGCAGAACCAAATGAAATAAGCGTGATTAATGTTAAAAATAATTTCTTCATAGTAACTTTATTCTATCATAAAGACAAAAAATATTCTTGTTTTTATGATGAAGGCTATCAATCTTTTTTGAAATATGGTAAAATAGGGAAAAGAGGAGGTGGCCTATGTTTCGGAGAAACAAACTATTCTTCTGGACAACTGAAATTCTACTAATAACCTTAATTTTCTATCTATGGAAAGAAATGGGTGCTATTATTACACCCTTTGTCAGTGTTGCAAATACAATCATGATTCCTTTTTTACTGGGAGGATTTTTGTATTATCTAACCAACCCAATTGTTATCTTTTTAGAGAAGGAATGTAAAATCAATCGAATCATTGGGATTTTGTTAACCCTTTGTGCCTTAGTTTGTGCACTCGTACTTAGTTTTGTTTATCTGCTGCCGATTTTGATTAATCAGTTAAGTAGCTTAATTTACTCGAGTCAAAACATTTACGGTCGTCTTCAAGATTTAGTCATTGAGTTATCAAAACATCCAGCCCAGCAAAATCTAGATATCCAACAAACTATTCAGCAACTGAACCTCTCTTATGTTGATATTTTGCAAAATATCTTGAACAGTGTGACAAATAGTGTTGGAAGTGTTCTATCTGCACTCGTAAGCACTGTATTGATTATCATCATGACACCAGTTTTCTTGATTTACTTATTACTTGATGGGCATAAATTTTTACCCATGCTAGAAAGAACTATATTAAAACGAGATAAATTGAACATATCTGGTTTATTGACAAACCTAAATACAACTATTTCTCGTTACATTAGTGGAGTGTCTATAGATGCAGTTATTATTGGATGTTTAGCTTTTATCGGTTATAGTGTGATTGGTCTAAGATATGCCTTGGTCTTCGCCATTTTTTCTGGATTGGCTAATTTGATTCCGTATGTAGGACCAAGCATTGGCTTGATTCCAATGATTATCTCAAATCTCTTCACCGATCCTCATAAAATGATTATTGCTGTCATTTATATGTTGATTATTCAGCAAGTTGATGGAAATATTTTATATCCACGTATCGTGGGTGGAGTTATGAAGGTTCACCCGATTACTATTTTAGTCTTGCTTTTATTATCAAGTAATATTTATGGTGTGATTGGGATGATTGTTGCTGTTCCAACCTATTCCATTTTAAAAGAGATTGCTAAATTCTTAGCGCGACTGTATGAAAATCATAAGGAAGCACAAGAAGTTAAGAAACATCTATCAGAATAAAGATGTCGGGATAAAAAATCCCGACCTTTTTTTGATCATTGTATCTTTGGCGCTGTAGTTGATCAAACTTTTTATTGGTTTTAAACTCTCAAATCTCTTATGATGAAACTTTAATTTTTCAATACATATTTTTTTACAAACAACTGAATGATTGAAGTCTTTCGGGGCTGAATATAGGAAATTCAGACTTGGGTTATTGATTTATGGTCTATCGCTTTTTGTGAAAATAAGCCTATTTATAGATATTTTAAATCAATTGGTAGAGGAAGTAGAGCAAGAATAAGAATAATTCACAAAAACTTTGTAAAACACTTGCAATTTAGCTGAAATTTGATAAAATAGTAAGGAAAGTTAGACTGTATTGCCTACTGTCTATCTATAAAATATATTTTATTGGAGGCTTTTACTCAAATGGCAAAAGAAAAATACGATCGTAGTAAACCACACGTTAACATTGGTACTATCGGACACGTTGACCACGGGAAAACTACCCTAACTGCAGCTATCACAACTGTTTTGGCACGTCGCTTGCCTTCAGCAGTTAACCAACCTAAAGACTATGCGTCTATCGATGCTGCTCCAGAAGAACGCGAACGCGGTATCACAATCAACACTGCGCACGTTGAGTACGAAACTGAAAAACGTCACTACGCTCACATCGACGCTCCAGGACACGCGGACTACGTTAAAAACATGATCACTGGTGCCGCTCAAATGGACGGAGCTATCCTTGTAGTAGCTTCAACTGATGGACCAATGCCACAAACTCGTGAGCACATCCTTCTTTCACGTCAGGTTGGTGTTAAACACCTTATCGTCTTCATGAACAAGATCGACTTGGTTGACGACGAAGAATTGCTTGAATTGGTTGAAATGGAAATCCGTGACCTTCTTTCAGAATACGACTTCCCAGGTGACGATCTTCCAGTTATCCAAGGTTCAGCTCTTAAAGCTCTTGAAGGTGACTCTAAATACGAAGACATCATCATGGAATTGATGAACACTGTTGATGAGTACATTCCAGAACCAGAACGTGACACTGACAAACCATTGCTTCTTCCAGTCGAAGACGTATTCTCAATCACTGGACGTGGTACAGTTGCTTCAGGACGTATCGACCGTGGTACTGTTCGTGTCAACGACGAAATCGAAATCGTTGGTATCAAAGAAGAAACTAAAAAAGCAGTTGTTACTGGTGTTGAAATGTTCCGTAAACAACTTGACGAAGGTCTTGCAGGAGACAACGTAGGTGTCCTTCTTCGTGGTGTTCAACGTGACGAAATCGAACGTGGACAAGTTATCGCTAAACCAGGTTCAATCAACCCACACACTAAATTCAAAGGTGAAGTTTACATCCTTACTAAAGAAGAAGGTGGACGTCACACTCCATTCTTCAACAACTACCGTCCACAATTCTACTTCCGTACTACTGACGTTACAGGTTCAATCGAACTTCCAGCAGGTACTGAAATGGTAATGCCTGGTGATAACGTGACAATCGACGTTGAGTTGATCCACCCAATCGCCGTAGAACAAGGTACTACATTCTCTATCCGTGAGGGTGGACGTACTGTTGGTTCAGGTATGGTTACAGAAATCGAAGCTTAATTCGATTTAGTTCCCAGAAGAACAATTATTTAAGTCAGACACTAAAAGAATCTTGCTATGCAAGGTTCTTTTTTTGTGATCAAAAGTGAGAGAGTTACTTTTTTACAATTTCATAAAATCATGGTAAAATGGTTAAATATTAAATTTGGAGAAAAATATGAAGTACAAGCGTATCGTATTTAAAGTTGGAACTTCATCCTTGACACATAAAGATGGAAGTTTATCTCGCAGTAAAGTAAAAGCTATCACACAACAGCTTGCAATGCTGCATGAAGCAGGTCATGAGCTGATTTTGGTATCTTCTGGGGCTGTTGCAGCAGGTTTTGGAGCCTTAGGATTTAAAAAACGACCGACCAAGATTGCGGATAAGCAAGCTTCAGCAGCGGTTGGTCAAGGATTGCTTCTGGAAGAATATACAACCAATTTGCTCTTAAGACAGATTGTTTCAGCGCAAATCTTGCTAACTCAGGATGATTTTGTCGATAAGCGACGTTATAAAAATGCCCATCAAGCTTTGTCAGTCCTGCTTAATCGTGGTGCGATTCCTATTATCAATGAAAATGACAGTGTCGTTATTGATGAGCTCAAGGTCGGAGATAATGATACACTTAGTGCCCAGGTTGCAGCAATGGTGCAGGCAGATCTTTTGGTCCTCTTAACAGATGTAGACGGTCTTTATACTGGTAATCCTAACTCGGATCCAAGAGCTAAACGTCTGGAGAGAATTGAGACCATCAATCGTGAAATTATTGATATGGCTGGTGGATCAGGATCATCTAATGGAACTGGTGGAATGCTGACTAAGATAAAGGCAGCGACCATTGCGACAGAGTCAGGAGTACCGGTTTATATTTGTTCATCCTTGAAAGCTGATGCTATGATAGAGGCGGCAGAGAAGACTTTGGATGGTTCTTACTTTGTTGCACAGGAAAAGGGACTTCGTACCCAGAAGCAGTGGCTGGCCTTTTATGCCAAAAGTCAGGGAGCAATTTGGGTTGATAAAGGGGCGGCAGAAGCCCTCTCTCAACATGGAAAGAGTCTCCTTTTATCAGGGGTTGTAGATGTTGAGAGCAACTTTTCTTATGGCGATATTGTTACTGTTTTTGATAAGGAAACTGGAAAATCACTTGGAAAAGGTAGAGTACAACTAGGTGCATCGGGGCTGAAAGATGTCCTTCGTTCTCAAAAAGCCAAGGGAGTCCTGATTCACCGTGATGACTGGATTTCCATTACTCCTGAAATCCAACTACTCTTTACAGAATTTTAGAGGTAAACTATGGTAAGTACACAAGAACAATTTGAACAGGTACAGGCTGTTAAAAAATCAATCAACACAGCTAGTGAAGATGTGAAAAATCAAGCCTTGCTAGCCATGGCTGATCACTTAGTGGCTGCTACTGAGGAGATTTTAGCGGCCAATGCCCTCGATATGGAAGCGGCCAAGGGAAAAATCTCAGATGTTATGTTGGATCGTCTTTATTTGGATGCAGGACGTATTGAAGCAATGGCAAGAGGGATTCGTGAAGTGGTTGCTTTACCAGATCCAATCGGTGAAGTTTTAGAAACGAGTCAGCTTGAAAATGGCTTGGTTATTACCAAGAAACGGGTGGCTATGGGGGTTATTGGCATTATCTATGAAAGCCGTCCAAATGTGACATCTGATGCGGCTGCTTTGGCTCTCAAGAGTGGAAATGCGGTTGTTCTTCGTAGTGGGAAGGATGCCTATCAAACTGCCCATGCTATTGTTAAAGCCTTGAAGAAGGGCTTGGAGACAACGACCATTCATCCTGATGTGATCCAACTGGTGGAAGATACTAGCCGTGAAAGTAGCTATGCTATGATGAAGGCCAAGGGCTATCTAGACCTTCTCATTCCTCGTGGAGGGGCTGGCTTAATCAATGCAGTGGTTGAGAATGCTATTGTACCCGTTATCGAGACAGGGACAGGGATTGTTCATGTTTATGTCGATAAGGACGCAGACGACGATAAGGCTCTATCGATCATAAACAACGCTAAAACTAGTCGTCCTTCAGTCTGCAATGCCATGGAAGTGCTGCTTGTTCATCAAGACAAGGCGGCAAGCTTCCTTCCTCGCTTGGAGCAAGTTTTGGTTGCCGATCGAAAGGAAGCTGGTCTTGAACCGCTTCAATTCCGTTTAGATGAAAAAGCTAGTCAATTTATTTCAGGTATAGCAGCAGAGCCACAAGACTTTGACACCGAGTTTTTAGACTATATCCTAGCGGTTAAGGTCGTGAGCAGTTTAGAAGAAGCGGTTGCCCATATTGAAGCCCACAGTACCCATCATTCGGATGCTATTGTGACAGAAAATGCTGATGCTATAACTTACTTTACAGATCAAGTGGACTCGGCAGCGGTTTATGTCAATGCTTCAACTCGTTTCACCGATGGTGGCCAATTTGGTCTTGGTTGTGAAATGGGGATTTCTACTCAGAAACTGCATGCGCGTGGTCCAATGGGCTTAAAAGAATTGACTAGCTATAAGTATGTAGTTACTGGTGACGGACAGATAAGGGAGTAAGAGATGAAGATTGGATTTATAGGTTTGGGAAATATGGGTGCTAGTTTAGCTAAGGTAGTCTTGCAGGCAAAAACTAGTCATCAGATTCTCCTTGCTAATCGTAGTCAAGCTAAGGTGGATGCTTTTATTGCCAATTATGGTGGTCTGGCTTCTAGCAATGACGAAATCTTTGCAGAAGCAGATGTGATTTTTCTAGGAGTTAAACCAGCACAGTTCTCAGAACTGCTTTCTCAATATCAGCCAGTCCTTGAGAAACGAGAAAGTCTTCTTTTGATTTCCATGGCTGCTGGTTTGACCTTGGAAAAACTTGCTAGTCTTCTTCCAAGTCACCATAGGATTATTCGTATTATGCCTAATACCCCTGTTGCTATTGGGCAAGGAGTGATTAGTTATGCCTTGTCTGCAAATTGTCATCCAGAAGACAATGAACTATTTTGTCAACTGTTAGCCAAGGCTGGCCAGTTAGTTGAATTAAGCGATGCTTTAATAGATGCAGCAACAGGGCTTGCAGGCTGTGGACCAGCCTTTGTCTATCTATTTATCGAAGCCTTGGCGGATGCAGGTGTTCAGACAGGATTGCCACGAGAAATGGCTCTGAAAATGGCGGCTCAAACAGTAGTTGGTGCAGGTCAAATGGTACTAGAAAGTCAGCAACATCCTGGAGTCTTAAAAGACCAAGTTTGCAGCCCTGGAGGTTCGACCATTGCTGGTGTAGCAAGTCTAGAAGAACATGCTTTTAGAGGAACCGTTATGGATGCTGTCAACCAAGCCTACAAAAAAACTCAAGAATTAGGTAAATAAGAGGTGAGTGTTAAAACTCACCCTCTTTTTTTCTTACAAAGAAGGAAATGAAAAAAGCTTTTCACAAATCCCCATTTTTTTGATAGAATAGAAGAGAGAAAAATAGAAATGAGTCAGACATGTCAAAAGGATTTTTAGTCTCTCTTGAGGGACCAGAGGGAGCAGGAAAAACAAGCGTTCTTGAAGCCCTAATCCCTGTACTAGAGGATAGGGGAGTAGAAGTTTTAACAACCCGTGAACCAGGTGGGGTCTTAATTGGAGAAAAAATTCGCGAAGTTATCCTAGATC
This sequence comes from Streptococcus taonis, assembly GCF_029948085.1. Lineage (GTDB taxonomy): Bacteria > Bacillota > Bacilli > Lactobacillales > Streptococcaceae > Streptococcus > Streptococcus taonis. The sequence goes on along the minus strand of NZ_JARZZP010000011.1, from coordinate 29,096 downwards.
CTAGTCATACTGAAATGGATCCTAAGACTGAGCTTCTCCTCTATATTGCTAGTCGTCGACAACACTTGGTGGAAAAGGTCTTACCAGCACTTGCAGCTGGAAAACTGGTTATCATGGATCGATTTATTGATAGTTCGGTTGCTTATCAGGGCTTTGGGCGTGGTTTAGATATCGATGCCATTGATTGGCTTAATCAGTTTGCGACTGATGGACTGAAACCTGATTTAACTCTTTATTTTGATATTGAGGTCGAAGAGGGCCTGGCACGTATTGCTGCCAACAGTAATCGGGAAGTCAATCGTTTGGACATGGAAGGTCTGGATCTACACCGAAAAGTTCGTCAAGGTTACCTTTCTCTTATTGAAAGAGAAGGAAATCGCATCGAAAAAATCGATGCTAGCCTACCACTTGATCAAGTGATTGAAAATACGCAGCAGCTACTTTTTGACAGGATGGGATTAAGGAGATGAAACAAGAGCAATTAAGAGCTTGTCAACCTCTACAATTTGAACGTTTTGTTCATATCTTGGAGCAAGGACAACTCAATCACGCCTATCTTTTTTCAGGTAATTTTGGAAGTTTAGAGATGGCCCTTTTCTTGTCTAAAAGTCTCTTTTGTAGTGAGAAAACTGGTATTTTTCCTTGTGAAAAATGTCGGAATTGTAAATTGATTGAGCAGGAAGAGTTTCCTGATGTGACCATAATTAAACCTCTGAATCAAGTCATTAAGACGGAGCGTATTCGAGAATTAGTTGGTCAATTTTCCCAGTCTGGTATTGAAAATCAACGTCAGGTCTTTATTATCGAACAAGCAGAAAAAATGCATGTGAATGCTGCAAATTCACTCTTGAAGGTTATTGAAGAGCCACAAAGTGAGATTTATATTTTCTTTTTGACCGATGATGAGGAACAGATGTTACCAACAATTCGAAGTCGGACACAGATTTTCCAATTTAAGAAGCAAGTCTCTACTTTAATGTCACAGCTTGAAGAGGCTGGTTTAGTAAAAAATAAAGCTAAGCTATTGGCTCAGTTTAGTCAATCGCAGGCAGAGGCTGATAAGCTTGTCCATCAAGCAGGATTTTGGACACTAGTAGATGAAAGTGAACGCCTCTTTTCTTGGCTTTTAGCCCATAAAAAAGAATCCTATTTGCAAGTTGCAAAATTAACGAGTTTGGCTGATGATAAAGAAAAGCAAGATCAAGTGCTCAGGATTTTAGAGGTACTAGCTGGTCAAGAGATTCTCAATGTTTCAGCTCGAAATATTTTGCAAAATTTCGTCCAAACTCGTAAAATGTGGCGGGCCAATGTTAGCTTTCAAAACGCTTTGGAATACCTCGTTTTACAAAAAAATTTAAAGTAAAGATAGATTATAGAAAGGGCTGTAATGAATAAAAAAGAATTATTTGATGCTTTAGATGACTTTTCACAGCAATTGTTGGTAACCTTGGCAGACGTCGAAGCTATCAAGAAAAATCTCAAGAGTCTGGTAGAGGAAAATACAGCTCTTCGTTTAGAAAATGATAAACTGAGAGAACGTTTGGGAGAGGTTGAGGAGACAGCTCCAGCCAAAACGAAACATGTGAGGGAAAATGTCCGTCGCATTTATGAGGACGGTTTTCATGTTTGCCGTGACTTTTATGGCCAACGTCGAGAGCAAGATGCAGAATGTATGTTCTGTGATGAACTGTTGTTTAGGGAGTAAGTATGCAGATTCAAAAGAGTTTTAAGGGACAATCTCCCTATGGCAAGCTTTATCTAGTCGCAACGCCAATTGGTAATCTAGATGATATGACTTTTCGCGCCATTCAGACCTTGAAAGAGGTCGACTGGATTGCGGCAGAAGACACTCGTAATACGGGACTTTTGCTCAAGCATTTTGAGATCTCAACCAAGCAAATCAGTTTTCACGAACATAATGCCAAGGAAAAAATTCCTGATTTGATTGGTTTGTTGAAACAAGGTCAAAATCTTGCCCAAGTATCTGATGCAGGGATGCCTAGTATTTCTGACCCGGGTCATGATTTGGTCAAGGCTGCCATTAGAGAAGATATCGCAGTTGTCACAGTTCCAGGAGCTAGTGCAGGGATTTCTGCCTTGATTGCTAGTGGCTTGGCACCCCAACCCCACATCTTTTATGGTTTTCTACCACGAAAGTCAGGTCAACAAAAGCAGTTTTTCGAAGCGAAAAAAGCTTATCCAGAAACTCAGATTTTCTATGAATCTCCTCACCGTGTAGCAGATACACTGGAGAATATGCTAGAAGTCTATGGTGATCGCTCGGTGGTCTTGGTTCGTGAATTGACCAAAATCTATGAAGAATACCAACGAGGAAAGATTTCAGAGCTACTAGAAAGTATTTCTGAAACACCACTTAAGGGCGAGTGTCTTCTCATTGTAGAAGGAGCTAGTCAAGAAGTAGAGGATAAGGATGAAGAGGACTTGTTCTCAGAAATCCAAGAACGTATCCAGCAAGGCATGAAGAAAAATCAAGCCATTAAGGAAGTTGCGAAGATTTATCAGTGGAACAAAAGTCAGCTCTACGCTGCTTATCACGAATGGGAAGACAATCAATCCAATGACTAAACAGGGAAGTTTGCCTTCTTCCCTTTTTTTGTTATACTAGTAGAAGAAAAAATTAGAAAGATTTGTGGGTGTTAAACAAGTTAGTGCCTTGTTTTGATATGAACTTAGGTTCCACCCAAAGAGGTATTAGTGTCGTGTCTCAATCTTATATCAATGTTATCGGAGCAGGTTTGGCAGGGTCTGAAGCAGCCTACCAAATTGCAGAACGTGGTATTCCAGTTAAACTTTATGAAATGCGTGGTGTCAAGCCTACACCCCAGCACAAAACAGACAATTTTGCTGAGTTAGTTTGTTCTAATTCTCTTCGTGGAGATGCTTTGACCAATGCTGTTGGTCTTCTCAAGGAAGAAATGCGTCGCTTGGGTTCTGTTATCTTGGAATCAGCAGAAGCTACACGTGTTCCTGCAGGTGGGGCCCTTGCGGTGGACCGTGACGGTTTTTCTCAAATGGTTACTGAAAAGATTGCCAACCATCCCTTGATTGAGGTCGTTCGTGACGAAATTACAGAATTGCCAACGGATGCTATTACAGTTGTAGCGACTGGTCCTTTGACTAGTGATGCTCTTGCTGAGAAAATTCACGCTCTTAATGGCGGTGACGGTTTTTATTTTTACGATGCTGCAGCGCCTATTGTGGATGTCAATACAATCGATATGAACAAGGTTTATCTCAAATCTCGTTATGATAAGGGAGAAGCTGCCTATCTCAATGCTCCGATGACCAAGCAAGAGTTTATGGATTTCCATGAAGCCTTGGTTAATGCAGAAGAAGCACCTCTTAACTCTTTTGAAAAAGAAAAGTACTTTGAAGGTTGTATGCCGATTGAAGTCATGGCCAAACGTGGTATCAAAACTATGCTCTATGGTCCTATGAAACCAGTTGGCCTAGAGTATCCAGATGATTACGAAGGACCACGCGATGGTGACTTTAAAACACCTTATGCAGTCGTTCAACTTCGTCAAGATAATGCAGCAGGTAGTCTTTATAACATCGTTGGTTTCCAAACTCACCTCAAATGGGGAGAGCAGAAGCGTGTCTTCCAAATGATTCCAGGTCTTGAAAACGCTGAGTTTGTTCGCTATGGTGTTATGCACCGTAATTCGTACATGGATTCACCAAATCTTCTTGAGCAGACTTATCGTTCTAAGAAACAGCCAAATCTATTCTTTGCTGGTCAGATGACGGGTGTGGAAGGCTATGTTGAGTCAGCGGCATCAGGTCTAGTAGCTGGTATTAACGCAGCTCGTCTTTTCAAGGGAGAAAGTCCTGCTATTTTCCCAGAAACGACTGCAATTGGAAGTCTAGCCCATTACATCACCCATGCTGACAGTAAACACTTCCAACCAATGAACGTCAATTTCGGAATTATCAAGGAATTGGAAGGCGACCGCATTCGTGATAAGAAGGCTCGTTATGAAAAAATTGCAGAGCGTGCCTTGGCTGATTTGGAAAACTATTTATCCGTTTAAAATTTTCAAAAGAATAACTCATGAGACTATAAAATTCTCAAAAAATGTGATAAAATAGTTTGAATAAAATAAAGGAGCGAAGTCAGGTGGAACCCAAATATAAACGTATTTTGATTAAGTTATCAGGTGAGGCCCTTGCTGGCGAACGTGGTGTCGGAATTGATATTAAAACAGTTCAAGCAATGGCTCAAGAAATTCAAGAAGTACATAACTTAGGTATTGAGATTGCCCTTGTTATTGGTGGAGGAAATCTCTGGCGTGGAGAACCTGCAGCAGAAGCTGGAATGGATCGTGTACAAGCAGACTATACAGGAATGCTTGGAACCGTTATGAATGCTCTTGTGATGGCAGATTCATTGCAACAAGTTGGTGTGGATACACGTGTTCAAACAGCCATTGCCATGCAACAAGTAGCAGAACCTTACGTTCGTGGTCGTGCCCTTCGTCATCTTGAAAAAGGACGCATTGTTATCTTTGGTGCGGGAATTGGTTCACCATACTTCTCAACAGATACAACAGCGGCTCTTCGTGCAGCTGAGATTGAAGCGGACGCTATCTTGATGGCTAAGAATGGGGTTGATGGTGTCTACAATGCTGATCCTAAAAAAGATAAGACAGCTGTTAAATTTGAAGAGTTGACTCACCGTGACGTCATTAATAAAGGTCTCCGTATCATGGACTCAACAGCTTCAACACTTTCAATGGACAATGATATTGACTTGGTTGTTTTCAACATGAACCAACCAGGAAATATTAAACGTGTTGTATTTGGTGAAAATATCGGAACTACAGTTTCAAATAATATCGAAGAAAAGGAATAAGAAATCATTATGGCAAACGCAATCGTAGAAAAAGCAAAAGAGAGAATGACCCAATCTCACCACTCACTTGCTCGTGAGTTTGGAAGTATTCGTGCTGGCCGTGCTAATGCTAGCTTGCTTGACCGCATCCACGTTGAGTACTATGGTGTTGAAACACCACTTAACCAAATTGCTTCTATCACAATCCCAGAAGCGCGTGTCTTGTTGGTAACACCATTTGACAAATCATCTTTGAAAGACATCGAACGTGCTTTGAATGCTTCAGACCTAGGTATCACACCAGCTAACGATGGTTCTGTTATTCGCTTGGTAATCCCAGCTCTCACAGAAGAAACTCGTCGCGACCTTGCTAAAGAAGTGAAAAAAGTGGGTGAGAATGCTAAAGTTGCTATCCGTAATATCCGTCGTGATGCTATGGACGAAGCTAAGAAACAAGAAAAAGCAAAAGAAATCACTGAAGACGAATTGAAGACTCTTGAAAAAGATATTCAAAAAGCAACAGACGATGCTGTTAAACACATCGACGAAATGACTGCCAACAAAGAAAAAGAAATCTTGGAAGTCTAAGAAATAAACAGAAAAACTCAGTTGGCATTGCTGGCTGAGTTTTATTCGAAAGAAGGAAATATGAATACAAATCTTGCAAATTTTATCGTTGGACTCATCATCGATGAAAATGACCGTTTTTACTTTGTTCAAAAGGATGGTCAAACATATGCCCTAGCTAAAGAAGAAGGTCAGCATACAGTTGGTGATACGGTCAAAGGTTTTGCTTACACAGATATGAAGCAAAAATTGCGCCTCACTACTACAGAAGTGACTGCAACTCAGGAACAATTTGGTTGGGGAACCGTAACAGAGGTTCGTAAGGACCTTGGGGTTTTTGTCGATACAGGACTTCCTGACAAGGAAATCGTTGTGTCACTAGATGTTCTTCCTGAACTTAAAGAGCTCTGGCCAAAGAAAGGTGATCGACTTTATATTCGTCTAGAAGTGGATAAGAAGGACCGTATCTGGGGAATCTTAGCTTATCAGGAAGATTTCCAACGATTGGCACGTCCTGCCTACAATAACATGCAGAATCAAAATTGGCCTGCCATTGTTTACCGTCTCAAATTATCAGGAACCTTTGTCTATTTACCTGAGAACAACATGCTTGGATTTATCCATCCAAGTGAGCGCTATGCAGAACCACGTTTGGGCCAAGTGCTAGATGCGCGTGTCATTGGTTTCCGTGAGGTTGACCGAACGCTTAATCTCTCTTTAAAACCACGCTCTTTTGAGATGTTGGAAAATGATGCGCAGATGATCTTGACTTATTTGGAAAGCAATGGTGGCTTCATGACCTTGAATGATAAGTCATCACCAGATGATATCAAGGCTACTTTCGGTATTTCAAAAGGTCAGTTTAAAAAAGCACTCGGTGGTTTGATGAAGGCTGGCAAAATCAAGCAAGATCAGTTCGGCACAGAGTTGATTTAGGAGGCTTATGAGAAAATCATTTTATACTTGGCTGATGACCGAGCGCAATCCTAAAAGCAATAGTCCCAAAGCAATTTTAGCGGATTTGGCTTTTGAGGAGTCTGCCTTCCCAAAGCATACAGATGATTTCGATCAAGTCAGTCGTTTCTTAGAGGAACATGCTAGCTTTTCCTTTAATATGGGAGACTTTGATCGAATTTGGCAAGAATATCTAGAACATTAAGACCACTAGATGGGGTTGGGAATAGTAATTTCTCAGCCTCTTTGCTATAATATAGTCATTCAGTTTAACTTTTACTAGGTCCTAATCGACTTTTTAACTACTAAAAGCAAACGAAACATTATATAAAATTAAAAGAGTTAGAGAGGTTCTTTATTTGAAGGAACATTCAATTGACATTCAACTGAGTCATCCAGATGACCTGTTTCATCTTTTTGGTTCCAATGAGCGCCATCTTCGTTTGATGGAAGAAGAGCTCGATGTGGTGATTCATGCTCGTACGGAGATTGTGCAGGTTTTGGGTGAAGAGCCTGCTTGTGAGGAAGCCCGCCAAGTTATCCAAGCCTTGATGGTCTTGGTCAATCGTGGAATGACTGTTGGAACTCCGGATGTGGTGACAGCCATTACAATGGTTAAGAATAATGAAATCGATAAGTTTGTCGCCCTTTATGAAGAAGAAATTATCAAGGATAATACAGGTAAGCCCATCCGTGTTAAGACCCTGGGTCAAAAGCTTTATGTGGATAGTGTCAAGCAACACGATGTGACCTTTGGTATTGGGCCGGCAGGAACAGGTAAGACCTTCTTAGCAGTGACTTTGGCCGTAACAGCCCTCAAGCGTGGACAAGTCAAGCGAATCATACTGACACGTCCAGCAGTAGAAGCAGGAGAGAGCCTAGGATTTCTACCTGGTGATTTGAAAGAAAAGGTAGATCCTTATCTTCGTCCAGTTTATGATGCCTTGTACCAGATTCTTGGGAAGGATCAAACAACCCGTCTCATGGAACGTGAAATTATTGAGATTGCACCCCTTGCTTACATGCGTGGACGAACCTTGGATGATGCCTTTGTCATTCTCGATGAGGCGCAAAATACGACCATCATGCAGATGAAGATGTTCTTGACACGCCTTGGATTTAATTCTAAGATGATTGTCAATGGGGATATTAGTCAGATTGACCTACCGCGTAATGTAAAGTCTGGTTTGATTGATGCCCAAGAAAAACTCAAGAACATTCATCAGATTGACTTTGTTCATTTCTCAGCCAAGGATGTGGTTCGCCATCCAGTCGTTGCTCAGATTATTAGAGCCTATGAACCTCTACCTGTCAAAGCTGAAGAAAGTGAAGAAGAAACAGAATAAAGAGAAAGGTTGGGCAAAAACTAGCTCTCCAATAAAACCACACAGTGATTTCAGTCTTGAATACAATCAAGCTGAAAGAAACACTGTGTGGTTTTTGAATAGGTGGACGTTTTAGATGCTAGATGCTTTGCTAATTTGGTGTGATTCATGCTCATGAAGATGAATGCTATCTCTATTGAGACGGCTTGTTTGCCTCTGACATGCACTCTGCGCACGCCGAAAACTACCAAAAACGGGTTCAACATCAATTTTCCGTTTGGCGTAAATTTGAGAGCCTTCTTCACTATGTAATGTTTGCGTAAGGAGTTCCTTAAAGCAATTCCAAGTTGGATTATAATGGATTTGTTTCTGATTCCCACTATCTGTTTTAGCCAACTGTTCTAACTCAGGAGTGTCTTGAACTTTATCCGCCTCATAAATCTTGAAATCACGTTGAAAATCATACTTATCGGTTTGACTAGAGTAGTTCTTAAAGGAATAAACTAGGTCGTCGGGATTTATAAACTGGTCCGTGTCCTCAAGATATTCCCAGTTCATTGGCGTATCTGTGCTCGTTTAGTACTTTTTAGTCAATTTTGATTAGGTTGTTGGCATGTTTACTGGAGCGGAAGTTATTAATCGTTTTATAGCTAACATAGGTATCTTGGCTCAACCATTTCATGGGAATGACTTCTTCGTTCATTTGAACGATTTTACGTCCAAAGAACACTTGACGACCATAAGCGAATATGGTCATCTTCATGAGCATGGTTGGATGAAAGGCAGGGCGGCCAGTGTGAGAGGTCTATTTCAGTAATACTTGACTAAGGGATATTGTCAACAAATGGGCTAATCATTCTCGCTTCGTGAGTTGATGGAATATCGTAGGCAAGATTCACTTCCAAACTTAACTGAGTTTTTGGTGGTTTTAGTAGTGGTTCAACTTGATTGCTACTACTTTTGATGGTGTGAATGTATTTATAATGTATTCCAGTTAACCACGAAAGCTTTGGGTTCTATAAAATTAACACATGTTAATAAAAAAATTAATGTATGTTAATTTTTTCTTGACTTAAATTTTTTTAATTGATATACTATTTTTCAGAGAGCTAACAATTATATATAAATGTACTACTCTATTTCCTAGATAATACTTCATAAAACTTTTTATAACAAAGGCTAGCAAAGTTAAAGTTTTCTATCTATCGGAAGTTAAATAAATATGTAAGGAATTAAAATGAAAAAAAGTACAGTATTGTCACTAACCACAGCTGCAGTTATTTTAGCAGCATATGTCCCTAATGAGGTAGTTTTAGCAGACATATCTAGCTCTGAAGATGCTTTAAATATCTCTGATACAGAAAAAGTTGTAGTAGATAAGGAAGCAGAAAATAAAGAAAAACATGGAAATATTCATAATGCTATAGAAACTTCAAAGGATACTGAAGAGAAGAAAACAACAGTTATTGAGGCAAAAGAAGTTGTTAGTAAAAATCCTGAGATTGATAATAAAACTAGCAATGAAGAAGCAACAATCAAAGAAGATTCCAATCAATCCCAAGGAGATAAAGCGGACTCGTCTGCAAGTAAAGACCCAGAAAGTCCCAAAAAAGAGGATAAACTTGTCTATATTGCTGAATTTAAAGATAAAGAATCTGGAGAAAAAGCAATCAAGGAATTATCCAATCTTAAGGATACAAACGTTTTATATACTTATGATACGGTTTTTAATGGTGTTGCAATAGAAACAACTCCAGATAATCTGGACAAAATTAAACTAATAGAAGGTATCTCATCGGTTGAACGATCACAAAAAGTCCAGCCAATGATGAATCATGCTAGGAAGGAAATTGGAGTTGAAGAGGCAATTGATTACCTAAAGTCTATCAATGCTCCATTTGGTAAAAATTTTGATGGTAGAGGTATGGTCATTTCAAATATCGATACCGGGACAGATTATAGGCATAAGGCCATGAGGATTGATGATGATGCTAAAGGCTCAATGAGATTTAAAAAAGAAGACTTAAAAGGTACTGATAAAAATTTCTGGTTGAGTGATAAAATCCCTCATGCGTTCAATTATTATAATGGTGGTAAAATTACTGTAGAAAAAGCTGATGATGGAAGCGATTATTTTGATCCACATGGAATGCATATTGCAGGGATTCTTGCGGGAAATGATACTGAAAAAGATATTAAAAACTTTAACGGCATAGATGGAATTGCTCCTAATGCACAGATCTTCTCTTATAAAATGTACTCTGACGCAGGATCTGGCTTCGCAGGAGATGAAACAATGTTTCATGCTATTGAAGATTCGATCAAACACAATGTCGATGTTGTTTCGGTATCATCTGGCTTTACAGGAACAGGTCTTGTAGGTGAGAAATATTGGGAAGCTATTAGAGCGTTAAGAAAAGCAGGCATTCCAATGGTTGTAGCTACGGGTAACTATGCGACTTCTGCTTCAAGTTCTTCATGGGATTTAGTGGCAAATAATAATCTGAAAATGACAGATACTGGAAATGTAACGCGAACTGCAGCACATGAAGATGCGATAGCGGTCGCTTCTGCTAAAAATCAGACAGTTGAGTTTGATAAAGTCAATATAGGTGGAGAAAATTTTAAATACAGAAATATAGGGGCCTTTTTCGATAAGAATAAAATCACAACAAATGAAGACGGTTCAAAAGCTCCTGATAAATTGAAATTTGTATATATAGGCAAGGGTCAAGACCAAGATTTGATAGGATTGGATCTTAGAGGCAAAATTGCAGTAATGGATAGAATTTATACCAAGGATTTAAAAGATGCTTTTAAACGAGCTACGGATAAGGGCGCACGTGGCATTATGGTTGTAAATACTGTAAATTACTACAATAGAGATAATTGGACAGAGCTTCCAGCTATGGGATATGAGGAGGATGAAGGAACTACTAGTCAAGTATTTTCAATTTCAGGAGATGATGGTGTAAAGCTATGGAACATGATTAATCCTGATAAAAAAACTGAGATAAAAAGAAATAGTAAGGAAGATTTCAAAGATAAATTGGAGCAATACTATCCAATTGATATGGCCAGCTATAATTCTAATAAACCGAATGTAGGTGACGAAAAAGAGATTGACTTTAAGTTTGCACCTGACACAGACAAAGAATTGTATAAAGAAGATATCATCGTTCCAGCAGGATCCACATCTTGGGGACCGAGAACAGATTTACTTTTAAAGCCTGATGTCTCAGCACCAGGTAAAAATATTAAATCCACTCTCAATGTCATTAATGGGAAATCAACTTATGGTTATATGTCAGGGACTAGTATGGCAACTCCAATCGTGGCAGCTTCTACTGTTTTGATTAGACCAAAGTTAAAGGAAATGCTTGAAAGACCTGCCTTGAAAAATCTTAAGGGAGATGACAAAATAGACCTTACAAGTCTTACAAAAATAGCCCTACAAAATACTGCACGGCCTATGATGGATGCGACTTCTTGGAAAGAAAAAAGTCAATACTTTGCATCACCTAGACAACAGGGAGCAGGTCTAATTAATGTTGCCAATGCTTTGAGAAATGAAGTTGTAGCGACTTTCAAAAACACGGATTCTAAAGGTTTGGTAAACTCTTATGGTTCTGTTTCTCTTAAAGAAATAAAAGGAGATAAAAAATACTTTACAATTAAGCTTCACAATACATCAAACAGACCTTTAACCTTTAAAGTTTCAGCATCAGCAGTAACTACAGATGCTCTAACTGATAGACTAAAACTGGATGAAACATACAAAGATGAAAAATCTCCAGATGGTAAGCAAATTGTTCCAGAAATTCACCCAGAGAAAGTAAAAGATGCAAATATTACATTTGAGCATGACACTTTCACTATAGGCCCAAATTCTAGCTTTGATTTAAATGCGGTTATAAACGTTGGAGAGGCTAAAAATAAAAATAAATTTGTAGAATCATTTATTCATTTTGAGTCAGTGGAAGAAATGGAAGCTCTAAACTCCAATGGGAAGAAAACAAATTTCCAACCTTCTTTATCGATGCCTCTAATGGGGTTTGCTGGAAATTGGAACCACGAACCAATCCTTGATAAATGGGCCTGGGAAGAAGGTTCAAAATCAAAAACAATGGAAGGTTATGATGATGATGGTAAACCAAAAATTCCAGGAACCTTAAATAAGGGGATTGGTGGAGAACATGGTATAGATAAATTTAATCCAGCAGGAGTTATACAAAATAGAAAAGATAAAAATACAACATCCCTAGATCAAAATCCAGAATTATTTGCTTTCAATAACGAAGGGATCAACGCACCATCATCAAGTGGTTCTAATATTGCTAAAATTTATCCTTTAGATTCAAATGGAAATCCTCAAGATGCTCAACTTGAGAGAGGATTAACACCTTCTCCACTTGTATTAAGAAGTGCAGAAGAAGGAATGATTTCAATAGTAAATACAAATAAAGAGGGAGAAAATCAAAGAGACTTAAAAGTCATTTCGAGAGAACACTTTGTTAAAGGAATTTTAAACTCTAAAAGAAATGATGCAAAGGGAATCAAATCTTCTAAGCTAAAAGTTTGGGGCGACTTGAAATGGGATGGACTCATTTATAATCCTAGAGGGAAAGAAGAAAATGCACCAGAAATCAAGGATACCAAAGATCCAGCTACTAGGATAAGAGGTCAATTTGAACCGATTGCAGAAGGTCAATATTTCTATAAATTTAAATATAGATTAACCAAGGATTACCCATGGCAGGTTTCCTATATTCCTGTAAAAATTGATAACACAGCTCCTAAGATTGTTTCAATTGATTTTTCAAATCCTGAAAAAATTAAGTTGATTACAAAGGATACTTATCACAAGGTAAAAGAGCAATACAAGAATGAAACTCTATTTGCGAGAGATCAGAAAGAACATCCTGAAAAATTTGACGAGATTGCAAACGAAGTTTGGTATGCTGGCGCCGCTCTGGTTAATGAAGATGGAGAGGTTGAGAAAAATCTTGAAGTAACTTACGCAGGTGAGGGTCAAGGAAGAAATAGGAAACTTGACAAAGACGGAAATACCATTTATGAAATTAATGGTGCAGGAGATTTAAGAGGAAAAATCATTGAAGTCATTGCATTAGATGGTTCTAGCAATTTCACAAAGATTCATAGAATTAAATTTGCTGATCATGCTGATGAAAAGGGGATGATTTCCTATTATTTAGTAGATCCTGATCAAGATTCATCTAAATACCAAAAACTTGGCGAGATTTCCGAATCTAAATTTAAAAATTTAGAAAATAGAAAAGAGGATAATCTTAAAAAAGATACAACTGAGGTAGAACATCATCATCAAGAAAATGAAGAGTCTATCGAAGAAAAATCTAGCTTGACTATTCATAAAACTATTTCAACAATTAGAGATTTTGAAAGCAAAGACTTAAAGAAACTCATTAAAAAGAAATTTAGAGAAGTTGATGACTTTACAAGTGAAACTGGTAAGAGGACAGAAGAATACGATTATAAATACGATGATAAGGGAAATATCATTGCTTATGACGATGGTAGTGAATTAGAATATGAAACTGAAAAGCTTGACGAAATCAAATCAAAAATTTATGGTGTTCTAAGCCCGTCTAAAGATGGACACTTTGAAATTCTTGGAAAGATCAGTAATGTTTCTAAAAATGCTAAGGTATATTATGGAAATAACTATAAATCTATAGAAATCAAAACGACCAAGTATGATTCCCACTCAAAAACGATGACATTTGATTTATACGCTAATATTAATGATATTGTGGATGGATTAGCTTTTGCAGGAGATATGAGATTCTTTGTTAAAGATGATGATCAGATAAAAGCTGAAACGAAGATTAGAATGCCTGAAAAAAATAAGGAAACTAAAACAGAATATCCCTATGCATCAAGTTATGGGAATGTAATAGAATTAGGAGAAGGAGATCTTTCAAAAAATAAACCAAACAATTTAACGGACATGGAATCTGGTAAAATCTATTCTGATTCAGAAAAACAACAATATCTATTAAAGGATAATATCATTCTGAGAAAAGGCTATGCACTAAAAGTGACTACCTATAATCCTGGAAAAACGGATATGTTAGAAGGAAATGGAGTCTATAATAAGGAAGATATAGCAAAAATCCAAAAGACCAATCCTAATCTAAGAGTCCTATCAGAAAAAATAATTTATGCTGATAGTAGAAATGTTGAAGATGGAAGAAGTACTCAATCCGTATTAATGTCGGCTTTGGACGGCTTTAACATTGTAAGGTATCAAGTGTTTACATTTAAAATGAATGATAAAGGGGAAGCAATCGATAAAGATGGAAATCTTGTGACAGATTCTTCTAAACTTGTATTATTTGGTAAGGATGGTAAAGAGTACACAGGAGAGGATAAGTCCAATGTAGAAGCTATAAAAGAAGATGGCTCTACGTTATTTATTGATGCAAAACCAGTAAATCTTTCAATGGACAAGAACTACTTTAATCCATCTAAATTTAATAAAATTTATGTACGAAATCCAGAATTCTATTTAAGAGGTAAGATTTCTGATAAGGGTGGTTTTAACTGGGAGTTGAGAGTTAATGAATCGGTTGTAGATAATTATTTAATCTACGGAGATTTACACATTGATAACACTAGAGATTTTAACATTAAGCTCAATGTTAAAGACGGTGACATCATGGACTGGGGAATGAAAGACTATAAAGCAAACGGATTCCCAGATAAGGTAACAGATATGGATGGAAATGTTTATCTTCAAACTGGCTATAGCGATTTGAATGCGAAAGCGGTTGGAGTACACTATCAATTTTTATATGATAATGTAAAACCAGAAGTAAACATTGATCCTAAGGGAAATACTAGTATCGAATATGCTGACGGAAAATCTGTAGTCTTTAACATCAATGATAAAAGAAATAATAGATTCGATGGTGAGATTCAAGACAAACATATTTATGTAAATGGAAAAGAATACAAATCATTTGATGATATTAAACAAATAACAGATAAGACACTAAACATTAAGATTCTTGTAAAAGATTTTGCAAGAAATACGACCGTAAAAGAATTCATTTTAAACAAAGATACGGGAGAGGTAAGCGAACTAAAACCTCATACAGTAACTGTGACCATTCAAAATGGAAAAGAAATGAGTTCAACGATAGTGGCGGAAGAAGATTTCATTTTACCTGTCTATAAGGGTGAATTAGAAGAAGGCTATCAATTTGATGGCTGGGAAATTTCTGGTTTCGAAGGGAAAAAAGACGCTGGCTATGTTATTAATCTATCAAAAGATACCCTTATAAAACCTGTATTCAAGAAAATAGAGGAGAAAAAGGAAGAGGAGAATAAACCTACTTTTGATTTATCGAAAAAGAAAGATAAGGTGCAAGCAAATAATAATCAATTAGATGAAAGTCACAGAAAAGAGGATTTACAAAGAGAAAATCATTCACACAAATCTGATTCAACTAAAGATATCAAAACTACAGTTCCTGTACAAGTAAATTATAGTCAATTAGATGAAAGTCAAAGATCTGATTCAACTAAGGATGTTACAGCTCCAGTTCCTGATAAAAATGATAAAAACTTTGAAAATAAGAAGGAAGTTTATCTTAATGAACCAGAGAATATAGCTAATAAACATACCAATATCGATAGTAAATCGGATACTAACAATTCTGATAGATTGCCAAAAACCGGAACAGTTAGAGAAGGTTTTACACCATTCATTGCTGGAATAATGTTTACCTTAGGTGCATTTCTTGGATTGAAGAAAAAAGATCAAGATTAAGACCAAAGCTATGGATGAAAAAATGGTTTATGTATTGAGATAGTGTGATGATGAAACAATTTTGTGAAAATAGCCATTTATAACTCAATAATTCAATTATTTAGTTTACTTTACTATTGGTACTCTTTTTGGATTTATTAATGAACTTAGTTTTGATAACTAATGAATTGATTGAAAGGGTTAGTATTGACAATATTGATTAGCAAATAGAGTCTATCAAAATTTAAATTATAAACCATGACATCAGAAAACGAGCATCTCCAAGAACGGAAATGCTCGTTTTTGAGATTTAGAAGCTAGTTTTTACGTAGCATTCTATTTTTGTAGTTTAAATTTATAAATTATTTTAGACAAGTTCACTGATTGAAGTGAAGTCACGATCCAAGCCTTCTGCAACTGGTTGGCTGGTGAGGTATCCTTGATAGGTTGTTACACCTTCAAGCAAGCCTGCGTCTTCAAGGATAGCTTTCTTAAATCCTTTACCTGCCAAGGCTTCTATATAAGGAAGAGTCACATTTGTAAGGGCAATCGTAGATGTGCGAGCAACTGCTCCAGGAATGTTAGCAACGGCATAGTGAAGAACACCGTGTTTTTCATAGACTGGTTCATCGTGAGTTGTCACACGGTCAGCTGTCGCTATAACACCACCTTGGTCAACAGCAACGTCAACAATAACAGAACCAGGACGCATTTGTTGTACCATTTCATCTGTTACCAATTTTGGTGCTTTGGCACCAGGAATCAATACTGCACCGATCACAACGTCTGCTTCACGTACACTTGCTTCGATATTAAATGGGTTAGACATGAGTGTTTGGATTTGGTGACCAAAGACATCTTCTAGGACAGAGAGGCGCTTAGCGCTGATATCAAGAATAGTTACTTGAGCTCCCAGACCAAGAGCGATACGAGCTGCGTGAGTACCAACCACACCACCACCGATGATGGTTACTTTTCCTTTAGGAACACCAGGAACACCACCGAGTAGAACTCCTGAACCACCAGCTTGTTTAGTCAAAAAGTGGGCTCCAATTTGGACAGCCATACGACCTGCAACCTCACTCATTGGAACGAGAAGTGGAAGTTGTCCTTGAGTATCACGGACAGTCTCATAAGCAACACCCGTTGTTTTAGCTGCAAGCATTGCATCTGCCAATTCTGGAGCGGCAGCCATGTGCAAGTAGGTGAAGAGAAGTAAATCCTCACGCAAGAACTGGTACTCACTAGCAAGGGGTTCCTTGACTTTAACAACCAATTCTGCAGCCCAGGCTTCAGCAGCAGTTGCGACAATTTCAGCTCCTTGCTTTTCATAGTCAGCATCAGCAAAGCCAGATCCAAGACCAGCATTTGTTTCGATGAGGACACGGTGGCCACGACCAACAAGACTCTGTACACCAGCAGGTGTCAGAGCAACACGATTTTCATTATTTTTAATTTCCTTTGGAATTCCAATTAGCATAGGATAACTCACTTTCTATTACGCTGTTTCAATTTATGTATCACATCATTCTTCAGAGTTTTTGTGATGACTTTATTGTATATGAAACCGCTTTAAATTGCAAGAAAAACTTGTAAACCTATTTCTTTTATGTTATTCTTTTAGCAACCTATTTTGGGAGGTGCAATCATGGAATCACTATTTATCAAACTAGCTAAGCATCCAATCATCGAAACTGAACGCTTAGTACTTAGACCAGTAACGCTCGATGATGCAGAAGCCATGTTTGAGTATGCTTCAAATAAAGAAAATACGCGCTACACTTTTCCAACCAATCAAAGTCTGGAGGAAACTAAGAACAATATTGCCCAGTTTTATCTAGCCAATCCATTGGGACGATGGGGAATTGAACTAAAAAGTACTGGAGAATTTATCGGAACCATTGATCTGCACAAGATGGATACTGTTCTTAAGAAGGCAGCCATTGGTTACATTATCCATCAAAAATATTGGAATCAAGGTTTGACGACAGAAGCCAACAGAGCTGTAATTGAACTGGCTTTTGAAAAGATTGGGATGAATAAGTTGACGGCCCTTCACGATAAGGATAATCCTGCGTCAGGAAAAGTCATGAAGAAATCAGGTATGCACTTCTCCCACGAAGAACCATATGCTAGAATGGACTATAAAGAACCAGGACGAATTGTAACACGTGTACATTACATTTTAACCAAGGAAGATTATTTTGCAAATAAGTAAGCAGTTGAAAAGATTTTTCAGCTGTTTTTTCTTTCTCTTACGAATAAGCTAAGAGAGGAGAAAATATGGAAGAACTTATTGAGAAAATTAAAGAATATAAAATCATCGTTATCTGTGTTAGTTTGGGTTTAGTCTTGGGTGGATTTTTCCTCCTAAAACCAGTCGCTCAGACACCTGCTAAAGAAACAAAGGTGCAAACAGAAGTTACCACTGTTCCAAAGGATTCGACGGATGAAAAAGAAGATAAAAATCAGAAGGAAGACGTTGTGGAGCAAGATCTAATTACTGTCGATGTCAAAGGCGCTGTTAAATCACCTGGAATCTATGATTTACCAGTTGGAAGTCGAATCAATGATGCTGTTCAAAAAGCTGGTGGCTTGACAGATAATGCAGACAGTAAGTCTATCAATCTTGCCCAGAGAATTAGTGACGAAGCACTTGTCTATGTTCCGACTAAGGAAGAAGCTACTAGTCAAGAGGCACAGTCAAATGCTTCCAACACCAAAGAAAATAAGAAAGTCAATCTTAATAAAGCCAGTTTAGAGGAACTGAAACAAGTCAAAGGTTTAGGTGCTAAACGTGCTCAAGATATTATCGACCATCGTGATTCCAACGGTAAGTTTAAGTCAGTAGATGAGCTCAAAAAGGTTTCTGGTATTGGTGCAAAAACGATAGAAAAGTTAAAAGAGTATGTTACAGTGGATTAGTCGCTTTCCAATTCCAAAAATCTATCTCAGTTTTCTTTTGCTATGGCTCTACTATGCAATCTTTTCAGCAAGCTTTCTAGCACTTTTGGGCTTTGTCTTTTTACTAGTCTGCCTCTTTTTCCAATTTCCATGGAAAACTGTGACTAAGATCCTCTTGATTTGCAGCATATTTGGGAGTTGGTTTTTATTTCAAAAATGGCAGCAAGAAGAAGCCAGTCGGAATCTTGTAGACACGGTTGATACAGTGAGAATATTATCGGATACCATCAAAGTAAATGGTGATAGCTTATCTTTTCGTGGCAAGGCTGAGGGCAGACTCTTTCAGGTCTATTATAAACTCCAGTCAGAAGTTGAAAAGGAAAAATTTCAAGATTTATCTGAACTACATGAAATGGTTGTGAAAGGCAAGCTAGCTAGTCCTCAAGGAGCCAGTAATTTTGCGGGTTTTGATTATCGAAACTATCTCAAAACACAAGGAATTTATCAGACTATGACCATATCCGAAATTGTGGAATTAAAGCAAATTTCCAGTTGGGATATTGGAGAAAATCTATCAAGTTTGCGGAGAAAAGCAGTTGTCTGGATAAAAAGGAATTTTCCCGATCCCATGCGCAATTATATGACAGGTCTTTTATTGGGGCATTTGGACACAGATTTTGAGGAAATGAATGAACTCTACTCAAGTCTAGGGATTATTCACCTTTTTGCTTTGTCAGGAATGCAGGTTGGATTTTTCATGAATGCTTTTAAAAAGTCACTCTTGCGATTGGGCTTGACGCAAGAGAAGTTCAAATGGCTAGCCTATCCCTTCTCCTTAGCCTATGCAGGTTTGACAGGATTTTCAGCCTCTGTTATTCGTAGTCTCCTCCAAAAGCTATTGGCTCAGCATGGCTTTAAGTCACTGGATAATTTTGCTTTAACGATTCTTATTCTATTTCTTATCATGCCGAACTTTTTCTTAACTGCTGGGGGAGTTCTTTCCTGTGCTTATGCCTTTATCCTGACAATGACTGGTGAGGAAGTAGTAGGGATAAAAGGACTGGTTAGGGAGAGTTGTATTATTTCCTTGGGAATTCTGCCAATTCTATCTTTTTATTTTTCAGAATTTCAACCGTGGTCCATTCTCTTGACATTTGTCTTTTCATTCTTGTTTGACATGGTCCTATTGCCACTTTTATCGATTCTCTTCTGTCTGTCATTTATATATCCCATCACCCAGTTCAACTTTCTCTTTGAATGGTTAGAAAACATCATACGCTATATTTCTCAGCTATCTACGAGGCCTCTTGTTTTTGGTCAGCCGAGTCTTTGGATTTTAATCCTTCTTTTGATTACTTTAGCTCTCATCTACGACTATCGAAAGAATGTGAAAAAACTATCTATGCTTGTCATAGTTGCTATCTCATTCTTTTTAGTAACCAAGCATCCACTAGAAAATGAAATCACAGTCCTAGATATGGAACAGGGGCGAAGCATTTTCCTAAGAGACATGGCAGGAAAGACCATACTACTGGATGTTGGTGAAAAGCTAGCAGTTGAAAAGAAAGAAGTCTGGCAGGAGAAAGCTATTACCAGCAATGCCAAACGTAGTTTAATCCCTTATCTGAAAAGTCGAGGAGTGGCCAAGATTGATCAGCTTGTTTTAACGAAAAGTGAACCTATGCAACTAGATCATGTGTTAGAAATTAGTAAAGCCTTCAATCTTGGAGAGATTCTAGTAACTGAAGAAACTTTATCTAAGAGAGAATTTATGGATAAGCTGAAGGAGAGCAAAGTCAAGGTAGGGGCTATCAAAACAGGACAGCAGTTACCTATTTTTGGGAATAGTTTAGAAGTAATCACTAGCCAAAATAGTGATGAAAAGGACTCAATGGTCTTGTATGGAAAGTTACTAAACCAAACCTTTCTAGTTACTGGAAATATAGAGGAGAAGTTCTTAACCAAGTCTTATCCAAAACTCCATGCAGATGTAGTGATAAGTCATCAGCAAGCATCGAAGAAAAAGAGAGATGTAGAAGTCTTCAAAACTTTACAAGCTAAAATCACGGTCATTTCGGTAGACAAGAAGAAAAAATTCAAAGAAAAAAATGGGGAAAGTAACCAAGAACTTGGGAATTCGATATACCAAACGAATCAAAAGGGCGCCATTCGTTTCAAGGGATGGACTACTTGGAATGTTGAAACTGTTCAATAACGTTTTCATAGAAAACTAAACATTAAAATTGTCTAAACAATCATTCAAGGCTTGATTTTGAACCCTGTTTACTATAAAATAGTTAAGATTGGTGTCAAACTTTTATATTGTAAATAGGAGAAAAAATGACAAAAACTTTGAAACGTCCTGAGGTTCTATCACCTGCAGGAACACTAGAAAAACTAAAAGTAGCTGTTCAATACGGAGCAGATGCTGTCTTTATCGGTGGTCAGGCCTATGGTCTACGTAGCCGTGCGGGAAACTTCACTTTCGAACAAATGGAAGAAGGAGTTCAGTTTGCGGCTAAGTATGGCGCTAAAGTTTATGTAGCTGCTAATATGGTTATGCACGAGGGGAATGAAGAAGGTGCCGGAGAATGGTTCCGTAAGTTGCGTGATATTGGGATTGCAGCGGTTATCGTTTCTGACCCTGCCTTAATCATGATTGCAGCAACAGAAGCACCAGGACTTGAAATCCACCTTTCAACACAAGCTAGTGCGACCAACTATGAAACTCTTGAATTCTGGAAAGAACTTGGATTGACTCGTGTCGTTTTGGCGCGTGAGGTTTCTATGGAAGAATTGGCAGAAATTCGCAAACGTACAGACGTTGAGATTGAAGCTTTTGTACATGGAGCTATGTGTATCTCATATTCTGGCCGTTGTACCCTTTCTAACCATATGAGTATGCGTGACGCTAACCGTGGTGGATGTTCACAATCTTGCCGTTGGAAATATGACCTTTACGATATGCCATTTGGTAAAGAACGTAAGAGCCTCAAGGGAGAAATTCCTGAAGAATTCTCCATGTCTGCGGTTGATATGTCTATGATTGACCATATTCCAGATATGATTGAAAATGGTGTGGACAGTCTTAAAATTGAAGGTCGTATGAAGTCTATCCACTATGTTTCAACAGTGACAAACTGCTACAAAGCTGCCGTTGATGCCTACCTTGAAAGTCCTGAAAAGTTTGAAGCTATCAAGCAAGACTTGATTGATGAAATGTGGAAGGTTGCCCAACGTGAATTGGCTACAGGTTTCTATTACGGAACACCATCTGAAAACGAACAACTATTCGGTGCTCGTCGTAAGATTCCAGAATACAAGTTTGTTGCTGAAGTAGTAGCTTATGATGATGCAACGCAAACAGCAACTATTCGCCAACGTAACGTTATCAACGAAGGAGACCAAGTTGAGTTTTATGGCCCAGGTTTCCGCCATTTTGAAACTTATATCGAAGACCTTCATGATGCCAAAGGTAACAAGATTGACCGTGCACCAAACCCAATGGAACTCTTGACCATCAAGGTTCCACAACCAGTACAAGCAGGTGATATGGTCCGTGCTTTGAAAGAAGGCTTGATCAATCTTTACAAAGAAGATGGAACCAGCGTTACAGTTCGTGCCTAGATAAGGAAAGTCAATGGTTCAAGCTCATGGATTACTAGTAGATGATGAAAGCAGATGTGTTCATTACCATAGTGATAAAGATATCGTAGCACTCCAGTGTAATGAGTGTAAGAAATACTATGCCTGTTATCAGTGTCACAATGCGCTAGAGGAGCACACATTTTCTCCCTACCCTTTAAGACTTAAACAGAATAAACCTAGCTTATGTGGTTCCTGTAAGAAAACCCTAACTTATGAGGAATATTCAAAGAAAAGTAGCTGTCCATATTGTAATGCTGCATTTAATCCAGCTTGCCAGAGTCACCATTCCCATTATTTCAAATAAAGAACGATAAATCCAGGTTTCCAAACTTGGATTTTTCTTTTCAGAAAAATAATCAGAAAAGACATTAAAATTTTCTATATAATTGTCTTGAAAATCGTAAAAATAGAAATAAATGATTAGAAACGCTTTCAATGCTAGTAAAAAGTTGACAAAAGCAAATTTTAGGACTAAACTAGGGAAGTAAATTTAATTTAAAAAAGGAGAATTCGTCATGAATTTAACATTTTTCGGTCTATGTCTTGCCTGTATGGGTGTATCTCTTGCAGAAGGATTTTTGATGAACGGTTTGTTCAAATCTGCAGCACGCCAACCAGATATCATCCCTCAATTGCGTAGTTTGATGATCATGGGGATTGCCTTTATCGAAGGAACATTCTTTGTAACTCTCGTATTTTCATTTATCATCAAATAAAGAGAAGTATAAAATGGAAAAGGGAGGATTCTAGATGGAAGAAAGTATCAATCCAACCATCAATATTGGTCCTGTTACCTTTGATTTAACCTTGACAGCATTGACTTTGTTGTCTGTGGCACTTATTTTTGGCTTTATCTATTGGGCAAGTCGTAATATGACTGTAAAACCCAAAGGAAAGCAAAATGTACTCGAGTATCTCTATGACTTTGTAGTCGGATTTACGGAACCCAACGTAGGTTCACGGTACATGAAAGATTACTCACTCTTTTACTTGTGTTTATTTCTTTTTATGGTTATCGCAAATAATCTTGGTTTGATGGCAAAACTTCAAACTACAGATGGGACAAACCTTTGGACATCGCCAACAGCAAATCTCCAGTTTGACTTGGCCTTGTCATTCGGAATTATCCTGATGACCCATATTGAAGGAATTCGTCGTCGCGGTGTTAAAAAATATCTAAAAGGTTTTGTAACCCCAGGTTTCATGACACCGATGAATCTCCTTGAAGAAGTCACGAATTTCCTATCACTTGCTTTGCGGGTGTTCGGGAATATCTTTGCCGGAGAAGTGATGGCAAGCTTGCTTATTACTCTCTCTCATCAGGCACTTTATTGGTATCCAGTCGCATTTGTTACCAATCTTGTCTGGACGGCATTTTCTGTGTTTATTTCCTGTGTTCAGGCCTATGTATTCACAGTCTTGTCTTCTATGTATCTAGGAAATAAAATTAATGATGAAGAGTAGAAAGGAGTAAATGATGCACGTAACAGTAGGTGAATTGATTGGTAACTTTATTTTAATTGCTGGCTCTTTTATCCTTTTGATCGTCTTAGTCAAAAAATACGCATGGTCAAACTTGACAAGTGTCTTCGAAGAACGCGCTGAAAAGATCGCTTCTGATATTGATGGTGCTGAACAAGCTCGTCAAAAAGCAGAAACTCTTGCTCAAAAGCGTGAAGATGAATTAGCAGGTAGCCGAAGCGAAGCTAAAACTATCATCGAGAATGCCAAGGAGACAGCTGAAAAGAGCAAATCAGATATTCTAGCTGAAGCTAAGCTAGAAGCTGGTCGCTTGAAAGAAAAAGCTAACCAAGAAATTGCGCAAAACAAAGCTGAGGCTTTACAAAGCGTTAAAGGTGAGGTAGCAGATTTGACAGTTAGTCTAGCTGGGAAAATCATCTCACAAAACCTTGACGGTCATGCCCATAAAGAACTCATTGATCAGTATATCGATCAGCTAGGAGAAGCTTAATGGACAAAAAGACAGTAAAGGTAATTGAAAAATACAGCATGCCTTTTGTCCAATTGGTGATTGAAAAAGGAGAAGAAGATTCTATCTTCTCAGACTTGACCCAGATTAAGCAAGTCGCTGAAGAAACAGACTTGCCTTCTTTTTTGGCTCAGGTGGATGTGGATGAGTCTGACAAGGAAAAAACAGTCAGTTATTTCCAAGATTCTGCATCGCCATTATTACAAAACTTCATTCAAGTTCTGTTGTACAATCATCGATCAAATCTTTTTTATGATGTGATTGTAGATTGTTTAAACCGTCTTGAGAGAGAAACCAATCGTTTTGAAGTAACGATTATGTCTGCTCATCCTCTAACGGATGAACAAAAAGACCGTTTGCTTCCAATTATCGAGAAAAAGATGTCTTTAAAAGTGCGTAGCATTAAAGAAGAAATCGACGATAGTTTAATCGGTGGTTTTGTTATTATCGCCAATCACAAGACAATTGATGTTAGTATTAAACAACAACTTAAAGTTGTTAAGGAAAATTTGAAATAGAAAGTGGTGTTCTTTTGGCAATTAACGCACAAGAAATCAGCGCTTTAATTAAGCAACAAATTGAAAATTTCAAACCCAATTTTGATGTGACTGAAACTGGTGTTGTAACCTACATCGGTGACGGAATTGCGCGTGCTCATGGCCTAGAAAATGCCATGAGTGGAGAGTTGTTGATTTTTGAAAACGGCTCTTATGGTATGGCGCAAAACTTAGAATCAACAGATGTTGGTATTATCATCCTTGGAGACTTTACAGATATCCGCGAAGGCGATACCATTCGTCGTACAGGAAAAATCATGGAAGTTCCAGTTGGTGATAGCTTGATTGGACGTGTCGTGGATCCACTTGGTCGTCCAGTAGATGGACTTGGTCCAATCGACACAAACAAAACTCGTCCAGTTGAAGCACCAGCTCCTGGTGTTATGCAACGTAAATCAGTATCACAACCATTGCAAACTGGTTTGAAAGCTATTGATGCCCTTGTTCCAATCGGTCGTGGACAACGTGAGTTGATTATCGGTGACCGTCAAACAGGGAAAACTACCATCGCTATCGATGCAATCTTGAACCAAAAAGGTCAAGATATGATTTGTATCTATGTAGCGATTGGTCAAAAAGAATCAACAGTTCGTACACAAGTAGAAACACTTCGCCAGTATGGAGCCTTGGATTACACAATCGTTGTGACAGCGTCAGCTTCACAACCTTCTCCATTGCTTTTCCTTGCACCTTATGCAGGGGTTGCTATGGCCGAAGAATTTATGTACCAAGGTAAGCATGTCTTGATCGTTTATGATGACTTATCTAAACAAGCGGTAGCTTATCGTGAACTTTCTCTCTTGCTCCGTCGTCCGCCAGGTCGTGAAGCCTTCCCAGGGGATGTATTCTACCTTCATAGCCGTCTACTTGAGCGTTCAGCTAAAGTTTCGGATGAATTGGGTGGTGGATCTATCACAGCCCTTCCGTTTATTGAGACACAAGCCGGAGATATCTCAGCCTATATCGCTACAAACGTAATCTCTATTACGGATGGACAAATCTTCCTAAGTGATAGTCTCTTTAATGCAGGTATCCGTCCAGCTATTGATGCGGGTTCTTCTGTATCGCGTGTTGGTGGTTCTGCTCAGATTAAAGCCATGAAGAAAGTTGCTGGTACACTCCGTATCGACCTTGCTTCATACCGTGAGTTGGAAGCCTTCACTAAATTTGGTTCTGACTTGGATGCGGCTACTCAGGCTAAATTGAACCGTGGTCGTCGTACTGTAGAAGTATTGAAACAACCTGTTCACAAACCATTACCTGTTGAGAAACAAGTTACTATTCTCTATGCTTTGACACATGGTTTCTTGGATACAATTCCTGTAGACGATATCGTTCGTTTCGAAGAAGAGTTCCATATGTTCTTTGATGCTCAACATCCTGAAATTTTGGAAACCATTCGTGAAACAAAAGACTTGCCAGATGAAGCAGTCTTGGATGCTGCGATTACTGAGTTTCTCAATCAATCAAGCTTCCAATAAGAATAGAGGTGTCAGATGGCAGTATCTCTAAATGATATTAAAACAAAAATCGCCTCAACAAAAAATACTAGTCAAATTACTAACGCGATGCAGATGGTTTCTGCAGCTAAGTTAGGTCGTTCTGAAGAAGCAGCTCGTAACTTCCAAGTGTATGCACAAAAAGTGCGTAAACTAGTTACAGACATCCTCCACGGAGATGGTGCAGGCGGATCAACTAACCCTATGTTGATCAGTCGCCCCGTCAAAAAAACAGGCTATATCGTCATTACATCTGACCGTGGTCTTGTTGGAGGATATAATTCTTCAATCTTAAAAGCTGTCATGGAAATCCAGCAAGAATACCATCCTTCAGGTGATGACTTTGAGGTCATTTGTATCGGTGGTATGGGAGCCGATTTCTTCAAATCACGCGGTATTCAGCCAATCTATGAATTGCGTGGACTTGCAAGTCAACCAAGCTTTGATGAAGTTCGTAAGATTATCACAAAAACGATTGAAATGTATCAAAATGAACTTTTTGATGAGCTCTACGTTTGCTACAACCACCACGTGAATACATTGACAAGTCAAATGCGTGTAGAGCAGATGCTTCCAATCGTGGACTTGGATCCAAATGAAGCAGATGATAACTATAGCTTGACCTTTGACCTTGAAACAAGTCGTGAAGAAATCTTGGATCAATTGTTACCACAGTTTGCAGAAAGTATGATTTATGGTGCTATTATTGATGCCAAGACAGCTGAAAATGCTGCAGGTATGACAGCCATGCAAACAGCGACTGATAATGCTAAAAAAGTGATTAATGATTTGACCATTCAGTATAACCGTGCCAGACAGGCGGCGATTACACAAGAAATCACAGAAATCGTGGCAGGAGCTAGCGCTTTAGAATAAAGCCATCCTGCTCAAATAAATGAACTTAGGACCTAGCAAAACTAGGAACCGATAGTATCTTATATAGAATAGGAGAAGGAGATGAGTTCAGGTAAAATTGCTCAGGTTATCGGACCCGTTGTAGACGTTTTGTTTGCAGCAGGGGAAAAACTTCCTGAGATTAACAATGCACTTGTCGTCTACAAAAATGACGAAAAGAAAACAAAAATCGTCCTTGAAGTAGCCTTAGAGTTGGGAGATGGTATGATTCGTACCATCGCCATGGAATCAACAGATGGTTTAACTCGTGGAATGGAAGTATTGGACACTGGTCGTCCAATCTCTGTACCAGTAGGTAAAGAAACCTTGGGACGTGTCTTCAACGTTTTGGGAGATACCATTGACTTGGAAGCTCCTTTTGGAGAAGACGCAGAGCGCCAGCCAATTCATAAAAAAGCACCTACTTTTGATGAGTT
Organism: Streptococcus taonis; assembly: GCF_029948085.1. Classification (GTDB taxonomy): domain Bacteria; phylum Bacillota; class Bacilli; order Lactobacillales; family Streptococcaceae; genus Streptococcus; species Streptococcus taonis. Next base: position 1,671 of record NZ_JARZZP010000011.1, on the reverse strand, counting down.
GTCTACCTCTTCAGAAATCCTCGAAACAGGGATTAAGGTTATCGACCTTCTTGCCCCATATCTTAAAGGTGGTAAGGTCGGGCTCTTTGGTGGTGCCGGAGTTGGTAAGACTGTCTTGATCCAAGAATTGATCCATAACATTGCCCAAGAACACGGTGGTATCTCAGTATTTACTGGTGTTGGAGAACGTACTCGTGAAGGGAACGACCTCTACTGGGAAATGAAAGAATCAGGCGTTATCGAGAAAACGGCCATGGTATTTGGTCAGATGAATGAACCACCAGGAGCACGTATGCGTGTTGCCCTTACTGGTTTGACAATCGCTGAATATTTCCGTGATGTAGAAGGCCAAGACGTTCTTCTCTTTATTGACAACATTTTCCGTTTCACACAAGCTGGTTCAGAAGTATCTGCCCTTTTGGGTCGTATGCCATCAGCCGTTGGTTACCAACCAACCCTCGCAACAGAAATGGGTCAATTGCAAGAACGTATCACTTCAACTAAGAAAGGTTCTGTAACCTCTATCCAGGCTATCTACGTGCCAGCGGATGACTATACTGACCCAGCGCCAGCAACAGCTTTCGCTCACTTGGATTCTACAACCAACTTGGAACGTAAATTGGTTCAATTAGGTATCTACCCAGCCGTTGATCCACTTGCTTCAAGCTCTCGTGCTTTGGCACCTGAAATTGTTGGAGAAGAGCACTACGCAGTTGCGGCTGAGGTTAAACGTGTTCTTCAACGTTACCATGAGTTGCAAGATATCATTGCCATCCTTGGTATGGATGAACTTTCTGATGAAGAAAAGACTTTGGTTGCTCGTGCCCGTCGTATTCAGTTCTTCCTTTCACAAAACTTCAACGTTGCGGAACAATTTACTGGTCAACCAGGTTCTTATGTTCCAGTAGCTGAAACAGTTCGTGGATTTAAGGAAATTCTTGACGGAAAACACGATCATCTCCCAGAAGATGCCTTCCGTGGAGTAGGTTCAATCGAAGATGTTATCGCTAAGGCTGAAAAAATGGGATTTTAAGAGGTGATCTATGGCTCAGTTAACTGTCCAGATCGTGACACCAGATGGCCTCGTCTATGATCACCATGCCAGCTTTGTATCGGTTCGAACTCTGGATGGTGAGATGGGGATCTTGCCACGACATCAAAATATGATTGCGGTATTAGCAGTTGATGAAGTTAAAGTCAAACGTATTGATGATGATTCTCATGTCAACTGGATAGCAGTAAACGGAGGAATCATTGAGATTGCTAATGATGTCATTACCATTATTGCAGACTCAGCTGAGCGTGCTCGTGATATCGATATTAGCCGTGCAGAACGTGCCAAACTTCGTGCAGAACGTGAAATCGAAGAAGCACAAGACAAACACTTGATTGACCAAGAGCGTCGTGCTAAGATTGCATTACAACGTGCTATTAACCGAATCAATGTCGGAAATAAACTATAAAAAAATGAACTTGATTTGAGAATCAAGTTCATTTTTTATGGGCTCTTTGTCAACTGTAGTGGGTTGATAAAAAGTTATAACGGCTCTTTGTCAACTGTAGTGGGTTGATGAAAAGTTATAACCTGGAGAGGACCAACATGGTTCTCTCCTTTTTGATGTTCAAAGCAATGAGGATTCTAGTTTTAAAGTTTTCAAAGTTCCGGAAGCC
>NZ_JARZZP010000010.1:69801-100700 GCF_029948085.1 Streptococcus taonis | reverse complement strand
ATATCAGATGATGAGACAAACTATTTTTGAAAAAAGAAAAAGACAAACGCCAAAAATAACGTTTGTCTTCGTTCTGAGACTCAATTTGAGTCTCTTTTCTTATTTATAAGATGGTGAAATCCCAAGTTTGAGTTTTCGCTAAATACCCAAACTAAGTTCCACTATGGTAGAAGTTAGTGTGAGACGTTTGAGTTTTCATTGAAAAACTAGCAAAATTACTTGAAAAAAAAGCTTAACTATGATACAATGTAACTTGTCGTGTAAACGATAATACTCATTCTTGATGAATTGTGAAGCTGTTGCCTTCGGGTCGTTTTGCAAGCTGAAATCAAGAAGAGGAAAAAACAAAAAGGAGAAATACTCATGGCAGTAATTTCAATGAAACAACTTCTTGAGGCTGGTGTACACTTTGGTCACCAAACTCGTCGCTGGAACCCTAAGATGGCTAAGTACATCTTCACTGAGCGTAACGGAATCCACGTTATCGACTTGCAACAAACTGTAAAATACGCTGACCAAGCATACGACTTCATGCGTGATGCTGCAGCTAACGATGCAGTTGTATTGTTTGTTGGTACTAAGAAGCAAGCAGCTGACGCAGTTGCTGAAGAAGCAGTACGTTCAGGTCAATACTTCATCAACCACCGTTGGTTGGGTGGAACTCTTACAAACTGGGGAACAATCCAAAAACGTATCGCTCGTTTGAAAGAAATCAAACGTATGGAAGAAGATGGAACTTTTGAAGTTCTTCCTAAGAAAGAAGTTGCACTTCTTAACAAACAACGTGCACGTCTTGAAAAATTCTTGGGTGGTATCGAAGATATGCCTCGTATTCCAGATGTAATGTACGTAGTTGACCCACATAAAGAGCAAATCGCTGTTAAAGAAGCTAAAAAATTGGGAATCCCAGTTGTAGCGATGGTTGACACAAACACAGATCCAGACGATATCGATGTAATCATCCCAGCTAACGATGACGCTATCCGCGCAGTTAAGTTGATTACAGCTAAATTGGCAGACGCTATCATCGAAGGTCGCCAAGGTGAAGATGCTGTTGCAGCAGTTGAAGCAGAATTTGCAGCTTCAGAAGCTCAAGCAGACTCAATCGAAGAAATCGTTGAAGTTGTAGAAGGCGACAACGCTTAATTCATATAAATAGTAATTACCTAGGAGGGCGGGGCTTAGCCCGGCTCTCCTATTTTAAAAAATATAGGAGAATCAAAATGGCAGAAATTACAGCTAAACTTGTTAAAGAGTTGCGTGAAAAATCTGGTGCTGGTGTTATGGACGCTAAAAAAGCATTAGTTGAAGTTGAAGGCGATATCGAAAAAGCGATCGAATTGCTTCGCGAAAAAGGTATGGCAAAAGCAGCTAAGAAAGCTGATCGTGTTGCTGCAGAAGGTTTGACTGGTGTTTATGTTGACGGTAACGTTGCAGCAGTTGTTGAAGTAAATGCTGAAACTGACTTCGTTGCGAAAAACGCTCAATTTGTTGAGTTGGTAAACGCAACAGCTAAAGCAATCGCTGAAGGAAAACCAGCTAATAACGAAGAAGCTCTTGCTTTGACAATGCCTTCAGGTGAAACTCTTGAAGCGGCTTATGTGTCTGCAACAGCAACTATCGGAGAAAAAATCTCATTCCGTCGCTTTGCTTTGATTGAAAAAACAGATGCACAACACTTCGGAGCATACCAACACAACGGTGGACGTATCGGTGTTATCTCTGTAATCGAAGGTGGAGACGAAGCACTTGCTAAACAAATCTCAATGCATATTGCTGCTATGAAACCAACAGTTCTTTCATACAAAGAATTGGATGAGCAATTTGTTAAAGATGAGTTGGCACAATTGAACCACGTTATCGACCAAGATAATGAAAGCCGTGCTATGGTTGGTAAACCAGCTCTTCCACACTTGGCATACGGATCTAAAGCTCAATTGACTGATGAAGTAATCGCTCAAGCTGAAGAAGCTATCAAAGCTGAATTGGCTGCAGAAGGTAAACCAGAAAAAATCTGGGATAAAATCATCCCAGGTAAAATGGATCGCTTCATGCTTGACAACACTAAAGTTGACCAAGCTTACACACTTCTTGCACAAGTTTACATCATGGATGACAGCAAGACAGTTGAAGCTTACCTTGAATCAGTTAACGCTTCAGTAGTTGAGTTCGCTCGCTTTGAAGTTGGTGAAGGTATCGAAAAAGCTGCAAACGACTTTGAAGCAGAAGTTGCAGCTACAATGGCAGCAGCCTTGAATAACTAATAAAAAAGTAAGGAAGCTAATTTGCTTCCTTTTCTTTTGTTAGGGGGGATTCATATGAATCCTTTTTTTACTTTAAAAGATAAACAAAAAGCCCTATACAAGGGCTTAGTGTATTTAGGAGACTATACTTCGAATTCATAGAGTGCTGTAGATAGGTAACGTTCTCCGTTATCTGGTGCAAGCGCAAGGACTTTTTTACCTGCTCCAAGTTTTTTAGCGACTTCAATTGCTGCATAGATAGCTGCTGCAGAAGAAATACCGACTAAGAATCCTTCTTTTCCACCGATTTCACGGCCAAGTGAAAGAGCGTTATCTGATGTTACACGAACGATACCATCGTAAGCTTTTGTATCAAGTGTATCTGGAATGAATCCAGCAGAGATACCTTGAATTTTGTGAGGACCTGGCTTTTCACCAGACAAGATAGCTGACTCGTCTGCCTCAACAGCAAAAACTTGAATGTTTGAGTTAGCAGTTTTAAGAGCATGAGAAACACCAGAAATAGTTCCTCCAGTACCAACACCAGCAACAAAGGCGTCTAAACCATCAGCTCCGAAATCAGCTAGAATTTCAGCTCCTGTTGTTCTTTCGTGAACCTCTGGGTTAGCTTGGTTATTAAACTGTAATGGTAGGAAACCATCACGCTCAGCAGCAATTTCCTGCGCTTTTGCAATTGCACCTTTCATTCCTTCGCTACCAGGAGTGAGGACTAGTTCAGCTCCATAAGCTTGGATAATTTTACGACGTTCCACGCTCATTGTTTCAGGCATAACGATGACAACTTTGTAACCTTTAGCGGCACCAACCCATGAGAGACCAATACCAGTGTTCCCACTAGTTGCTTCTACAATGGTAGAACCAGGTTTGAGTTTACCCTCTTGTTCTGCTTTTTCAATCATGCTTAGGGCGATACGGTCCTTAACTGACGATCCTGGGTTAAAAGCTTCAAGTTTTACATAAACATCTGCTGCACCTTCTGGTACAATGTTATTCAATTTAACAATCGGTGTTCTACCGATGAGTTCTGTGATATTGTTATAAATTGCCATATTAGCACCTCTTTATATAAGATGCTACTAGTATAACGCTAACTTTAACTTTTGTAAAATATAGAAATCCTATCGGAGTGATAGGATTTTTTTATATCAGTGATTCAAACCATTCATATTCAAACGATTATGATAAGCTAAGTCAAATAGATAGGTGTAAAGAGGTACAATATCAGTTTTCTTTGGAAATTCAAATTTGTGAGAATTAAAATGCTCATTGTGAGATTTTAAAAAGGCATTTTCTAAATAAGTAATCGTAATCTCGCTATCATCAATCCCAAGTCCAGCAGTTTCCATTTCAACATTGACAATGTTCATGAGGAAAATTGATTTGATAGACATCTTCCGTCCGGTTGCCCCTTGTTTATCTGTAAAGATGATTCGGATATTTGTAAAGATAATTGAGTCACGAATGAGTTTATATCCGCTTTGAATTTCTTCATTTTCTAATAAATATTGTCTAAACTCCTTGGTAAGAGCTTCTTTACTTTGCTCACTGAAGTTTCCAGCGAGTCCCTGAATTAATCTTCCAAAAGCCATGTGATATTTCCTTTCTTTACGATAGGTTTACAGGTACTTCAACTTCACGTAAACCTTTGTCAGTTAGAGTAACTTTTCCATTGAAAAATTCAATGAGATCAGCCTTGATATCGTCTTTCCTTTCTTTGTCAACGAAAATCATTGTGTCAACTTGGTCTGTAAAGTTTGTCTCTAATTCTATGAGATTATGCTCTTTAAGAAAATTCCCATATTCTTGATACTGGGCATAGGTCATGTGAATCTGTATCCCTGCTTGCTCTTTGATTTCAATAATGCCAATTTCCTTAACTGCTAGGGCAACACTACCAGCATAAGCGCGAATCAAACCACCAGCCCCTAGTTTGATACCACCAAAATAACGAGTAACTACCACACAGACATTAGTAAGGTTGTGGTTTTCCAGAACTCCTAGCATAGGAACACCAGCAGTTCCACTAGGCTCTCTGTCATCACTGGTTCGCTTGATTTCACTGCGTTCACCTACAATAAAGGCAGAGCAGTTGTGAGTAGCTTTATAGTGTTCTTTCTTGATAGATGTGATAAAATCACGAGCTTCTTCCTCACTATAGACACGTTTTGCATGACAGATAAAGCGTGATTTTTTTATTTCTTCTTGGACTTGACCGTCCTCTTTTATAGTTCTATATTCCATAGTTTTATTGTACTAAAAATTAACATAAAGTGCTACCTTTTACGAATAAAGAAATATGAAAGTAAATCCAAATTATCTCGGTCGCCTTTTTACCGAGCAAGAATTAAGTCATGAGGAGAGACAACAAGCAAAACAAATTCCATCCATGAAAAAAGAAAAGGATCAACAATATTGTCAGCGTTGTGGTAGTCAGATAGAAGAAGAATGGCATTTGCCTATTGGTGCTTTTTATTGCCGAGAATGCTTGATTATGAAGCGAATAAGAAGTGATCAAAATCTCTATTATTTTCCGCAAGAAAGGTTTCCACAGCAAGATGTACTCAAATGGTCAGGTCAACTGACTCCATTTCAAGAGCGGGTATCACAAGGACTCCTTCAGGCGGTAGATAAGAAGGAGGCTACCTTGGTACATGCAGTGACAGGAGCTGGTAAGACAGAGATGATCTACCAAGTTGTCGCCAAGGTAATTGATCAAGGTGGAGCTGTTTGTTTGGCCAGTCCAAGGATAGATGTTTGCTTAGAGCTCCATAAACGATTACAAAATGATTTTTCATGTGAGATTGCACTATTATATGGGGAGTCGGATCCCTATTTTCGTACACCTTTAGTTGTAGCAACCACTCACCAACTACTAAAATTTTATCAAGCTTTTGATTTATTGATTGTGGATGAAGTGGATGCCTTTCCTTATGTTGATAATCCAGTGCTTTACCATGCTGTCAATAATTGTGTAAAGGAGACCGGATTGAGAATATTTTTAACAGCAACGTCAACTGATGAGTTAGATAGAAAAGTTAAACAAGGGGAGTTAAAGCGTCTCAGTTTACCTCGTCGTTTTCATGGAAATCCTCTCATTGTTCCCAAGCCAATCTGGTTATCAAATTTTAATAAATATATAGAAAAAAATGGTTTACCTCCAAAATTAAAACTTTACATCGAGAAACAGAGAAAGACGGCCTATCCCTTACTAATCTTTGCCTCTGAGATTAAAAAGGGAGAAAAGCTAAAAGAAATTTTGCAGGAGAAGTTTCCAAATGAGAAAATAGGATTTGTATCTTCAATCACAGCAGACCGATTAGAGCAGGTACAAGCCTTTCGAGATGGAGACTTAACGATATTAATAAGCACAACTATATTAGAGCGTGGAGTTACCTTCCCTCGTGTAGATGTTTTTGTGGTGGAAGCCAATCATCAACTCTTTACCAAGTCAAGTTTAGTACAAATTGGTGGGCGAGTTGGAAGAAGCATGGATCGTCCTACTGGAGAACTGATATTTTTCCATGACGGACTCAATCTGTCCATTAAGAAAGCCATAAAGGAGATTAAACAAATGAATCAGGAGGCAGGAGTATGAAGTGTTTATTGTGTGGTAAAAGCTTGCAAACAGAGATAACCTTTACTAACCTGCTCTGTTTTAAAAAGGAGGAGGAAATAGTCTGTGAATCCTGTATTTCGTCTTTCGAGAGTATCGGTGGTAATCATTGTCCGAGTTGTTTTAAAAAAGGTTTGTCAACTATTTGTCAAGATTGTCAATTTTGGTGTAAAAAAGGTGTAAAGGTTGATCATGTGGCTCTTTATTCCTATAATCAGGCCATGAAAGAATATTTTAGTCGCTATAAATTTGATGGTGATTATCTTCTTAGAAAGGTATTTTCTGAGATATTGCAAACAGAGTTAAAAAAGTATAAGGATTATCAGATTGTGATCGTACCTCTGAGTGAGCAGCGTTTTAAAAGCAGAGGCTTTAATCAAGTTGAAGGTTTGATAAAGGATACTGGGTTAGCATATCTGGATATTTTGGTTAAAAAAGAAGTGGAGGCTAGTTCTTCAAAAAATCGAGCAGATCGTTTACTTACAGACTTTCCTTTTTTATTGAAAGATGGAGTGAAGCTCCCAGAAAAGATCTTACTCTTTGATGATATTTATACAACTGGAACTACCTTGAATCGTCTTAAAAGTATGCTATTAGAGGCTGGTTGTCAGAATATTAAAACTTTTTCCCTCGCAAGATGAGGAAAAAGTTTGCAAAAAAAATATGAAAGCGTTATAATATAATTAGAAAAACAAATATGTTTAGAAAGAAGGTACTTATATGATTAAATATAGTATCCGTGGTGAAAACCTAGAAGTAACAGAAGCAATTCGTGATTATGTAGTTTCTAAACTCGAAAAGATCGAAAAATACTTCCAAGCAGACCAAGAATTGGATGCGCGTGTTAACTTGAAAGTTTATCGTGAAAAGACTGCTAAAGTTGAAGTAACCATTCCGCTTGGATCTATTACTCTTCGTGCAGAAGATATTTCTCAAGATATGTACGGTTCTATTGATTTGGTGACAGATAAGATTGAACGTCAGATTCGTAAAAACAAAACTAAAATTGAACGTAAGAACAGAAATAAAGTATCAACAAGTCAACTCTTTACAGATGCTTTAGTTGAGGACTTAGATGTAGCACAACCAAAAGTTGTTCGTTCAAAACAAATTGATTTGAAACCAATGGATTTGGAAGAAGCTATCTTACAGATGGATTTATTGGGACATGACTTCTTTATCTATGTAGATGTTGAAGATGAAACAACAAATGTTATCTATCGTCGTGAAGATGGAGATATCGGTCTTCTAGAAGTTAAATAATCTTAATAATTAGTTTGTAAAAGTGGTTTACACTAGTGTAAACCACTTTTTAGTTTTGATATTTTACGATTATCTGAATATAGGGTTCCCTCTTTAAAAGTCGCTTTTTGGCTACATTTGTGGTATAATAATGCGCAAGAGGTTTGTAATGAAAAAAAATGAAATAAATCCCTTTTTTATGTATCTGATTGCTATGGTAACCTTTACGATTATGACCATTTTGATTGTGTTAGTAAAGGATAATCTGATCACTATAGCAAGTCTATTTTTATTTATTGTATTCTATGTTTTGCTATTTAATTTCCAGAAAAAATATTACAAAAAAACAGATATCGAGCAAATCCAGTATGTCAATCATCAGGCTACGGATAGTTTGAGTGCTCTGTTGGAGCAAATGCCTGTCGGGGTTGTTAAATTAAATATGAACAGCAGTGAGATTGAATGGTTCAATCCCTATGCGGAGTTAATTTTGACAACCGAGGATGGAGAAATTGATTTTCCTCAATTTCAAAAGATTTTAAAGAGTTCGATTTCTTCCCCAGGGGCTTATGCCATTGTTGGGGAGAAACGTTATGCAGTGCATTTGGATAGAAATTCGGGTGTCTTATACTTTTTTGATGTTTCTGGTGAGTATGAGGCGACTGCTGAATTGGTAACAAGTCGTCCTGTAATTGGAATTATCTCAGTTGATAACTATGATGATTTGGAAAATGAAACGTCTGAATCAGACATTAGTCATATTAATAGCTTTGTTGCAAATTTTGTTTCAGAATTTGCTGGGAAACATGCCATGTTTTCTCGTAGAGTGAGTATGGATCGGTTTTATCTATTTACTGACTACACTGTACTTGATCACTTGATGCAGGATAAGTTTTCTGTAATTGATACCTTTCGTGAGGAAGCTAAGCAACGGAATTTACCACTAACGATGAGTATAGGAGTTTCCTATGGTGATGGGAATCACGACCAGATTGGGAAGGTTGCTCTCCTCAATCTCAACTTAGCCGAAGTTCGTGGTGGTGACCAAGTAGTTGTAAAAGAGAATGATGAAACCAAAAATCCAATCTACTTTGGAGGCGGTTCAGCGGCATCTGTTAAGCGAACTCGGACACGAACTCGTGCTATGATGACAGCTATCTCAGATAAACTTAAAAGTGTCGATCGAGTTTTTGTTGTTGGTCACAAGAATCTTGACATGGATGCTCTTGGTTCAGCAGTTGGAATGCAGTTGTTTTCGAGTAATGTACTAGAAGATAGTTATGTGGTTTATGATCCTACACAGCTGTCTCCAGATATCGCTCGAGCGGTCAATTATTTGGAAGATGAGGGTGTTTCAAAACTTCTTCCTTTAAATCAAGCGATGACAATGGTTACCAAACGCTCCTTACTGGTGATGGTTGACCATTCTAAGACAGCTTTAACCTTATCCAAAGAGTTTTATGACTTGTTTACCCAGACGATTGTCATTGACCATCATCGTCGTGACCAAGATTTTCCAGATAATTCGGTCATTACCTATATCGAGAGTGGAGCTAGTAGTGCTAGTGAACTAGTAACAGAATTGATTCAATTTCAAAACTCTAAGAAGAAACGTTTGAGTCGTATTCAGGCTAGTGTTCTTATGGGGGGGATGATGCTGGATACTAAAAATTTCACCTCTCGGGTAACTAGTCGAACTTTTGATGTTGCAAGTTATCTCAGAACGAGAGGGAGTGATAGCATTGTCATTCAGGAAATTTCAGCCACTGATTTTGAAGAATATCGATTGGTAAATGAATTAATTTTACAAGGGCAAATGGTACAGCCATCAATCCTGGTTGCTCAAGCTTTGGAGGATAAAGAGTACGATACGGTTGTTATTAGTAAGGCTGCTGATGCTATGCTTGCCATGTCTGGTATAGAGGCTAGCTTTGTACTTGCTAAGAATAGTCAAGGAGCAATCTCCATTTCTGCGCGAAGCAGAAGTAAGATCAATGTCCAACGAATTATGGAAGAGTTAGGTGGCGGTGGTCACTTTAACTTAGCTGCGGCACGTTTGACAGATATGAGTCTGCAAGAAGCAGGAGACAAACTGAAAACAGTTATTTTTAATGAAACAAAAGAAAAGGAGTCAGAAGAATGAAAGTAATCTTTTTAGCAGATGTTAAAGGTAAAGGGAAAAAAGGTGAAATTAAAGAAGTACCAACTGGATATGCACAAAACTTTTTAATTAAGAAAAACCTTGCTAAGGAAGCTACAGCTCAAGCCATTGGTGAGTTGCGTGGTAAGCAAAAATCAGAAGAAAAAGCACATGCAGAGATGCTTGCAGAAGCGAAGGAAATTAAAGCAAAACTGGAAGCAGAAGAAACAATCGTTGAATTTGTTGAAAAAGTTGGTCCAGATGGACGAACTTTTGGGTCAATTACTAACAAGAAGATTGCAGAAGAATTGCAAAAACAATTTGGTATTAAAATTGATAAACGCCACATTCAAGTTCAATCACCAATCCGAGCAGTTGGTTTGATTGATGTTCCGGTTAAGATTTATCAAGATGTAACAAGTGTAATCAATCTTCGTGTCAAGGAAGCTTAATTTACGATTGGTTGACAATATTGTAAAAGGAAGGAAAGTCTGATGGCAGAAGTTGAAGAACTGCGTGTTCAGCCTCAAGATATCCTAGCAGAACAATCTGTTTTAGGAGCCATTTTTATTGATGAGACTAAACTCGTTTTTGTCCGAGAATATATCGATTCACAGGACTTCTTTAAGTATGCTCACCGTTTGATTTTTCAAGCTATGGTTGATTTGTCTGATCGTGGAGATGCTATTGACGCAACCACAGTTCGGACGATACTAGATAGTCAGGGTGATTTACAAACTATTGGAGGCTTGTCTTATCTGGTTGAGATTGTCAATTCGGTGCCAACCTCTGCCAATGCGGAATACTATGCTAAAATTGTAGCAGAAAAGGCTATGCTTAGACGTCTAATTGCTAAGTTGACAGAGTCTGTAAACCTAGCCTATGAAGCTTCTCAACCTGCTGACGAGATTATTGCTCGTGCAGAAAAAGGCTTGATTGACGTTAGTGAGAATGCCAATCGAAATGGCTTTAAAAATATTCGCGATGTATTGAATATCAACTTTGGGAATTTAGAAGCTCGTTCGCAACAGACTTCAGATATCACGGGTATTGCGACAGGTTATCGAGATTTAGATCACATGACGACAGGTCTGCATGAGGAAGAATTGATTATTTTGGCAGCTCGTCCTGCGGTTGGTAAGACAGCCTTTGCTTTGAATATTGCGCAAAATATCGGAACCAAATTAGACAAGACAGTTGCTATTTTCTCTCTGGAAATGGGTGCTGAAAGTTTGGTCGATCGTATGCTGGCTGCGGAAGGCTTGGTAGAGTCGCATTCTATCCGTACAGGTCAATTGACTGAGGAAGAATGGCGCAAGTATACGATTGCTCAGGGTAATCTCGCTAATGCAAGTATCTACATCGATGATACACCAGGAATTCGGATCACAGAAATTCGCTCTCGTTCCCGTAAACTAGCTCAAGAAACAGGTAATCTAGGCTTGATTTTGATTGACTATCTTCAGCTGATCACAGGGACTGGTCGAGAAAATCGTCAACAAGAAGTATCTGAGATTTCCCGTCAGTTGAAAATCTTAGCAAAAGAACTCAAAGTTCCGGTTATAGCTCTTAGTCAGCTTTCTCGTGGTGTAGAGCAACGTCAAGATAAGAGACCAGTTTTGTCTGATATTCGTGAATCTGGATCTATTGAGCAGGATGCTGATATTGTAGCCTTTCTTTATCGTGATGACTATTATGAGCGCGGTGGTGAAGAGGAGGAAGGCATTCCAAATAATAAAGTAGAAGTGATTATCGAGAAAAACCGTAGCGGTGCTCGCGGAACGGTAGAATTGATTTTCCAAAAAGAATATAATAAATTTTCAAGTATTTCGAAGATGGAGGAACCAAGATGACAGACGCATTTACAGATGTGGCTAAAATGAAAAAAATCAAAGAAGAAATTAAGGCGCATGAGGGACAAGTGGTAGAAATGACCTTAGAAAATGGTCGTAAACGCCAAAAGAATCGTTTGGGAAAACTAATTGAGGTTTATCCATCGCTCTTCATCGTTGAGTTTGGAAATGTTGAAGGAGACAAACAGGCTAATGTCTATGTTGAATCTTTCACCTATTCAGATATTTTAACAGAAAAGAACCTGATTCATTATTTGGATTAAGGAGAATCATGAAAGTGAGAAGATTTCTCACTTTTTTCTTTTTCTTTCGAATGATATAGATGAGGTCAACCTCAAAAATCTAATTATTTGAAGGAGAATGAATGACATTCAGTAAAGCAGGAAGTAAAAAGAGATTTGCTCTTAGAAAAACAGTTATTGGAACAACTTCTCTATTGTTAGCGGGGGCTTTTTTGTTTGGTGGAGGAGCTGTTCATGCCAATCAGGCAAACAATGGATCACTGGCACGAGGAGATGATTATCCCTATTATTATAAAAATGGAAGTCAAGAAATTGATAAGTGGCGGATGTATTCCAGACAGTGTACGTCTTTCGCTGCCTTTCGTTTAAGTAGTGTCAATGGTTTTGAGCTGCCTGCTGCGTATGGAAATGCTAAGGATTGGGGGTATCGTGCTAAACGAGAAGGTTATCGTGTAGATCAGCGCCCAGCAATTGGTTCTATCGCTTGGGATACGAGTGGACAGTATGGTCATGTCGCTTGGGTATCCAATGTTTTTGGTGATATGATTGAAATTGAAGAATACAATTATGGAATCAGAGAAAGGTACAATCGACGAACGGTAAAGGCCAATTCTATGACTGGATTCATTCATTTTAAAGATGTGGGGAATACTAGCTCAGAAAATTATCAGTTATCACTCGTATCTAGTGGGACACATATTTTTACAGAAAAAGCAGCCATTATGGATCAGCCATCACTAACAGCAACGATTATCGATTATTACTATGCGGGAGAAAGTGTGCATTATGATCAAACTCTTGAAAAAGATGGGCATAAATGGATTAGTTATATTTCACGAAGCGGGAACAGACGTTATATCCCCTTAACTAAAACAAGTAGCTCTAAAAATGGTTGGGAAAAAGAAGGAACTGTTTGGTATTATTATGAAAATGGTCAGAAAGCAGTCGGTTGGAAGAAGATTAATGGAAACTGGTATCATTTGCAAGCTGATGGTACAATGACGACAGGCTGGTTAAAAGATGGTTCTAAGTGGTATTATCTGAAGTCGTCTGGCGAAATGCAGACAGGCTGGTTAAAGGATAATGGAACATGGTACTATCTTGAAAGCTCAGGTGCTATGAAGGCTAGCCAGTGGTTTCAGGTTTCAGGGAAATATTACTATGTGAATGCATCGGGAGCTTTAGCAGTCAATACGACTATCGATGGTTTCCAAGTTGATAGCAGTGGTGCACGAGTAGAAAATCCAGCATCATAAGTGTTATTCAGTATTTGGGCTCTTCCTAATGGTATTTTTCCCTGCTTTCCTTTATAATGGGTGTATGGACAAGAAAAAATTATTACTAATTGACGGATCTTCAGTTGCTTTTCGGGCATTCTTTGCACTTTACCAGCAACTGGATCGTTTTAAAAATGACAATGGACTACATACCAATGCAATCTACGGTTTTCATTTGATGCTAAATCACCTGTTGGAGCGTGTTCAACCGAGTCATATCTTGGTTGCTTTTGATGCGGGGAAGACGACTTTCCGTACAGAGATGTATGCAGATTATAAGGGTGGTCGTGCTAAGACTCCGGATGAGTTTCGTGAGCAATTTCCTTTTATTCGTGAGTTGCTAGACCATCTGGGAATTCGTCATTATGAGTTGGCCCAGTATGAAGCAGATGATATCATTGGAACTCTTGGTCGTTTGGCTGAAAAGGATGCTTTTGATGTAACTATCGTCAGTGGAGACAAGGACTTGATCCAGTTGACAGATGAACATACAGTGGTTGAGATTTCTAAGAAAGGTGTAGCTGAGTTTGAGGCATTTACACCAGAATATCTCATGGAAAAGATGGGCATCACACCAGCTCAGTTCATCGATCTTAAGGCCCTCATGGGAGATAAGTCAGATAATATCCCTGGCGTCACCAAGATTGGTGAAAAGACTGGTATTAAGCTCTTGTTAGAACATGGCTCGCTTGAAGGTATTTATGAAAATATTGATGAGATGAAGGCATCGAAGATGAAGGAAAATCTCATCAATGATAAGGAGCAAGCCTTTCTGTCTAAAACACTGGCGACGATTGATACGAAAGCACCGATTGAAATCGGCCTAGATGATTTGGTTTATAGTGGTCCAGATGTGGAAAATCTCGGGAAATTCTACGATGAGATGGGCTTCAAGCAACTGAAACAGGCCTTGAATGCTTCTCAGACTAACCAAGCTGAGACTTTGAATTTCACTATGGTGGATAAAGTGAGTCAAGATATGCTGAGTGAAGATTCCATTTTTCACTTTGAACTTTTTGGGGAAAATTACCATACTGATGACTTGATTGGCTTTGCTTGGTCATGTGGGGATAAGCTCTACGCTACAGATAAGTTGGAACTTCTGCAGGATCCGATTTTTAAGGATTTTCTAGAAAAAACACCTCTGAAAGTGTATGACTTTAAGAAGGCTAAGATTCTCTTAAATCGCTTTGGTTTGAATTTGCAGACTCCTGCTTTTGACAGTCGTTTAGCCAAATACCTTCTCTCTACTGTCGAGAATAATGAAATTTCAACTATTGCTAGTCTCTATGGTCAAACTTACCTAGTCGATGATGAAACTTTCTACGGCAAGGGTGTCAAAAAAGCTATCCCAGAGCGAGAGAAACTCTTGGAACACTTGGCTCGTAAGGTTGCTGTATTGGTTGAGACGGAGCCTGTCTTACTTGAAAAATTAAGCGAAAACGGGCAACTAGACCTTCTCTATGATATGGAGCAGCCTCTGGCATTTGTCCTTGCTAAGATGGAAATAGCTGGGATCAAGGTTAAAAAAGAAACCTTGCTTGAGATGCAAGCTGAAAATGAACTCGTCATCGAAAAGTTGACGCAAGAGATTTATGAGCTGGCTGGTGAAGAGTTTAATATCAACTCACCTAAACAGTTGGGCGTCCTTCTTTTTGAAAAACTAGGTCTCCCTCTCGAATACACCAAGAAAACCAAGACCGGTTACTCGACAGCAGTAGATGTCTTGGAGCGTCTAGCTCCGATTGCCCCAATCGTCAAGAAAATTCTTGATTACCGTCAAATTGCTAAGATTCAATCGACTTATGTAATCGGTCTACAGGATTGGATTTTAGCGGATGGCAAGATTCACACGCGCTATGTGCAAGATTTGACTCAGACAGGTCGTTTGTCTAGTGTGGATCCAAACTTGCAAAATATCCCTGTTCGTTTGGAACAAGGGCGCCTCATTCGTAAGGCTTTCGTGCCAGAGTGGGAGGATAGTGTCCTTCTCAGCTCTGACTATTCACAGATTGAGTTGCGAGTTTTGGCGCATATCTCTAAAGATGAGCACTTAATCAAGGCCTTCCAAGAGGGAGCTGATATCCATACCTCGACAGCCATGCGTGTCTTTGGAATTGAACGTCCTGAGGATGTGACTCCAAACGACCGTCGTAATGCCAAGGCTGTCAATTTTGGAGTGGTTTACGGAATTTCAGACTTTGGTTTATCCAATAACCTAGGTATCAGCCGTAAAGAGGCCAAAGCCTACATTGATACCTACTTTGAACGTTTCCCAGGTATTAAAAACTACATGGATGAAGTGGTGCGTGAGGCGCGTGATAAGGGTTATGTGGAGACTCTCTTCAAACGTCGTCGTGAGTTACCAGATATCAATTCGCGTAACTTTAACGTTCGTGGTTTTGCAGAGCGTACAGCTATCAACTCACCTATTCAAGGATCGGCTGCAGATATTCTTAAAATCGCTATGATTCAGCTAGATAAAGCCTTGCTAGCAGGTGGTTATCAAACTAAGATACTTCTACAAGTACACGATGAAATCGTTCTTGAAGTTCCTAAGTCAGAATTAGCTGCTATCAAAAAACTCGTCAAACAAACCATGGAAGATGCCATTCAACTCAGTGTGCCCCTCATTGCTGATGAAAATGAAGGCGTAACTTGGTATGAGGCCAAGTAAAAAATAGACTATTAAACAAAAAGAAATCCCCTTGAACTTTACTGTTCAAAGGGGATTTTTGCTGAGAAAATTTTGCAAGAAAAGATAAAAGCGATTTAATCTAGCTAGTAGTAGACTTACTTGAGTTGTTTCTTTTGTTCTTTTTTGGCAAGTACTGGTAGAATCACACCTAATCCAATCAGAATAATTGGGGTCAAGATATTTGTAAGAAGAGAGAATTGCCAAGCAGTTGGATTCTCAGCGTAATTAATTTTTGGAACCATACCAAGGATACAAGCAAAGGCAGTGAAGAGGAAGCACCAAGTACCGATAACAAAGCCAAGTTTAGGATTGTTCACAAACTTGTATTCGGCATTTTTGTATGTCTTCCAAGCACGGTTAAGCATCATGTAGGCAAGGAATACCCAGAGATAACGCATTGGCATTACGATCGAATTGAGGTTGGTCATCCATTTTACAAGTCCGTCAATTTCCTGAATACCAAAAATTGGGAGGATGATAATAAGGCTAACGAGGACACCTGTAAGAAGGTAGCCGTTAATGAGGACACCTTTTTCAGTACGTTTGCGAAGCCAGCTCGGGATGTAGTTTTCATCAGCGTTATTGAGAAGGATTTGCAATGGTGCGTCAATAGAGAAGGCAAGCGCAGCGATTTGTCCGACCATGTTTGTAAGAGCGTAGATCACGACAAAGAGGTTTCCAACTCCCCAAGAATTTCCTAACATTTGGAAGGCTTGATAAGCACCATTACGCATGAGGTCTTCAGGGATGTTATTGCCATCAAATAGCATTCCCATGGCAACTGATCCGAGGATAGCAGAGAGCCCCACCATGATGGCCATGACAATCATACCTTTTGGAAATTCTTTTGCAGGGTTGCGAGTTTGATTAACATAAGGGGAAATTTTTTCACAACCACCAACGGCAAAGACTAGTAGTGAAATCGTTGTAAAGTAAGAAAAATCAAAGTTTGGAATGTAGGTGCTCAGTTGATCCATGTGCGGTGTCGCAAATTGGATGTCTGGTTTAATGAAAGGCAGACCAACAGCCAAAAGCACAAAGAGTAAAGACATAATCAACATGGCACTTCCTGCCAAGCTACCAATGACTTTTAGAGTTGCCAATCCCTTTGTAGAAAGGTAGAGGAAAAGTCCAAAGATTAGCAAGCAGAGAATAACGATCCAGTGGATGTCGATTTGTTTAAGGAATTGTCCGTTACCTTGTAAGGCCCAACCAAGCGGAATTAGAATTCCTTGAGGTTTTTGTGCGAGATAAGGGATATGCACAACCCAGTAGGTCCAAGCAGCAAAGTAGGCGAGACGTTTGGTTGATGTTTTTTCAACCCAGTCACTAACACCGCTTCCGCTCTCCTTAAAGGTAGAACCTAATTGTCCAACGATGAGGGAATAGGGGATAAAGTAGAGTGCGAGGATTAGAACCCAAGATACGACGACTGAAATTCCCTGTTGAGAATAGTTGTTGACGACGTTTCCTAGCCCCCAAACCATGTTGAAGGCAATCAGAGAAACCATCAGCCAATTAAGTTGGTGTTGATCTTTTTTCATAATGTCTCCTTTTCTATTAATTTCAGTATATCATGTTTTTTTGAAAGCGCCTAACAAAATCCGAAATTTCCTATAAAAAATGTAGGGGGAATTTATCAGCTGGAGTTTGTACTTGAGTAAAAGTTATACACAATCTGTGGATAACTTTGTGAAATAAAAAATTGTTTTCCAAATGTTAGTTTAGAAAAAAGAGATAGAATGTGTGAGTTGGGTACTAAGCTAGTCGGTTATAAAGACTGATAGAACAGTCTATTGAGGGTGTTTTACTTTAGAATGTCAAAAAAATGGTTGAGAGGAATCGTTTGAAAATACATGAAATTGATTTGAAAGTTGATTGAAAGTTATGCACAATCTGTGGATAACTTTGTGGAAGATTTACTATAAATCAGAAAATCCCCTTGTACATGACAAAGGGATTTGACCTATTAGTGATTTGGTAACCAGCTGAGGGTAAAGTTGAGAGTTTGAGCATCTAGCAAATCCTGGTGACGGATACTCTGAACTTCTTTCTCATCCAGTTGACAGTTTTTTACAAAGTGGAAGTGTTCATGATTTTGTTGCGTGCGAATATCAAGCCAATGATTTTTATCTGCCAGATAGACACGAAGGTGGTCAAAGAGTGGAATCCCAAGGTCATAGCTTGCTTTTCCTGGGCAGGTCGGGTAAAGTCCAAGAGCAGACCAGACATACCAGGCAGATAGACTACCGTTATCCTCATCTCCTGGATAAGCATCCCAGCCAGCTCGAAAGGCTTTTTGACGGAGAGTCTTGATTAAGAGACTGGTGTATTGAGGATAATTGCTATAGCGGAAGAGATAAGGGATGTGGAAACTTGGTTGGTTGGAAATGGCTAGTTGACCAAATGGTGCTGTTGCCATTTCGCTCATCTCGTGAATTTCATATCCATAGCCTGTCGTTTCAAAGAGAGGGAGACTTTGACAAGCTTTTAAAAGATAGTTGCTAAAGGCTTCTTTTCCACCCATTAGTTGGCTAAGTCCAGAAATGTCATGTAAGACACCTAGACTGGCTTGAATAGCTGAACATTCGGCGTAGTCACGCCCCCAACTATAGGGAGAAAAGTCCGGACGGAAGTTGCCATCTACATCACGCGCCCTCATATAGCCTGTCTCAGAGTCAAAGAGGTTTTGATAATTCTTAGAATAGTGAGCATAGGTTTGGGCTAGCTCTTCTTGCCCTAATTTTGCTGCGCAGGTAGAGATGCAAAAATCACTGTAAGCATAGTCCAGTGTATGACTGACACTTTCATGGAAGTCCGTGGATAGGTATCCTAGCTTTTGGTATTGGGCCAGGCCGTGTCGTCCATTGATAGCTTTTGGATCTGCCTTGGTCGCAGTTTTGATCATGGCTTTGAGAAATTCTTCCTCAAGCTCAGGTGCCATGTTTTTGCAGGCGCTATCTGCAATAAGACCATCAATCAAAGTGCCAGGCATCATTCCTCTTTCATCAGGGGCAGGCCACTTAGGAAGATATCCAGTGTCGCGGTAGCTATTGAGGAAGCCTTCAAGGAACTGACGATAGTATTCTGGAATAATCAAGGCAAAGAGTGGGAATGAAGTGCGGAAGGTATCCCAGAAACCATTATTGGTAAAAAGAAGACCTGGTTTAATTGTTCCTGAAGCGAGGTTTATATGAATCTCTTCTCCCTGTTCACTCACCTCATAAAAGGTTTGCGGGAAGAGAAAAAGTCTATAAAGGCAGTGATCAAAAAATGTTCGGTCTACTGGACCAGTTTCAACAACATCAAAACGGCCTAGAAGATCTTCCCAACTTTTTTTGGCGTCTACTCTTGTTTCTGTAAAATCCTGTTTAGGAAGATTAAAGAAAGCTTGTTCTTTGGAAATAAATGAAGTGGCTAGTTGAACTTGAGCTTCCGATTCAGCCAAGTCGATACGCCAGTCTTGCCCCACTTGATTGATAGATAAAATATCTGTAGAGAATGCGAGAGCAGTAAACATGACGAGGGGACTTTTGTTGGTTTCGGTTAATCCGATTTGACCAAGGCTGACAGTACGCTCATCTATTTGCTCTAGTGATAAATCATCTGCTGCATGCAGATAGAGTGAGAGTTTCTTGCCTTGTATCTGTCTTAGTTGAATAGAAGCCCCGTAGCAAGTAGGTGTGAGTTGAGTTTCAATCTGATAACGCTCAGAAAAAATCTTTAGAAAATGAGGATTGAAAATAGCACGATCAAGGTTATAAGAAGACTGACGATGGAAGAGGGTGTCGCCACTGATTTCTCCTGTAATAGGAGTCAGTAGTAACCAAGAATAATCGCCAATCCAAGGGCTAGGCTGATGGGTTAGTCGAATACCCTGAAAGATAGGAAGATGGGGATCAAAAAACCAAGACCCTTCCTGGTCACTAGTTTGTGGAACAAAGTAATTCATGCCAAAAGGAACACCTGTGTAAGGTAGGGTATTTCCCCGAGAAAAGGCATGCTTGCTCGCGGTGCCAAAGCGGGTATCAATGGTTTCAAGTATCGGTTTCATAGCGA
This sequence comes from Streptococcus taonis, assembly GCF_029948085.1. Lineage (GTDB taxonomy): Bacteria > Bacillota > Bacilli > Lactobacillales > Streptococcaceae > Streptococcus > Streptococcus taonis. The sequence goes on along the minus strand of NZ_JARZZP010000010.1, from coordinate 81,312 downwards.
TTTCCTTCAGTAGTTTTCTACATTATATCAGAAAAAGGATACTTTTAGAAAATGACTTTCAAATATAACAATTTTGTAGAATAATGACTAACATTTGTGTATATATTTTCTGGACTAAAAGCTATATACTGAAAATGAAAATTTGTTTGAAAGAGGCAAAATAGTTTATGGTTTATTCAAAAGAAATCGTCAGAGAGTGGCTAGATGAGGTAGCGGAGCGTGCTAAAGATCATCCTGAATGGGTAGATATCTTTGAACGTTGCTACACAGACACTTTAGACAATACAGTTGAAATCTTAGAAGACGGCTCGACCTTTGTACTGACAGGAGATATCCCAGCTATGTGGCTTCGGGACTCGACTGCTCAGCTAAGACCTTACCTCCATGTGGCTAAAAGAGATCCTCGTTTGCGTCAGACCATTGCTGGTTTGGTCAAACGTCAGATGACTTTGATTCTCAAAGATCCCTATGCCAACTCTTTCAATATTGAGGAGAACTGGAAGGGGCATCACGAGACAGACCATACAGACTTGAATGGCTGGATTTGGGAGCGTAAGTATGAAGTGGATTCACTTTGCTACCCATTGCAGTTGGCTTACCTCCTTTGGAAAGAAACTGGTGAGACGAGCCAATTTGATGAAACTTTTGTTACAGCGACCAAGGAAATTCTCCATCTCTGGACGGTTGAACAAGACCACAAGAACTCACCTTATCGCTTCGTTCGGGATACAGACCGTAAGGAAGATACGTTGGTTAATGATGGTTTTGGTCCTGACTTTGCCGTGACAGGGATGACCTGGTCAGCCTTCCGTCCAAGTGATGACTGCTGTCAGTACAGCTACTTGATTTCATCAAATATGTTTGCGGTGGTTGTTTTGGGTTATGTCCAGGAAATCTTTGCAGAATTGAATCTAGCCGATAGTGAAAGCATCATTGCTGATGCCAAACGCCTGCAGACTGAGATTCAAGAAGGAATCGAAAATTATGCCTACACGACTAACAGTAAGGGTGAAAAGATTTATGCCTTTGAAGTGGATGGTCTAGGAAATGCTAGCATCATGGACGATCCTAACGTGCCAAGCTTGTTAGCTGCTCCCTATCTTGGTTACTGTGATGTGAACGATGAGGTCTATCAAGCCACTCGTCGCACTATTCTCAGTCCTGAAAATCCCTACTTCTACCAAGGAGAATACGCTAGCGGTCTCGGAAGTTCTCATACCTTCTATCGTTATATCTGGCCGATTGCCCTATCTATCCAAGGCTTGACAGCTACAGATAAAGCTGAGAAAAAATTCTTGCTAGATCAGCTCGTCGCTTGTGATGGTGGGACAGGCGTTATGCACGAAAGCTTCCACGTCGATGATCCGACTCTCTACTCTCGTGAATGGTTCTCATGGGCCAATATGATGTTCTGCGAATTGGTCTTAGATTACCTGGATATTCGCTAATGAGCTATCGCTCAACAGATTCTTGTAAAGAATCACAAATATATTTTTAAATTTAAGTTAGAATGAGGTTTTACTCATGGAAAATGTTGTTGTACATATCATCTCTCACAGTCACTGGGATCGTGAGTGGTATCTACCTTTTGAAAGTCACCGTATGCAGTTGGTGGAACTTTTTGACAATCTTTTTGATCTTTTTGAAAATGATCCTGAGTTCAAGAGTTTCCACCTGGATGGACAAACCATCGTCCTCGATGACTATTTAGAAATTCGTCCTGAAAACCGTGACAAGGTGCAGCGTTATATCGACGAAGGCAAGCTCAAGATTGGTCCTTTTTACATCTTGCAGGATGATTACTTGATCTCCAGTGAAGCCAATGTCCGTAATACCTTGATTGGTCAAGCTGAATGTGCTAAATGGGGCAAATCTACTCAAATTGGTTACTTCCCAGATACCTTTGGGAATATGGGGCAAGCTCCTCAAATTCTTCAAAAATCAGGTATTCACGTAGCAGCCTTTGGTCGCGGTGTGAAGCCAATCGGATTTGACAACCAAGTCCTTGAAGATGAGCAGTTCACCTCTCAATTTTCAGAAATGTACTGGCAGGGAGCTGATGGTAGCCGTGTGCTTGGTATTCTCTTTGCTAACTGGTACAGTAACGGGAACGAAATTCCGGTAGATAAAGACGAAGCTTTAGCTTTCTGGAAACAAAAATTGGCAGATGTTCGTGACTATGCATCGACTAATCAATGGTTGATGATGAACGGATGTGATCACCAACCAGTTCAACGAAATTTGAGTGAAGCCATTCGTGTGGCAAACGAACTTTTCCCTGACGTGACCTTTGTTCACAGCTCCTTTGATGAATACGTTCAAGCAGTCGAAAGTGCACTTCCTGAACACCTATCAACTGTTACAGGTGAGTTGACTAGCCAGGAAACGGATGGTTGGTACACTCTTGCTAATACCTCTTCTTCACGCGTTTATCTCAAACAAGCCTTCCAAGAAAACAGCAATTTGTTGGAGCAAGTAGTAGAACCTTTGACCATCATTACTGGTGGACATAACCACAAGGATCAATTAACTTATGCTTGGAAAGTACTCTTGCAAAATGCCCCACACGATAGTATCTGTGGTTGTAGTATTGACGAGGTTCACCGTGAAATGGAAACTCGCTTCGCCAAGGTCAACCAAGTTGGAAACTTCGTCAAAACAAACCTTCTCAATGAATGGAAACACAAAATAGCAACTCAGGAAGCACAAAGTGACCACCTCTTTACGGTTATCAACACTGGATTACATGACAAGGTTGATACAGTTAGTGTTGTGGTTGATGTTGTTACCTGTGATTTCAAAGAGTTACATCCAACTGAAGGCTACAAGAAGATGGCAGCCGTGTCCTTGCCAGAGTACCATGTTGAAGATTTGGATGGCCATGTCCTTGAAGCCAAGATTGAAGACTTGGGAGCAAGTTTTGGCTATACTTTGCCTAAGGATAAATTCCGCCAACCCTATATTGCACGCCAAGTGCGCGTGACAATCCCAGTTCATCTGGCTCCACTTTCTTGGGCTAGTTTCCAATTGGTTGAAGGTCGAGTAGAATACCGAGATGGTATTTACCAAAATGGAGTCATTGATACACCGTTTGTAACTGTTAGTGTAGACCAAGGAATCACAGTCTATGACAAGACTACAAACGAAGCTTACGAAGATTTCATCCAATTCGAGGACCGTGGAGATATTGGTAACGAGTACATTTACTTCCAACCAAAAGGAACTGATCCAATCTATGCTCAATTGAAGGGATACGATGTCCTAGAAAACAATGCTCGATATGCTAAGGTATTGCTCAAACATGACTTGACTATTCCAGTTAGCGCAGATGAAAAATTGGATGCAGAACAAAGAGGTATCATCGAGTTCATGAAACGAGATGCAGGTCGTTCAGAAGAGTTGACAACCATTCCTCTTGAAACAGAAATGACTGTCTTTGTGGACAATCCACAGATTCGCTTTAAAACTCGCTTTACCAACACAGCCAAGGATCACCGCATCCGTCTCTTGGTGAAAACTCATAATACTCGTCCAAGTAATGATTCTGAAAGCATCTATGAAGTTGTGACAAGACCAAATAAACCAGCAGCTTCTTGGGAAAATCCTGAAAATCCACAACACCAACAAGCCTTTGTTAGCTTGTATGATGATGTCAAAGGAGTGACAGTATCCAATAAAGGATTGCACGAGTATGAAATTCTTGGAGACGATACGATGGCTGTAACCCTTCTTCGTGCTTCAGGCGAACTCGGTGACTGGGGCTACTTCCCAACACCAGAAGCTCAGTGCTTGCGAGCTATCGAAGTTGAGTTTGCAGTAGAATGCCACCAAGCAGGGGAACGCTTCTCAGCTTTCCGTCGTGCCAAAGCCTTCCAGGTGCCATTTACAGCTCTTCAAGTTGCAAAACAAGAGGGTAGTGTTGCAGCAACGGGAAGCCTCTTTAACCATCCGGCACTGAACTTGCCACAAGTCTGTCCAACAGCCTTTAAGGTGGCTGAGAATGAAGAAGGTTATGTCCTTCGTTACTACAACATGAGTCAAGAAAATATCCGCGTGTCTGAAAAACAACAAATCATTCTTGACTTGTTGGAACGCCCATACCCAGTCCATTCAGGACTATTGGCACCACAGGAAATTCGTACAGAACTCATTCAAAAAGAAGAAATTTAATTTCAAAAAGTAAACATAAACAGAAAGGAGGAGCGAAAAAGTAAGAACCAAATACTGATTCGCTCCTTTTTGCAGGTGAAAGCAATGACCATTGCAACGATTGATATCGGAGGGACTGGCATTAAGTTTGCTAGTCTAACTCCTGATGGAAAGATTTTAGATAAGACCAGCACCCCAACTCCAGAAACTCTAGAAGATTTATTGGCTTGGTTGGACCAACGCTTGTCAGAACAGGACTATCGTGGGATTGCTATGAGCGTTCCAGGAGCGGTCAATCAAGAAACAGGTGTGATTGAGGGGATTAGTGCCATTCCTTATATCCATGGTTTTTCATGGTATGAGAGCCTTGCTCATCACCAACTCCCTGTCCATCTAGAAAATGATGCCAACTGTGTTGGACTTAGTGAACTGCTAGCTCATCCTGAGATTGAAAATGCAGCCTGTGTTGTCATTGGCACAGGGATCGGTGGAGCCATGATTATCAATGGCAAAATTCACCGTGGTCGCCATGGATTGGGTGGAGAGTTTGGTTACATGACAACTATCGAACCAGCAGAAAAACTCAATAACTGGTCACAACTAGCTTCTACAGGAAACATGGTTCGTTATGTGATTGAAAAATCAGGTCAGTCAGACTGGGATGGCCGAAAGGTTTACCAAGAGGCTGCAGCAGGCAATGCCCTTTGCCAAGAAGCCATTAAGCGGATGAATCGTAATCTTGCTCAAGGATTACTCAATATCCAGTATCTAATCGACCCAGATGTCATTAGCCTAGGTGGCTCTATCAGTCAGAACCCAGATTTTATCAAAGGGGTGCAAAAAGCGGTAGACGTCTTTGTGGAAAGATATGAAGAGTATACAATTGCGCCAGTCATCCAAGCTTGCACCTATCAGGCAGATGCCAATCTCTACGGTGCCCTTGTCAACTGGTTACAGGAGGAAAACCAATGGTAAATTTTACCGGAATTAGCAGTAAACAAGCGCAAGCTATTGAAGTATTAAAAAATCACATTTCTCTGCCAGATGTAGAGGTAGCAGTCGCTCAGTCTGACCAAGCTTCTATCTCTATCAAGGGTGAGGGCGGAGAATATCAATTGACTTATCGCAAACCTCACCAACTCTATCGCGCCTTGTCTGTTCTCGCAACAGCTTTAGAAGAAGGTGATAAGGTGGAGATTGAGGAGCAAGCGGCTTATGAAGATTTAGCCTACATGGCTGACTGTTCGCGAAATGCGGTTCTAAATGTTGCATCTGCCAAGCAGATGATTGAAGTCTTGGCTCTCATGGGTTATTCAACCTTTGAGCTCTACATGGAAGACACCTATCAGATTGAAGGGCAACCTTATTTTGGCTATTTCCGCGGGGCTTATTCAGCTGAAGAATTACAGGAAATTGAAGCTTACGCCCAGCAGTTTGACATGACTTTTGTACCTTGTATTCAGACCTTGGCCCACTTATCAGCCTTTGTCAAATGGGGTGTCAAAGAAGTCCAGCAACTTCGTGATGTAGAGGACATTCTCCTCATCGGCGAAGAAAAAGTTTACGACCTAATTGACGGCATGTTTGCGACTTTGTCTAAGCTACAAACACGCAAGGTCAATATCGGCATGGACGAAGCTCACTTGGTTGGTTTGGGACGCTACCTCATCTTAAACGGTGTTGTGGACCGTAGCCTCCTCATGTGCCAACATTTGGAGCGCGTGCTGGATATTGCAGACAAGTATGGTTTCCACTGCCAGATGTGGAGCGATATGTTCTTCAAACTCATGTCAGCAGATGGCCAGTACGACCGTGATGTCGAAATTCCAGAAGAAACTCGTGTTTATCTTGACCGTCTCAAAGACCGTGTGACCTTGATTTACTGGGATTATTATCAGGATAGCGAAGAAAAATACAACCGTAACTTCGGTAATCACCACAAGATTAGCCAGGATATTGCCTTTGCAGGTGGTGCTTGGAAGTGGATTGGTTTCACACCACACAACCATTTCAGTCGTCTCATCGCTATCGAAGCAAACAAAGCCTGCCGTGCCAATCAGATCAAGGAAGTCATTGTGACTGGTTGGGGAGATAATGGTGGTGAAACAGCTCAGTTCTCTATTCTGCCAAGTCTACAAATCTGGGCAGAACTCAGCTACCGCAATGATTTAGACCGTTTGTCAGCTCATTTCAAGACCAATACCGGTTTATCGGTTGAGGACTTTATGCAGCTTGATTTGGCCAACCTTTTACCAGATCTACCAGGAAATCTCAGCGGCATCAATCCCAACCGCTATGTCTTTTATCAGGATGTTCTTTGCCCAATTCTTGATAAGCACATGACTCCTGAACAGGACAAGCCTCACTTTGCCCAGGCAGCTGAGACTCTTTCTGACATTAAAGAAAAAGCTGGAGTCTACGCTTATCTTTTCGAAACTCAGGCCCAGTTGAATGCTATTTTAAGTAGCAAGGTTGATGTGGGACGACGCATTCGTGAGGCTTATCAAGTGGATGATAAAGAAAGCTTGAAACAAATCGCTAGAGAAGAACTGCCAGAACTCAGAAGTGAGATTGAAAACTTCCACAAGCTCTTTAGCCAACAATGGTTGAAGGAAAACAAGGTCTTTGGTTTGGATACAGTAGATATCCGCATGGGTGGGCTCTTGCAACGGATCAAGCGAGCAGAAAGCCGTATCGAGGCTTATCTGGCTGGCCAGCTTGACCGCATCGACGAGCTGGAAGTAGAGATTCTGCCATTTACTGACTTCTACGCAGATAAGGACTTTGCAGCTACAACAGCTAACCAGTGGCATACCATCGCGACAGCTTCAACTATTTATACGACCTAGAAATTTATCACAGATAGCCAAACATCTCCTTTTAAATAAATGGAGATGTTTTTTGATTTGGAGGTAGGAAAGGAGTATAATGAAGGTATAAGGATAGTTTGGAGGTTTGACTATGAAAAAGCTACTACTAGTCCTAGGTGCGAGTGTGCTAGTTTTATCTGCTTGCCACAAAGCGACAGAAGAAAGCGTAACTAGTCCATCAACACCGAGGGAGCAACAAACCAAGGAAGTAACCAACTATTTTCACTACCTAGCGGATTCCTATCAAAAGGCTCTTTCCCACGAAAAAGAAGACAAGGATACAAGTGTTCAATCACCCATGGCTGCTACGGTTGTAGCCATGGAAGAGCTTCAGTTGTCGAATCCGACTGACCAAGCCTTGATTATGAAGAACTACTCGGATTTTCAGAAGCTAATCCAATACAAGACTGAAAAGTGGCAGGAAGAGTTTGCAAGCTGGGCTGCTTCTATGGGACAGTCCTATTATAGACTAGAGCATAGAAACTTTGATGAAAAAAATGAATTCATCAAAAAATTAGAAACAACGACTGTTTCTCAGAAAAGAGTCAGATGGAATATTTTCGGGGTATCCAGTGACAATGCCTATGATTACTTGGTCTTGGAGAAAAACGATTTGAAATCTTGGCCTGTTATGTGAATGAAGCAGGGACAGAAGTGATTCTCTTTGGCTATAAGGATGGTCGCCCTACTATTTTACATACTGAGGGGCAACCAGAGATTAATCAAAACGAAGCAGGTGCTATTATAGATGCCCAGGTTCATTTTGTTGAATTTCACCAACCGATATTAGAACAAGTTTTCAAGCAACAAATATGGGCAACACCTCTTGCAAGCAAGACGTTTCTCGTGAAACATACTTCTTATCATAAAAAAAGTTCTCCACATAAAATAATTTGTGGAGTTTTTTCTATAATTAGTAGTTTAAACTATCCTTAAAATAAGAGTATACTATTTTTGTAAACGTTATCAAGTCTAAAAATTGTGAGATTATCAAGTTTTAGAAAAATAAAAAGGGAGGAAATTATGAACAAGTTTTCAAAAACTTTGAGAGATAATTGGATATTTCTCTTAATGGTTTTACCAGGGACACTTTGGTTGATCTTATTCTTCTACATCCCAGTATTTGGAAATGTGGTTGCCTTCAAAGACTACCATATGACTGGTGAAGGATTCGTCCACAGTATTATAAATAGTAAATGGGTTGGACTAGATAACTTCAGATTCTTATTTAGTTCAAAAGATGCCTTTGTCATCACTCGAAACACTGTCCTTTACAACCTTGGATTTATCTTTATTGGTTTGATCGTATCGGTTGGGATTGCCATTATCCTTAGTGAACTTCGCTCTAAGCAAATGGTTAAAATCTACCAAACTTCTATGTTATTCCCGTACTTCCTATCTTGGGTTATCATCAGTTTCTTTACAGATGCTTTCCTAAATATCGATAAAGGGCTTATCAATCACACCTTAGAAGCTCTCGGAATGAAAGGGATTAACTTCTACGCAGACATCAGTATCTGGCCTTACCTCCTCCTTTTCCTAGGTATCTGGAAAGGCTTCGGATACAGTAGTGTTATGTACTACGCTACAATCATGGGTATTGACCCAACTTACTACGAAGCAGCGACAGTGGACGGTGCTAGCAAATGGCAACGTATCCGCAACGTAACCATCCCTCAGTTGACACCACTTGTGACAGTATTGACCATCCTTGCAGTCGGAAACATCTTCCGTGCAGACTTCGGTCTCTTCTATCAAATCCCTCACAACGCTGGTCAGCTCTATAGCGTAACAAACGTATTGGACGTCTATGTCTTTAATGGTTTGACACAGACAGCAGACATCGGTATGGCTTCAGCAGCCGGTCTCTATCAGTCAGTCGTCGGTTTGATTCTGGTTATCCTATCAAACTTACTTGCAAGACGTGTTGATCCTAACTCAGCACTATTCTAGAAAGGAGGAGCATATGGCAAAAAAAATTCAAAAAGAAAAAATTGATAATGTTGGCATACACTCCTTCAGCAAGAAAGCAGATATCTTCTTTAGTATCATATCTGGTTTGCTAGCCTTCTCTTGTATCTTGCCTTTCATCTTTGTTATCATTATCTCAATTACAAATGAGAAGAGTATCATTCAACATGGATATAGCTTCTTCCCATCACAGTTTGGATTAGATGGTTTTGAGTTCTTGGCTCAGTTCAAAGATAAGATTTTACAAGCGCTCTTTGTTTCAGTATTTGTAACAGTAGTTGGAACATTGACAAACGTCTTTATCACGACAACTTACGCCTATGCCATCTCACGTTCAACATTTAAGTACCGCAAATTCTTTACAATCTTCGCTCTTCTCAGTATGTTGTTCAATGCTGGTTTGGTACCAGGTTATATCGTAGTGACTCAATTGCTTCATCTTGGTGATACCATTTGGGCCTTGATCGTTCCGATGCTTCTATCACCATTCAACATCATGTTGATGCGTTCCTTCTTCAAGAAGACCATTCCAGAAGCAATCCTCGAATCAGCTCGTATCGATGGAGCTAGTGAAGCTCGTATCTTCTTCCAAATCTGCTTGCCGCTCTCACTACCAGGTATCGCAACGATTACACTATTGACAGCGCTTGGATTCTGGAATGACTGGTTTAACGCCCTTCTTTACATCAAGAGTGACAACTTGTATCCATTGCAATATTTGCTCATGCAAATTCAAAACAACATGGATTACATTGCCAAGTCAGTTGGTATGTCAGGACAACTTGCAGTTGCCCTACCAAAGGAAACAGGTCGTATGGCCATGGTTGTAGTTGCAACCCTACCTATCGCGATTCTCTATCCGTTCTTCCAACGCTACTTTGTAAAAGGTTTGACCATCGGTGGTGTTAAAGAATAAGGAAATCTGAGAAACCTTATTTCTTCCCTAACCTTGATTTTTCTGGCTAAGAAAAATCAACAATCTCAACTTGTTAATAACTTTAAAAATAAAAAAAGGAGTTTTTATAATGAAAAACTGGAAAAAATATGCTTTTGCATCTGCTAGCCTTGTCGCTTTAGCTGCTAGCCTTGCTGCTTGTGGAAACCTTAAAGGAAACAACCAAAAAGCTGCTGACTCAGCTTCAGGTGACAAAACTGTTATCAAAATGTACCAAATCGGTGACAAACCAGATAACTTGGATGAATTGCTAGAAAATGCAAACAAAATCATCGGAGAAAAAGTTGGTGCTAAATTGGATATCCAATACCTTGGTTGGGGTGACTACGGTAAGAAAATGTCAGTTATCACTTCATCAGGTGAAAACTACGATATCGCATTTGCAGATAACTATGTAGTAAACGCTCAAAAAGGTGCTTATGCTGACTTGACAGAATTGTACAAGAAAGAAGGAGCTGATCTTTACAAAGCGCTTGACCCTGCTTACATCAAAGGGAACACTGTAAACGGTAAAATCTATTCAGTTCCAGTTGCGGCTAACGTTGCGTCTTCACAAAACTTTGCCTTCAACGGCCCACTTCTTGAAAAATATGGAATCGATATCTCTGGTGTAACTTCATATGAAACACTTGAACCAGTCTTGAAACAAATCAAAGAAAAAGCTCCAGATGTAATGCCATTCGCTGTTGGTAAAAACTTTATCCCATCAGAAAACTTTGACTACCCAGTTGCAAATGGGCTTCCATTCGTCATCGACCTTGAAGGCGACACTACTAAGATCGTAAACCGTTACGAAGTTCCTCGTTTCGTAGAACACTTGAAGACTCTTCACAAATTCTATGAGGCAGGATACATTCCAAAAGACGTAGCAACTAGCGATACTTCATATGATCTTACTCAAGATACTTGGTTCGTACGTGAAGAAACAGTAGGACCAGCTGACTACGGTAGCAGCTTGCTTTCTCGTGTTGCTAACAGAGACATCCAAATCAAACCATTTACTAACTTCATCAAGAAAAACCAAACAACTCAAGTTGCAAACTTTGTAATTTCAAACAACTCTAAGAACAAAGAAAAAGCAATGGAAGTGTTGAACCTCTTGAACACTAACCCAGAACTCTTGAACGGACTTGTTTATGGACCAGAAGGCAAGAACTGGGAAAAAGTTGCAGGTAAAGAAAACCGTGTTAAAGTCCTTGATGGATACAAAGGAAACACTCACATGTCAGGATGGAACACTGGTAACAACTGGATCCTTTACATCAACGAAAACGTTACAGATGAACAAATTGCACAATCTAAGAAAGACTTGGAAACTGCTAAAGAATCTCCAGCGCTTGGATTCATCTTCAACACTGACAACGTGAAATCTGAAATCTCAGCTATCACTAACACTATGCAACAATTCGATACAGCTATCAACACTGGTACTGTAGACCCAGAAAAAGCTATTCCAGAATTGATGGAAAAACTTAAATCTGAAGGTGCATACCAAAAAGTATTGGATGAAATGCAAAAACAATACGACGAATTCTTGAAAAACAAAAAATCTTAAGATAGATTGAT
>NZ_JARZZP010000010.1:0-69702 GCF_029948085.1 Streptococcus taonis | reverse complement strand
ATACCAAAAAGTATTGGATGAAATGCAAAAACAATACGACGAATTCTTGAAAAACAAAAAATCTTAAGATAGATTGATTTCGTGTATTCATTCCTAATTCCTAAAAACTGAATCACTGTTTTCCTCATGCTTGTCTGGGGAAGGCGGTGATTTTTTGGAATGAAAAATAAACCAACTAATATAATTCAGGGATAGTTGGTCTTTTTTTATAAAATTGCTATTTTATGAGGAGTGTTGTCTCTGTAATAAATCATTCTTATCCCAAGTATAGAACTTCATCACAGAGACATTCGATATCTTGTTCTATATGAGAAGCTAGAATAATGAGCTTACCCTTTTCTTTTAGGTAGAGTAATTTTTCTCGAATTTTTTGAACAGATTGCTTATCAAGTCCGTTCATTGGTTCATCTAAGAGTAATATATCTGGATTTTCCATAAAAGCCTGTGCTAGAGCTAGTTTTTGTTTCATTCCTAAAGAGTAGTGTTTTACTTTTTTAGAAGAACTAGGATCGAGTCCTACATCTATCATACTCTGAATGATTTCTTTCTCCCCTATTTTATTTTTGATTAGAGCTAGTTGATGTAAGTTATCAAAACCAGAATAGCCTTCCAGAAATCCTGGAGTCTCAATAATAACACCTACACTTGGTAAGAAGGGAAAATCTATTCCAAGTATGCTTCCATCTAATTCGATTTTTCCTTCAGTTATAGCTTCTAATCCCGCTAAACACTTGAGTAAAACTGTTTTTCCTGAACCGTTATATCCAACAATTCCGTATATATTTCCACTGGAAAATTCAAAGGAAAGGTCTTCAAAAATTACATTGTGTTTATAGTTTTTACGAATAGATTTTAAATGTAAGTCTGTCATATCTATTGTCTCCTTATTTTTTTCATAATAACTAGGATTATGACGAGCAAAAGGTATAAAAGTAGGATACGAGTAATTATTTCTGGTAGGGATAGTAAGCCAGAATGGGCTTCGTATTTAATATAATGAAAGTCTAGCCAAGTTAAAGGAGATAAAAATTTAATCCAGAAACGTGAGGCTTCTGTAATAAATAATTCTACAATAACTAATCCACAAGCTAAGGTATTTCCTAAATTAGAATAATGACTATTGAAAACGAAAATCACTCCCCCAATCAATATGAACATAAGGAATAACAATAAGAATATTTGAAAAAAAGCTCCATAGGGAGAATAATATTGCAGTATAATTGAGCGTAGATGCGTCATGCTATCAACACCTTCCGGAAATGAAATGCGTCCTTGAGCTAGGGAGGGTAGGAGACGTCCCCAATGATTGGAAAAGTGTAGTGTAGGGAGAAAAGTGATTAGAATGCTGATGATTTGGTAAATTGAAGCGATTAAGCTCGCGATAACCAGATAAATAAACTGGGAGAGCATCCACTTTTTCTGTCCTATTTTTAAGATTAACCAAAACTGGAAAGTATCTTTTAAAGGAAGATTGCTAAATAGTAGTATGACAGATAAAATAGCAATCGCAGTGAACCATTGACTTGTGAAGAGAACGGTTACAATGCTGACAGGATAAGTTTCTTTGAAGTGATTAGCTAAATTAGAAAAAGGTAGCATTAAAATCAAAGTATAGAGGTGAAAGAAAATTAAGATAGGCAACAATCGTTTAAAGGTGAATTGTTGTTTTAAGAGAATAGTTACCACACGTATAATCTCCATAAGATTACTCCTTATCATAAAAATGCCAATGTTTTTTAAGAGCTAGTCGAATGATTTCTATTGACAAAAGTGCCCATAGAATTAAGAAAATATAAGGATAAAGTAGTGAAAAAATATTTCGAAAGTTTTCGTCACCTACTTTAAAATACTCTAGACCTTCTCGTAAATAATCATCTGTCGTTAAGACGATATGTGGTAGAGTAAAAAATGGGAGAACTCTCTCTAAACCGAATTTTGTGAGGACAAACCAGGTCATGCTTGGAAGAAGATAGACCATTAATATATTAGGGTAAAAAACGGAGAGAACCCCACCTAATAGAGTAAAGAATGCAAAATAGAGTCCAATTAGACTAATGAGAAGGAAGTAGAAAAGGAATATAAATCCTTGATTTAACAACCACTGATTGCTAAAGGTAGATGAATAGTATGAATTAGTAAGGGGAAAATAAAAGGAGAGGAGAACTAAAAAACAGAATCCTAAGATTAGTCCTACAAAATAAGAACGGAAAATTAACCGTTTGACGAAGGAAGAAGCGTATTGTCGCAGAGACATACGGCTAAGTAAAAAAGGAAGTCTATTTTGATGGTAGTCTTGTGAAAAGTCTGTTACTACAGTTGAAGATGCCGTTAAGATATATAATGACATTGCTAGATTTCTAGAGAAGGAGAGCATGAAATAATCAAGGACTGCAAGTGAATTTCCTCCGTCTAGTTTCATTGTTAAATCTGTATAGGACATCATCAATGCAACTACTAAGGAAAAGAGTAATCCAATCCAAATCCTCCAATCTTTTAGCGTATATTTAAAGAGGGGGAGTATTTTCATCTAACTTACCTCTTTCCAGTTTGTGGGATCGATAACTATTTTATCTATACGATCTTTTTCTTTGATTTTAAAGATTAGGAAGGGACGATAGAGATTTCCTCCATAGAGTTCTTTTTCTTGAGTGGGAATAGGTATATACTCGATTGTAAATGACTCAATATAAATTGGGCTGTCCAAAATCAAATTTCCATATTTTTCTTTTAAAACATCTAATCCTTTTTGGACAGAAAGAGTAGCCATTTTATCTGTTTTTTGGGTCGGTAAGATAACACCAGCTAAGTCAATTCCTTGAATCCCTGTTTGGGTGATGATAAAGTTTAGGTCAGGACCATGAACAAAATTAATCTCTCCAGATGAACCTAGCTGAGTTTCTCCATCAATAACTCTTTTATCAGAAAGTTTTGGAAAAACAGTAATATAGTACATATCGGTCAGATTGTCTTTGGCTATTTTTGTTCCTTTTAATTCTTTGGCATTTCTTTCGTAGGTCGGGAGATATTCAAGGAGTGTTTCTTTTGAGATAGCGTAGATGAGATAATCATAATCGTCAAATCCTAATTGGAGGGTATTTAGAAATTGCTTAACTTTGTTAACACTGTCTTCTTTTGAAAATGGAAGTTCTTCTTTAAAGTCGGTTATATTTAGATTATTTTCAATAGCATCTAATCGTAGGTTGTGGAAAATATGTGATAAATCTGATGTTTGATCAGATGTTAAACGAATCCATGATCCAGTTTTATTGACGGTAATATCTGCCCTAATCTTTCCTTTTTGTAGTCTGGTTAAAGGATGCTTATCGGCAATAATTTCACTAATTTCACTATCACTTCCCATAAAATTTTGGATAGCTGTTACCAATGTTTCTTTGTCTCCTTTTTTTGAGTCCCAAAAAGGTAATTCTTCTTCATAGGAAGTATCTATCTGGTCTGCGAGATAGATTTGCTCTGTTATCTCTTTATAACCTTCTTTTATGGGGAGATTTTCCTTATTTATCTCCGTTATTTGTTTTTTGTTATATTGACAAGCTGTTAAAAAGATAAAGGGAAGAATAAGTAGAAATAATAGGTATTTTTTCATAGTAAAAAACTCCTTTTAAAAAAGGAGCAGAGGCATGATACTTTTAAGATACTGCCTCCACTCTTAGAAGGGGGCTTTAGGCTAGCGAGCGCTCAAATGATTAACTAGCGAATAACCCAATGTTTGCTACCTTTTGTTTTGAGACGAATTAAGGGTCAAAACGTCCTGTAATATTCGAGTCGAGCCAACCATATTTAGAGGCGTTGAGATAATAATAGCGTCCAATTGTCCCATAACCGTCATTATAGTGAAGATTATAGCGACCATTTGAATCAGCTATTTTCATCTCAGTTGCAGGTTCATTTTCAGTATCAGTCCAAGCGCGAATTCTGACCTTTTTTCCCCAACTAAGACCACCTGTGATATTAGCAACAGCAGGAGCGCCGTCTGTTTTTTCAGTCTTTCGGCTACTAACGGAATAGTCTTCGCGTGTAACATGAAGATTGAAGTACACCATCTCAGCAGAAACAGTCTGACTAGCTAAGGGGAGTAAGCAAGCGACTCCCAGTCCTAATGCGATGCATTTTTTCAAATTTGTCATCACAATACCTCCTTTATATTTTAATGAAACCGATTTCATTTATATTATACTCATTTATTTTTATAATGTCAACTATAAAATAAATTATTAGGTTTACATATCTCATAAAATATGGTTAAATTATTATATTAAATTGGACTTAGAATAGCACAATACCTCTTCTAAAATATTGTTATAAATTGATTTGGATTCCAAAATTAAATCGTTCGATTCTCATTCCATTTTATTATATTTGACCCAGAAAAAGCTATTCCAGAATTGATGGAAAAACTTAAATCTGAAGGTGCTTACCAAAAAGTATTGGATGAAATGCAAAAACAATACGACGAATTCTTGAAAAACAAAAAATCTTAAGATAGATTGATTTCGTGTATTCATTCCTAAAAAGAGCGATCACTGCCTTGTCTGGTTTTTCCAGATGAGGTGGTGATTCTTTTTTTGGACAAATGAACATAATTATCTGTATTTGTGTCTAGAGATTTGTTCTTACATATAAGATTGGACACAGACGCAGCTCAAACAAGATATGAAAATGGGTCTTGTTTTCAATTTTCGGTCAAATAAATTGCATTCGCTTTCTTGAGGGAGTATACTGGTATAGTTGAATGAAAAATTCTGATAATTTAATCTAGAAAAGAGAAGCAAATGTCAAAAGATATTCGAGTTTTACTTTACTATAAATATGTTCCCATCGAAAACGCGGAACAATTTGCTGCAGATCACTTGGCTTTCTGTAAGTCTATTGGCCTCAAGGGCCGTATCCTAGCGGCTGACGAAGGGATCAACGGAACCGTTTCTGGTGACTACGAAACAACGCAAAAATACATGGACTACGTTCACAGCCTTCCAGGTATGGAAGACCTCTGGTTCAAGATTGACGAAGAAAGTGAGCAAGCCTTTAAGAAGATGTTCGTTCGCTACAAAAAGGAAATCGTTCACCTTGGTTTAGAGGATGATAACTTTGATAACGACATCAATCCTCTTGAAACAACAGGTGCTTACTTGTCTCCAAAAGAATTCAAAGAAGCTCTCCTAGACGAAGATACAGTGGTCCTTGATACTCGTAATGACTATGAGTACGACCTTGGACACTTCCGTGGGGCTATCCGTCCAGACATTCGCAACTTCCGTGAATTACCACAATGGGTTCGTGATAACAAGGAAAAATTCATGGATAAACGTGTCGTAGTTTACTGTACAGGTGGAGTCCGCTGTGAGAAATTCTCAGGTTGGATGGTCCGTGAAGGCTACAAAGATGTCGGTCAATTGCATGGAGGAATTGCGACTTACGGGAAAGATCCCGAAGTTCAAGGGGAACTTTGGGATGGGAAAATGTATGTCTTTGACGAACGTATTGCAGTCGATGTCAACCATGTAAATCCAACCATTGTAGGGAAAGACTGGTTTGATGGAACACCATGTGAACGCTATGTCAACTGTGGAAATCCATTCTGTAACCGTCGTATCTTGGCATCAGAAGACAACGAAGACAAATATCTTCGTGGTTGCTCACACGAGTGTCGTGTTCACCCACGTAATCGTTATGTTTTAGAACATGAATTGACACAAGATCAAGTCATCGAGCGTCTAGCAGCAATTGGTGAGAGTTTAGACCATTCTGAAGTTGTATAATAAACATTAACAGTCCTAAAGGGCTGTTTTTCTATGCTTTTGACCAAAAAATCTTAAATTTGTTTCTGCATCTTTCAGGAAAATGGTGTATACTATATGTAAACGATTTCAAAGGAGACCATTTATGGTGAAAACATTTTTTATTCCAAATAAACAAAGTATTTTAGGACAACAGGAGATTTTAACAGCTAAGTCAGTCTTGGCCCTAGTAGATGGCTTAGAGTCACATAGTTATGATGCTGTTTACCTCCGTCAACCCCTCAATCGCCTTGAGTATATCGAGTGTGCTATTGTGGGAAAATCTCAGTTTCTCTTTAAAGTTTGCTACCTTGACTCTCAAAAAGGCTATCAGGTGGTCATTCCTGATTTTATCACAAGAGCTGACTGGGAGATTGTAGAAGAACTCTTGCGGGCTTTGTCTAGCAAGGTTGGTGAAGCGGTTGAAGGCTTGGCAGACTTTGATTTGGAAAACTATTTTCAAGAAACGGTTAAGAGCTATCTAGCGGATAAGGCTGCTCGCCTATATTTCTGCCAAGGAATTCTTTCACCTGTTTACTTTGACAAGACGGATTTGGAAGCTTTTCTTGGAAATGATGGTTTGGCATGTTTTGAGGCATTGGTCAAAAAAGTTCAAGGGTCTGATGGCTATCCTGCAAGTGCTAAGTTCTACCCAGATGGTGAGGGTAAGGTTCACGGTATCTACCATCTAGCCCAGGGAGTTAAGACTGTTTTGCCCAAAGGTCCTGTTGTTCCTGTGCCTTATGTTGAGCAGTTGGCTGGTAAGGACCTTGTCTGGGAGATTGACTTGGTAAAAATCTCTGGAGACGGTTCTAGGCCTGAAGACTATGAAGCAGTAGCTAGACTGGATTACCAAGCCTTTTTAGAAGTTCTTCCAAAGGAACTTTGTCAGGATTTGGACGCCAACCAAATAGAAGTAGGACCTGTTTTGGGGGAAGATTTTGAGAACTTAGTAAAAGGTAACTAGAGGCATAAATGAAAGATATTGGTTTTAAATAATGTGAAAAGGCAGGTCGTTTGATCTGCTTTTTGTGTACACAAAAAATCCTGTCAGAGTGACAGGATTTTATCTTACATAAAAGCTAGGATTCGGAGATAATCAAAAACCAGTGCCATTTCTGCTAGGAAGAAGAGAAATAGGACGCTTCCGTTGACGAGGACAGCCAAGAGCAGGCGATAGAAGGGATCAGTTGAGCTATCCTTGCTAGGTCTTGAGATTGTATAGAGGTTGGCAAGAAGTACCAGACCAGTGCTAATGAGGCAGAGAAGAGCCGCAAAGCGTAGACTATTAAAGAAGGCAAAGAAACTGGCAATACCTGTGAGCAGGAGAGGAAGGGCGAAGAGTCTGCTGTACTCTTGCAAGGATTTTTCCAGTGTCCAGTCATTGTCCTGATTGACAAAACGTTTAACTACAAATCCACCCATAAGGATAGAAAAGAAGAATAAACTTGTCGCTACCAAGATGGAGAAGATAGAAAAGAGATTCAGTGAAGGGAACTGCTCGAAGGCATGAGAGTTGATAGCCGCCATATGGCCGTAGTAGTTATGCTTGATATGATAAATCGCACAGAAGAAACTAAGAGAAGAAAAGATAGTCAGCAGGGCAAAGGCATTATAACTATGTTTTTTATCTGTATCAATGCTTGCTGTCGGTTCTTTAAGGGCACCTTGTAGCCAAAACCAAAGATCAGCCAGTTCTTCTTTGAATACTGCGAATAGTGCTGTTTTGGCAGATACAGAATCTGGTAAAAACGGGCTTTCCAAAGATTTGCTGGTTAAAGGTTTGCTTGTCTGAGAAACTTCTTTAACAGGTTCTTCTGACTTGTCTGTATTTGCTACGATTTCTTCGTGTTCGTCACTCTCTACTTTCTCTAGATCAGCTTCTTGTTCTTCAGAATTGGCTTGAGGTTTTTCCTCAACTACTGGCAACTCTTCTTTTTCTTTTAGTTCTTCTTGGGGAATGACTGGGTCAGATAGGTTATCTTTTTTCTCATTGTTGGCTGTTTTCTCGAAATCAGCACTTTCGAACCATTCTTGAGTCATGATGAGACCTCCTTTTTGATTAGTAACTTTTTATTCATGATGTCTATAAGAAGGCGAGCGAACATCCTCTTTTGGTAGATTGATGTCTTGACTAGCTTTTGCGACAAGTAAATCTTGTGTATCTTTTTTCTCTGATTTGTAAGGATTAGAGAACTCTTCATCTTCCTTGTTTTCCTCGTTTGGATTATATCCTTCCCGACTACGATGATAGATGGAACCATGGTCAGAAGAAAGTTCTACATTAATTCTCTCAAGTTCTTTTTTAGCTAGTTTGATGACCATATCTTTTTTTGACTTTAGCTCTACCTTACCATGTACTTGAATATCCTCAGCAGAGATATGTTCATGGTCTGCTTGGATGAGGCTATCTGTTAGACTGGTTTCAAATACATTGACAATTCCAGTTGTGATCAGTTGGCTATTTTTAATCTCGCTATCAGTGATACGAAGAAGATAGCCATTTGACAGAATCTTGGCATTGCTGAGTTTTGCATTGGCAATTGAAAGGATACGATGGTTTACCTGGGCAGTTAGATTTTTTAAGTCTTTTCCTCTTGGTAATGAGAGAACAACTTCATCATTGCGGCTGGAAATTCCGCTTGCGATATAGAGGATACCTTCGATACTAGAACCTATAGAGCGACGTGTAGTTGATTTGGTATCAGTTATTTCAAGACTTTTCTCTTTGATAGAGTGTTGAAGATTTTCTTTTTCAGAGATGGTTGGATGATACTGGATGTGAATCTTATCATCGTTTGACTCCGTAATGACGAGCGAATGTTCTGTTAGTGAGATGTTTAGATTTTCAATATCTTGGTCAAAAACGAGCTCTTCCATTCGACTTTCAAATACTGGATTTTGAGACATTGCAAGGAGGCTTCTGACACCATCTGTTTGGATACCGATGATCATCATTGAAAAACCGATGATACTGGTAACAACACCAAAGATAAGAAATCCTTTTGTCCATTTACGCATGTCTTTCACCTCTCTTTCCTCTATTAAGAATCCATTGGATGAGTCGAAGAACTAGTAATCCAAAGAAACGGGTTACGTAGGAAGTGGCTAGTAAGACTAGGGATGAAGCTCCAATCGCCAGTAAACCACCCCCAAAAATCAGCACAAAGGCAGATGTAGATTCAGCCAGAACATAGAAGCTTTCAAATAGGAGAATGCCTCCTAGGATTAGTCCAGCTACTGATACAGCAAAGAAGGCTATAAGTACGCTGACAGCAGCGATAAAAATCCCGATGATAGCCATGAGAAGAGCAATTCCGACTGGAATTCCGATAGGAGCTGCAAGAAGGGCTAGAAGAGCGATGCGTAAAATATAGCGGTCGTTCTTGCTGGAATTTTCTTCGTTGATTTTCTTATCAAGAAGTGTAGTCAGGACATCATGGGCAGCTTCTTTTGGACTTCCCAGGCTAGCGATAAGCTCCTCCTCACCTTCTGGCCCAGCATCATCAAAGAGTTCTTTGAAGTAGTCCATGGCTTCGATACGATCAGATTGAGGCAGCTTCATCAGATAGGCTTCAAGCTGATTCAAATATTCAGTTCTTGTCATGGCGAATGCTCCCTTCTATGATGCCATTGATAGTGTCAGTGTAGAGTGTCCATTCTTCTCGAAGGACAAAGAGTTGCTCCTCTCCAATTTCTGTCAAGGAGTAGTACTTGCGCATCCGACCTTGGTATTCGCGAGAGTATGTAGTCAGATAGCGGTTGGTATCCAGTTTTTTCAAGATGGGGTAGAGGGTAGATTCCTTGATTTTGGCAATGAGTTTAATGGTTTGGCTAATCTCATAACCATAGGAATCCCCTTGTTCTAGGATGGCCAAGATGAGAAATTCAATCAAGGCCGATGATGTTGGAAAATACATGGGGCACCTCCTTTTTAGTATGTAAAAATTTTATATATAATTATTCTACACATACATCATACATCTATTTGTAAGCCCTGTCAAGCAATATGTGTAAAATTTTTATATATAAAAAATCTTCTAGTAAAAACTAGAAGATTAGAGGATTTTATCCGCTCGATCCACCATAAAGAGGGCGATTGTCATGATGATATCAATTACTAGAAGAATCAGTACCGCTGGAACCCAAGACTGGAACATGTTAAAACTGTAACCAAAGAGAGTTGGTCCAAAGGCGGCTAGAATGTAACCACCGGTCTGGGCAAGACCAGATAATTGGGCAGTTTTTTCCGGCGAGCTTGTTTTAATAGAGAAGCAAACCATGAGATAGGGGAAAAGTGCGCTACAGGCCGTGCCAATCAAGAGGTGAGCCATCAGCCAATAAAAGAAATTACTACTTGGGTATAAAAGCATAGCAATTCCTAACATACCAGCCAGAGAGATGACTGCTAACATGATTTGACGGTGACGATTTGACAAACGCGTCGTTAAACTTGGAATGGTCATGGAGAAGGGAATGCTAATTAGTGAAAAGATAGAAGCCAGAAGTCCGGCATCCGTATGAGCTAGCCCTGCACTGATGGCCATGGTTGGTAACCAGGTCATGCTGGTATAGAAGAGTAGGGACTGAAGTCCACCGAAGACAATAATAGCCCAAACTTGCTTGCTTTTTAGGATATTCTCTTTTTCTTTTTTCTCTTCATGCCCTTCTAGAAAATGATTGTGGCCATGGTTGGGGAACCAGACCAATAAGGTTAGCAGGCAGACCATGGACAGGCAGAGAATCAGCCCCTTCCAAGATGTTGCCTGAGTAATGGGTACAGAGAGGTAGGAAGCTAGTGCTGTCGCGATTCCCATAGTCGTAACATAAACCGTTGTCAGGAAGCTAATCTTTTGCGGGTAGTTTGCCTGAATCAGGCTAGGAAGAAGTACGTTAAAAATAGCGACACTTGCTCCGATGAGTAAGGTTCCCAGATAGAGAAGGGGAAGATTGAAGATACGAATCGCTGAACCCACGGTCAAGACGAGGAGGCTGTAGGTAAAAAGGTGCTCGAGTCCAATCTTTTGAGCCAAACGCGTCGCAAAAGATGAGAAAAGAGCAAACATCAAGAGAGGAAGGCTGGTCAAAACCCCAAGTGAACTAACTTCCACGCCTAAACCTTGGGCAATATCTCCTAAAATAGTCGGTAAGGCCGTAAAAGGAGCTCTTAAGACCGCTCCGATTAAGATAATTCCTAGAATAAAAAAGAGTGATCGTTTGTTCATGTGCACCTCAATAAACTGATTTTGATAACAGCTTATTTTAAGGCTTTTTCCTATAGATGTCAAGATGGTGTGAGGGAATCGGCTATTTAGCTCAGTGAAATCATGGGTAAAAAGAAGGAGAGATTTACTAGTTTTTTTCTGGGATTCAAATAAAAATAGGAAAGTCAGGAAATTTGTGATAAAATAGTGAAAGAAAATCTATACATTGGAGAACTGCTGTGTCTGAAAATCGGAAATTTAGCGTCTTGATGTCAGTCTACATCAAAGAAAATCCTGTCTTCTTAGAAGAGGCTGTAAAAAGTATCTTACATCAAACGCTCAAACCTAGTGAAGTGGTTATCGTTGAAGATGGTCCACTGACACCTGAACTATATCAAGTTTTGGAGGAATTGGAAGCACAGTCAAGTATTCCAATCAAACGCTATCCATTGGAGCAAAACCGTGGTTTGGGCTTGGCACTACAGTATGGTGTTTTGCAGTGCCAGTATGACGTCATTGCCCGTATGGATACGGATGATATCGCTGTTGAAGATCGTTTCGAGCAACAGTTTGAATTGATGGAAACAGAAAATTTGGACTTGCTAGGTGGTCATATCGCAGAATTCATCGACCAACCTGACGAAATTGTTTCTTACCGTCGTGTGCCGATTAAGCATGAGGATATCATTGATTACCAACGTATGAGAAGTGCCTTTAATCATATGACGGTTATGTTTAAAAAAGAGATGGTTCTCAAGGCAGGTAACTACGAAGATGGGCTCTATATGGAAGACGATTTGCTCTGGCTTAATATGATTAGCGCAGGTGCTCGAACTGGAAATGTGGATCAGATTCTTTGTAAGGTGCGCGTGGGAGCGGGGATGTTTGAACGTCGTGGTGGCCTTCGCTATCTCAAACTCTATCGCCAAGCACGTCAAAGAATGCACGCGCGTGGACAGATTTCTTATGGCGAATATCTGAAAAGTGTGTTAATCCAAGTTGTCGTTGCCCTATGTCCAGGATTTGTCCGACAGTTTATATTTTTAAAACTATTGAGAAAAAGTAAATAGCTAATCAGTTAAAAAAACCTCTAGTAATTACTAGAAAATGTGATTTTGTGTAGGAGGATACCATTCACATGAATAAAAAAATGACAGATTATGTAATTGATCTGGTTGAAGTGTTAAATAAACAACAAAAACAAGTCTTTTGGGGGATTTTTGATGCTGCCAGCATGATTTCCTCAATCATTGTTTCTTATATCTTGTTTTATGGATTGATCAATCCAGCTCCTGTGGACTATGTCATCTATACAAGCTTGACCTTCCTTTTCTATCAAATCATGATTGGCTTCTGGGGGCTCAATGCTAGTATTAGTCGCTATAGCAAAATCACAGACTTTATGAAGATATTCATCGGAGTAAGTATCAGCAGTGTCTTGTCCTATCTCCTTTGCTATGCCTTCTTGCCACTTTTCTCAGTGCGTTTCATCGTTCTCTTTATCTTGCTCAGCACCTTCTTGATCTTGCTCCCACGTATTACTTGGCAGTTGATCTATTCAAGACGCAAAAAGAGTGATGGAGAAGGGGAACATCGTCGTACCTTCTTGATTGGTGCAGGAGACGGTGGAGCTCTCTTTATGAACAGCTACCAACATCCTACGAGTGATCTTGAGTTAGTGGGTATTTTGGATAATGATGAAAAGAAAAAAGGTCAAAAACTAGGTGGAATCCCAGTCTTAGGATCTTATGAACAGTTACCAGAACTCTCAAAACGTCATCAGATTGAAAAAGTTATCGTTGCGATTCCTTCTCTTGATCCATCAGAGTATGAGCGTATCCTAAAAATGTGTAACCAACTTGGCTTGAAGTGTTATAAGATGCCCAAGATTGAGTCGGTTGTACAAGGATTGCATCCTCAGGTAGGTGGTTTCCAAAAAATCGATATTACTGACCTTTTGGGACGTAAAGAAATTCAACTAGATGAGTCACGCCTAGGCTCAGAAATTACTGGAAAAACTATCTTAGTGACAGGTGCAGGAGGTTCTATCGGGTCTGAGATTTGCCGTCAGGTTAGTCGCTTTAATCCAGAGCGCGTGGTTCTCTTGGGGCATGGGGAAAACTCTATTTATCTGATCTATCATGAATTGATTCGTAGCTTCCAAGGAATTGACTATGTTCCTGTGATTGCAGACATCCAAGACTACGATCGCTTGCTTCAAGTATTTGAGCAGTATCAACCAGCCATTGTTTACCATGCTGCTGCCCACAAGCACGTGCCAATGATGGAACGCAATCCCAAAGAAGCCTTTAAAAATAATATCCTTGGAACTTACAATGTTGCCAAGGCAGTTGACGCCGCTAAGGTACCGAAGATGGTTATGATTTCGACCGATAAGGCCGTTAATCCACCAAACGTAATGGGAGCTACCAAACGTGTGGCAGAGTTGATTGTTACAGGATTCAACCAACGTAGTCAGTCTACCTATTGTGCGGTTCGTTTTGGGAATGTTCTTGGTAGCCGTGGTAGTGTGATTCCAGTCTTTGAGCGTCAGATTGCAGAGGGTGGTCCAGTGACTGTGACGGACTTCCGTATGACTCGTTACTTTATGACCATTCCAGAAGCTAGCCGTTTGGTGATCCATGCAGGAGCTTATGCTAAAGATGGGGAAGTCTTTATCCTTGATATGGGCAAACCAGTTAAGATTTATGATTTGGCCAAGAAAATGGTTCTTCTCAGCGGACGTACTGAAAATGAAATTCCGATTGTAGAAGTGGGAATTCGTCCAGGTGAGAAACTCTATGAGGAGTTGTTGGTATCTACTGAATTGGTTGATAATCAAGTCATGGATAAGATTTTTGTTGGTAAGGTTAATGTCATGCCACTTGAAGTCATCAATCAAAAGATTGAAGAATTCCGTGCCTTGCAAGGTTCAGAGTTGAAGCAAGCCATTATCGGTTTTGCCAATGAAACAACTCACGCTGATTCATAATAAAAGTAAGGTATTATCCCTAGAATTCTTTTTGACAGGAGGGAAGGGATAGTATCTTTTTTCTAGATTTGGAGAGACTTTCAGAGTTTTTTGAACAAACTTGTTATTGAATAGATATAGTAAATAAAAAATTAGGAGTAACTTATGATTCAAGCATATAAAAATTTCTTTAAAGGCTATGCAGATTTTACAGGCCGTTCAACACGTTCAGACTTTTGGTGGGTTTGGCTGATGAATAGTATTTTGTTCCTACCCCTGTATATATTCTATTTTCAAATGGCCTGGAATGATGCTGGAGAAACAGATCCTATTTTAGGAGTAGCAATCATAAGTATTTATATGATTTTAGGTATAGTGTTCTTTACACCAAGTCTTGCTGTAAAAGTTCGTCGGCTAAGAGATGCAGGCCTTCACTGGGCTCTCATCTTCCTTTACTTCGTTCCAATGGGTGGTATTGCTCTATTAGTTCTGCTAGCTATGCCAAGTAAAGAAGTAGAAATAGTAACAATCAATAGATCTAAAGAGGTTGAAATCGAAGAAGTTTCCCCTTTTGAATAATTGGACGAATATGGGGAATGTCATTCTCCTCATTATGATCAGACAAAAAGCTCCCAAACCTAACTTTTAGGCTGGGAGTCTTTTGTTTAACGTTTTAATTGTAGATGCTGTAAAATGTCTGTTGGGTGGTGAGCAATCCAGTCAGGATTATAGTCCATGAGGTCTTTCTCCTCACCGAATCCCCAGGTTACCGCTAATTTTTTAATGCCAGTTTCTTGGGCGCCAATCATATCAAACTTGGTATCTCCGATAATAACCACTTTTTCGGGAGTTAGATGATGAGTTTCCAGAGCCTGACGAATAACATCTGCCTTGTGTAGGGCTTGAGGGCTTGAACCATAAATGCCATCAAAGAAGTGGTCAATCCCAAAATTGCTAGTCATATCAACTGCGGTTGGTGTATTCTTCGTAGTAGTGATATAAAGAGGATAATGCTCAGCTAGTTCTACGAGTAAATCTTTGATATGTGGAAAGAGTTGGGCTTCGTACACACCCTTTTCCTTATAATAAGAACGATAGAGCTGGATGGCTTCCTCTATTTGCTCAGCTGGCAAACAACTAGCAAAGCTGGTTTCTAGTGGGGGCCCCATAAAACCTCGAATGGTTTTGGCACTAGGACTAGAAACTCCAAGTTGATCAAAGGTATAGGTGAAACCATTATGGATACCGATAGAACTATCAACTAGTGTTCCATCTAAGTCAAAAAAGATAGCAGATATAGATGACATTGATTCTCCTCATAATGATGAAATTATTCGCCGAAGATTTCTTTTTGAAGGCGACGACCTGTAGGTGTGGCAGCGAGCCCCCCTTCAGCAGTTTCACGAAAGGCAGTTGGTAAGCTAGATCCTACTTGATACATGGCGTCAATGACCTCATCAACTGGAATTTTTGATTCGATACCAGCTAAGGCCATATCGGCTGCGATGAAGGCAAAGCTGGCTCCCATAGCGTTCCGCTTGACGCAAGGAACTTCAACTAAACCTGCAACTGGGTCACAGATAAGACCGAGCATGTTTTTGATAACGAAGGCGATGGCTTGGCTCGCTTGATAAGGCGTTCCGCCTGCAGCTAGGGTTAAGGCAGCGGCGCTCATGGCTGAAGCTGAACCAACTTCGGCTTGACAACCACCTTCGGCACCTGAGATAGAAGCATTGTTCGCAATGACGAGGCCAAAAGCACCCGCAGCAAATAAGAAGTCTAGTTGTTGTTCATGAGTTAGACTCAACTTTTGAATAGCAGCTGTGAGGACAGCGGGAAGACAACCGGCACTACCAGCCGTAGGAGTTGCACAGACCAATCCCATTTTGGCATTGTGCTCATTAACGGCGATAGCGTTACGGGCTGCAGACAAGACAGTGAAGTCAGACAGCGTCTTTCCTTTTTTGATGTAGTGGTCGAGCTTGGCAGCATCACCACCTGTCAAACCGCTACGAGATTTCTTTTCACTAAGACCAAGTTCAACAGAAGCTTTCATAACCTCAAGATTGCGTTCCATGAGGAGGAGAACTTCTTCGCGTTCACGACCGGTTAGCTCAAACTCAGTCGTAATCATGAGTTCAGCAACATTGCCTTGAAAATCAAGTTCGGCTTGTTGGACTAATTCTTTGATAGAGTAAAACATATTTTCTCCTATTGAAAGAAATTGACATTATGCAAATGAGGAATTTTACGAATCTCTTCGATAGATTCATCACAGTTGCGACTATCAACTTCGATAATCATAATGGCTTTCTCACCAGCTTTTTCGCGAGTTACATTCATCTGAGCGATGTTAATGTCAAAGCGAGAGAGGGCCTCTGTTACATGAGCAATCATACCAGGAACATCCTGATGAACGATGATAATGGTAGGAGTGTTCATGTTGAGGGATACGGCAAAGCCATTGAGCTCTGTCACCTGGATATTTCCACCACCGATTGAAATTCCTGTCACACTGATGGTCTTGTGCTCATTCTTGACAGTGATTTTCGTAGTATTTGGGTGAGGGGCGTTACTGTCTTTCTGGATGGTCCAGACAATTTTGATGCCACGCTTGTGGGCAATTTCTAAACTATTTGGAATTTCTGGATCATCTGTATCCATTCCTAAGATTCCAGCGACCAGGGCGAGATCAGTTCCGTGCCCTCGATAGGTTTTTGCAAAAGAATTAAAAAGCTGGAACTCGACTTCGGTTGGAGTATCGTCAAAGATAGAAGAGACGATTTTACCGATACGAACAGCTCCTGCCGTGTGACTACTAGATGGGCCAATCATGACTGGCCCAATGATATCAAAGACAGATTGAAAACGAAGTGATTGCATCTGTTTCCCCTTAAAAAGATTCTTAACTCTATTATATCAAAGATTAGATGCAAGCGCTCAATTCCATGATAAAATATCTAAAATCCCCATAAAGCCTATAAAATCAAGCCTTTTGTAACAAAAAGAGGCTGTTTAAGTGAAATAAAACATAGTCTTGTAACATTTCTACATAAAACCGTCAAGAAACAGTAATAATAGTAGGGTATGATGGAAATATAAGAAAGAAGGAGAATCTTTTAATATGAAATCAACAACTAACAAAATTAAAACAGGACTTGTAGGAGTAGCAGCAGCGCTTGCTTTCCTTGCACCATCACTTACTTTTGCACAAGAAACAACAACTTACACAGTAAAATCAGGTGACACTCTATCAGGAATCGCTGAAAAATACAATACAACTGTTGAAAAATTGGCAGAAAAAAATAAGATTAAAGATATTCATTTGATCTATGTAGACCAAGTATTGGTGATTGATGGTGAAGCACCAGCAACTTCAACTGCGACAGCAGAAGCTCCAGTAGCAGCACCTGCAGCTACTGAAACAACAACTTATGAAGCACCAGCAGCAAGCGTAACCGTAGCAGAAGAAATTGTTGCTACAACAGAAACTTCAGCATCAACTTCAACTGTGAGCGGTTCTGAAGCAGAAGCTAAAGAATGGATCGCTCAAAAAGAATCAGGCGGTAGCTACACAGCTACAAACGGACGTTACATCGGACGTTACCAATTGACAGATTCATACTTGAACGGTGACTATTCAGCAGAAAACCAAGAACGTGTAGCAGACGCTTACGTTGCAGGACGTTACGGTTCATGGACTGCAGCTAAGAACTTCTGGCTTAACAACGGTTGGTACTAAGAACTGACGAACAAAATAAGATGCAAAAGTCGAGGGATTTCCTCGACTTTTTTTATATTTCCTTTGCTTGATAACAGTTCTCTACTTCCTTTTTGAGGTGAGATAGCATTGAGGTTTCATCAGTTAACTCCAGAAGGGAGAAGCCCTTTTGAATAAGATGTTCATTACTAGTACAAATACCTATTCGAACATAAGTGATTGCCAAAATATCGTATCTTTTCTTTTTCTTAGAGTCCTCTAGTAAGGTGTAGCAGATTTGTTGACAGGTATTTTTATCTTGGTTGTACAAGTAAATGGTGGACAGATTGAGTAGGATTGCCATTCGTAATTCATATAAATGTCGATAGTTTTTATATTCTTCCAAGCGCTGCAAGATCTTTTCAGTGATGAGGTGGAGGTGTTCGATGGGAAAGTTAAAAAGTATGGTGTTGAGGATTTTTAGGTCGTTTTCATACCATGTATCTTGTTTTTCAATTTTTTCCCAAAGCTTTTTGACCGTTTGTTCCACTTGGATTGAAAGTTGTCCTGTTCCATGTTGACGGATATAAATGACAACTTCCAGCATATCTCTGATTTCCTTTATAGGGAGATCGTGATAGATCTTGAGATAGTCTTGGCATGTTTCAAATAAATTGACTAGACTACTGGTACCAAAGATGGAACTCGTATTGAGATAGGTTTGCATGATTTCTGTTCGCTGGCTTGGCTGGTAGAGATGGCAGATGTATTCAAACTCTTCAAAACTCATATTGATTTGACGGAGAAGAAACTCCATGTTTTCATATTTGGGAGTTGCCTTGCCACTTTCAAACTTGGAAAGGCTGGTTCTTGAAAGGACCTTTCCACAGACCTCTTCTTGGGTCAATCCTTTTGACTCGCGTATGTCTTTATATACTTTCCCGAAATCATAGCGCATGATTTCCTCCTCTTCGTGAAAAAAGTTAACAATAAATTGAATTCTATTAAACATATTGTATCATAAGAATATAGAAAGTAAATATGGGGTATCATGTAGCTAGAAAATAAAGATTGGAGGTTGTTTCAATGCGTAAAAATAAAGATCTATTTCGGGTAATCATTGTCTTTGTGGTAGGGGTTATGTTGATTCTAGCAACCCCAGTGTTATTTAGAGTTGTTATAGAACTACTGTCAAAATAAAATCTGCATTGAGTAGATTCATTAGGATCTCAAATCTTTACATGTTTCATCAATTTCTTTTAGTTAGAAGTCCGATTTTTCATTTACCATATTTATATTCATAGAAATTCTAGTCAAGAAAGTAAAGTGGATATCATGAGAAGAAAATAAGAAAGGTGATTTTATCTATAGTAGGTAGAATCTAAAAAAATTATGACTCATTTAAAATTTTATATCAAATCCGTTCTTTGTTCATTGGTATTGTTTATCCTTTTAATTCTTTTTATTAAAAATATATATTATCCTGTTCTAAAGATAACTATTGAAGTTATTCTGTCGTTTTCGATAGGTAGTCTTTGTTATGCCATTTTTTGTAAAACAAATCGAGCTGCTTTCCTGCCAATTTCGGTTATTTTATTTTTGCTGACTCTCTATTTGCTGGGAGGATAGTATTTTAGCAGGAATTTTGTCAGTTTGCATTTTTTCTTGGAGAAATTCTGACGCTTGAAATCTTAGTGGCATTAAGTGGAGTAAATTTATTGTTAAGATTTTTCAAAAAAAGAGAAGTCAATAGATTTGCTTGTGGATTATAAAGATGAAAGGTAAAATTGGAATATTTAAAATGAAACATTTTTTTGCAGGAATTGGTGAGATAAGATTTATTAGTTATCTATTGTCTCTATGTGTAGGACTAGCCCCTCTTTTTCATATATATGTTATAGGTTCTGAAATGAGTTTTGTGAAAACAGTATTATCTATTTTGGGAATTATATTTGTTTGTATTTTAACTATTGCTCGAATTTATAGGACTTTTTTCTATAAAGAATAGTTTGGACTTGAAATGTATTTAAAACCAGAGGTTGGTAGATTATCAGCCTCTTTCTTGTCTTCTCCAACCAAGCATGTTATAATGAAAACTGCTCAAACGACCTTCAATCGTTAAGCAAACACGACCTTCAATCGTGAACTAGTCATTTCGTTTATCTTTTATTACGTCGTTAACTCGAAATGAGATGCAAGCTGAGCTTGTCTGATTTATAATCTCAATCAGTCTCCCAGACTGATTGAGCGAACTCAAGTTATGCCTGCGACTCGTTGCCTAGTCCTAAAAGAAAACGAAAAGACTATACTCAAAGAAATTCTATTGAAAGTCATAATGAATAGAATTTTGAAGGGTATGAATAAACGAATAGATGGGAGACTTACCATGAGTGATAACTCTAAAACACGTGTTGTCGTGGGGATGAGTGGTGGTGTTGATTCGTCGGTGACGGCTCTCTTGCTCAAGGAGCAGGGCTACGATGTGATCGGTATCTTCATGAAGAACTGGGACGACACAGATGAAAACGGCGTCTGTACGGCGACCGAGGATTACAAGGATGTGGCTGCGGTGGCAGACCAGATCGGCATTCCTTACTACTCTGTTAATTTTGAAAAAGAGTACTGGGACCGCGTCTTTGAGTATTTCCTAGCGGAATACCGTGCAGGGCGCACGCCAAATCCAGATGTTATGTGTAACAAGGAAATCAAGTTCAAGGCCTTTTTGGACTATGCTATGACCTTAGGCGCAGACTATGTAGCGACTGGGCATTATGCTCGAGTTGTGCGTGATGAGGATGGCATCGTTCACATGCTTCGTGGTGTGGACAATGGCAAGGATCAGACCTATTTCCTCAGTCAACTTTCGCAAGAACAACTCCAAAAAACCATGTTCCCACTGGGACATTTGGAAAAACCTGAAGTACGAAAAATAGCTGAAGAAGCAGGACTTGCGACGGCTAAGAAGAAAGACTCGACAGGGATTTGCTTTATCGGAGAAAAGAACTTTAAAGAATTTCTCAGCAACTACCTGCCAGCTCAACCTGGTCGAATGATGACTGTGGATGGTCGCGATATGGGTGAGCATGCTGGTCTGATGTATTATACGATTGGTCAGCGTGGGGGACTCGGTATCGGTGGTCAACACGGTGGTGACAATGCCCCTTGGTTCGTTGTCGGAAAAGATCTGAGCAAGAATATCCTCTATGTCGGCCAAGGATTCTACCATGATTCGCTCATGTCAACCAGCCTTGAGGCTAGTCAAGTCCACTTTACCCGTGACATGCCAGAGGAATTTACGCTAGAATGCACAGCCAAATTCCGCTATCGTCAGCCTGATTCTAAGGTGACAGTACATGTCAAAGGAGACAAGGCAGAGGTCATCTTTGCGGAGCCACAGCGTGCGATCACACCAGGACAGGCAGTTGTCTTTTACGATGGTGAAGAATGTCTCGGTGGTGGTTTGATTGACAATGCCTACCGCGATGGTAAGGTTTGTCAGTACATTTAGATTGACAAATTTTCTCAATTTGCTACAATAATAAAAGCAATAGAAATGATGGTCAAAGCTCATGGATGTTGCAGGCTTTTTTGTCCTGCACTTCTTTGGAGTTTTGACTGTTTTTGTGTCGTTTAGAGGAAAGGAAAAAGATGATTCAACAAGACTTTCGGACAAAAGTAGAAAATACGGTTTTTGGAGTTCGGGCGACAGCCTTGATTGTCCAAAATCACAAGCTTCTAGTTACCAAAGACAAGGGCAAGTATTACACTATTGGTGGTGCGATTCAAGTCAATGAGAGAACGGAAGATGCGGTAGTCCGTGAAGTGAAGGAAGAACTGGGTGTCAAAGCTCAAGCTGGGCAACTAGCTTTTGTAGTTGAAAATCGTTTTGAACAAGACGGTGTCTATTATCACAATATCGAGTTTCATTATCTAGTGGATTTACTTGAAGATGCCCCGTTGACCATGCAGGAAGATGAGAAAACGCAACCCTGTGAGTGGATTGACTTGGACAAGTTTGAGGATATTCAGCTGGTTCCAGCCTTTTTAAAGACAGCCCTACCAGATTGGGACGGACAATTACGACACATCCATCTTAACGAATAGGAGAGAAAATGATGGTTAAGCTTATTGCCCATGTACTTGTTCATAGTGGTGGTGATTATTTACTCATTCAGCGTTCGGAAATTAAAAGAGGACAACCCAACGTTTATCCGACTTACTGGGATATTCCTGGTGGCGGGGTTGAAAAGGGTGAACTTCCGCGAGATGGAGCTCTTAGAGAATGTATTGAAGAAGCGGGAATTAGGCTAGACAGCAGTTCGCTCAAACTTCTTCACGAAGATAGTCAACTGGATACCTCAAAGGATATTGTCTTTACTCGCTTAGTTTATAAAGCAGAGTGGGTTGGGGAGAAGCCAATTATCAGATTAGATCCTGAAGAGCATACGCACTTTAAATGGGTTACCATGGATCAAGCTCTAGAGGAGGAGAAGCTAGTTCCCTATTTGCGAGAAATTTTTGAAAGGTTAAGAAATGACTTATAATTTTATAGAAGAATACGATATTATAGTTATCGGTGCTGGGCATGCCGGGGTGGAAGCTTCCCTAGCTGCTAGCCGTATGGGTTGCAAGGTCTTGCTTGCGACTATCAACATTGAAATGTTGGCTTTCATGCCATGTAATCCCTCTATCGGTGGTTCTGCCAAGGGAATTGTCGTGCGTGAAGTCGACGCTCTCGGTGGGGAAATGGCCAAGACCATTGACAAGACTTACATCCAGATGAAGATGCTCAACACTGGGAAAGGTCCAGCTGTTCGTGCTCTTCGTGCGCAGGCTGACAAGGAACTTTACTCTAAAGAGATGCGAAAAACCGTTGAAAATCAAGAGAATCTCACTCTTCGTCAAACCATGATTGATGAGATTTTGGTGGAAGATGGCAAGGTTGTCGGTGTGCGTACTGCGACCCATCAAGAGTATGCTGCTAAGGCTGTTATTGTGACCACAGGGACTGCCCTCCGTGGGGAAATCATCATCGGAGACCTCAAGTACTCGTCAGGACCAAATCACAGTTTAGCTTCGATTAACCTAGCTGACAATCTCAAGGAACTGGGACTCGAAATTGGTCGTTTCAAGACAGGAACGCCTCCACGTGTCAAGGCTTCTTCTATCAACTACGATGTGACAGAGATTCAGCCAGGAGACGAAGCACCTAATCACTTCTCATATACTTCACGTGATGAGGATTATGTCAAAGATCAGGTGCCATGTTGGTTGACTTACACCAATGGTACCAGCCATGAGATTATCCAAAACAATCTCCACCGTGCTCCTATGTTTACAGGTGTGGTTAAGGGAGTGGGGCCTCGTTACTGTCCGTCGATTGAGGACAAGATTGTGCGCTTTGCGGACAAGGAACGCCACCAACTTTTCCTAGAGCCAGAAGGACGCAATACAGAAGAAGTTTATGTCCAAGGTCTCTCAACCAGTCTTCCTGAAGATGTACAACGTGACTTGGTACATTCCATCAAAGGTTTGGAAAATGCAGAGATGATGCGTACTGGTTATGCTATTGAGTACGACATGGTCTTGCCGCATCAGTTGCGTGCGACTCTGGAAACCAAGAAAATCTCAGGACTTTTCACAGCGGGTCAGACAAATGGAACGTCAGGTTACGAAGAGGCTGCTGGTCAAGGGATTATCGCTGGTATCAATGCGGCTCTGAAGATCCAAGGCAAGCCTGAGTTGATTCTGAAACGAAGCGACGGTTATATTGGAGTGATGATTGATGACTTGGTGACCAAGGGGACCATTGAACCCTACCGTCTCTTGACCAGTCGTGCGGAATACCGTCTCATCCTCCGTCATGACAATGCCGATATGCGTTTGACAGAGATGGGACGCGAGATTGGTCTTGTGGATGATGAACGTTGGGTAC
Source organism: Streptococcus taonis (assembly GCF_029948085.1). Classification (GTDB taxonomy): domain Bacteria; phylum Bacillota; class Bacilli; order Lactobacillales; family Streptococcaceae; genus Streptococcus; species Streptococcus taonis. The sequence continues at coordinate 46,097 of NZ_JARZZP010000010.1, read as the reverse complement.
GCTTTGAGATCAAGAAAAATCAATTTGACAATGAGATGAAGCGCCTAGACAGCATCAAACTCAAGCCGGTCAAGGAAACTAACGCCAAGGTCGAAGCGATGGGATTCAAACCATTGACTGATGCAGTCACTGCCAAGGAGTTCCTCCGTCGTCCAGAAGTCTCTTACCAAGATGTGGTTGCCTTTATCGGACCTGCCGCTGAAGAGTTAGATGACAAGATTATCGAATTGATTGAAACAGAAATCAAGTACGAAGGTTACATTTCAAAAGCCATGGATCAGGTTGCCAAGATGAAACGTATGGAAGAAAAACGTATTCCAGCGAATATTGATTGGGATGATATTGACTCCATTGCGACAGAGGCTCGCCAGAAGTTCAAGCTCATCAATCCAGAAACCATCGGGCAAGCTAGCCGTATTTCTGGGGTTAACCCGGCAGATATTTCTATTCTGATGGTGTATCTGGAAGGTAAAAATCGAAGCATTTCAAAAAATCTAGAAAAAAAGGCTGACTAAAGACAAAGTGCTGAATTCTCTTTTAGGGAATTCAGCTTTTTTGATAGAATCGTCCTTTATTTTCGAATAAAGAGAAAAGGAGGAATGATTATGCTGACGGTAGAAGAAAAAAATTTTTTAGATCACTATAAAAATGCTTCCTATCATCGTTTTTATGAGATTGAGCGCTTCACTAGTCTCTGTCAAAAGTTAGACAAATGGCCACCACAGGCTGACAAGCTTTAGACTTTTTGATATACTAGAACAAATTAAAACATAGGAGAGAATGAATGAACGTATATGGCAGATTAGAAGAGGAACCAACTCCATCTTGGACGGGAATTCAGGATGATTTAGTTGGGAGAGAGGAGCGCTTCGAGGATGAACCAAGTTCATTTGCTCCCTTACCATTATTTAAGATCCTAATCTGGAGCACTTTAGTTGTACTTGTATCTGTAGTTCTTCCTTTCTTGCTAGGACTAACTAGCCCAGAGCAGGCACAAGATTTTTATATGGGATGGGCGATGCACCAGGGGGGAGATATCTACACAGACTATTTTGGAACGAGTGGCCTTCTCTATTACTTTTTACAGTATCTAAGCAAGGGTAGTATTTTGTTTGCAGTCTTTACTTGGTTTGCTCTAGTGGGTGCTGGTATTTTTCTTTTCCGTTCAACTTATGCCTTGACGGAGGAGAACAAGCAGTCGCAACAAGTGTTGACCATCTTTTATCTTCTTGCTGGAGGACTTAGCTTTGGCGGTGGTTATGCCACCATTTTGGCCCTTCCATTCCTGTTTTACGCTCTTAGTTTAGTAACAAGGTATTTGGTAGAGTATAATCATGACAAAGGTTTCGTGCGTATTGGGATTAGCCTGGCTCTAGCATTTTTCTTTGCCCCTCTAGTTACAGCTCTATATGCTCTAGTCTTATTCTTTGCATTGTTAGCCTTTAATATTGGGCGTGGTCGCTTAGTTCATGGGCTCTATCAATTTTTTGCAGCTGGTCTTGGGTTCTCACTTTTCTTTTATTCAATTGGTTACTATACGGCTTATAATGGGAGTTTCGGAAGTGCTATCAGTCAAATTCTCTATCCAGTAGATAGTTTGAAGTTTATGTCCAATCCAGCCTTGCTGGACAACCTCCTTTTTTATGGATTATTAACAATTGGTCTTGGAGGATTAAGATTCGTATTTACAGGACTTTTCCAGTCTAAACCAAGTAAGCAATATGTCTTATCTATTTTTGCTTCAGTAGCTATCTTATTGTTACTAGGATTGGAAATTTTCTCTACAGAACCGATTCACGGTAGTCGTCTAGCTACTTTTCTTCCGTTCTTGTCCATTCTTCTATTGACTCACATTCGAACTGGGGAATTAGAAGGAGTCAATCGCCGTAGAAGACATCGAGAAGTACCCTCAATATGGGCAATATTTCTTCAGGGTAATGTCTATTTGCCAGTGTTAGCTTTGGCCTACCTATTTTTGGCTCCTCTGGTAGCCCGTTATGTTCTTCACTCAGAACAATATCTAGAACGAACTCGTATAGAAACTACGGTTAAAGGACAAACACAGGCAACAGATCGTATTTATATATGGGATGATCTTACTAATGGTTATAAGACTAGTGAACGTTTAGCAGCTAGTCAGTTGCTATCACCAAAATTATATACTGGCCTTGATGCAAATCGTAGCAAACTTGTCAATGATTTACGTGATAACCAGCCTAAAGTGATTGTGGTCAATACCAAAACAGCTCTTTGGACGGAAGTAGAACAGCTTCTGGCAGAAAGTTATCAACCAGTTCAAAGTGAATTCAAAGACTTTAAACTTTACAAATTAAAATAAAATAATCAATATCTAGTGTAAATTTTATGAAAATAGGAATTTTAATACTAGATATTGATTTTTATTTTTATAGTGATATAATACTTTAAGAAAGAAAATTTAAGAAAAGAGCCTGGATATGATTGTATTAGAAGAGAAAACAAACCCTGATCCAACCTTATTCGTCGAAAAGCGTGACGGTAGACGCGTCATTTTTGATGTAGATAAGATTGATAAAGCCTTGCACAAGGCTGCGGAAAAAGTCATGGATGTAACCCCCTTGGTCGAAAAGCGTCTTAATACTCTAGTTGAACGTATTGTAGAAGAGATTCATAGTCGCTTTCCTCAAGGTGTAAAAATCTATGAAATCCAAAATATCGTAGAACATGAGTTATTGGAAGCTAAAGAATATGCCTTGGCAGAGGAATATATCACTTACCGAACTCAAAGGGATTTTGAGCGCTCAAAAGCAACAGATATCAACTTCAGTATCCATAAACTTCTCAACAAAGACCAGGCAGTTGTCAATGAGAATGCTAATAAAGATAGTGATGTTTTTAATACCCAGCGTGATTTGACGGCGGGGATTGTTGGGAAATCAATCGGTCTTCAAATGCTGCCTAAGCATGTAGCCAATGCCCACCAAAAGGGAGATATCCACTATCACGATTTGGACTATAGCCCCTACACCCCTATGACCAACTGTTGTTTGATTGATTTCAAGGGGATGTTGGAAAATGGTTTTAAGATTGGGAATGCAGAGGTAGAAAGTCCCAAGTCTATCCAGACTGCGACAGCTCAGATTTCCCAAATCATTGCCAACGTTGCTTCTAGCCAGTACGGGGGATGTTCAGCTGACCGTATTGATGAAGTCTTGGCTCCTTATGCAGAAAAAAATTACCAAAAACACCTCAAAGATGCAGAGGAATGGGTACTGCCTGACAAGCGCGAAGAATATGCTTGGAAGAAAACCCAAAAAGACATCTATGATGCCATGCAATCTCTAGAGTACGAGATTAATACCCTCTTTACATCAAATGGACAAACACCCTTTACTTCCCTTGGTTTCGGTCTAGGAACCAATCGTTTTGAACGAGAAATTCAAAAAGCTATCTTGACCATTCGTATCAAGGGTCTTGGTTCAGAACACCGTACAGCCATCTTCCCGAAACTTATCTTTACTCTTAAAAGAGGTCTTAACTTAGAGGAAGGCTCACCTAACTACGATATCAAGCAGTTGGCCCTTGAATGCGCAACTAAGCGCATGTATCCAGATGTTTTGTCTTACGATAAGATTATCGAATTGACAGGTTCCTTCAAGGTTCCGATGGGATGTCGTTCATTCCTTCAAGGATGGAAGGATGAAAATGGAGTTGAAGTTAACTCTGGCCGTATGAATCTAGGTGTCGTGACGGTCAATCTCCCTCGTATTGCCCTCGAATCAGAAGGCGACTTGAATAAGTTCTGGGAACTTTTCAACGAACGTATGAATATCGCAGAAGATGCTCTAGTTTATCGTGTGGAAAGAACCAAGGAAGCCACTCCAGCTAATGCTCCTATCCTTTATCAATACGGAGCTTTTGGCCGTCGTCTTGGTAAGGAAGAAAGTGTTGACGAGCTCTTTAAGAATCGCCGTGCTACTGTTTCGCTTGGCTACATTGGACTTTATGAAGTAGCGACTGTCTTCTTTGATAATAATTGGGAAACCAATCCAGAAGCTAAAGAATTAACCCTTGATATCATTCGAGATATGAAACATCGAGTGGAAGAGTGGTCTGACCAATATGGATATCACTTTTCTATCTATTCGACACCATCTGAAAGTTTGACAGACCGTTTCTGTCGCTTGGATACGGAGAAATTCGGCTCTATTCCAGATATCACAGATAAAGAATACTACACAAATTCCTTCCATTATGATGTCCGCAAAAATCCAACACCTTTTGAAAAATTGGACTTTGAGAAAGTCTACCCAGAAGCGGGTGCATCTGGTGGCTTTATCCACTACTGCGAGTACCCAGTTCTCCAACAAAATCCAAAGGCTTTGGAAGCTGTTTGGGATTATGCTTATGACCGTGTAGGTTATCTCGGAACCAATACTCCGATTGACCGTTGCTACAAGTGTGATTTTGAAGGAGATTTTGAACCTACTGAGAGAGGATTTGCTTGTCCTAACTGTGGGAATAACGATCCTAAAACAGTAGATGTGGTTAAACGGACCTGTGGCTATCTTGGGAACCCACAAGCCCGTCCGATGGTTAATGGGCGTCACAAAGAAATTGCTGCGCGTGTCAAACACATGAACGGTTCTACTATCAAAACAGCAGGACATGAAGTAAGAAATTAGAAAGAAATAGAATGGGAAAATATCAATTAGACGATAAGGGCAAGGCCTTGGTTCAACGGTTTCACGAGAAACATTCAAAGGGTGGAGTCAATAAAAAAGACCGAGTGGCTAGCCTAAGAGAGCAATTTTTAAATAAGAATAAGAAAAAGTGAGAGTCCGCTCTCGCTTTTCTCTTAGCTGGAGGTAAAAATGATACTACGCAGACCAACATTGGCAGATAAAGAAACAATTTTAGAGATGATGGCAGAGTTTGAACAGACTCAATCAGCCCACGATGGCGGATTTTGGGATGCTGAGAACTTTGATTATGAGAATTGGCTAGAAACTAACCGTAATAAAGAAATGGGAATAGGGCTGCCTGAAAATCGCGTTCCATCGATACAGTTCGTATTGTTTGATGAAACAGGCCATGCTTTAGGTTTTCTAAATTTACGGTTGAGACTAAATGAGGGGTTGCTGAATTATGCTGGCCATATTGGCTATTCTATCCGCCCTTCCGAAAGAGGCAAAGGATATGCCAAGGAAGCTCTCCGTCAAGGTCTAAAAATTGCTAAAGGAAAGAACATCCATCGTGCTCTGGTGACTTGTAGCACAGAAAATCCAGCAAGCCGAGCTGTTATCTTAGCTAATGGTGGGGAGTTGGAGGATGTTCGAAACGGAACGGAGCGCTATTGGATAGACTTGGAGTAGAAAGCATGACATGGAATACACCAAAACCAGGCGAGTGGAAGAGTGAGGAGCTTAGTCAAGGGCGTATCATTGACTATAAGGCTTTTAACTTTGTGGATGGAGAAGGGGTGCGCAACTCCCTTTATGTAGCCGGCTGCATGTTTCACTGTGAGGGCTGTTACAATGTAGCGACCTGGTCTTTCAATGCAGGAATTCCTTATACGCCAGAGTTGGAAGAACAAATCATGGCAGACTTAGCCCAGCCTTATGTTCAAGGCTTGACTTTGCTAGGAGGAGAGCCATTCCTCAATACAGGTATTCTTTTGCCCCTTGTAAAACGCATTCGAAAGGAATTGCCAGAAAAAGACATCTGGTCTTGGACAGGCTACACTTGGGAAGAAATGATGCTGGAAACTCCAGATAAGCTAGAGCTTTTATCTATGATTGATATCCTGGTCGATGGTCGCTATGATCGGAGCAAGAGAAATCTTATGCTTCAATTCCGCGGCTCTTCCAATCAACGAATTATCGATGTACAAAAGTCTCTCCAAAGTGGAAAGGTAGTCATTTGGGACAAGCTTAACGATGGAAAAGAAAGCTATGAACAGGTGAAGAGAGAATGAAGAAAAAAGAATTAATAGAAAGACTAGTATCAGAAATAGAGTCGGGAAAAGTAAAAACGCTGGGTATCTACGGTCACGGCGCTTCAGGAAAATCAACTTTTGCTCAAGAATTGTACCAAATATTGGATGCTGAAAAGGTAAATTTACTAGAGACAGATCCCTATATTACTTCGGGACGACATTTAGTAGTACCTAAAGAGACACCAGACCAAAAGGTGACAGCATGTTTACCGGTAGCGCATGAGCTGGCAAGTTTACAAAGAGATATTCTTGCTCTGCAAGCGGGTATGGACATCTTGACAATTGAGGAACCTTGGAAGGCTAGCGAGATCTTATCTGGAGCAAAACCAATTCTGATAGTCGAAGGGATGTCTGTGGGTTTTCTACCCAAGGAACTCTTTGACAAAATCATTTGTTTCTACACAGATGAGGAGACCGAATTAAAGAGACGTCTAGCTCGAGATACGACTGTGAGAAATGGCGATGCATCCATTATATTGGCTAGTCAGCAGATGAGACGAGAGCAGTATCTACAATACTATAAAGAAACCGAGTCAAGAGCTGATATCTTGGTAGATCAATCAGATGATAAATTTCAAATTAAAACTAACATTATATAGAAGAAAAGACAGATAATCTAGCACTTAAATATGAAAATTTATTAAAATGGAATAAGAAAACAGTTTCATCTAAAAAATTTAAAAAAACCTGTCAAATCCCTTGCAATCGCAGGGGCTTTGTGTTATTCTATTATGGTGCTGTAAATTACAGCTTTAGCTTTGATGCAAGAGGTTGCGACACGCTCGGTTGCATTGCCACGCAACGCGCGTCGGTTTTCTTGTGGAGCTAGCCTATTATCTTAAATAGACGAAAAGGAGAAAAAGATGGCAAACAAAAAAATCCGTATCCGTTTGAAAGCTTACGAACACCGTACGCTTGACACAGCGGCTGCAAAAATCGTAGAATCAGCTACTCGTACAGGTGCACAAGTTGCGGGTCCAATCCCACTTCCAACTGAGCGTAGCCTCTACACAATTATTCGTGCGACTCACAAATACAAAGACTCTCGCGAACAATTTGAAATGCGTACACACAAACGTTTGATCGATATCGTTAACCCAACTCAAAAAACAGTTGACGCTTTGATGAAATTGGATCTTCCAAGTGGTGTAAACGTAGAAATCAAACTTTAATCTAAAATATAAAAGAGCAGAAGCTGGTGTTTCAATTTAATTGAACACGGGCTAAACTCGGTGTGAAAAAGATAAACCTCCCAGTGTCTGCAAGACACTGCGTCAGTTTCCTATTTTCACTTTGAGTTTGACGCCCTTTGTATCTTAGACTTGAGCATAAAAAACGCTCGTTAAAAACTTTTTGAATAAAAAATATAGAAAAGGAACTATTTTCTCATGACAAAAGGAATCTTAGGGAAAAAAGTGGGAATGACTCAAATCTTCACTGAAGCTGGCGAATTGATCCCTGTAACAGTTATTGAAGCAACTCCAAACGTTGTTCTTCAAGTTAAAACTGTTGAAACAGACGGATACAACGCTATCCAAGTTGGTTTCGATGACAAACGCGAAGTATTGAGCAACAAACCTGCTAAAGGACATGTAGCAAAAGCTAACACGGCTCCTAAGCGCTTCATTCGTGAATTCAAAAACGTTGAAGGCTTGGAAGTTGGTGCTGAAATCACAGTTGAAACTTTCGCAGCTGGAGATGTTGTTGACGTAACTGGTACTTCTAAAGGTAAAGGTTTCCAAGGTGTTATCAAACGCCACGGACAATCACGTGGACCTATGGCTCACGGTTCTCGTTACCACCGTCGTCCAGGTTCTATGGGACCTGTTGCACCTAACCGCGTATTCAAAGGTAAAAACCTTGCAGGACGTATGGGTGGCGACCGTGTAACAATTCAAAACCTTGAAGTTGTACAAGTTGTTCCAGAAAAGAACGTTATCCTTATCAAAGGTAACGTACCAGGTGCTAAGAAATCTCTTATCACTATCAAATCAGCAGTTAAAGCTGGTAAATAATAAGGAAAGGGGAATACAGTCAAAATGGCAAATGTAACATTATTCGACCAAACTGGTAAACAAGCGGGCGAAGTTGTTCTTAACGATGCAATCTTTGGTATCGAACCAAACCAATCTGTTGTGTTTGATGTCATCATCAGCCAACGTGCTAGCCTTCGTCAAGGAACTCACGCTGTTAAAAACCGTTCAGCCGTTTCAGGTGGCGGACGCAAACCATGGCGTCAAAAAGGAACTGGACGTGCTCGTCAAGGTTCTATCCGCTCTCCACAATGGCGTGGTGGTGGAATTGTCTTCGGACCAACTCCACGTAGCTATGCGTACAAACTTCCTCAAAAAGTTCGTCGCCTTGCACTAAAATCTGTTTACTCAGAAAAAGTTGCTGAAAACAAATTTGTAGCCGTTGATTCTCTTGAATTTACAGCTCCAAAAACTGCTGAATTTGCAAAAGTTCTTGCAGCTTTGAGCATCGATTCTAAAGTCCTTGTTATTCTTGAAGAAGGAAACGAATTCGCAGCTCTTTCAGCTCGTAACCTTCCAAACGTGAAAGTTGCGACTGCTACAACTGCAAGTGTTCTTGACATCGCAAATAGTGACAAACTTCTTGTTACTCAAGCAGCTATCTCTAAAATCGAGGAGGTTCTTGCATAATGAATTTGTATGATGTTATCAAAAAACCTGTTATCACTGAAAGCTCAATGGCTCAACTTGAAGCAGGCAAATATGTATTTGAAGTTGACACTCGTGCGCACAAACTTTTGATCAAGCAAGCTGTTGAAGCTGCTTTCGAAGGTGTTAAAGTTGCAAATGTTAACACAATTAACGTAAAACCTAAAGCTAAACGTGTTGGACGTTACACTGGTTTTACTAACAAAACTAAAAAAGCTATCATCACTCTTACAGCTGATTCAAAAGCAATCGAGTTGTTTGCTGCTGAAGCTGAATAATCTAAGGAGGAAATATCGTGGGAATTCGTGTTTATAAACCAACAACAAACGGTCGCCGTAATATGACTTCTTTGGATTTCGCTGAAATCACAACAAGCACACCTGAAAAAACTTTGCTTGTTGCTTTGAAGAACAAGGCTGGTCGTAACAACAACGGTCGTATCACAGTTCGTCACCAAGGTGGTGGACACAAACGTTTCTACCGTTTGGTTGACTTTAAACGTAACAAAGATAACGTTGAAGCAGTTGTTAAAACTATCGAGTACGATCCAAACCGTTCTGCAAACATCGCTCTTGTACACTACACTGACGGTGTGAAAGCATACATCATCGCTCCAAAAGGTCTTGAAGTTGGTCAACGTATCGTTTCAGGTCCTGAAGCAGATATCAAAGTAGGTAACGCTCTTCCACTTGCTAATATCCCAGTTGGTACTTTGGTCCACAACATTGAGTTGAAACCAGGTCGTGGTGGTGAATTGGTTCGTGCTGCTGGAGCTTCTGCTCAAGTATTGGGACAAGAAGGTAAATACGTTCTTGTTCGTCTTCAATCAGGCGAAGTTCGTATGATTCTTGGAACTTGTCGTGCTACAGTTGGTGTTGTCGGAAACGAACAACATGGACTTGTAAACCTTGGTAAAGCAGGACGTAGCCGCTGGAAAGGTATCCGCCCAACAGTTCGTGGTTCTGTAATGAACCCTAACGATCACCCACACGGTGGTGGTGAAGGTAAAGCACCAGTTGGTCGTAAAGCACCATCTACTCCATGGGGCAAACCTGCTCTTGGTCTTAAAACTCGTAACAAGAAAGCGAAATCTGACAAACTTATCGTTCGTCGTCGCAACGAGAAATAATTTAAAACTAGTCGCTTAAGCAACTAGGAAATTCCGCCAGCTCGGTAGCGCTCCTTGTGAGCGCAAGCCGCTGTGGTACAAAATTTAAAGGAGAAAATATAAAAATGGGACGCAGTCTTAAAAAAGGACCTTTCGTCGATGAGCATTTGATGAAAAAAGTTGAAGCTCAAGCTAACGACGAAAAGAAAAAAGTTATCAAAACTTGGTCACGTCGTTCAACGATCTTCCCAAGTTTCATTGGTTACACAATCGCAGTTTATGATGGACGTAAACACGTACCTGTTTACATCCAAGAAGACATGGTAGGTCACAAACTTGGTGAATTTGCACCAACTCGTACTTACAAAGGTCACGCCGCAGACGACAAGAAGACACGTAGAAAATAAGGAGAACATAAATGGCAGAAATTACTTCAGCTAAAGCAATGGCTCGCACAGTACGTGTTTCACCTCGTAAATCACGTCTTGTTCTTGACAACATCCGTGGTAAAAGCGTAGCCGATGCAATCGCAATTTTGACATTCACTCCAAACAAAGCTGCTGAAATCATCTTGAAAGTTTTGAACTCAGCTGTAGCTAACGCTGAAAACAACTTTGGTTTGGATAAAGCTAACTTGGTAGTATCTGAAGCATTCGCAAACGAAGGACCAACTATGAAACGTTTCCGTCCACGTGCGAAAGGTTCAGCTTCACCAATCAACAAACGTACAGCTCACATCACTGTAGCTGTTGCAGAAAAATAAGGAGGTAAAATCGTGGGTCAAAAAGTACATCCAATTGGTATGCGTGTCGGCATCATCCGTGATTGGGATGCCAAATGGTATGCTGAAAAAGAATACGCGGATTACCTTCATGAAGATCTTGCAATCCGTAAATTCGTTCAAAAAGAACTTGCTGACGCAGCTGTTTCAACTATTGAAATTGAACGCGCAGTAAACAAAGTTAACGTTTCACTTCACACTGCTAAACCAGGTATGGTTATCGGTAAAGGTGGTGCTAACGTTGATGCACTCCGTGCTAAACTTAACAAATTGACTGGAAAACAAGTACACATCAACATCATCGAAATCAAACAACCTGATTTGGATGCTCACCTTGTTGGTGAAGGAATTGCTCGTCAATTGGAGCAACGTGTTGCTTTCCGTCGTGCACAAAAACAAGCAATCCAACGTGCTATGCGTGCTGGAGCTAAAGGAATCAAAACTCAAGTATCAGGTCGTTTGAACGGTGCAGATATCGCCCGTGCTGAAGGATACTCTGAAGGAACTGTTCCACTTCACACACTTCGTGCAGATATCGATTACGCTTGGGAAGAAGCAGACACTACATACGGTAAACTTGGTGTTAAAGTATGGATCTACCGTGGTGAAGTTCTTCCAGCTCGTAAAAACACTAAAGGAGGTAAATAACCAATGTTAGTACCTAAACGTGTTAAACACCGTCGTGAATTCCGTGGTAAAATGCGTGGTGAAGCTAAAGGTGGAAAAGAAGTAGCATTCGGTGAATACGGTCTTCAAGCTACAACTAGCCACTGGATCACTAACCGCCAAATCGAAGCTGCTCGTATCGCCATGACTCGTTACATGAAACGTGGTGGTAAAGTTTGGATTAAAATCTTCCCACACAAATCATACACAGCTAAAGCTATCGGGGTTCGTATGGGATCTGGTAAAGGGGCACCTGAAGGTTGGGTAGCACCAGTTAAACGTGGTAAAGTAATGTTTGAAGTTGCTGGTGTTTCTGAAGAGATCGCTCGCGAAGCGCTTCGTCTTGCAAGCCACAAATTGCCAGTTAAATGTAAATTCGTAAAACGTGAAGCAGAATAAGGAGAAGGCATGAAACTTAATGAAGTAAAAGAATTTGTTAAAGAACTTCGTGGTCTTTCTCAAGAAGAACTCGCGAAGCGCGAAAACGAATTGAAAAAAGAATTGTTTGAACTTCGTTTCCAAGCTGCTACTGGTCAATTAGAACAAACAGCTCGCTTGAAAGAAGTTAAAAAACAAATCGCTCGTATCAAAACAGTTCAATCTGAAGCGAAATAATAGACTAGGGAAGGAGAAATTTCAATGGAACGCAATAATCGTAAAGTTCTTGTTGGACGTGTTGTATCTGACAAAATGGACAAGACAATCACAGTTGTAGTTGAAACAAAACGTAACCACCCAGTCTATGGTAAACGTATTAACTACTCTAAAAAATACAAAGCACATGATGAAAACAATGTTGCCAAAGAAGGCGATATCGTACGTATCATGGAAACTCGTCCGCTTTCAGCTACAAAACGTTTCCGTCTTGTAGAAGTCGTTGAAGAAGCGGTTATCATTTAATCAAACCTGAAAGGAGAAAACTGAAATGATTCAAACAGAAACTCGTTTGAAAGTCGCAGACAACAGCGGTGCACGCGAAATCTTGACTATCAAAGTTCTTGGTGGTTCTAAACGTAAATTTGCGAACATCGGTGATGTTATTGTGGCATCTGTAAAACAAGCTACTCCTGGTGGTGCGGTTAAAAAAGGTGACGTTGTTAAAGCAGTTATCGTTCGTACTAAATCAGGTGCTCGTCGTGCTGATGGTTCATACATCAAATTTGACGAAAACGCAGCAGTTATCATCCGTGAAGATAAAACTCCTCGCGGAACACGTATCTTTGGCCCAGTTGCACGTGAATTGCGTGAAGGTGGCTTCATGAAGATCGTGTCACTTGCTCCAGAAGTACTTTAATTTTTAGAAACAAACTAGTCCCCTGGATTTACCTCCAGGGTGCCCTTATGGGCGTAAGAAAAATCAAGGAGAAACCTAATGTTTGTAAAAAAAGGCGACAAAGTTCGCGTAATCGCTGGTAAAGATAAGGGAACAGAAGCTGTTGTCCTTACTGCCCTTCCAAAAGTAAACAAAGTTATCGTTGAAGGTGTTAATATCGTTAAGAAACACCAACGTCCAACTAACGAACTTCCTCAAGGTGGTATCATCGAGAAGGAAGCGGCTATCCACGTATCAAACGTTCAAGTTTTGGACAAAAACGGTGTAGCTGGTCGTGTTGGTTACAAATTTGTAGACGGTAAAAAAGTTCGCTACAACAAAAAATCAGGCGAAGTGCTTGATTAATCACGAAGGAAAGGAGAAGTATAATGGCAAATCGTTTAAAAGAAAAATATCTTAATGAAGTAGTTCCTGCTTTGACAGAACAATTCAACTACTCATCAGTGATGGCTGTGCCTAAAGTAGATAAGATCGTTTTGAACATGGGTGTTGGTGAAGCTGTATCAAACGCTAAAAGCCTTGAAAAAGCTGCTGAAGAATTGGCGCTTATCTCAGGTCAAAAACCACTTATCACTAAAGCTAAAAAATCAATCGCCGGCTTCCGTCTTCGTGAAGGTGTTGCGATCGGTGCAAAAGTTACCCTTCGTGGTGAACGTATGTACGAATTCTTGGATAAATTGGTTTCAGTTTCACTTCCACGTGTGCGTGACTTCCATGGTGTTCCAACAAAATCATTTGATGGACGCGGAAACTACACACTTGGTGTGAAAGAACAATTGATCTTCCCAGAAATCAACTTTGATGACGTTGACAAAACTCGTGGTCTTGACATCGTTATCGTAACTACTGCTAACACTGACGAAGAGTCACGTGCATTGCTTACAGGCCTTGGAATGCCTTTTGCAAAATAATATAGGAGGTATAACTAATGGCTAAAAAATCTATGATTGCTAAGAACAAACGCCCAGCGAAGTTCTCTACTCAAGCATACACTCGCTGTGAACGTTGTGGACGTCCACACTCAGTTTACCGCAAGTTTAAACTTTGCCGTGTTTGCTTCCGTGAATTGGCATATAAAGGTCAAATCCCTGGTGTAACAAAAGCATCTTGGTAATTTAAGATATCAAGGGCGTCAAAACTCCAAGTGAAAATAGGAAACTTGACGAAGAAACTGAAGTTTCTAGGAAAGTTTATCTTTTTCACACAGAGTTTAGCCCGGGTTCAGTTGGGCTTGCCAATTTGAACACGAGCTACAGCTTTGGCAAAAAAGACCAATTTGCTTTGGAGCATCGCTCCTGCATCAAATTGCCTATTTTTGCTCTTGCTGTTACGCTCTTTGTATCATGTATTAACTAGCAAGTGCAACTTGCAAACTACTAGTAAGAGGAGAAAAATAAAATGGTTATGACTGACCCAATCGCAGACTTCCTAACTCGTATTCGTAACGCTAACCAAGCAAAACACGAAGTACTTGAAGTACCTGCATCAAACATCAAAAAAGGGATTGCAGAAATCCTTAAACGCGAAGGTTTTGTTAAGAACGTAGAAATCATCGAAGATGACAAACAAGGCATCATCCGTGTATTCCTTAAATACGGACCAAACGGTGAAAAAGTTATCACAAACTTGAAACGTGTTTCTAAACCAGGACTTCGTGTCTACAAAAAACGTGAAGACCTTCCAAAAGTACTTAACGGTCTTGGAATTGCTATCCTTTCAACTTCTGAAGGTTTGCTTACTGATAAAGAAGCACGCCAAAAGAACGTTGGTGGTGAGGTTATCGCTTACGTTTGGTAATATTTAGCTCCCAATTTCTTTGTGACTCGTCGTTATCGTCTCTTGCCTAACCCAAAGTTATGTCTGCTAGACTATGCCTAGATTCACTTTGAAATTGAAACCTAAATATTCCTTTAAATCGAGAAATCGATTTAACCCCGTGAAAACTGGCCAACATGGCCTGACAATTTAACAGGAGAATAAAAACATGTCACGTATTGGTAATAAAGTTATCGTGTTGCCTGCTGGTGTTGAAATCACTAACAATGACAACGTTGTAACTGTAAAAGGACCTAAAGGAGAACTTACTCGTGAGTTCTCAAAAGATATTGAAATTCGTGTGGAAGGTACTGAAGTAACTCTTCACCGTCCAAACGATTCAAAAGAAATGAAAACTATCCACGGAACTACTCGTGCTCTTTTGAACAACATGGTTATTGGTGTATCAGAAGGATTCAAGAAACAACTTGAAATGCGTGGGGTTGGTTACCGTGCACAACTTCAAGGATCAAAACTTGTTTTGGCTGTTGGTAAATCACATCCAGACGAAGTTGAAGCTCCAGAAGGAATTACTTTTGAACTTCCAAACCCAACAACAATCGTTGTTAGCGGAATTTCAAAAGAAGTAGTTGGTCAAACAGCTGCTTACGTACGTAGCCTTCGTTCACCAGAACCATACAAAGGTAAAGGTATCCGTTACGTTGGCGAATATGTTCGTCTTAAAGAAGGTAAAACAGGTAAATAATATTGAGTGGTTGATTTTCAGCCACCAATATCATTTCCAACTTTGTGCATAGCACACGATTTAAAACTAAAGAGGTGAAAACTGTGATTTCTAAACCAGATAAAAACAAACTCCGCCAAAAACGCCACCGTCGCGTTCGCGGAAAACTCTCTGGAACTGCTGATCGCCCACGTTTGAACGTATTCCGTTCTAATACAGGCATCTACGCTCAAGTTATTGATGACGTAGCGGGTGTAACGCTCGCAAGTGCTTCAACTCTTGACAAAGAAGTTTCAAAAGGAACAAAAACTGAACAAGCCGTTGCTGTCGGTAAACTCGTTGCAGAACGTGCAAACGCTAAAGGTATTTCAGAAGTGGTGTTCGACCGCGGTGGATATCTATATCACGGACGTGTGAAAGCTTTGGCTGATGCAGCTCGTGAAAACGGATTGAAATTCTAATAGGAGGACACTAGAAAATGGCATTTAAAGACAATGCAGTTGAATTAGAAGAACGCGTAGTTGCTGTTAACCGTGTTACTAAAGTTGTTAAAGGTGGACGTCGTCTTCGTTTTGCAGCTCTTGTAGTCGTTGGTGACCACAACGGTCGCGTAGGATTTGGTACTGGTAAAGCTCAAGAAGTTCCAGAAGCAATCCGCAAAGCAGTAGAAGATGCTAAGAAAAACTTGATCGAAGTTCCTATGGTTGGAACAACAATCCCACACGAAGTTATTTCAGAATTCGGTGGAGCTAAAGTATTGTTGAAACCAGCTGTAGAAGGTTCTGGAGTTGCCGCTGGTGGTGCTGTTCGTGCCGTTATCGAGTTGGCAGGTGTAGCTGATGTTACATCTAAATCTCTTGGCTCAAATACTCCAATCAACATTGTTCGCGCAACTGTTGAAGGTTTGAAACAATTGAAACGCGCTGAAGAAGTTGCTGCCCTTCGTGGTATCTCAGTTTCTGATTTGGCATAAGAAAGGGGATAAAATGGCTCAAATTAAAATTACTTTGACTAAGTCTCCAATCGGACGCATTCCATCACAACGTAAAACTGTTGTAGCACTTGGACTTGGCAAATTGAACAGCTCTGTTATTAAAGAAGATAACGCTGCAATTCGTGGTATGATCACTGCAGTATCTCACTTGGTAACAGTTGAAGAAGTAAACTAATGAAATTTTAGGGGATGTGCAGTATACCATCCCCTAAAACTAGATATAGTCATCTTTGATGACAAAGGTATAGGCGAGTTGATAGGAGAGACAACCTTTTCTCTCTTATCGGCGCTAGCATTTTACAAAAGAGGAGAAAATATATAATGAAACTTCATGAATTGAAACCTGCAGAAGGTTCTCGTAAAACTCGTAACCGTGTTGGTCGTGGTACTTCATCAGGTAACGGTAAAACATCTGGACGTGGTCAAAAAGGTCAAAAAGCTCGTAGCGGTGGCGGAGTTCGCCTTGGTTTTGAAGGTGGACAAACTCCATTGTTCCGTCGTCTTCCAAAACGTGGATTTACTAACATCAACGCTAAAGAATACGCAATTGTTAACCTTGACCAATTGAACGTCTTTGAAGATGGTGCAGAAGTAACTCCAGTTGTTCTTATCGAAGCAGGAATTGTTAAAGCTGAAAAATCAGGTATCAAAATCCTTGGTAACGGTGAGTTGACTAAGAAATTGTCTGTGAAAGCAGCTAAATTCTCTAAATCAGCTGAAGAAGCTATCACTGCTAAAGGTGGTTCAGTAGAAGTCATCTAAGAGAGGTGACCTATGTTTTTTAAATTATTGAGAGAAGCTCTCAAGGTTAAGCAGGTTCGATCAAAAATTCTTTTTACAATTTTTATCGTTTTGGTCTTCCGTATCGGGACTAGTATTACAGTTCCATGGGTCAATGCCAACAGCTTGAATGCTTTGAGTGGTCTATCTTTTCTAAATATGTTGAGCTTGGTGTCTGGTAATGCCATGAAAAACTTCTCAGTTTTTGCACTTGGTGTTAGTCCATACATTACCGCTTCTATCGTTGTCCAGCTCTTACAAATGGATTTATTACCAAAGTTTGTGGAATGGGGCAAACAAGGGGAAGTTGGTCGTAGAAAATTGAATCAAGCAACTCGTTACATTGCCCTTGTACTTGCATTTGTGCAATCTATCGGGATTACAGCTGGTTTTAATGCTTTATCTGGAGCTAAACTCTTGACTGTTCCTCTAACACCACAAGTTTTCCTTGTGATTGGAGGGATCCTAACAGCAGGTAGTATGATTGTTACTTGGTTAGGTGAACAGATTACTGATAAGGGATATGGGAATGGTGTTTCTATGATCATCTTTGCAGGGATTGTTGCTTCAATTCCTGATATGATCAAGGGCATCTATGTAGACTATTTTGTCAACGTACCAAGTGACCGCTTGAACTCATCTCTCATTTTTGTAGGAATTTTAATCGTAGCTGTCTTGTTGATTATCTATTTCACAACATATGTGCAACAAGCAGAATATAAGATTCCAATTCAGTATACCAAGGTAGCGCAAGGTGCTCCATCTAGTTCATATCTGCCTTTGAAGATTAACCCTGCTGGAGTTATCCCGGTTATCTTTGCAAGTTCCATCACAGCAGCACCAGCAGCAATTTTGCAATTTGTTAGTGCATCTGGACTGGACTGGGCTTGGGTTCGTACCGCTCAGGAGTTGTTGTCGACAACAGCGCCAACAGGTATTGCTCTATATGCTTTGTTGATTATTCTCTTTACATTCTTCTATACATTTGTACAGATTAATCCTGAGAAAGCAGCAGAGAATTTACAAAAGAGCGGTGCTTACATTCACGGTGTCCGTCCTGGTAAAGGGACTGAAGAATATATGTCAAAACTTCTTCGTCGTCTTGCCACAGTCGGCTCACTCTTCCTTGGTGTGATTTCTATTTTACCGATTGTGGCTAAGGATGTCTTTGGTCTTTCAGAAGTCGTTGCTTTTGGAGGTACCAGTCTCTTGATCATTATCTCAACAGGTATTGAAGGAATCAAACAATTGGAAGGTTATCTATTGAAACGTAAATATGTTGGTTTCATGAATACAACAGAATAATTGTAATAGAAAATAAAATTCACTATTGCTCAGAGAGTGGAGTGTAAAAATCAAAGACCTTGTCAGATTTTTTACTCCTCTCTTCTATTTTGTTCTTAAATAGGAGTTGAAATGAATTTTTGCTTCTATTTAAAAACAAAAAAGGAGTTTGAATCATGAATCTTTTGATTATGGGATTGCCTGGTGCAGGTAAGGGAACACAAGCAGCTAGAATTGTGGAACAATTTCATGTAGCTCATATCTCAACAGGAGATATGTTCCGAGCTGCGATGGCTAACCAAACTGAAATGGGTGTTCTAGCCAAGTCTTACATTGATAAGGGTGAGTTGGTTCCAGATGAAGTTACAAACGGAATCGTTAAAGAACGTTTGGCTCAAGGTGACATTAAGGAAAAAGGATTCCTCTTAGACGGTTTCCCTCGTACCATTGAACAAGCCCACGCTTTGGATCAAATTTTGGTAGACCTTGGTCTAGAACTTGAGGGTGTAATTAATATTGAAGTAGATCCATCATGCCTACTCGAACGTTTGAGTGGTCGTATCATTCACCGTGAAACTGGCGAAACTTTCCACAAAGTTTTCAATCCACCAGTTGATTACAAAGAAGAAGACTACTATCAACGTGAAGATGACAAACCAGAAACAGTAAAACGTCGTTTGGATGTCAATATTGCCCAAGGTGAACCGATTATTGCCCACTATCGTGCTAAAGGTTTGGTACATGATATCGAAGGTAATCAAGATATCAATGATGTATTTGCAGATATCGAAAAAGTATTGACAAATTTGAAATAAAAGCGTTTTTCATGCTTGCAAAATGTCTCTACAAATGTTATACTGAGTTAGTCTGACTTATAATTGTTGTCTCTGTGTCTAGAGGCATCAAATCGAAATTTATGGAGGTACTTTTGCGTGGCAAAAGACGATGTGATTGAAGTTGAAGGCAAAGTAGTTGATACCATGCCGAATGCAATGTTTACGGTTGAACTTGAAAATGGACATCAGATTTTAGCAACAGTTTCTGGTAAAATTCGTAAAAACTATATTCGTATTTTAGCGGGAGATCGTGTTACTGTCGAAATGAGTCCATATGACTTGACACGTGGACGTATCACTTACCGCTTTAAATAATCGAAAAACTTGGAGGGATAAGAAATGAAAGTAAGACCATCGGTCAAACCAATTTGCGAATACTGTAAAGTAATTCGTCGTAATGGTCGTGTTATGGTAATTTGCCCAGCAAATCCAAAACACAAACAACGTCAAGGATAAGATAGAAAGGAGAAAACATGGCTCGTATTGCTGGAGTTGACATTCCAAATGACAAACGCGTAGTAATTTCATTGACTTATGTGTACGGTATCGGACTTCCAACATCTAAGAAAATCTTGGCAGCTGCTGGAATTTCAGAAGATGTACGTGTTCGCGATCTTACACCAGATCAAGAAGATGCTATCCGTCGTGAAGTGGATGCAATTAAAGTTGAAGGTGACCTTCGTCGTGAAGTTAACTTGAACATCAAACGTTTGATGGAAATCGGTTCATACCGTGGTATCCGTCACCGTCGTGGACTTCCTGTCCGTGGACAAAACACTAAAAACAACGCTCGCACTCGTAAAGGTAAAGCTGTTGCGATTGCTGGTAAGAAAAAATAATATAGGAGGTAAAAGTCTTGGCTAAACCAACACGTAAACGTCGTGTGAAAAAGAATATCGAATCTGGTATTGCTCATATTCACGCTACATTTAATAACACTATTGTTATGATTACTGATGTGCATGGTAATGCAATTGCTTGGTCATCAGCTGGTGCTCTTGGTTTCAAAGGTTCTCGTAAATCTACACCATTTGCTGCTCAAATGGCTTCTGAAGCTGCTGCTAAATCTGCACAAGAACACGGTCTTAAGTCAGTTGAAGTTACTGTTAAAGGTCCAGGTTCTGGTCGTGAGTCAGCTATTCGTGCTCTTGCTGCCGCTGGTCTTGAAGTAACAGCAATTCGTGATGTGACTCCAGTGCCACACAATGGTGCTCGTCCTCCAAAACGTCGCCGTGTATAATCATAACCTTACACTGCTTTTCGTTTAAGAGGGAGTAACTAAATGATCGAGTTTGAAAAACCAAATATAACAAAAATTGATGAAAATAAAGATTATGGCAAGTTTGTAATCGAACCGCTTGAACGTGGTTACGGTACAACACTTGGTAACTCTCTTCGTCGTGTACTTCTAGCTTCTCTTCCAGGGGCTGCTGTAACATCTATCAATATCGAAGGTGTATTGCATGAATTTGATACAGTTCCGGGTGTTCGCGAAGACGTGATGCAAATCATTCTGAACATCAAAGGTATTGCAGTAAAATCTTACGTTAAAGACGAAAAGATCATTGAACTAGATGTGCAAGGTCCTGCTGAAATTACAGCTGGAGATATCTTGACAGATAGCGACATTGAAATTGTAAATCCAGATCATTATCTCTTTACAATCGGTGAAGGTTCTTCTCTAAAAGCGACAATGACTGTTAACAGTGGTCGTGGATATGTACCTGCTGATGAAAATAAAAAAGATAATGCACCAGTTGGAACACTTGCTGTAGATTCTATTTATACACCAGTTACAAAAGTCAACTATCAAGTTGAACCTGCTCGTGTAGGTAGCAATGATGGTTTCGACAAATTAACCCTTGAAATCTTGACTAATGGAACAATTATTCCAGAAGATGCTTTAGGGCTTTCAGCACGTATCTTGACAGAGCACCTTGATTTGTTTACAAATCTTACAGAGATTGCTAAGTCAGCAGAAGTGATGAAAGAAGCTGATACTGAATCGGACGACCGTATCTTGGAACGTACGATTGAGGAACTTGACTTGTCTGTGCGTTCATATAACTGTTTGAAACGTGCCGGTATTAACACTGTGCATGATTTGACAGAAAAATCTGAAGCAGAGATGATGAAAGTAAGAAATCTTGGACGCAAGAGTTTGGAAGAAGTGAAAGTCAAACTCATTGATTTGGGTCTTGGATTAAAAGATAAATAAAGGAGGAATAAATGGCTTACCGTAAACTAGGACGCACTAGCTCACAACGTAAAGCAATGCTTCGCGATTTGACAACTGACCTTTTGATCAACGAATCAATCGTGACAACTGAAGCTCGTGCTAAAGAAATCCGTAAAACTGTTGAAAAAATGATTACTCTAGGTAAACGTGGTGATTTGCATGCACGTCGTCAAGCAGCTGCTTTCGTACGTAATGAAATCGCATCTGAAAACTATGATGAAGCAACTGATAAGTACACTTCTACTACAGCACTTCAAAAATTGTTCTCAGAAATCGCACCTCGTTATGCTGAGCGTAACGGTGGATACACTCGTATCCTTAAAACTGAACCACGTCGTGGTGATGCAGCGCCAATGGCGATCATCGAATTAGTATAAAATCATCAATTTTGTTGAGTGTTATGATGATGGAGTCTTGTGCTCTTAGTCTAGCTCTGGTCTACCGCTAGGACTTATGTCCTAGCGGGAACACTCATCATAAGATGATAAGGTAGACGCTTGTTTACGAAATTGTTTTTTACTTAAGAACAATTTCGTAAGCAGGCGTTTTTGAGTATTTTATTAAGAAATATGCTATACTATTGAAAAAGAAAATCGACAATGTTCATTTTTTCAAAAATATTCTATAAAGAGGTTATGAGCCAATATATTATCAGTTTCAAGTTCTAAACTAGCGACTTGGTAAAAAATACTAGCCTGGTACAAGATCAACTAAGAGATTTTTTTAGGATTTCAACTTGGATAATTGTTCACTATTAAGTGATTTAGTTATTCTATCCTCCTTTTTCATTTTATTTTTGTCCAAAATGGATATCGTTCTGTGTTAGAAATGGAGTTTAATCATGAAAGCTATTATTACTGTTGTTGGTAAAGATAAATCTGGAATTGTTGCAGGTGTTGCGACAAAAATTGCTGAATTAGGCTTAAATATTGATGATATCTCACAAACAGTCTTAGACGAATTCTTTACTATGATGGCTGTGGTATCTAGTGATGAAAAACAAGATTTTACACATCTTAGAAACGAATTTGAGGTTTTTGGTCAGACTTTGAATGTCAAAATCAATATTCAAAGTGCAGCTATTTTTGATGCTATGTACAATATCTAGGAGGTATTTATGGATATTAGACAAGTTACCGAAACAATCGCCATGATTGAGGAGCAAAACTTTGACATTAGAACCATTACCATGGGGATTTCCCTTTTGGACTGTATCGATCCAGATATCAATCGTGCTGCAGAAAAAATATATGAAAAGATTACTACAAAAGCAGCTAATTTAGTAGCTGTTGGGGATGAAATTGCGGCTGAGTTGGGCATTCCCATCGTAAATAAACGGGTATCAGTTACTCCAATTTCCTTGATTGGTGCTGCTACCGATGCGACGGATTATGTAGTCTTGGCTAAAGCACTGGATAAAGCTGCGAAAGAAATTGGTGTTGACTTCATTGGTGGTTTTTCAGCCTTGGTACAAAAGGGTTATCAAAAAGGTGATGAAATCCTTATCAACTCCATTCCTCGTGCTTTGGCAGAAACGGATAAGGTTTGTTCATCAGTAAATATCGGTTCTACCAAATCGGGCATCAATATGACTGCAGTAGCGGATATGGGACGCATTATCAAGGAAACAGCTTCTTTATCTGATATGGGGGCGGCTAAATTGGTTGTATTTGCCAACGCGGTAGAGGACAATCCTTTTATGGCAGGCGCTTTTCATGGTGTTGGTGAAGCAGATGTCATCATCAATGTCGGTGTTTCTGGTCCAGGTGTTGTTAAACGTGCCTTGGAAAAGGTTCGTGGTCAGAGCTTTGATGTTGTTGCTGAAACTGTTAAAAAGACAGCCTTCAAGATTACCCGCATTGGTCAATTAGTCGGTCAAATGGCTAGTGAGCGACTTGGAGTTGATTTTGGAATTGTCGATCTGAGTTTGGCTCCAACTCCAGCAGTGGGTGATTCTGTAGCCCGTGTCCTTGAGGAAATGGGGTTAGAGACAGTTGGGACTCATGGAACGACTGCTGCCTTGGCTCTCTTGAACGACCAAGTTAAAAAAGGCGGAGTGATGGCTTGCAACCAAGTTGGTGGTTTGTCTGGTGCCTTTATCCCAGTTTCTGAGGACGAGGGGATGATTGCTGCTGTGCAAAATGGCTCCCTTAATTTGGAAAAGCTAGAAGCTATGACGGCTATCTGTTCAGTTGGTTTGGATATGATTGCCATTCCTGAAGATACACCTGCAGAAACGATTGCAGCAATGATTGCGGATGAAGCTGCTATCGGAGTCATCAATATGAAAACAACTGCTGTACGTATTATTCCAAAAGGAAAAGAAGGCGATATGATTGAATTTGGTGGTCTTTTAGGAACAGCTCCAGTCATGAAGGTCAACGGTGCATCATCTGTTGATTTCATTGCACGTGGAGGGCAAATCCCAGCTCCAATCCATAGTTTTAAAAATTAAAAAGAAATTGAATCTGTTTAAGTTGGGTTTAAGGATAGACCTGTATACTACTATCATTAAATAAAGACCTCCTAACTTTATTTAATTAAAATCCTAACTTTTTCATAATAATCTCCTACAAAAGTCACTCCAAAGGGTGACTTTTGTTTTATCTCAAGAGAAAATAAAGAAAGTAGCATGTTCAAATTTGTAAATTTGTTCAAAAATAAGATGATTTAAAGGATAAAACCAGTTTTTTCATTCTGTAAAATGGGCTAAAACCTTGCTATGATTGGCTTTTTGAAAAATTATGGTATAATAGTAGTAGTTTTAATAGATGGAGTTGAATTTTGAAAAAACGCTTTCGTGTAAAAAAAGAGAAAGATTTTAGTGCAATATTTAAAAAAGGGGAGAGTTTTGCTAATCGTAAATTTGTTATTTATCGATTAGAAAATAATGAACAGCATTTTCGAGTTGGCCTATCTGTCAGTAAAAAATTAGGAAACGCTGTCACGAGGAATCAGATCAAGAGAAGAATTCGACATATTCTGATTGAACATAAAAATCAGCTGGTTGAAAATGTAGATTTTGTTGTGATTGCTCGAAAAGGTGTTGAAATCTTGGACTACGCGGAAATGAAAAAAAATCTACTTCACGTATTAAAGTTATCAAAGATTTACCAGGAAGGAAATGGGAGTGAAAAAGAAATTACAGTTGACTAGCTTAGTGGTGCTTGCTTTATTTGTGATGAGCGCCTGCACGGCTAATGGTACGACGAGTGAGATTACAGCTGAATCAACAGGTTTTTGGAGTAAATTTGTTTATTTTTTTGCTGAAACCATTCGCTTTTTATCATTTGATACAAGTATTGGTCTGGGGATTATTTTATTTACCCTTCTAATCAGAACCATTCTTTTACCAGTCTTTCAGATACAAATGGTGGCATCTAGAAAGATGCAAGAAGTACAACCACTGGTTAAGGAGTTGCGAGAACGTTATCCGGGACGGGATATGGAGAGCCGTACCAAGTTAGACCAAGAAATGCGTCAGTTGTTCAAGCAACATGGTGTCAAACAGTCAGCTTCTCTTTGGCCAATCTTAATCCAAATGCCAGTCTTGTTGGCCTTGTTCCAAGCTTTGAGTAGGGTAGAATTTCTAAAAACGGGTCATTTCTTATGGATTAACCTTGGTGGTGTTGATACGACTTTTGTTTTGCCTATTCTGGCAGCTATCTTTACTTTCCTTAGCACCTGGTTATCCAATAAGGCCATGGTTGAGAAAAATGGCGCCATGACAGGGATGATGTATGCAATGCCAGTCATGATTTTCTTCTTTGCCATGTATTCACCAAGTGGGGTTGCCTTATACTGGGCGGTATCCAATGCTTATCAGGTGCTCCAAACCTATCTGCTCAACAATCCATTCAAGATTATTGCAGAGCGTGAGGCGGGAGTACAGGCTAAGAAGGATTTAGAAATCAAGAAGAGAAAAGCTCTCAAGAAAGCACAGAAAAAGAAAAAGTAAGGAGGAATCTTGTAATGGTATTATTTACAGGTTCAACTGTTGAGGAAGCAATCCAAACGGGATTGAAGGAATTGGGGATTCCTAGAATGAAGGCGCATATCAAGGTTGTCTCAAGGGAGAAAAAAGGATTCTTTGGCCTTTTTGGGAAGAAACCAGCGCAAGTTGATATCGAAGCAATTAGTGAGACAACTGTTGTGAAGGCAAATCAGCAAGCAGTTAAGGGAGTTCCAAAGGAAGTTAATGCTAAGAACGAACCCGTTAAGACTGTTAGTGAAGCAACAGTAGACTTAGGCCATGTTGTTGAAGCAATCAAGAAAATCGAGGAAGAAGGACAAGGGATCTCTGAAGAAGTTAAGGCCGAAATTTTAAAAAATGAGAAAGAAGCTAGTACAATTTTAGAGGAGACTGGTCATATTGCCATTCTAAAAGATTTACTGCCTGAAGAATCTAAAGAGCAGGAAGAAGTCGAGCAGAATGATGATTTAGAAAATCTAGGTTTGAAGATTGAACCGACCTATGATATTGACCAGGTGGTCGAAGAAGTGACCAACTATGTTCAAGGTATTATTGATGATATGGATGTTGAGGGAGCAATTTCAAGTACCTCAAATCGCCGTTCTATCAATATGCAAATTGATACTAATGAACCAGGCCGTATTATCGGTTACCATGGTAAGGTTTTGAAATCTCTCCAGCTTTTAGCGCAAAATTATCTTTATAACCGCTATTCAAGAACCTTCTATATTACCATCAATGTTAATGATTATGTAGAGCACCGTGCAGAAGTCTTGCAGAGCTATGCACAGAAGTTAGCTACACGTGTCCTAGAAGAGGGGCGTAGTCAGGTGACTGATCCAATGTCTAGTAGCGAACGTAAAATCATCCATCGTATTATTTCACGTATGGAGGGTGTCACTAGTTATTCAGAAGGTGATGAACCAAATCGTTACGTTGTGGTTGATACAGAATAATCAAAGCAAAATCAGGGGCACCCTGATTTTTTGCTAGCTAAGGGAGGTTGATCCTATGTTGAATACAATGAGAGAATATCTAGCTTACTCTGGTTTACAGTATCAAAAACCCGAGAAGGCAGGTCAAGAAGCTGAAAATATGCTTTATTTGAGAAGCAAGGGGCAGGAGGCCAGAAAGGTCTTTACACACTTAGCCAAGGCTTTTCAAGAAAGACATCCAGAATGGGATCTCCAAGGGACGAGTCAGTGGATGAATCAAGCCCAACGTTTGCGACCGCATTTCTGGGCCTATCTACAGCGTGAGGGAGAAGTGACAGAGCCTATGTTGGCCCTTCGTTTGTATGGAAGTCCTTCTGATTTTGGAGTTTCGCTTGAAGTTAGTTTTATCGAACGTAAGAAGGATGAGCGAACATTAGGCAAACAGGCCAAGGTCCTAGAAGTTCCAGTATTAGACGGAATTTACTATCTAGTCTACTCAAATGGAGAAAGTCACAAGATGGAGGCTACTGAGGAAAATCGTCAAATTTTAAGAGAAAAACTATCCCATCAGGAAGTCCGAAAAGTTTTGGTGAAGATAGATGTTCCAGTGACAGAAAATTTATCTGAAGAAGAAATCCTAGAAGCCCTACTGGAATCTTATAATATAATTCTTCCTTATTATCTAGCTACGAGAAAATAAGATAAGCCGTAAAATATCATAAATCATACAGTCCAAGAGTGAACAGTCCGCTGTGTAATTCTTGGTCTTTTTGTTTCCGTTTTCACATTATATAATAAACTTACAAAAACAATTCAAAAGGAGAACAATTATGGAAGTCATTTCAAGTGTTCTAAATTGGTTTTCTAGCAATATTTTGCAGAATCCCGCATTTTTCGTAGGTTTATTGGTGTTGATAGGATATGCACTTTTGAAAAAACCTGCTCATGACGTTTTCTCAGGTTTCGTTAAAGCAACAGTAGGCTATATGTTGCTCAACGTGGGTGCTGGTGGTTTGGTTACAACCTTCCGTCCAATCTTGGCAGCCCTTAACTACAAATTCCAAATTGGTGCAGCAGTTATCGACCCTTACTTTGGACTTGCTGCAGCAAACAACAAAATAGCAGCTGAATTTCCAGATTTCGTCGGAACTGCAACTACAGCTCTATTGATCGGTTTTGGAGTAAATATCTTGCTTGTAGCTCTACGCAAGATTACGAAAGTAAGAACCCTCTTTATTACTGGTCACATCATGGTACAACAAGCTGCGACTGTATCTCTTATGGTTCTATTCTTAGTCCCACAATTGCGCAATGCTTATGGTACAGCAGCAATCGGTATCATCTGTGGCCTTTACTGGGCAATTAGTTCAAATATGACTGTTGAGGCAACTCAACGTCTGACTGGTGGTGGCGGATTTGCGATTGGTCACCAACAACAATTTGCAATCTGGTTTGTAGATAAAGTGGCAGGACGCTTTGGTAAGAAAGAAGAAAGTCTAGACAATCTTAAATTGCCTAAGTTCCTCTCAATCTTCCATGATACAGTTGTTGCATCTGCTACCTTGATGCTCGTATTCTTTGGAGCCATTCTGTTAATCTTGGGTCCAGATATTATGTCTAATAAAGAAGTCATCACTTCAGGAACTCTATTCAATCCTGCAAAACAAGATTTCTTCATGTACATTATCCAAACAGCCTTCACCTTCTCAGTTTACTTGTTCGTTTTGATGCAAGGTGTCCGTATGTTCGTATCTGAGTTGACAAATGCCTTCCAAGGTATTTCAAACAAATTGTTGCCAGGTTCATTCCCAGCAGTTGACGTTGCAGCTTCTTATGGATTTGGTTCTCCAAACGCTGTCTTGTCTGGATTTGCCTTTGGTTTGATTGGTCAATTGATTACAATTGTCTTGCTCATCGTCTTTAAAAACCCTGTCCTTATTATTACAGGATTTGTACCAGTGTTCTTTGATAATGCAGCCATCGCGGTCTATGCTGATAAGCGTGGCGGATGGAAAGCAGCCGTTATCCTATCCTTCATTTCAGGTGTCCTTCAAGTTGCCCTAGGAGCTCTATGTGTAGCCCTTCTCGACTTAGCATCTTACGGTGGTTACCATGGAAATATCGACTTTGAATTCCCATGGCTTGGATTTGGCTATATCTTCAAATACCTCGGTATTGTTGGTTATGTACTTGTATGTCTCTTCTTGCTCGTTATTCCTCAACTTCAATTTGCCAAAGCAAAAGATAAAGAAAAATACTATAACGGTGAAGTTCAAGAAGAAGCTTAGTATCTAGAAAAGGAGAAAATAAAATGGTTAAAGTATTAGCAGCGTGCGGAAATGGAATGGGTTCATCTATGGTTATTAAGATGAAGGTTGAAAATGCCCTCCGTAAGCTTAATCAAACAGACTTTACAGTCAATTCATGCAGTGTTGGTGAAGCAAAAGGTTTAGCAGCAGGCTATGACATCATAATCGCTTCTCTTCATTTGATTCAAGAATTGGAAGGTCGGACTAATGGGAAGTTAATTGGACTTGACAATTTGATGGATGATAAAGAAATCACTGAAAAACTCAGTCAAGCACTACAGTAAAAGGTTGGAGGGGGCTGGACAGAAACTGAGAGTTATCGTTTCTGTCCTTCCCCTCTTTAAATAAAGGAGGCAGATATGAATTTAAAACAAGCTTTAATTGACAATGACTCGATCCGACTAGGGTTAGAGGCTAAAGATTGGAAGGAAGCAGTCAAGGTAGCAGTAGATCCCTTGATTGAAAGTGGGGCAATTTTGCCAGAGTATTACGATGCTATCATCGAATCAACTGAAGAGTATGGCCCTTACTATATCTTAATGCCAGGTATGGCTATGCCCCATGCTAGACCAGAAGCTGGGGTGCAAAGAGATGCCTTTTCATTGATTACCTTACAAAATCCTGTTGTATTTTCAGATGGGAAAGAGGTCTCTGTTTTGCTTGCATTAGCAGCAACAAGCTCAAAAATTCACACAAGTGTAGCCATTCCACAAATCATTGCCTTGTTTGAATTAGAAGATTCTATCGCACGTTTACAGGCTTGCCAGACTAAAGAAGATGTCTTGGCGATGATTGAAGAATCTAAGGATAGCCCTTATCTTGAAGGATTGGATTTGGAAAGTTAGAAAGAGGAATAAAGAAATGACAAAAAGAATACCTAATTTACAAGTTGCATTAGACCATTCAGACTTGCAAGGAGCGATTAAAGCAGCTGTTTCTGTTGGTCACGAAGTAGATATTATCGAAGCTGGAACTGTTTGCTTGCTTCAAGTTGGAAGTGAATTGGTTGAAGTTTTACGTAGCCTTTTCCCAGATAAGATGATTGTGGCAGACACAAAATGTGCCGATGCTGGTGGAACAGTTGCCAAAAATAATGCCGTTCGTGGAGCAGATTGGATGACTTGTATCTGTTGTGCAACCATCCCTACTATGGAAGCAGCTCTAAAGGCTATCAAGGCTGAACGTGGAGACCGAGGAGAAATCCAGATCGAGCTTTATGGTGATTGGACTTTTGAACAAGCTCAGCTTTGGCTAGATGCAGGTATCTCACAAGCTATCTATCACCAATCTCGTGATGCCCTTCTTGCTGGTGAAACTTGGGGTGAAAAAGACCTTAATAAGGTTAAAAAACTCATTGACATGGGCTTCCGTGTTTCTGTAACAGGTGGTCTAGATGTAGATACTCTCAAACTCTTTGAAGGCGTTGATGTCTTTACCTTTATCGCAGGTCGTGGAATTACAGAGGCTGCCGATCCAGCAGGAGCAGCGCGTGCCTTTAAGGATGAAATCAAACGAATTTGGGGGTAAACCATGGCACGTCCAATTGGAATTTATGAAAAGGCAACCCCGATACACTTTACCTGGCTAGAACGTTTAAATTTTGCCAAGGAGTTAGGCTTTGATTTTGTCGAGATGTCTATTGACGAACGTGATGAGCGCTTAGCAAGACTTGACTGGAGCAAGGAAGAGCGCTTGGATATTATCAAAGCAATCTATGAGACTGGTGTTCGTATTCCCTCTATCTGTTTTTCAGGCCATCGTCGTTACCCATTGGGATCGAATGATCCAGTTCTAGAGGAAAAATCTCTGGAACTCATGAAAAAATGTATCGAATTAGCTCAAGATTTGGGAGTTCGTACGATTCAATTAGCTGGTTACGACGTTTACTATGAGGAAAAGTCACCCCAGACACGCCAACGTTTTATCAAAAATTTGAGAAAAGCTTGTGACTGGGCTGAAGAAGCTCAGGTGGTACTTGCCATCGAAATTATGGATGATCCTTTCATCAATAGCATCGAAAAATACTTGGCTATAGAGAAAGAAATTGACTCTCCATACCTCTTTGTATATCCAGATATTGGGAATGTGTCTGCCTGGCATAATGATGTCTACAGTGAATTTTATCTCGGCCATCATGCCATCGCAGCTCTCCATCTCAAGGATACTTATGCAGTTACAGAAAGTTCAAAGGGCCAGTTCCGAGACGTACCTTTTGGGCAAGGTTGTGTCAAATGGGAAGAAGCTTTCGATATTTTAAAGCAAACCAATTATAATGGACCTTTCCTAATCGAAATGTGGTCTGAAAATTGTGAAACTGTAGAAGAAACACGCGCAGCCATTCAAGAGGCCCAAGCTTTTCTCTACCCACTAATTAAGAAAGCAGGTTTGATGTAAGATGAATCAAGTAATTAATACTATGCGTAAACGAGTCTGTGATGCCAATCAATCATTGCCAAAACATGGACTTGTTAAATTTACCTGGGGCAATGTATCGGAAGTCAATCGCGAACTCGGTGTCATTGTTATCAAACCATCAGGTGTAGATTATGACGAATTGACCCCTGAAAACATGGTGGTGACTGACCTAGATGGCAAGGTTCTAGAAGGAGATTTGAGACCATCTTCTGATCTTCCAACTCATGTACAATTATATAAAGCTTGGCCAGCGATTGGTAGTGTGGTTCATACCCATTCGACGGAAGCCGTTGGTTGGGCTCAGGCAGGCCGTGATATTCCTTTCTATGGAACAACCCATGCGGATTATTTCTACGGATCAATCCCTTGCGCTCGTAGTTTGACCAAGGATGAAGTAGAAGTAGCCTATGAAAAAGATACTGGGCTAGTTATCGTAGAAGAGTTTGAACGTCGTGGTCTCAACCCTGTTGAAGTACCAGGAATTGTCGTACGAAATCACGGTCCATTCACTTGGGGCAAAAACCCAGAGAATGCTGTCTATCACTCTGTTGTACTAGAGGAAGTATCTAAGATGAATCGCTTTACAGAGCAAATCAATCCAAGGGTTGAACCTGCTCCTCAGTACATCCTAGAAAAGCACTACCAACGTAAACATGGACCAAATGCTTATTACGGTCAAAAGAAATAAGAAATTGAATTGAAAAGAGGCTAGGACCTTTCGATCCAAGCCTCGCTTTTGTAGTTGTCAGTATCCACTGTTAAGAGTTTACAGCATATAATTGCAAAGTCTGTACGAATGTGATACCATTATAAAGTTGTTTTGGAAGCGATTGACAAATAGAGGAGTATGAATTATGGTTTTAGATAAGGCGAGCTGTGACTTGCTTCAATATTTGATGGATCAAGAAACGTCCAAAACAATTATGGCCATTTCAAAAGATCTAGCTCAATCTAGAAGAAAAATCTACTATCACATTGATAAAATCAATGATGCTTTGGATGATGAGAAGTTGCATATCATCAGTCTGCCTCGGATTGGTATCCACTTAACCGAGGAACAAAGAGAAGCTTGTCGTCAATTATTAGACGAAGTTGATTCTTATGATTACATCATGAGTGCCAATGAGCGGATGCAGCTGATGCTCCTTCTGATTGGTATTTCCAAAGAGAGAATCACGCTTGAAAAACTCATGGAATTAACAGAAGTCTCTCGAAATACGGTCCTAAATGATTTAAATACTATTCGTTACCAACTAACCTTGGAGCAGTATCAAGTAACGCTTCAAGTTAGTAAATCTCGAGGCTATTATCTAAATGCGCACCCTCTTAATAAAATCCAGTATCTTCAATCCCTTCTCTATCATATCTTTATGGAGGAAAATCCAGCCTTTGTTGCTATTTTAGAGGAAAAAATCAAGGAGCGATTAGACGGTGAGATGCTTCTTTCCGATGAGGTCAATCAATTTCTCAAAAAACAGGTTCCATTGGTTGAGCAGGATTTGGGGAAAAAAATAAACCATCACGAAGTCACCTTTATGTTACAGGTCCTTCCCTATCTTCTACTAGGGTGTGATACCGTTACTCGAAATCAAGATAAACATCAAGAAATTGATCAAGAATTTTCATTGATTCGAAAGAGGATAGAATACCAGGTGTCTAATAAACTAGGAGAACGCTTGTTTGAAACATTTGGCATCTCGTTTTCAGAATTAGATAGATCTCTGTTAGCTATTCTTTTGTTATCCTATCGAAAAGATCGAGACATCCATGCAGAAAGTAAAGATTTTCAACATTTGAGAATGGCTTTAGAAGAGTTTATTTGGTATTTTGAATCCCAAACCAGAATGGAGATTGAACAGAAAGAAGACTTATTGAGGAATCTTGTGATTCATTGTAAGGCGCTATTATTCAGAAAGAACTATGGGATTTTCTCAAAAAATCCTTTAACTCGGCAGATTCGTTCCAAGTATAGTGAACTTTTCGTAATTACAAAAAAATGTGCTGAAGTACTAGAAGAAACCTGGCAGATTCGATTGACGGATGATGAGATTGCCTATTTGACCATTCACGTTGGAGGATTTTTAAAGTATACTCCATCGATTCAAAACAATTTCAAGAAGATTTATATTGTGTGTGATGAAGGAGTGGGCGTTTCTAAACTCTTACTTAAACAATGTCGATTCTATCTTCCAAATGAACAGATAGGGGCAGTCTTTACAACTGAGCAGTTCAAAAGCGTAGAGGATATTACTCAGGTTGATTTACTGATCACAACAAACGATGAACTTGAGAGTCGCTTCCCTGTATTAAAGGTAAATCCTATACTTGAGGCAGAAGATATTTTACGCATAACAGACTTTATGAAGAATAAGGTCCTTAGAAAAGACGGTCGAACCTTCAAGGACAATCTATCAACCATTATCGGCACCTATATATCTGATAAACACGTTGCAGCAAAATTACAGGAAGAAATTCAACTCTTAATCAACCAAGAATTAGTCATACAAGCTTTTTTAGATGAATCATAAATATCACAGTCCAATGATGAACACAAACCTGTGTTTTTCTTGGTCTTTTTTAATATTTCGGTCGGTGTTATACTAAGTATGAAATGAAAACTTGAACAAAATATGGAGGATTTCAAATGCCAAACGTAAAAGAAATTACAAGAGAATCATGGATTTTAGCTACTTTCCCAGAGTGGGGAACATGGTTGAACGAAGAAATCGAAGAAGAAGTCGTGCCTGAAGGCAACTTTGCCATGTGGTGGCTAGGTAACTGTGGTACTTGGATTAAGACACCAGGTGGTGCTAACGTTGTCATGGACCTTTGGTCAAACCGTGGAAAATCAACCAAAAAAGTGAAAGATATGGTTCGTGGACACCAAATGGCAAATATGGCAGGTGTTCGTAAATTGCAACCAAACTTGCGTGTTCAACCAATGGTTATTGATCCATTTGCAATTAACGAACTAGATTACTACTTGGTTTCACACTTCCACAGTGACCATATCGACCCATACACAGCTGCAGCGATTCTCAACAATCCTAAGTTAGAGCATGTTAAGTTTATCGGTCCTTACCATTGTGGTCGAATCTGGGAAGGCTGGGGTGTTCCAAAAGAACGAATCATCGTTGTGAAGCCAGGTGATACTATCGAACTAAAAGACATGAAGATTCATGCAGTAGAATCATTTGACCGTACTTGCTTGGTAACTCTACCAGTAAATGGAGCTGACGAAACAGGTGGTGAACTTGCTGGGTTGGCTGTTACAGATGAAGAAATGGCTCAAAAGGCTGTTAACTATGTCTTTGAAACACCAGGTGGAACCATCTATCATGGTGCGGATTCTCACTTCTCAAACTACTTTGCGAAACATGGTAAAGACTTCAAAATTGATGTTGCTTTGAATAACTATGGTGAAAACCCAGTAGGTATCCAAGATAAAATGACCTCTATCGACCTACTTCGCATGGCAGAAAATCTACGTGCTAAAGTCATTATCCCAGTTCACTATGATATCTGGTCTAACTTCATGGCTTCTACGAATGAAATCCTAGAACTTTGGAAAATGAGAAAAGATCGCTTGCAATACGATTTCCATCCATTTATCTGGGAAGTTGGTGGTAAATACACTTATCCTCAAGACCAACACTTAATAGAATATCATCACCCACGTGGTTTTGATGACTGCTTCGAACAAGACTCAAATATCCAATTCAAAGCCTTGCTTTAATATAAAAATTTTTTCTGGAGGTTATCCGTATGTTGCACGATACGGATAATTTTCATATAATAGTACAAATAGAATATGTGATAGACCTATCACCTCAAAGAGAAAGGAAATTCTATGTCAAATCTATCTGTTAATGCGATTCGTTTTCTAGGTATTGACGCTATCAATAAAGCCAACTCAGGTCACCCAGGGGTGGTTATGGGAGCTGCACCGATGGCATACAGCCTATTCACTAAAGAACTTCGTATCAATCCAGCTCAACCAAACTGGATTAACCGCGACCGTTTCATTCTTTCAGCTGGTCACGGATCAATGCTTCTTTATGCCCTTCTCCACCTTTCTGGTTTTGAAGATGTGAGTATGGATGAAGTGAAGAACTTCCGTCAATGGGGGTCTAAAACTCCAGGTCACCCAGAATTTGGTCATACAGCAGGGGTTGATGCAACAACAGGTCCTCTAGGACAAGGGATTGCGACTGCGACAGGTTTTGCACAAGCAGAACGTTTCCTTGCAGCTAAGTACAACCGTGAAGGTTATAACATCTTTGACCACTATACTTACGTTATCTGTGGAGATGGTGACTTGATGGAAGGTGTCTCAAGTGAAGCTGCTTCTTATGCAGGCTTGCAAAAACTAGACAAGTTGGTTGTTCTTTATGATTCAAATGATATCAACTTGGATGGTGAGACAAAAGATTCATTCACAGAAAGTGTTCGCGATCGTTACAATGCCTACGGTTGGCATACAGCCTTGGTAGAAGATGGAACAGATTTAGAAGCTATTCATGCTGCTATTGAAGAAGCTAAGGCTTCAGGCAAACCATCTTTGATCGAAGTGAAAACTGTTATTGGATATGGTTCTCCAAACAAACAAGGGACTAATGCCGTACACGGTGCTCCTCTTGGTGCAGACGAAACTGCAGCAACTCGCCAAGCCCTTGGTTGGGAATACGAACCATTTGAAATCCCGGCAGAAGTTTATGCTGATTTCAAAGAAAATGTTGCAGACCGTGGTGCATCAGCATACGAAGCATGGACAAAACTAGTCGCAGATTACAAAGAAGCTCACCCAGAACTTGCTGCAGAAGTGGAAGCAATCATCGAAGGGCACGATCCAGTTGAGGTGACTCCAGAAGACTTCCCAGCTTTAGAAAATGGCTTCTCTCAAGCTACACGTAACTCAAGCCAAGATGCCTTGAATGTTGTGGCTGCTAAATTGCCAACCTTCCTCGGTGGATCAGCTGACCTTGCTCATTCAAATATGACTTACATCAAAACTGATGGACTTCAAGATGATGCAAATCGCTTAAATCGTAACATCCAGTTTGGTGTTCGTGAATTTGCAATGGGTACTGTCTTGAACGGAATGGCTCTTCACGGTGGACTTCGTGTTTATGGTGGAACATTCTTTGTATTCTCAGACTATCTTAAGGCAGCGGTTCGATTGTCAGCTCTACAAGGTCTTCCTGTAACTTATGTCTTCACCCACGATTCAATCGCAGTTGGTGAAGATGGCCCAACGCACGAACCAGTTGAACACCTAGCAGGTCTTCGTGCTATGCCAAATCTAAATGTTTTCCGCCCAGCAGATGCGCGTGAAACTCAAGCAGCTTGGTACCTTGCAGTGACAAGTGAGAAAACACCAACTGCCCTTGTCTTGACACGTCAAAACTTGACTGTCGAAGAAGGAACAGACTTTGACAAGGTTGCAAAAGGTGCCTATGTTGTCTATGAAAATGCAGCAGACTTTGATACAATCTTGATTGCGACAGGTTCAGAGGTCAATCTTGCTGTTGCAGCTGCTAAAGAATTGGCAAGTCAAGGTGGAAAAGTTCGCGTAGTCAGCATGCCATCTACAGATGTATTTGATGCACAAGATGCAGCCTACAAAGAAGAAATCTTACCAAATGCAGTTCGTCGCCGTGTAGCAGTTGAAATGGGAGCAACTCAAAACTGGTATAAATACGTTGGTCTTGATGGAGCAGTTCTTGGTATTGATACCTTTGGAGCATCTGCCCCAGCACCAAAAGTTTTAGCAGAATATGGATTTACAGTTGAAAACTTAGTAGAACTTGTAAACAACTTGAAATAAGAAAAATCAGGGCATTTGCTCTGGTTTTTTATTGACCTAAAATCAAGGTGCAATCTTGTAAAAACAAGTGAAATTTGATATAGTAGTTTTATCTGAATTACAAAGGAGAAAAAATAATGGGTGGGAATTTAACATTCTTGATTATGCTTGTTTTGATGTTCGGCTTGATGTTCTTCATGCAACGTTCTCAAAAAAAACAAGCTGAAAAACGTATGGAGAGCCTCAACAAACTTCAAAAAGGCTACGAAGTCATCACTATCGGTGGTCTCTACGGTACAGTCGACGAAGTTGATACTGAAAACAAAACGATTGTACTTGATGTAGACGGAGTATACTTGACTTTCGAATTAGGTGCAATTCGAACTGTTTTGCCAGTCAAAGAAGCTGTGACACCTGAAGGAGCTGTTATTGAAGACGGCAGTGCTATTGAAGAATAAAACGGGGTGGATCTCATTCCCGTTTTTCTATAAGTGAGAGGAAGAGTAATGAAAAAAATTGCTTTTGTCTGTCTTGGTAATATTTGTCGTAGTCCTATGGCGGAATTTGTGATGAAATCCTTGACTGACAAATATGAGATTCAAAGCCGAGCGACTTCTTCCTGGGAACATGGCAATCCGATCCACAAAGGGACACAAGGAATTTTTCGAAGCCATGGAGTTCCTTATGATACTTCAAAAACTTCCCAACAAATTTCTAAAAATGACTTTGAGTATTTTGACTATATCATTGGTATGGATGAGTCTAACCTCGCTGACTTATATCAGATGTGCCCACAAGATCAACAAGATAAGATACAAGCGTTTGCATCTGAAAGCGTTCCAGACCCATGGTATACAGGTGATTTTGAAGAAACTTACGATCGGGTTTTAACTGGTTGCCAGGCTTGGTTAAGTCGCTTAGAAAATGAGAGTGAAAATGGAAAATATAAAGAAACTCTATGAAAAATACAGTGTCCATTTGACACGACCTCGACTAGAAATCGCGACAGTAATCGTCATCATTGTCTGCGCAGGGTCAGTATTTCTGACAAATCTTCCCAAGCAGGGAGTTCTCAAACTTGATGGTGATACCATTGTTTACGATGGAAGCCTAGTTCGTGGTAAGATGAATGGTCAGGGAACTGTTACCTTTGCAAATGGTGATAGCTATACCGGAGAATTCAGTAATGGAGCCTTCAATGGTAAAGGTACCTACCAAGCTAAAGCAGGTTGGGTATATGAGGGAGACTTTGTAAATGGCCAAGCTGAAGGAAAAGGAAAACTGACTACAGAACAAGAAGTAGTCTATGAAGGGGACTTCAAACAAGGTTTATTTCAACAAGCACAATAACCTCCTCCTAGAAGGAGGTATTCTTCCAGAACGCTAGAAAGCGCTTACATGGAAATAAAAACGGCTTACAAGACTGTTTTACAACTAAGTTTGTGAAAAATAAAACTTTTATGAAATAATTCACAAACTTTAAGTGAAAAAGTGCATGTATGGGTATATTTAAAATTGTTTTCACAAACAAATAAAAAAAGTTTGTGAAATGTATATGAAACTGTTTACAAACGTTTAAAAAAGAGTTATAATAAACTTGTGAAAAAATTAACAAAGGACTTACAATCCTTGAAAGCTATGGAGGAAAATATGGCTGATAAAAAAACTGTAACACCAGAAGAAAAGAAACTCGCTGCTGAAAAGCATGTCGATGGTTTGGTGCAAAAAGCTTTAGTTGCTCTTGAAGAAATGCGTAAACTCGACCAAGATCAAGTCGATTATATCGTAGCAAAAGCTTCAGTTGCAGCACTTGATGCTCACGGAGAATTGGCTTTACATGCCTTTGAAGAAACAGGACGTGGAGTATTTGAAGATAAAGCAACTAAAAACCTATTTGCTTGTGAGCACGTAGTAAATAACATGCGCCACACTAAAACAGTTGGTGTTATCGAAGAAGATGATGTAACAGGATTGACTCTTATCGCTGAACCAGTTGGTGTTGTTTGTGGTATCACTCCAACAACAAACCCTACTTCAACAGCAATCTTTAAAGCGTTGATTTCATTGAAGACTCGTAATCCTATTGTCTTTGCATTCCACCCATCAGCTCAAGAATCATCAGCTCACGCAGCTCAAATCGTTCGTGATGCAGCGATTAAAGCAGGTGCACCTGAAAACTGTGTACAGTGGATTACTGAACCATCTATGGAAGCAACTAGCGCATTGATGAACCACGAAGGTGTTGCAACAATCCTTGCAACAGGTGGTAATGCCATGGTTAAAGCTGCATACTCATGTGGTAAACCAGCTCTTGGGGTAGGTGCCGGAAACGTTCCAGCTTATGTTGAAAAATCAGCTAACATCCGCCAAGCTGCTCACGATATCGTAATGTCTAAATCATTTGACAATGGTATGGTCTGTGCATCTGAACAAGCGGTTATCATTGATAAAGAAATTTACGATGAATTTGTAGCAGAGTTCAAATCTTACCACACTTACTTTGTAAACAAAAAAGAAAAAGCACTTCTTGAAGAGTTCTGCTTCGGCGTGAAAGCAAACAGCAAAAACTGTGCTGGTGCAAAATTGAACGCTGACATCGTTGGTAAACCAGCAACTTGGATTGCAGAACAAGCAGGATTTACTGTTCCAGAAGGAACAAACATTCTTGCTGCAGAATGTAAAGAAGTTGGTGAAAACGAGCCATTAACTCGTGAAAAATTGTCACCAGTTATCGCAGTTTTGAAAGCTGAAAGCCGTGAAGATGGTATTGCTAAAGCTCGTCAAATGGTTGAATTTAACGGTCTTGGGCACTCAGCAGCCATCCATACTGCCGATGAAGAATTGACTAAAGAATTTGGTAAAGCTGTTAAAGCTATTCGTGTTATCTGTAACTCACCTTCTACTTTCGGTGGTATCGGGGACGTTTACAATGCCTTCTTGCCATCATTGACACTCGGATGTGGTTCTTACGGACGTAACTCAGTTGGGGATAACGTTAGCGCCATTAACCTCTTGAACATCAAAAAAGTCGGAAGACGGAGAAATAACATGCAATGGATGAAACTTCCTTCAAAAACATACTTTGAACGTGATTCAATTCAATACCTTCAAAAATGTCGTGACGTTGAGCGTGTCATGATCGTTACTGACCACGCTATGGTAGAGCTTGGCTTCCTTGATCGTATCATCGAACAACTTGACCTTCGTCGCAATAAGGTTGTTTACCAAATCTTTGCAGATGTAGAACCAGATCCAGATATCACTACAGTTGAACGTGGTACTGAGATTATGCGCTCTTTCAAACCAGATACAATCATCGCTCTTGGTGGTGGATCACCAATGGATGCTGCTAAAGTAATGTGGCTCTTCTACGAGCAACCAGAAGTAGACTTCCGTGACCTTGTACAAAAATTCATGGATATCCGTAAACGTGCCTTCAAATTCCCATTGCTTGGTAAGAAAACTAAATTCATCGCTATCCCAACTACATCTGGTACAGGATCTGAAGTAACTCCATTTGCCGTTATCTCTGATAAAGCAAACAACCGTAAATACCCAATCGCTGACTACTCATTGACACCAACTGTGGCAATCGTAGACCCAGCTTTGGTATTGACAGTTCCTGGATTTGTTGCGGCGGATACTGGTATGGACGTATTGACTCACGCAACGGAAGCATACGTATCACAAATGGCTAGCGACTACACTGACGGTCTTGCGCTTCAAGCTATCAAACTTGTATTCGAAAACCTTGAAAGTTCAGTTAAGAATGCAGACTTCCACTCACGTGAGAAAATGCATAACGCTTCAACAATCGCTGGTATGGCCTTTGCAAATGCCTTCCTAGGTATTTCTCACTCAATGGCTCACAAGATTGGTGCGCAATTCCACACAGTTCACGGACGTACAAATGCAATCTTGCTTCCATATGTTATCCGTTACAACGGTACTCGCCCAGCTAAGACAGCTACATGGCCTAAGTACAACTACTACCGTGCAGACGAGAAATATCAAGATATCGCTCGTATGCTTGGACTTCCAGCTTCTACACCAGAAGAAGGGGTTGAATCTTTTGCAAAAGCTGTTTACGAACTCGGTGAGCGCGTAGGTATCCAAATGAACTTCAAAGCACAAGGTGTTGACGAAAAAGAATGGAAAGAACATTCACGTGAGTTGGCCTTCCTTGCTTATGAAGACCAATGTTCACCTGCAAACCCACGTCTTCCAATGGTTGACCATATGCAAGAAATCATCGAAGATGCATACTATGGTTACAAAGAAAGACCAGGACGCCGTAAATAATTGATTATCAGCCAAAACCGAGGGGAACCTCGGTTTTTTATGGTTAGAGAGTGTATTTTCATAAAAAATTGCAAGGATGAGAGTCAGATGCAAGGCTAAGTAAAGAAATGAAAATATTACCAAAGCTTATCAGAAAAACAAGGCCAGCGCTTGCAATTAAACTCAAATAGTTATATAATAGGTATGTTGAAAGGTGATTTGTAGTGATTCAAGTTACTCTTTTCACAATAAAATTTTCATGATTTTCATAAGGAGGAAATCACTAATGGTAGTTAAAGTTGGTATTAACGGTTTCGGACGTATCGGTCGTCTTGCTTTCCGCCGTATCCAAAACGTAGAAGGTGTTGAAGTTACTCGCATCAACGACCTTACAGATCCAGTTATGCTTGCACACTTGTTGAAATATGACACAACTCAAGGTCGTTTCGACGGAACTGTGGAAGTTAAAGAAGGTGGATTTGAAGTTAACGGTAAATTCATCCGTGTTTCTGCTGAACGTGATCCAGAACAAATCGACTGGGCTAACGACGGTGTAGAAATCGTTCTTGAAGCTACTGGTTTCTTTGCTAAGAAAGCAGCTGCTGAAAAACACTTGCACCCAGGTGGAGCTAAGAAAGTTGTTATCACTGCTCCTGGTGGAAACGACGTTAAAACAGTTGTATTCAACACTAACCACGATGTCCTTGATGGTACTGAAACAGTTATCTCAGGTGCTTCATGTACTACAAACTGCTTGGCTCCAATGGCTAAAGCTCTTCAAGACAACTTTGGTGTTGTAGAAGGATTGATGACTACTATCCACGCTTACACTGGTGACCAAATGATCCTTGACGGACCACACCGTGGTGGTGACCTTCGTCGTGCTCGCGCTGGTGCAGCAAACATCGTTCCTAACTCAACTGGTGCTGCTAAAGCTATCGGTCTTGTAATCCCAGAATTGAACGGTAAACTTGACGGATCTGCACAACGCGTTCCAACTCCAACTGGATCAGTTACTGAATTGGTAGCTGTTCTTGAAAAGAACGTTACTGTTGATGAAGTGAACGCAGCTATGAAAGCAGCTTCAAACGAATCATACGGTTACACAGAAGATCCAATCGTATCTTCAGATATCGTAGGTATGTCTTACGGATCATTGTTTGACGCAACTCAAACTAAAGTTCTTGATGTTGACGGTAAACAATTGGTTAAAGTTGTTTCATGGTACGACAACGAAATGTCATACACTGCACAACTTGTACGTACTCTTGAATACTTCGCTAAAATCGCTAAATAATTCTTGAGTTGATAAAAGCAAGGCTAACTGGTCTTGCTTTTTTTGTATCTATAAGAAAAAATGGATGATAGTGTCATCCATTTTGGTTTAATTCTCTTTCAAATGTATCTGATAGCGCAGTAAAGCTTAATTTGTTTAAGGTCAGAGGATGGACAAAGGAAAGTTTAAATGCATGAAGCATTAGTCTCTTAGCTTTTGAATGTGGATTGTAGAGAGGGTCTCCAAGGATTGGATGACCGTGGTGAGATAGCTGAACTCGAATCTGATGAGTACGTCCTGTTTTTAATCGACAACGAAGAAGACTGGTCTTGTTTTGAAATTGTTTCAATCGAGTTACATGAGTTTCAGCATATTGACCATTTTTGAAATCCACCACCCGTTTTCTACGATCGTGACGATCACGACCGATTTTGTCTCGAAAGACAAGCTCTTTAGTTCTTATTTTTCCCTCAACCAGAGCCCAGTATTCGCGGGAGATTTCTTTTTTCTCCAATAATCGATTGAGGATGGGCAGTATAAATGGATTTTTAGCAAATAGTACGAGTCCACTTGTTTCTTTGTCTAGTCTATGAACGACATAGCAAGTCTGGCCTACATAGGCGCTGACATGGTTGAGAAGAGCAATCTCATCTGGTTGATTGCCGTGAGTCTTCATACCTTCAGGTTTGTTAACGATAATCAAATGTTGGTCTTGGTAAACTTCTTGAACAAGATTAGGATTCCCCCAAACAATTTCTTTTGTAGGATAATCTTCCTCATCGAAAATCAGTTGACATTCATCTCCGACTTTGACAGTTTGATGCCAGTGGACTTCTTCTTGATTGATGAGAATGTGCTTTTTAATTCTCAAGAAATGCCGTATTTTTCTCGGAATGAGTAGTTGCTCCTCCAAGAAGATTTTGACAGTCATTTCAGGAAGAGAATCAGGGATAACAAAGGTAAATTTCATACAGATATTGTAACAAAAAATAGATTATTTGGATAGAGAATCTAGCTAAATTCTTGTCTTCCTATGGGGAAGATGATAAAATAAACGCATGAAATTAGATACATTATTTGAAAAGTTTCTTTCTTTATTTAAAAAAGAAGAAGCTGAAATGGAAGAAATAGAAATCGACGAAGCTAATAATGAAGAAAATACCTCGACTAATTTAAGACGGTCAAGAGGTGGGCGAAAGAAAGTTGGGCAAGTCGGACCTATTCGAAAATTTTGGCGTCGCTATCATCTGACCAAAATCTTTCTAATTCTTGGACTAAGTGCAAGCTTGTTTGTTGGGGTCTATCTATTTGCCTTGGCTAAATCGACAAATGTTACAGACTTGCAGAATGCTTTGAAAACAAGAACGGTGATTTTTGATAGAGAAGAGAATGAGGCTGGTGCCTTGTCAGGCCAAAAAGGAACCTATGTTGAGCTCTCGGAAATTAGTGAAGACTTGCAGAATGCTGTTGTTGCGACAGAAGATAGGAGCTTCTATAAAAATAGTGGAATTAACTATGGTCGCTTTTTCCTAGCGATCCTAACAGCTGGTCGCTCGGGTGGTGGTTCTACAATTACCCAACAGTTAGCGAAAAATGCTTATCTTTCACAAGACCAAACTGTTCAGAGAAAGGCCAAAGAATTCTTCCTTGCTTTAGAATTAACCA
Organism: Streptococcus taonis; assembly: GCF_029948085.1. Taxonomy (GTDB): domain Bacteria; phylum Bacillota; class Bacilli; order Lactobacillales; family Streptococcaceae; genus Streptococcus; species Streptococcus taonis. The sequence goes on along the minus strand of NZ_JARZZP010000010.1, from coordinate 2,258 downwards.
AAAAATACAGTAAAAAAGAAATTCTAACCATGTATTTGAACAATGCCTACTTCGGTAATGGAGTTTGGGGTGTTGAGGATGCTAGTAAGAAGTACTTTGGAGTTTCGGCATCGGAATTAACTCTTGATGAAGCTGCCACTTTAGCAGGCATGCTTAAAGGCCCAGAATTGTACAATCCTCTGAATTCCATTGAGCATTCAACTAATCGAAGAGATACTGTCTTGCAAAATATGGTGGCTGCCGGCTACCTTGATAAAAATAAGGAAGCAGAAGCAGCAAGTGTTGATATGGCTTCTCAATTGAAAGATAGTTATGAAGGGAAAATATCAGACTACCGTTATCCTTCTTATTTTGATGCAGTTGTTAATGAAGCTATTGAAAAGTATAATCTAACAGAGGAAGAAATCGTTAATAACGGTTATCGAATTTATACGGAGCTAGATCAAAATTACCAAGCAAATATGCAGGTTATCTATCAAAATACTTCGCTCTTTCCGACAGCTGAAGATGGGACACATGCAGAGTCTGGTAGTGTCGCTTTGGAGCCAAAAACGGGTGGAGTTCGAGGAGTTGTTGGTCGAGTGGCAGGGGATGATAAGACAGGTTTCAGAAATTTTAACTATGCAACCCAGACCAAAAGAAGTCCAGGTTCAACGATTAAACCTTTAGTAGTCTATACACCAGCAGTCGAAGCGGGTTGGTCTCTTAATAAGGAGCTGGATAATCATACCATGCAATATGGTGATTATAAAGTAGACAATTACGCAGGAATCAAGACATCACCAGAAGTTCCAATGTATCAAGCCTTAGCCGAGTCTCTAAATCTTCCTGCTGTAGCGACAGTCAAGCAACTTGGTATCGATAAGGCTTTTGAATCAGGTGAAAGATTCGGACTTGATTTAACGAATGTTGATCGTGTGTTAGGTGTAGCTCTAGGTGGTGGGGTGGAGACAAGTCCGCTACAAATGGCGCAGGCTTATGCAGCGTTTGCAAATGAAGGTTTGATACCTGAAGCGCATTTTATTACTCGTATTGAAAATGCGAGCGGCCAAGTCATTGCAACCCACAAAAATTCTCAAAAACGTATAATAGATAAGTCAGTAGCCGATAAAATGACCAGTATGATGTTAGGTACTTTTACAAACGGTACAGGAATAAGCTCCTCGCCAGATGACTATGTTATGGCTGGGAAAACTGGTACAACTGAAGCAGCTTTTAACCCAGTATATACAAGTGACCAGTGGGTTATCGGATATACGCCTGATGTGGTGATAAGTCATTGGCTTGGTTTCCCGACTACGGACGAAAATCATTATCTGGCAGGTTCGACTTCGAATGGTGCTGCTCACATTTTTAGAAGTATGGCAGAAACAATTCTTCCTTATACACCAGGAAGCACTTTTACAGTTGAAAATGCTTATAAAATGAATGGTATTGCACCAGAAAACACACGGAAACAAACTACAAGTGATACTAGTACGCAGTCGGATGATATATTAGCAGATATTCGTGGACGAGCACAAAATCTGGTCGATGAAGCAGGCAAAGCTATTTCAGATGCTAAGATTAAAGAAAAAGCCCAGACAGTTTGGGATACCATTGTAGATCTGTTTCACTAATACGTTTATAAGCTAAAAGACAAGGATTCAAATCTTTGTCTTTTTTCACTCTCACTTGTCAGCATTCAAAACTTCCATAACATTAGAGAGTAAAAAAAGCACAAGACAGAAACCAAAGCCCTTCTTTCCCCCTTTCTCTGCTATACTACAAGCAGAGAAAGGGGGAAAGCAAATGCTTGAAAAGTATTATGAGAAGGTAAAAGGAATTGTCCATAGATGCCGAAAAGATTATTATCTCCACCTGTGGGAGAAAGAGGATTGGGATCAAGAAGGCATGATCTGTCTCCATGAACTTCTAGAACACCATCCAGAACTAGTGGAAAAAGAAAAGAAACTCTACGTCTACTTCAAAACAAAATTTCGCAATCGAATCCTTGATAGCGTCAGAAAACAAGAGAGTCAAAAACGTCGCCTAGACCGGATGGCCTATGAAGAAGTAGGGGAGATTAGCCATCGCCTACCAGAAGGAGGATTGTGGCTGGATGATTACTACGCCCTCCATGAATTGTTGAATACTTATAGAAGAAAGTTACCAGAAGATAAGCAAGAAGCCTATGAACGCCTCTGGGCAGACGAACGATTTAAAGGCCGCAAAGCCCTTCTCAGAGAGCTGAAGGAAGTAATTCAGGAGAAATGAAA